>CALVLA010000020.1 GCA_944336125.1 uncultured Clostridia bacterium | reverse complement strand
GTAAATGGTAGTAAAAGCGGCAAAAAACCGTTACTACCATTTTTCTTTGAATTGTGGTCAAATAATAAAAAAACGGCCGAAAAGCACAAGATACAGTGCATTTTCCGCCGTTTTTATCTTTTTAGAGCACTTTCTCTTTTTGGAGTAGAGCACGTCCTTGGTAAGGACGAGGTCGCGGGTTCAAATCCCGCTAACAGCTCCACAGGAAAACCACAAGATATTGTGGTTTTTTCTTTATTTTTGGCACTGTTTTACACAATCAAGGAAAAACACAAAATCAATAGCAAACACGGTAGCAAACATTTTTTGCTATTTTTATCAGTTCTTAATTCCACTTTCTGCGGAATTTGAAAAGCCGTTTTTCAGACGGTCAAAATCGCTTTGAAACTGCCTTTTTCGGGTTCGGTAGCAAACAATAGCAAACAGCTTTTTATTCCTTTTGAATATGATGAAAGCCACCGCCTTAACGGGCGATGGCTTTTACTTATTTGCTACATTTCAAAATCTTTTGTTCGTCGCGGTTTCGGATGGTCGTCGTCCATGGCTTCCATAAGTTCGTCCAAAGTGGATACGCCATACTCGTCCATAAGCCGCGCTACATTTTGCAGGAATTGGTCGCCGTGGCTTTCTTCGTTTTCGTCTGAAATCGTCGCAGAGGGTTTTTCAGACGGTTGTGCCACCGTAACTTGTTGCTCGCTTGGAGCATATCGCTTGTCAAACACATCGACTGCTTTCTGCAAATATTTATTTGTCGTGGCAGTGTTGTAAATCATCGTCGTCTCCACCTTTTTATGCCCCATGAGCGTTTGAATGACTTTCGGGTTTTCCTGCGCTTCAAAGAGCGTATTGGAAAAGGTATGTCGCAACTTATAAAAATGAATGCCCGCATCTTCTAATCCGTGCTTTTTCAAAAGCCGCATAAACATTGTCCGTGTGCCGTGGTAGGAACGCATTTCTCCGTTGTTGTTGGCAAAGATAAAATCGTCAGCCTTGCTCACGGGAGCTTTGGTCATCAGCTCCTGCATTACGCGCAGTTTTTTCCATTCTTTCAATGCTTCGACAAGTAAATCCGGAATAGGCAGAACGCGCACGCTGCCTGCCGTCTTTGTCTTACCGACGACGTATTCCCGCTTGGTAATGTTTCCGTTTTCGTCAAAGGTCGGCTCTACCGTCTGTGTGCGGACGACGGAAAGCGTCTTGTTCTTTTCATCGAAGTCTTTCCATTTGAGAGCAAGCACTTCTCCGATGCGCAAGCCTGCAAACATAGAAGTCAGGCAAAGCGGTTTGAACAGTACGCTTGTACCGATTGCCTGTAAAAAGCGGTCGCGCAGTTCTTCGGGAATTGCTTTGTATTCCTGTTCTTCAGCGGCGTCTTTTGTCTTTCGTTCCCGTGATTGCAGGCGTACTTTGTTCACGGGGTTCTTGTCTATGATTTCCTCATCAATACAGTATTCAAAATATTGTCCGAGCTGGTACTTGATATGCTTGACTGTATCGAGCGCATAGCCGTTATCGAGCATACCGCCGAGAAAATCCTGCAACAGATTGGGGGAGATATTCTGCGGCAAGTAATTCCCCATATACGGGTAAATATATCGTTTCGCATTCACTATGTACCGCTCAAATGTGCGCGGCGCGATTGTTCGCCTTTTGTACTTCATCAACCAAAATTGCATATGATTTTGGAGAGACATATTCTGTTGTATCAACTGTTTGCGGGCGCCGTTTTTGGGAAGATAAGGGGCAAGGTTGGCAATGGCTTCCGCACGCTTTTGCCTGAAACGGCTTTGCGTATCTGTTTGCCGTTTTCATCATAGCCGATTGTCGCCTGCGCCACCCAAAGTCCTCGCTTGTTTTTATAGACGCTGCCTTCGTTGTTTGCACGTTTTGATGTGGCTTTTTTACGCGGCATAATTGTTGCCTCCTGCGTTTTCGCTCATCTGCCATGCGACAAAATTGAGTATGCTCACGACCTGTCTTTTTCCAACTTTGGTAACAGGAAAACGCCGGCTGCGCATAAGTGCCCGTACATTGTCCCTGCCTAAACCCGTAAGTTTGATGATGTCATCGCAATCGAGAAAACTCTTTCCGAACTGAGCTGAAAGCCGTTTTACCTCGTCTGCAATGAGATGTTCAATGTTGACTGCCGAATTGTTGCTGTAAATATACACATTACCTCCATATCATATTTATTTGTTGCAACAACGCCGCAATAAGTCTGTATCTGCGCATGAATTCGCTTGTAAACGACGGGAAATACTACTTTGATTTCCTGACCGATGCGCGCAATATAAGGCTTACAACGGCATTTTTGCAAGCTATAAATTTCACCCTTCAAAGGACGGAAGCGGGTATCCCGCCTTGCCGTGAGAATGTAAGTGTGGCGCAAACTGCGTCTCACTTCTTATCCTGTTCCAAAAAATAGGTCTTTTTGCTCCATTTTTGTTTGAACCGACTTCACCCCTCAACGTGTTGATTTTATCCTTCGTCCGTTTTTTGAGATTGCCGCTTGCGGCTGCCCGTATAGACGATTATGTTTCCGTTTTGCCGGTGCAGAGAGTTATAGCTTGGCGTGCGCCTGATTTGCCCGAACGCTTCCAACAAAGAAAGGTCGTCCTGTATCGTCCGTTCGCTTACGCCGAACTCTTTTGCCATGACCGCCACGGTAAACCGCCGCCCGCTCCGCCTGCGGATGAATCGCAAAAGCCGTTCTTGTCTTTCGTCTCGTTTACTCATAAATCACCTCCATGTAAAAACCCCCTCACTTATAAGGGAATAAGAGGGGGTAAAAAGTTAACCTGTTTTGGGTGTTCTGGCAAAAGTTTTACAAAACTTTCACAAACGAAAAATCAGCCCGATAACGGACTGACTTTCCAATCTTTATTCAGTTTTGAGAAAAGTCCCCTCATAATATAGCCATAAGGGGCGAAAAAATCGTACCCCTATAAAACAGAGCCGAAAATCGCTTCCAACAGCTTGACCTCTTTATCGTGCGCCAATTTATACTCTTGCAAGTTGGCTTCGGCTTTTTTAATAAGTTTCCTGACCGCGCCTTCGGTTACGTTCATACTTTTTGCGATCTCGGTTTTCTTTATATGCAGGTATTTATGCCGAAAAAATGCGTCGGCTTGCCGATAGGTAAGCAAGGAAAAGATTTCCTGTTTCTTTCCGTCAATATTATGTCTGCGGAACTTTTCCTCTTTCCATTCGGATTTTTCTTGTTCTTCCTTATCGAGGATATCTAAAATGTCTTCGCTCTCGTCAGGAAATTCAAATCCGCTATCCAAAAGTTTGTCATAGGAAATATGCCGACGGGTTTCTTTGCGTTCAACTTTCTTTTCGTACTTTTCCAACTGTTCAAATGCTGCCGCAACTTCATCCGTCACTTCAATTTCTTCCGTATGCCCGTCGGCAAATTTATAAGTTATAA
>CALVLA010000019.1 GCA_944336125.1 uncultured Clostridia bacterium | reverse complement strand
GGCATGCGTTGAAAAACGCATTTCCGAAGGAGGTACCGGACCGAAGTCGGTAGAAAAACAAATTGCCGATTTGGAAATTTTTTTGAAAAATGAAAAAGATATTTATTGACGGAAAAGCAGGAACAACGGGGCTCAGGATTTATCAAAGGCTTGAAGACCGAAATGACGTAAAACTCATTCCCCTTTCGGAAGAACAGCGCAAAGACATTTCGGCAAGACAACAGGCAATTAACGACAGTGACGTTACTTTCCTTTGTCTTCCCGACGACGCCGCGAGAGAGTCGGTTTCGCTTGTAACAAACCCAAACACCGTGATTATCGACGCCTCCACCGCTCACAGGACGGAAAAGGGCTGGCTTTACGGTTTCCCCGAAGTAATCGAGGATTTCGAGCAAAAGGTAAAAACGGCAAAACGCATAGCAGTCCCCGGCTGTCACGCAAGCGGTTTTATCGCTCTCGTAAAGCCTCTTATCGACAAGGGAATAATAAACTCCGAAGCAAGACTTTGCTGCACTTCGGTAACGGGTTTCAGCGGCGGCGGCAAAAAAATGATTGCCGACTACACCGCCGAAAACAAGGACGAGTTGCTTGACTTTCCTCGTCAGTACGCATTAAACCAAAACCACAAACACCTGAGAGAAATGAAATTTATCTCGGGTGTAAAAAGTTTTCCGGCATTTTCCCCTATCGTCGCTCCTTTTTACAGCGGAATGGAAGTTACCGTTCCTTTATTTAAGGAAGACCTTGAAAACGGAAAAACAATAGACGACGTAAAACAAATTTATTCCGAAGTTTTTAAAGGAAAAATCGTGTTTTACAACAACCAGAACGAAAACGGTTTTATCTCTTCGGGAATTTTGTCGGGCAAAGACAGCATGCTTGTTTCCGTATTCGGAAACGACGACAGGATTTTACTCTGCGCCAGATACGACAACCTGGGAAAAGGCGCGTCCGGCGCTGCTATACAATGTTTAAACTACGTTTTGGGAGTATCTCCCGAAACCGCACTTTCACTTTGACAGGAGTTAACAATGAATTTTATCACAGGCGGTGTGTGCGCCGCAAAAGGATTTTCCGCAAATGGAATTCACTGCGGAATTCGTAAAAACAGGGAAAAACGCGACTTGTCGCTCATATACAGCCAAGTTAAAGCAAACGCGGCGGCGGTTTACACCACCAATCTGGTAAAAGGCGCTCCGCTTAAAGTAACAAAACAACATTTGTCTGACGGAAAAGCGCAGGCTATCATCTGCAACAGCGGAAACGCAAATACCTGCAACACAAACGGCGAATTTATCGCTGACAAGACGTGTGAAATTCTCGCGAACAAACTCGGTATCGAAAAAAACGACGTTATAGTTGCTTCCACGGGCGTTATCGGTCAACCGCTTGACATCACGCCAATTCAAAACGGAATTCCCTCACTCGTCGACGGACTTTGCGATAAAAGCGAATACGCCGAAGAAGGAATACTCACCACCGATACGGTAGCAAAATCGGTAGCGGTGTCATTTACGGTAGGCGGCAAACAATGCAAGCTGGGCGGAATCGCAAAAGGCTCGGGCATGATTCACCCTAACATGGCAACCATGTTGGTTTTCATTACCACCGATTGCGCAATTTCATCGCAAATGCTTCAAAAAGCGCTTTCCACTGATATTCAATCTACTTTTAATATGATAAGTATCGACGGTGACACATCCACCAACGACATGGTAGCCGTCATGGCAAACGGATTGGCAGGAAACGCCGAAATTCTTTCCGAAGGCAAGGACTTTGACGAATTCATGAAAGCCTTAAACACTGTAAACGTTTCGCTATGCAGGATGATTGCGGGAGACGGCGAAGGCGCGACAAAGCTTTTGGAATGCGAAGTAGTCAACGCAAACTCTCTTGAAACGGCAAAAACCGTAGCAAAATCGGTAGTTTGCTCATCTCTTACCAAAGCCGCAATGTTCGGCGCAGACGCAAACTGGGGACGCGTACTTTGCGCGATAGGTTACAGCGGTGCAGACGTGGACGTAAACAAAATCGACGTAAAATTTATTTCTCCGAAAGGTGAAATTTCCGTATGCGAAAACGGCGCGGGCGTAGATTTTTCCGAAGAAAAAGCAAAGGAAATTTTGCTTGAAAAGGAAATCACCATTTACGTAAATTTGAAAGACGGAAGTTTTTCCTCCACAGCTTGGGGCTGCGACCTCACCTACGAATACGTCAAAATCAATGGCGATTATCGTACCTAAGGAGTAATCATGGACATACCTAATATGGAAAGGGCGCGCGTGCTTGTTCACGCTTTGCCTTACATCAAAAAATACAGCGGAAAAATCGTAGTCGTTAAATACGGCGGCAACGCCATGATTAACGAAAAACTCAAAAATTCCGTAATGAAAGACATCGTTCTTTTAAACCTCATCGGCGTAAAAGTCGTACTCGTTCACGGCGGCGGACCCGAAATTACCGAAATGTTGGGAAAAATCGGCAAAGAATCGGTTTTTAACAACGGACTTCGCGTGACCGACAAGGAAACGGTTGACGTCGTACAAATGGTTTTGGCAGGCAAGGTAAACAAAAGTCTTGTAAATTTGCTTGAAGTCAAAGGCGGCAAAGCAATCGGACTTTCGGGAATAGACGGACACATGATTGAAGCCGAAATAAAGGACGAAAAACTAGGCTTTGTGGGCGAAATCACAAAAGTAAACACCGCCCCTATCACCGACGTTCTCGAAAAAGGTTACATCCCCGTTGTTTCCACTATCGCATGTGACGAAAAAGGTAACATTTACAACGTAAACGCGGACACCGCAGCGGCAAAAATCGCCGGAGAACTCAAAGCGGAAAGCCTTATTTCAATGACTGACATCAGCGGCATTTTGAAAGATAAGGACGACCCGTCAACTTTGATTTCAAAAATACACATTTCCGAAGCTCCCGAGCTTATAAAAAGCGGCATAATCGCAGGCGGCATGATTCCAAAAGCCGAGTGCTGCGTTAACGCCGTCAAATGGGGCGTAAAACGCGTATTTATTATTGACGGCCGCATCCCCCACTCAATTATTATCGAAATGCTTACCGACGAAGGTATCGGCACAATGTTTGAGGCATAAAAATGAATATTTACGAAAAAGACAAACAATTTATAGCAAACACGTATTCCCGTTTTCCCGTTGAAATCGTAAAAGGAAAAGGCTCGCTGTGCTGGGACGCAAGCGGAAAAGAATATATCGATTTCGGCAGCGGCATTGCGGTAAACTCAATGGGTTTTTGTGACGACCAATGGGTAAACGCGGTTACACAACAGCTTAACACCTTTCAGCACACATCCAATTTGTATTTTCAGTCCCCTTGCGTAAAACTTGCGGAAGAACTTTGCAAACGCACGGGCATGAAAAAAGTTTTCTTTTCAAACTCAGGTGCCGAAGCAAACGAGTGCGCAATAAAAACGGCAAGGAAATGGGCTGAGGAAAATAAAGGAAGCGACTGTTACAAAATCATTACGCTCAAAAACAGCTTTCACGGAAGGACTATTACCACCCTTGCCGCAACGGGACAAGACGTTTTTCACAAGGATTTTCTCCCTTTGACCGACGGATTTTTGTATGCCGAAGCAAACGACATAAATTCCGTTAAAGAAATAGTCGAAAAGGAAAAAATCGCAGCAATAATGTTTGAGGCAGTTCAGGGCGAAGGCGGCATAGTTTCACTTGACAAGGACTTCGTACTTGGTCTTAAACAAATCGCAGACGAATACAATATTTTGCTTATCGCAGACGAAGTTCAAATCGGAAACGGCAGAAGCGGAATGCTTTACGGCTACATGACTTTCGGAATTCAACCTGACATAGTAACAACCGCAAAAGGACTTGCAGGAGGACTTCCTTTCGGCGCGACAATGTTCGGCGAAAAAACCGCGGATGTTCTTAAAGCGGGCATGCACGGTTCCACTTTCGGAGGCAACCCTGTATGCGCGGCAGGCGCCGTCAACATTTTGAGCCGTATCGACGACAAACTTTTAAGCGAAGTCAAGAAAAAGTCCGAATTCATTAAAAATCAGCTTAACGGCGCAAAAGGCATAAAAAGTATTTCGGGCATGGGACTTATGCTCGGCGTTGAAACGGAAAAGGACGCAAAACAAATCGTCAACAAATGTATCGAAAAAGGCGTGCTGTTTTTGACTGCAAAAACAAAAGTCAGGTTGCTGCCTGCTCTAAACATCCCTATGGATTTGCTTAAAAAAGCCATTGACATACTCAAGGAAGTATGCGCGGAGGAAATATGATTGACCTTAAAGGAAAAGATTTTTTAAAACTGCTTGATTTTTCGTCGGAGGAAATTGAGTTTCTCCTTGACCTTGCGGCGGATTTCAAATTCAAAAAGAAAAACAAAATCCCCCACAGACTGCACGAAGGCAAAAACGTCGCTTTGATTTTCGAAAAAACAAGCACACGTACAAGATGTGCTTTCGAAGTGGCGGCTCATGACCTCGGGATGAACGCAACTTATCTCGACCCGTCGGGTTCGCAGATAGGCAAAAAGGAAAGTATCGCCGATACGGCAAGAGTTCTTTCCTCAATGTTTGACGGTATCGAATACCGCGGCTACGGTCAGGAAATAGTCGAAGAACTTGCAAAATACTCAAATGTGCCTGTGTGGAACGGCTTGACAAACGAATTTCACCCTACGCAGATTTTGGCGGACTTTCTCACAATGAAGGAAGTTTTCGGTCATCTTAAAGGCCTTAATTTCGTTTATATGGGCGACGCGAGGTACAACATGGGAAATTCCCTCATGGTGGGTTGCGCGAAAATGGGCGTAAATTTCACTGCCTGCGCGCCTGAAAAATACTTCCCTTCCAGCGAACTTGTTGAAGAATGCAAAAAAATCGCACTTTCAACAGGCGCACACCTCAAATTCGAGTCAGACCTAAAAAAAGCCACTGCCGATGCCGACGTCATTTACACCGACATTTGGGTATCCATGGGCGAACCGGTGGAAGTTTGGGAAGAAAGGATAAATGACCTTGCTCCGTACGAAGTCAACGCCGAAGTCATGAAAAACGCAAAACCTACGGCGATATTCATGCACTGCCTCCCATCCTACCACGACCTCAAAACAACAATCGGCAAGGAAATGGGCGAAAAATTCGGCAGACAAAATATGGAAGTCACCGACGAAGTTTTCGAAAGCAAGCAATCGGTAGTCTTTCAGGAAGCGGAAAACCGCATGCACACAATCAAAGCCGTCATGGCGGCAACCCTCATTTGACAACAAACCAAAAGGCAGTCAACCGACTGCCTTTTAACATTAAAAAAGATATATTGTGAAAATAAAAATTAAAATGACCGCAAGATATTGCGGTCATTTTGTTTGGTGCACCACCTAAATAAGTTGAACCGAAAGTTTGACTTACGTTTTTATATGAAAAAAGTCGAACAAATAAAAGTAGTTCGGCTTTTTTATGGTGAAATGGTAAACTAAAAAGAATATT
>CALVLA010000018.1 GCA_944336125.1 uncultured Clostridia bacterium | reverse complement strand
TCAAAAATGAAAATTTTTCATTTTTGAGGCGCGTTCGTTTGCCAAAGGGGTTTTCAGATGGTATAATTTTTTAAACTTACGGAGGAAAAATGGAAGCTCAAAAACTTACTAAAAAACAAAACTTCGTCCAAATGTTTAAGTTTGTTTTGATTTCGGCTTCTGCCGGCATCATTCAGACGCTTGTGTTCAGCTTGCTCAACGACGTGGCAAAACTTCCCGGCTGGTTTTTGACATATTTCCCTGCGCTTGTGCTTTCGGTGCTGTGGAACTTTACAATAAACAGGCGTTACACCTTTAAATCGGCTGAAAACGTAGGCAGGGCAATGATAAAGGTGTTTTTGTTTTACTGCGTGTTTACGCCGTTGTCAATCTGGTGGGGCGACGCTCTTGAAAAAGCGGGTTGGCTTGATTACCTCGTGCTTGCTTTCACCATGATAATTAACCTTGTAACGGAATACTTGTATTGCAGATTTTTTGTTTACCGCAACAAGATGAACACAAACGATATTGCCAAAAAGGAAGAAGAAAAGCAAAATTCACAAAAAGCTTAAATCGATATTGAAATTTTGTTTGTTTGATAATATAATCTTGTTATAGGTGGATTATGGAAAATTTGAATAAATCAAAAAACAAATTGTTTTGGGCAGCTCTCATACTTTCTGTACTTTTTGTGGTGGGGATTCCCGGGATTATCTTTTCTGCCGGAAAAAGCGGGTTGCTTTTGGCGTTTTTCATAGTATGTACGGGCGGCGGATTTTTTGTAATGCCTATTTTGTGGGTTTTTTACGGCGAAATGGTTTCGCTTGAAAGAACGCTGTTTGCCATAGAAAAAGAACATCTTTACACGGTGGATCTGATAGCGCAGCAACGCGGTTTGCCTCAGGCGCAGGTTGTTTCGCAAATCAAAAAGATGATTGAAAAACACTATCTCGAAGGATACATTTTCGAAAACAACTTTGAGCTGAAACTCAATCGCTACCAAAAACTGGATGAAATCAAGTTTGCGGCAAAATGTCCGAGCTGCGGAGCAAACGTGGAGCTTAGCGACAAGCAGGCGAGATGTCCTTACTGCGGATGTCTGGTAAACGCCGATGATAAAAAATAAAGACGGTTTTGACCGTCTTTTTTTTAACCTTTTATTATTTCCGTAACAACATCTTTTACGTATGTCGCCGTTTCCGCCGGTAGCAGAGAATACTCGTTGCTGTCTTTCACTGCTTTTTCCGCCGCTTTGCCTGCTATGTAGGCTCCTGCCGCCGCCGCTGAAAATGTATCGATTTTTCTTGCCAAAAGGCCTCCGATTATTCCCGAAAGCAAATCGCCGCTTCCGCCTTTTGCCATGGCGGGTGTGCCTGCCTCGTTTACTGCGACTCTTGTTCCGTCGGTGATTATGCTGACGTTGTCTTTAAGCAAAAGCGTAACCCCGTATTCCTTTGCAAAGTTTACCGCAACTTGAATTTTGTTTTCCTTTACCGTTTTTGTGTCGGTTTTTAAAAGCCTTGCCATTTCGCCTATGTGCGGAGTCAAAACCGTCGGGGCTTTTCGTTTTTTAAGCATATTTACGTTTTCGGCAAGGCAGTTAAGTCCGTCTGCGTCGATGAGCAGCGGCTTTTCGAGAGTTTCGATGAGATATTGTTCAAGTTGGGCAATCTGACTGTGAAAACCTATGCCCATGCCGAATATTACCGCCGTGGGCTTGTTGCATACGTCGTTTATTTGACTAGTGTCTAATAAAATAAAACCGTCGTTTGACTTCAGCGGATAGAGGGTGCAGTGCGTTACGCGCTGCCACATGGCAGGAAGCAAAAAGTCGGGAACCGCCAAAGTTGCTATTCCGCAGCCTGTGGTAAGCGCCGCGGCGCCGAGAGAAGCAAGTAAGGGCGCGCCTGCGTAGCGGGCGGAGCCTCCGATGATTAAAAGCGTTCCGTAGCTTCCTTTGTTGCTGTCGGATTTTTTCGGCGGAAAAAGACTTTTGACAAACTCGTCGCCGACTTGCGTGATTTTTTTCATAAAAAAATTATAACAAAGCGTATTGCCCCTTGCAAGACATATTGTGAAATAACTTGTGTTGTGTTACAATAAAAAAAGAGGTGCTTATGAAAGTTTTAACAACCGCTTTAAAAACTATTTTGCTTCTCGCCGTTGTCGTTATCATATTGGTAACCGGTTATGTGGCGTATGTCGCAATTCAGTATTACCGCATCGAAGATAATTTTTCGTTGGAAATCAACAACAATCAATCGGAGAAAGTGGCTGTAGGGCAAAACTACACAATCACTACTTACAACATAGGTTTCGGAGCATATACGCAGGATTTTTCGTTTTTTATGGACAGCGGTGAAATGCTTGACGGTACCAAAGTGGCAGGTCAAAACTCAAAAGCCAAGGGCAAAGACACTGTTTTGACCAACACAAACGGAGCCATTGCCGCAATTAAAGCGCAAAACGTCGATTTCGCTTTCTTTCAGGAAGTTGACAGGGACGGCGACAGAAGCAGACACGTCAACCAGTTTGAAATGATTACAAACGGTTTTTCCGATTTCTCCGGCGTTTACGCGCAAAACTTCCATTCGGCTTATCTGTTTTATCCGTTTAATGATCCTCACGGCAAAACAGACGCGGGACTTGTTACTCTTTCGTCAAAGTATGCCGAAAGCTCGGTCAGGAGGTCTTTTCCCGTTGACAACAGCTTTTTTAACAAGTTTTTTGACCTCGACAGATGCTTTTCAATAACATATCTGCCTATTGAAAACAGTGAAAAAACGCTTTGCCTGGTCAACATACATATGTCGGCTTACGACGAAGGCGGCCTCATCAGGCAGCAACAGCTGAAAATGATTAACGACGTTTTGTCGGCTGAAGTCAAAAAGGGCAATTACGTCGTGGCAGGCGGCGACTTTAACCACGACATCGCAAACTCTGTCGATTTGTTTGAAACTCAGCAGAAAAAACCCGAATGGGTATATGAGCTGTCCGATGAAAATTTGGCAGACGGTCTGAGATTTGTTTCCGCTTCAAACGCGCCTACCTGCAGATCTACCGATATGCCGTACGAAAAGGGAGTTAATTACTCTGTCGTACTTGACGGTTTTATCGTTTCCGACAATGTGGAAGCTATAGAGGTCACAAACATTGATACGGATTTTGCTTTCAGCGACCACAATCCTGCTAAAATGACATTCAGACTTAAATAAGAGGTAATTATGAGAGAGCTTACTGTAAAAGACAGAGATGTTTTTTTGGAGTTTAACGAAAAAATTTTGGATTGTCTGCAAAACAAGGAATGGTTTATTCCTTTTTCTAAAGAGGAGTACGACCAAGTACTTACCCCCGAACATGACTTTTTTTACGGCATATTTGACGGAGACAAACTCGTTGCCGTTTCAGGCTTGTTGCTTGACAAAAGTTTTTCGAAAGAGCTGTGCGACGTTTTGGGGGTTGACGTAGAAACGACCGCGGAAGTCGGCGGAAGCATGGTTTTGCCGGAATACAGAGGACAAAACCTCATGTATAATATTAACGTAAAAGTAGTGGAAAAAGCGCGTGAGATGGGTTTCAAACGTCTTGTGGCTACCGTTCATCCTGACAACGTCGCAAGTCGCACGTCTGCCGAAAAACTCGGTTTTGTTAAAAAAGCCGTTATTCAAAGGCAGGGTAAATATCTCAGGAACGTTTACCTTATGGAGTTGTAAAAATGAATTTGAGTTTTATCGTTCTCATAGTTTTTATAATTGTCGCATGTTTGTTGGCAAGCCGTCTTACTACTAAATTCGGCTTGCCTACTTTGCTTATATTTATGGTGTTGGGTATGCTGTTCGGGGTGGACGGTATATTTAAGCTTGACTTTGACAACTTTGAACTGGCGGAAGCCGTTTGCTCTTTTGCACTTGTTTTCATTATGTTTGACGGCGGTTTCGGCACCAACTGGAAAAACGCCAAACCTGTCGCCGCCAAATCATTTGTACTCGCAACAATAGGCGTCGTAATTACGGCGGCGATTACCGCGGTATTTTGTTACTTCGCGCTGGGCTTCGATTTGCTGACGTCCCTCCTTCTCGGTTCGGTAATAAGCTCTACCGACGCCGCGTCGGTGTTTTCCGTGCTTAAACAAAAAAAACTGTGGCTCAAAGAAAACACGACGTCGCTTCTTGCCCTGGAAAGCGGAAGCAACGACCCTGCCTCTTATCTGCTGACGGTTTTGTCTCTCACTCTCCTTGCCGGTCAAAACGCCGCAAGCATAGGGGGACTGGTCGCGGCACAGCTTTGCTTTGCATTGCTTTTCGGCGTTATTCTCGCTGTCGGTACGGTTTTCGTTTTGCAAAAAACGAAGTTTTCTGTCGATGGTTTTGACACAATTCTCGTGCTTGCCGCCGCCGTTGCCGCATATGCTATACCTGCAATGCTTGGCGGCAACGGTTACCTTTCGGTTTATCTGTTTGGTTTGATAGTCGGAAACAGCAAAATTAAAAACAAAGTGACGCTGGTGCATTTTTTCGACGGAGTTACCGGACTTGCTCAAATGCTTGTATTTTTCCTTTTGGGGCTTCTCGTTACGCCGTCAAACCTTCCTGTCGTAATTCTGCCGTCGGTGGCTTTGTTTTTGTTTTTGACCTTTGTGTCGCGCCCTGCGGCGGTGTTTTCGCTTCTTGCGCTTTCGAAAAAGCAAAACCGCTCATCGGCAAGACAAATGGCGGTTGTGTCGTGGGCGGGTTTGAGGGGCGCATCCTCGATAGTTTTTGCGGTAATTGCCGTTGTGGGCGGCGCAAGCTCGTCTATTTTTGAAATTGTGTTTTGCGTATGTATTATGTCGGTTGCCCTTCAGGGCTGGACGTTTCCTTCCGTTGCCAAAAAGCTCGGTATGGTTGACGCTCCTACGAGTACGCTTAAAACATTCAACGATTATATCGAAAACAGGGATATGCAGCTGCTTCGCATAAGCATTTCGGAAAATCACCCTTGGGTAGGCAAAACCGTCAGGGAAATGAGTTGTCTTACCGACACTCTCATCGTATTTATAAAAAGAGGAGACAAGGCGATAATCCCTAAAGGAAACACGAAAATTCAGGCGGGCGACGCCGTTATACTCGGCGGCGCGGTTTACAGCGAAACGGCGGACGTAACTCTTTATGAAAAAAGCATAACAAAAGGACACGAATTTGCCGACAGGCTGGTCAGCGAAATCAAAATGCCGGAAAACGTGCTTATTGTAGGCGTCAGGCGGAAAAAGGGAAAAACAATAATACCAAAGGGAAACACCCGTCTTTGTCAGGGGGATACTCTTATACTTTGCAAGGGCGAGTTTGTCGAAGAAGTAAAGCCCGACGAAAAGGAAGTTCCTGCCCAACAAACCCTTGACGAAGCTATGTGAAAGACAAAACGTCGATTGTATCTTTATTTTTAGTAAAAAACTGCCGCGAAATGACGGTTTTTTGCCTAAAATCAGCCCTTAAAAAAATTGTAAAAAAACATTGAAAATTTTTAAAATAATAGTTGACACACGGCAAATAAGGTGTTAATATAAATAAGCTGTCGCGGAAGTGGCAGCGACGGAGATTGACAAGAGAATAAGCGAACGAAAAGAAACACAGTC
>CALVLA010000017.1 GCA_944336125.1 uncultured Clostridia bacterium | reverse complement strand
AAACAGAAAAGCAGTCCAAAGAGGCTGCTCCTTTATCTGACTTTCTAAGTTCGCACAAAGGCGATAACTCGCCGCCATCTTTAGGACACGAGTCCGGCTTGCGCCCTGCTCGTGTCTTTTTTTCGCTTGCGGTTTTGTCAAACAAAAAAATACTAGTCGGGACGCGAAAACTAGCCCCCGCATCCGCAATTTGCCGAATATCATCTTGTGCTATAACAAAGCCAAATTTTAAGGAAGTGAAACTATGTGTGTTTTGAAAACAATCGAATACGGCTCTCAACAATATGCCGCAACTCTTAAACTGCGTGACAAAGTCATGCGCAAACCTTTGGGAAAAAGCATTTACGACGAGGATTTTTCATGGGAAAAAGATGCCGAAATAGTAGGCGCTTTTGACGGGGAGCAACTGCTCGGAGTAGGTGTAATGACAAACAAAGACAAGGACTTTAAACTCGAATACCTTTGCGTTGACAGCGAAATTCAAAGCAAAGGCATAGGCGGAACAATTTTACGTTTTATCCTGCGTCTTGCAAAAGAAAAAGGCGGAAAAAAAGTTTACGGAGATGCCAGAGTGTCTGCAAAAGCTTTTTACGAAAGAGAAGGTTTTGTCGCAAGCGGCGAAACTTACCTCATGGACATCGCTCCTGTCCCCCACGTTTATATGAAAAAAATTTTGTAAAAAAAAGGAACGCTTTCGCGTTCTTTTTTTTAAGCGTTTGCTTTTTTCCACTCTTCGGCTTTTACTTTGGAAAGCTTTGTGAGTTTTTCCGAAGTATAAGGTGAATTTTCACCGCCGTTTGTGTAAAGGAAATAAAGTCCGTCGTCCGAAACGTACAGAATTTCTTCGTATCCGGCAGGGTCGCCGTATGTGCCGTGCGCAGCTTTATTCACTACCGACATTTCTGCCGTATCATAAACTTTTCCTTTTACGGTTTTTTTCATTTTTTATCCCTCCTTAATATAGTTTTGCTTGCAATAATATAAGTAAGTTGATTTAGTCTTCAAGCTTCCTAAACAGTATATCACAAATTTAACGATTTCGCTTTTTTTAAAATGAATTTTTACAAAAATTTTTCACAAATATTACGCTTTTTTGCGATATTTGTCAAAAACATCCGACTTTATCATTATATATGAAGCAACGTTTTTTTAGGCGGCATACTGCCAAAATCATATGTGCGCCTCGTGTTGAAATTTACGGTTTTTTTTGTTAAAATGATTTTATGAACGAAAAAGAAAATTTGCTGGATTTAATTGAAGACGAAAAAGCAGTAAGCTCAAAAAGTTTTTCCGAGCTTGCGTTTAACGAAGTAGATGCGCTTGCGTTTGCACAGCTTTCATACTTCAAATTCGACATTTTGGGTTTAAATTCGCCTGACGACAGGCTTTCCTTCAAAAAAATTGCCGAAATGGATTTTGAATGTCCCGCTTCTGCCAAAGCCCGTACAAAATGCCATTATGAATTGCTTAAAACAATGTCTGAATCCGAAAGGTACGGCGACTTTTTCGTAACCGACTATTTTACGATAAGCAGCGAAACGGAAGAAAAGCAATTTTGCGGCGTAACTTTCGTTTGCGACAGTTTTGTCTACGTGGCTTTCAGAGGCACAGACGCAACTATCGTAGGCTGGAAGGAAGATGCCAATTTGTCATTTTTAAACCAAGTGCCTGCTCAGGCGGAAAGCGTAAAATACCTTGAAGACGTAGCAAACAAGCACAAGCGAAAACCTATTCTTGTGGGCGGACATTCCAAAGGAGGCAATCTCGCCATATATGCCTGTTCCTACGCCCCTAAAAGCGTACGCAAACGCCTGAAACAAATTTACAGCTTTGACGGTCCGGGATTTCGCGACGAGTTTTTCGAAAAAAGCGACTACGATAAAATAGAACATCTGGTATATAAGCTGGTACCTTATTCATCCATTATCGGACTGCTTTTGGAAAACCGAGGAAACTGCAACATATGCGACAGCAAAACTTATTCGATTTTTCAGCACAATCCTTACAAATGGTTGATTAAAGACCACAAATTCGTGCCAAAAAGTCACTTGAATCCCTCATCGGTTTATTTTGACGCATCTTTAAAAAGGTGGCTTTCGGATATAAGCGACGAAAACAGAAAAAAGTTTTTTGACTTTGTCTTTTTGTTTTTCGAAAAAGCTGAAATTACAGATTTCTATTCGCGAAAAAGAAATCTTGCTAAAATAATAAAAAATCTTCCTACTATCATTTCCGCTTACAAGGCGCTTGACGAACAGACAAAAATTTTTGTCAAAAAAACCGTAGGCAAACTGATATCCATAGTAAAAGAAGAAAAGAAAAAATTTGAGGACGAAAACGATGAAGAAATCGACGAATAACTTCGCCGATTTTTCCTTTAAGTGAATAAAAACCTTCCATGCGGAAATAATTTCAGCGGAGGTAAATTTATGGAACTTAAAAAATCCGAAACTATCAAAAATCTGGCACGCGCTTTTGCAGGTGAGTGTCAGGCAGGCGCAAGATACCAGTTTTTGCGTAAGCAGGCAATGCAAAAACAGCTCCCTTACGTTGCGGACATTTTAAAGCTGCTTGCCACAAACGAAATGGCGCATGCAAAAGTCTGGTTCGACATCATCGTTGGCTGTTCACGAAAACTTATTGAAAACATCGAAATCACAGCGGGCTACCCTTACAAATGCGGAAATTTCGAACAGCGTTTCGTCAATGAAATGGAAAACGAAAAATCCGAGGCACAAAGCATTTATCCGGAATTTGCAAAAGTCGCTCAAAAAGAAGGTTTTGACGAAATAGCCAAAAAATTTAAAATGGTTGCCGAAGTGGAAAAAGTACACGCAAAAATTTTCGAGCAGCTTGTCCAAAAAATGCAGGAAGACAAACTCTACTCAAGCGACAAAAGCACGGTTTGGGTCTGTTCCGAATGCGGATACCAACACTCGGGAAAAGAAGCTTGGAAGGTATGCCCTCTTTGCTCCGCTCCTCAGGGTGCCGTAAAAGTTCAAATCGAAATGCAATAAAAAAACGCACCCGAAGGTGCGTTTTTTTGTTTTTTAATTTTGAGTTCTGTTTGACGCGATAATGGCGATAAGTCTCAAAAATTCGATATAAAGCCAAATCAGCGTAACGATAAGTCCGTATGCCGCAAACCATTCATATTTTTTGTCGAGACCGTTTTCTACGACAACTGCCATGTTGTCAAGGTCGACGAAAATACTCATAGACGCAACAACTATCATAATTGCCGAAACTACAAGTTGCAGTCCGAAGTTGTTGTAAAACGCAGCGTAAATGGACGGTACGAAAAGCGACAAAAGGAAAAATACCAACTGCGAAAAGATGATTGCCAAAAGAGAAACCATCAATACTCTGCGGAAACCGCTGCCGACTTTTACAACACCTGTAAAATAAAGCAAGCAGATAATGCCGAGAGTAAACACAGTGGCAAGCAGCGCCATGAGAACGATACCCTGTATAGCCGCTTCGAACAAAGCCGAAATAACGCCGATAAGCGCGCCTTCGGCAATACAGTAAATGCTTCCTGCTACCGGAATTGTTTTTGGCACAAATGCCGCAACGAAACCGGAAATAAGGGCAACTATTGCAGCGACAGCCAAAAGCACCGCAAAAGAACCGTTGTTGACCATGTTAGGCAGCAAAAGCACAAATACAATTGCCGAAACCAACGTAAGCAACAAGAAAAATCCGATTTTTATACCGATTCCGCCGTAACTTGCGGGATTTTGCGCCCCAAAGCCCACAGATTCCTGAGCTTGTTTACGAAGTTTTTTTATAGCAGGGTTGGATGAATTTTGCATAATTTTCAACCTCCTTTGGGCTATTTTAATACCTATGCCATTTTTTGTCAAATATGTCCATTTGATTGACAAAACAGTTGCAAACTAATTAAAATGTTAAAGAATTATATATAAATATTGACAAAACAGCACAAAACATTCAACAAGTTCTGTTTTGTTCGGAGGAAGTATGGACAGCAAATTGACCATGGACAAATTGGTTAATCTCTGCAAAGGCAGAGGTTTTATTTTTGCCGGAAGTGAAATTTACGGCGGACTTGCCAACACTTGGGACTACGGTCCTTTGGGCGTTGAGCTGAAAAACAACGTAAAACGCGCTTGGTGGAAAAAGTTCGTTCAGGAAAACCCATATAACGTAGGCGTTGACTGCGCAATTCTTATGAACCCACAAACATGGGTAGCAAGCGGTCACGTAGGCGGTTTTTCCGACCCGCTGATGGATTGCAAAAACTGCAAATCGCGTCATCGCGCAGATCAGCTTATCGAAGATTACGCCGCAAAAAAAGGCCTTGACGTTAAAGTTGCTTCAATGTCCAACGAAGAAATGGCTGAATTTATCGCCGAAAACAAAATCGTATGTCCTGTATGCGGCAAATGCGATTTTACCCCTATCAGAAAGTTCAACCTTATGTTCAAAACCTTCCAGGGCGTAACGGAAGACTCTACAAACACAATTTACCTCAGGCCTGAAACCGCTCAGGGTATTTTCGTAAACTTCAAAAACGTGCAAAGGACTACCAGAAGGAAAATTCCTTTCGGTATCGCACAGATAGGCAAAAGCTTCCGTAACGAAATAACTCCGGGCAACTTTACTTTCCGTACAAGAGAATTCGAACAGATGGAACTTGAATTTTTCTGCGAACCGGGCACAGACCTCGAATGGTTCGCTTACTGGAAAAACTTCTGCCATCAGTGGCTTCTCTCCCTCGGAATGGAAGACAGCGATTTGAAACTTCGCGATCACGACCCTGAAGAACTCAGCCACTACTCAAAAGCCACTACCGACTTCGAGTTCCGCTTCCCGTTCGGTTGGGGCGAACTTTGGGGTATCGCAGACAGAACAGACTTCGACTTGACTCAGCACCAGAAATTCAGCGGCGAAAACATGAATTATGTCGACCCTGTCACAAATCAAAAATATATTCCTTACGTTATCGAACCGTCCCTCGGTGCCGACCGCGTAGTTCTCGCATTTTTGGCAAATGCTTACCATGAGGAAGTTGTCGGAGAAAACGACACCCGAGTCGTCATGAAATTCCATCCGGCTCTCGCTCCTTACAAAGTAGCCGTTCTTCCTTTGCAGAAAAAACTTTCCGACAAAGCAACCGAAATTTACGCAATGCTTTCAAAACACTTCAGCACAGATTACGACGAAACCGGCAGTATCGGCAAAAGATATCGCAGACAAGACGAAATCGGCACTCCTATGTGCGTCACCATCGACTTCGACACTATGGAAAACAACACGGTTACCGTCCGCGACAGAGACAGCATGGAACAAATCCGCATCTCTGTTGACGAACTTGTAAATTACGTTTCAAAACAAATTGAATTTTAATTGAAAAAAAGGCGTATTTCACGCCTTTTTTTATTTTTGTCATAAAACCCCTCTCGCTTTCATATAATGGCAGAAGGGTTTTTTTAATGCAAAAAAATATTGTTTATTTTTTAACATTTTGTATTGATTTTCTAAAAACCGAGAAGTATAATAATTAAAAAAATAACAATCTTTGGAGGTTATTTATGAGCATGTTTGATTTGACAGGAAAAGTCGCAGTTGTTACCGGAGCTTCATCGGGTCTTGGCGCAGACGCCGCGCTGGCATACGCACAAGCGGGAGCGGACGTTGCCCTTTTGGCAAGACGCAAGGAAAAACTCGACGCTGTCAAAGAGCAAATCGAAAAACTGGGTAAAAAAGTAATTGCCGTACAATGTGACGTTACCAGTGAGGAAAGCGTAAAAAACGCAATAGCCGAAGTTTACGAAAAGATGGGAAAAGTCGACATATTGCTCAACAACGCAGGCGTTGCGGTAAGAGGCGGAGTTCACACCCTCACCGAAGAAGAATGGAACCGTTCATTCGACACCAACGTCAAGGGAATATTTTTGGTAAGTAAATACGTAGTGCCGAAGATGATTGAGCAAAAATACGGCAAGATAGTAAATATAGCGTCGGTAAACGCTGTCATAGCCGACAAAGCCGACATATTCATCAGACACTCATACAACGCGTCAAAGGCGGCGGTAAGAGGCCTTACGACGGGAATGGCGTGCAGCTACGCGCAGTACGGAATTACCGTAAACGCAATAGGTCCCGGACTGTTCGAAAGCGAAATGACGGAAAACACATTGTTCAAGTCGGAAGCTTTCCTCAACGGATACAACTTCCAGAACCCTTCTTCGAGACCGGGCAAAAAAGGCGAGCTTAACGGAACGATACTTTATCTTTCCAGCGACGCTTCAAGTTACGTTCAGGGACAGTTCATTGTTGTTGACGGCGGAATTACTTTGGTTTAAAAAAGAAAAAGCGGCTTGAAGCCGCTTTTTTTATTTTTCGCTGTGTCTTTCGTCGTCATCGTCGATTTCATGCAAATCGACGTTTCTTATTCTTACAAGCATGTTGATTTTGTGTCTGACGGAATACATACGAATTACCAAAACCAAAAATGCCACAAGGTAAGTCGCAGCGGTAATTCCGATAACAGGTTCGATAAGATAATATATCACCGCCCCGATTATTGCCGCGACTGCATAAATTTCTTTTCTCAGTACGACGGGTTTTCTGTTTGCCAAAACGTCGCGCAGCATTCCGCCCACTATCGAGGTAATAAGTCCGCTGGCAACGCAAAGCAACATGTTGTCGGAAAAACCCATCTGCATCGCAAACGCCGTTCCCGTGACGCAAAATACGCCAAGCCCTACCGCGTCAAAAAAAGTGATGAGGATTTTTATTTTTTCTATGTCCCCTCGCCCCAGCTTTGTGTCGAAGATTTTCAAAAAAATCAAAAATACGACAACGGTAACCGCCACACAGATAATATATGAAAAGTGAGTGAAACATACAGGCGGATGATTTCCCAAAATAAGGTCACGGAAAAGCCCGCCGCCAAGCGCCGTCAAAAAGGAAAGCACAAAAATGCCGAATATGTCAAAGCCGTATTCGATACCGACAAGCACACCCGACATGGCGAAAGCAACCACGCCTATAAGTTCAAAAACCTCTACGAATTCCATATCTCAATGTGATTATAATAAACTTAAAACTTTCAATCAATAATTTTTAAAATTTTTTTCAGCTTTTTTAAATGCGTCAAAAACCTTTTGATTGAAACAAACGAAAAACACCTTTCGCACTCGTTTTAGCTGAGGCAGAGTTTTTGCAACTGCGGAAAAAGCGATTTGGCAGGCCTCGTCAATCGGGTAACCGTAAGCTCCGGTACTGATAGCGGAAAAAGACACCGTTTCGAGATTGTTTTCTTCCGCAAGTTTTAGAGAATTGACGTAGCAATTTTCCAAAAGTTTATCCTGTCCTTTGACGTTTTCGTCGTAAACAGGCCCTACCGTATGAATAACGTATTTGCAAGGAAGTTTGTAAGCTGAGGTTATTTTTGCTTCCCCCGTCATGCAGCCGCCAAGCGTCATACATTCGCGCACAAGCTCTTTGCCAGCAGCCATATGAATTGCTCCGTCAACGCCGCCACCTCCAAGCAGACTGCGATTTGCGGCGTTTACTATGGCGTCGGTATTCATTTTAGTGATATCGTCCAAAATTATTTCGATTGACTTGTCCATAAAAAAATTATAGCACAAACAAAAAAATAAGGCTTACTTTTTAATCAACCATTTAAAAAGCAAGCCCACTCCCTGTTTTGAAGCTGAGGATTATTCAATACGTAATGCAATTTTTCAATATAGCGTTGAGTTTTTTGTATCGCAATTTCAAGGCAGTTTTCAAAATTTTCAACTACTGCCGCAGTCAGGTCGTAAACGGGAAACCCCATGGCGTGCCCCGCCGTATGGACGGTAGAACAAGCCTGCCCGACGGCATGATACAAAGCAATGTCGGAAGCTGACGAAATTTCCTTTGCCGCGGCATGACAGTCAAGTATAGCTCTTTGAGCTTCCCTCATTTTTATTTGCCCGCGCGACCAAAGTTCGGCTGCATTGAAAGCGTTTTTCGCCCTGTTGTCGCAAGGATATTTTTGCGACAAAACTTTGACGTCTTCCTCCGCCAAATCCAGCGCCCACAAAACAACCGCTCTGTGCGAAGCTTTTTCAAGCAAAAGGTTAAGCTGCGAAAAAATTTCGTCGTTCGGGCGGAACAAAACTTTGTTTCCTTTCTTTTTTCTTTCTTTCAAAACGTCAATCATAAATTAAGTTTTCCTTAAAACGAAAACAAAAAAACCGCAAAACGCGGTTTGGAGCTGATGGGCGGATTCGAACCGCCGACCTATTCATTACGAGTGAATCGCTCTGCCTACTGAGCTACATCAGCACATTAACATTTATACCATATGCAAAGTTTTTAGTCAATTATGCGTCGGCAAAAATGTTTTGAAAATCCTCGTTTGACACTTTTGCCGCTATAAATTATAATAAAATTTACAAAGCCCCAGGCTAAACCAAAAAAAGGAGAACAACTATGAACATATTACTCACCGGCGGAGCGGGATACATCGGTTCGCACACGGCAGTTGAGCTTTTGCAAAAAAATCATAGCGTAATCATATTTGACAATTTAAGCAATTCCGACATCAACGTGTTGGACAAAATTGAAAAAATCACAGGCAAGCGTCCTGATTTCGTAAAAGGCGACGTACGCAGCCGCGAGGATCTGCAAAAACTTTTCGACAGCAAAAAAATCGATTGCGTCATACACTTTGCAGGACTTAAAGCCGTGGGAGAATCGGTGGCTGAGCCTTTGATGTATTACGAAAACAACTTCAACGGCACGGTTTATCTTTTGCAGGAGATGAAAAAGCACAACGTAAAAAACATCATTTTCTCCTCTTCCGCGACCGTTTACAAGCCTACCGACAAAAACCCTATCACCGAGGAATACGAGCTGGGCGCGTCAAACCCTTACGGCAGGACAAAACTTTTCATAGAGGAAATGCTCAAAGACCTGTACGCAAGCGACAAAAGCTTCAACGTGGTTTTGCTGAGATATTTCAACCCGATCGGCGCCCATTCAAGCGGACTTTTGGGTGAAAATCCAAGCGGAATACCAAACAACCTTATGCCGTACATTTGCCGCGTAGCCACAGGCAAGCTTGAAATTTTGAGCGTTTTCGGCAACGACTACCCTACCAAAGACGGTACGGGCGTAAGAGACTATATTCACGTTATGGACCTTGCAAGCGGACACGCAAAAGCCATTGACAAAATCGAGGAAAACTGCGGACTTGCCGTTTACAACCTCGGAACGGGCATTGGATACAGCGTACTCGACATAGTCAACACTTTCAACAAGGTGAACGGAAACCTTGTCAAATACAAAATTGCGCCTCGTCGCGACGGCGACCTTGCGGAATACTACGCATGCGCCAAAAAAGCCAACGACGAACTGGGTTGGAAAGCAGAAAAAACTCTTGAAGACATGTGCCGTTCGGCATATCTTTACGAAAAAAACAACGGTTAAAAAATACGGTCGCTTAAAGCGGCCGTTTTTTTAAACATTATTTTAAAAAAAAGAATATGATAAAACGGAGGATAAATTGAAATGTACTACTCGAACAGACATTATCAAAACCTTTGCGATTGCCGGTGCAACGACGGCGGCAATTTTCCGCAGGGAAACCGCCGAACTCCGCAATGTCCTCCCGCGCCTCCGTGCGGCGGGCGAAAACCAGTTTGCTCACTGCACGTTTGTTTTGAACCGTGCAGCTGCAATCCTCCTCAAATCAGATTTGAGATCAGAATATAAAACACGGGCGAAAACTCGCCCGTGTTTTTTAATTTTCGGCAACTACCGATTTGCAAACGTCAACCCATTTTATCGCTGCAGAAAGTTTTTCAAGCCCTGCCATATCAAGCTCGATCGCCGAGTTTCCGCTTCCGCATGCCGGGAAAACGGTGTCAAATCTTTTAAGCGACTCGTCGAGATAAACCTCCGTTCCTTCGGGATTGGCGAAGGGACAAACACCGCCTATTTTGTGTCCCGTAAGTTGCTCTACTTCGTCGCCGCAAAGCATTTTTGCCTTAAACCCGAAGGTATGCTTAAATTTCGAGTTGTCAACCTTTACGTCACCCGCAGCCACGACAAGCAGGCACCTCGGCTCGTCTGGAATTTTGAAAGAAAGCGTTTTTGCTATTCTCGCAGGCTCGACGCCAAGTGCTTTTGCCGCAAGTTCTACCGTCGCGCTTGAAACTTCAAGTTCCATTATCTTGTCTTGAACGCCGAAACGCGACATATATTCTTTTACCCTTTGTATAGACATTTTTTCTCCTTCATCAAGGAACCATAAGCGCCAGTTCGATAAGTTTGTTAAAGAACTCGGTGAGGTTCATAGCTTTCCAGCCCGGTATCCTCCCATCCAGCTGAGCCTGAACACCCACGTCGATTGTAAGCACACCTAGTTCAAGCGCTTTTTCGATATTCATTGTTTTTACGCCGTTAAGCAATGCGTCAGGAAGTTCCTGCACAGTGGTATTTTCGTCGATGAGTGACAAAATACCAGAATCAGTATTGATAAACAAGTCGGATGCGGTAAGTTTGTTGACTGCGCCTTTCAAAGCGTTAGTGTCAAATTCACCCAACGCGATGTCTGCAAAAGCAAGCTGCATGCCGTCGGCAAGGGTCGTAAATTTTTCGTCCTGATACCATTTTCCGTCGCTTTCGTTGTAATACAACCCAAGCACTCTGCCAATCTTTATATCTGCTATGTCGCCACTTAAAGTTCCGATTGTGCTGTCGGCAAGAATAGCATGCATACCTGTTGCCTTTTGTGTAAATTCGCTGTCAGTATACCAAACGCCGTCTTTTTCAAACAGTCCCAGCATCGAACCGACTTTTACGTTGTTGATTTCGGAGCCCAGGTCTGACAATTTGACGTCTGCCAACGCCTCATTAAAACCAGTGGCAGGCGCAGTGCATCCTTCATCGGTATACCAAACACCGTCCTGATAATACATACCGAGGACGTTACCGAAAGCCATGTTGTTGATATCGGTACCTATTGAATTAAGCGAGCTGTTCCTCAAAGCAAACAGTATGCCCTTGTCGCCGCAGTCGATTATGTCGGAAAGCTTTAATGTTTTGATTTTGTTTTCGATGTTGTTTCCGGTAAGCTCGCTGATTTTGAAGTCGGCAAAAGCAGCCGTCAAAGGAGTAGCGGGGTCGCCCGTATCGATGTCAACCCACTTGCCGTCCTGCAATTTGAGGTTCATAACTTCGCCGAAACTGACGTCGCCTATCGAGTCGAGTATGTCTGCCTCACCGCTTATAATGTCACTCATCGTAATGCTTGCAACCGCCGAAGTAAGACCTGTGATGTCGCTGCCTGTCTGAGTTTGCCAGCCGATGACATTGTTTTCGGCATCGAGCACAGGGACGTAGTTCATAACATCACCGATGTAAAGACCGCCGAAAGTATCGAGAATGCTGAAGCTGCCGTCGATAAGAGTGTTTACAGAAAGATTTGCTATGCAAATCATCATTTTTTCAGTAAGCTCAACTTTGTCTTTGTTAAGCCAGCTTATGACTTTGTCCCCTTCCTTAACGGCGTGATAACCCATAAGTTCGCCCACGTAAGCGTCGGCAAAAAGCTTGTTTACGTCAATTTTGGTGACGCCGTTTTCGGTAACGAAAATAGATTCGAACTTTTTGTCTTTAAGTACTTCGTCGATGCCAGTTACGACGTTTACGAGTTTCACGTCGCCGAGAGCGATTTTGATGGCAAACATAACGTCGCCCTTTTCACCGCTGATGTTTTTGTAAAACTCGCCCAAATCCGCATTGTTGAGCGCTTCGGTCAAAGTGATGTTGTCAGGGTCAGCCACCACGAAGGAATTGCTTGCGCTGTCGTAAACGGCATCGGTAAAGGCGCCCACTTTAACTCCGGTAAGAAGCGTGGCGATGTCCCCTGACGTCAGCAATGAAAAAGACTTGTCTTTAAGCTGTGCCTGAGCAGCCTCGGAAAAGGCATCGGGAACAACTCTGAAAACGTAATCAAAGTTAGTGTTGTTAATTACGAAATCAATGCCCTCGTTTGTTGACAATTTGTTTAACGACAC
>CALVLA010000016.1 GCA_944336125.1 uncultured Clostridia bacterium | reverse complement strand
CTGATAGTGGGCAAAGGCGAAAGATACAGTTATTTAAAGGAAAACAAGCTTGACAAAATAAGGATCAACTGCGCTTCACTTTGCGGCGAAAGCGTCGTTATGCAAGCTGACGGAGGATTGATAATCGATGATTAAGGAAATTAGGACGAGATTTGCTCCAAGTCCTACGGGATACATGCACATAGGCAACCTCAGGACTGCCCTGTATGCCTTTTTGTACGCAAGAAAAAACAACGGAAAGTTTATTTTGCGTATCGAGGACACCGACACCGAAAGATACGTCGAGGGCGCGGTGGACATTATTCTCGACACCTTGAAAAAGGCGGGCATGGACTATGACGAGGGTCCTAAAAAAGGAGGTCCTTACGGTCCTTACGTTCAAAGCGAAAGAAAAAACGAATACATGAAATACGCTTTGGAGCTTGTTGAAAAGGGAGAGGCATACTACTGCTTCTGCTCGAAAGAAAGGCTTGAAAGTCTGCCTGACGTCAACGGCGCCAGAAAATACGACAAGCACTGCCTCCGCCTGTCAAAAGAAGAGGTGGAAAAAAGGCTTAAAGCAGGCGAACCTTTCGTTATAAGACAAAATATTCCGGAGCACGGCAAAACGACTTATCACGACATGGTTTTCGGCGATATCGAAGTGGACAACGCGGACCTTGAGGACAATATTCTCATAAAATCAGACGGAATGCCTACCTACAACTTCGCAAACGTAATCGATGACCACCTTATGAACGTAACCGTCGTCATGAGGGGGATAGAATATCTTTCTTCGACGCCTAAATACAATTTGCTTTACAAGGCGTTCGGATGGGAGCAGCCGCTTTATATGCACCTGCCTCCTATCATGAAAGACGCTACGCACAAGCTTTCAAAACGAAACGGTGACGCAAGCTTCAATGACCTTATGGAAAAGGGCTTTTTGCCTGAAGCCGTCGTAAACTACATCGCTTTGCTTGGCTGGTCGCCTAAGGGCAACGAGGAAAAGCTTTCGATGAACCAGCTTATCGAAATGTTTGACGTAGAGGGAATTTCAAAATCGCAATCCATTTTCGACGAGCAGAAACTCAGGTGGCTCAACGGTCTTTATATCAAAGAACTGCCTTTCGACGACTTTGTCGAAAAAGCTTCCCCGTACATCGCAAAAAGCAAGGTTGCGGGAAAATACGACGAGAAAAAACTTTGCAAACTCGTTCAGTCGCGTATCGATACTTTGGACGACATTGCTTCCCTCGTCGACTTTTTGGAAGAATTCGGCGAATACGACATAGAGCTTTTCAGACACAAAAAACTCAAAACCACTCCTGAAATTTCGCTTGAAGTTTTGCCTGAAATACGCGAAAAATTTGCCGCGATAGATGACTGGAACGAAACAAACATTCACGAAGCCATGACAAAACTCGTCGAGGAAAAACAAGTCAAAAACGGCATTGTCATGTGGCCGGTGAGGGTGGCGCTTTCGGGAAAGGAATCAACTCCGGGCGGAGCTACCGAGCTTGCCGACCTTATCGGAAAAGAGGAAACCTTGAAGCGCATCGACTTTTCGGTAAACCTCCTCAAACAAAAACTCAACGCATAAAAAACGGGGTTTTGCCCCGTTTTTGTTTTTTTGCTTGACTTGAAGTCGGCTTTAAGTTTTACTTTATCTTAAGAGGTGCTTATGAAAATTTCGGAAGTAAGCAAAATTTACGACATACCCGTCGACACGTTGAGATATTACGAAAAAGAGGGGCTTATACCTACCGTCAACCGTTCGCAGTCGGGGCGGCGCGACTACACGCAGGAGGACTGCAACTGGGTTGAGTTTATCAAGTGCATGAGGAGCGCGGGAGTGCAGATAGATGCGCTAGCCCAATACGTAAAACTGTTTGTGCAAGGTGACGACACAATCGAACAGCGAAAAAACATACTTGTCGAACAGCGTAAAAAGCTTGAGGAAAAAATCAAAGAGCAACGAAAGACGCTTGCTCTTTTGAAAGCCAAGATAGAAAACTACGAAAGCGTGGTGCTTGACGCGGAAAAAAACTTGAAATAAAAAAACGGAGCGAACGCTCCGTTTTTGTTTATTCGTTTTGTTCTTCTTGAGCTGAGGTATCTTCTGTTTCGTCAGGCGGTTCAGGCGGATCGTTTTGAATTACCAGTCCCGCGTCGTCGTCAGAAGCAGACTCTCTCAAAAGGCCGCGGCGTTTGTAGCTTTTTTCCTTCAAAGTATTGTTGATAAGTACGCCGATACCTATGAGGATAGGGAAGTAAAAGCTGATGAGCCTCCACAAAATCATGCCCCAGAAGAGGAAGCCTCCTTTAAGCACGTTGAAAATCATGAGGAAGAAACCTTCCGCTGCACCTGAACTGCCCGGTGTAGGAATAAACGCGCATGCCGCGTTTGTGAAAAGTACCAGCGACACTACTTTAAACCAGTTCAAATCGTGAGCGCCGCACGCCAATACCACAAAGTAGGCGATTGAAGCGTTAAGTAGCTGGCATATTATTGCGAGCAGCAGTCCCGACAAAAGTGTTTTTTTATGTTTGCCTATTGTTTTGAGGCTTTTGTTGTAATCGTCGAGATAACCGTTGAAGCGGTAAATCGCAGCATCAACGTTTTTGACGATGTGGATTTTGTGAAGGAAGGAGATTATTCCGCGCATGATTTTTTTGCTTGTTTTAGGAATAAAAGCAAAAATCATAATGGTAATCGGAATAAACACCATGCACAGCGAGCCGAAGTAAATTGCTACTTTAAGCCAAACGCTGGTAATTAACGCGCTGTGGTAAATAAGGCTGAAAATGATGAGTATCAAAAAGGCGAGCTGCTGCAAAAAGAAGCATACGACAGGAAGGGATGTTGCAACGCCTGCCGGCACTTTGTTTTTGTGCAGGTAGTAAATCTGGTAAGGTTGTCCGCCGAAAGCCGAAGGAGTGACGCTGTCGAAATACTTGCCTAAAATCATACTTTTGAAGGTAAGTTTGAGCCTCCATTTTCCGGTGGAGCCGCGAAGCAGCACAGCCTGACGCAAACCGTCGAAAACAAGTGCCAAAAGCATGCAGCCTACCGTCAAAACCAGATAAATCCAGTTTTGTCCGAGTGTCGAAAGCACTGTCGATAGCGGATAAGATTTGTCCTCGCCCGAAAACTCAACGACGGCTACTATGACGATAACGATGATTGTCAGCAGCATAAAAAGATAGCTCAGCCTGATTTTTTTGTTTTTGCGGTTTGTCAGACTTTTAGCCGTCCTGTCCGCCATGGTAAGCTTAAGCTCGGCGTCGGCGGTTATCTGCTCGTTTTCAAGCGTTAAGTTTTCGTTTTCCTGTTGGGAAAGTTTATTTTTTTTGCTCATACACAAACATTATAAAGTATTTTTTTGACGTTGTCCATTCCTTTTGGGAAATTGACGCTGACAACAAAAATAATTATGCGAAAAACGGTTGCAAACATACCGTTTTGGACAAAATCTCTTTGATTAAGGAGGAATTTATGACCAAAACATGTTGTGTTTGCGGAAAGGAAATAAAGGAGGACGCCGCGGTGTGCCGAAACTGCGGCAAACTGATGTGCGGAAGTTGCGCGCAAAAAAACCTCAATTGCTGCCCCGACTGTCTCAGGGACGTTGTGTTTTTTTCGTGAAGTTTTTGCCTTGCACGACGTCGCGCAATTTGAAAGACCGGTTTATTTCGTTGAGAACATGTTTTTTGTCCGCCGACCACAGAGGGGACAGCAAAAACTTTTTGGGCGGGTCGCCCGTCAGTCGGTGAACTACGACTTCGGGGCTTAAAACTTCCACGCAGTCGCACAAAATGTCGACGTATTCTTCAAGCGACAAAGTTTGAAACAATCCTTTTTGCCAGTCGCAGGCAAGGTCGGTGCCTTCGAGAACATGCAACAGCTGCAGTTTTATGCCGTCGCTTTTAACGTCGCACACGTGCTTTACCGTTTCAATCATCATTTTTTTGTCTTCCCCCGGCAAGCCCAAAATGACGTGTGTGGTTACGTTAAGTCCGTGTGATTTCAGCCTTTTCACACAGTCGTCGTAAACACAAAGGGGATATCCTCGCCTGATATATTCCGCGGTTTTTTCGTGTATCGTCTGCAAGCCCAGTTCTATGAAAACGGGCTTTTTTTCGTTTAGCGAGCAAAGCAGGTTTATTTTTTCATCTTCCAGACAGTCGGGGCGTGTGGCAATGAAAAGCGCCGCGACGTCATCTCTTTCACAAAGGGGAGCAAAAAGATTTTTGAGCCTTTGGACGGGTGCGTAAGTGTTGGTGTAACTTTGAAAGTACGCCGCAAAAAGGCTTGCGTCGGTTTTTGCCTTCACTCTGTTTTTTGCCTTTTCGAAAGCAATGTTTATGTCGGCACAGGTTTTTTCGGAAAAGTGACCGCTGCCTTCAAGACAAAACACGCAGCCTTTGTCCGAAAGCGTTCCGTCGCGGTTGGGGCAGGTAAAGCCGCCGTCCAGCGCCAGTTTGTAAACTTTTTGTCCGAAAGTGTTTTTGAAAAATTGGTTGACCGAGTAGTATCTCATAACAAAAAAACGCGGCGATGCCGCGTTTAATTAAACGTTGAAACGGAAAAGCACCACGTCGCCGTCTTTCATTACGTAGTCCTTGCCTTCGCTGCGTACCTTTCCTTTTTCCTTGGCGTTGTTGTAGTTTCCGCATTCGAGAAGCGTTTCGTAAGGCACGACTTCCGCCCTTATGAAACCTTTTTCGAAGTCACTGTGAATTTTGCCTGCCGCCTGCGGAGCTTTTGTTCCCTGCTTGATTGTCCAAGCCCTTGTTTCGGGTTCGCCCGCGGTGAGGTAGGAGATAAGTCCCAAAAGAGAATAGCACTTTTTCACAAGGCGGCTCAAACCGCTTTCCTTAATGCCGAACTCCTCGTAAAACACGGCTTTGTCCTCGTCGTCCATCATTGAAAGGTCTTCCTCGACTTTGGCACAAATGACAAGCACTTCGGCGTTTTCCTCGGCAGCGCGTTTTTTGACGCTTTTGACCATTTCTATTTCGTCCTCGTCTTTTCCGAGGTCGCTTTCGGCTATGTTTGCCGCGTATATCACAGGTTTGTCGGTAATGAGAAACAGTCCGTCGACATATTCCTTTTCCTCTTCGTCGAGGCTTACCGAACGGACGGGTTTTCCTTCGTCAAGGGCGGCTTTGAGTCTTTCGAGAATTTCCGCCTCGATTTTGTACTTCTTTTCTCCCGTTTTGAACATGTTTTTGGCTTTGTCGAGGTACTTGGTCACGCTTTCGAGGTCGGCAAGTATCAATTCGTAATTTATGATGTCCATATCTCTCACGGGGTCGACAGTCTGTTCGACGTGAGTGATGTTGCTGTCGGCAAAACACCTGACCACGTGTACTATGGCGTCAACTTCCCTGATGTGGCTCAAAAATTTGTTGCCCAGTCCTTCGCCTTTTGACGCGCCTTTTACAAGTCCCGCAATGTCCACGAATTTGAGGTAGGTAGGCGTTATTTTTTTGCTGTTGTACAGCGCCGCAAGTTTGTTCAGTCTTTCGTCGGGAACGTCTACTATCCCTACGTTGGGTTCGATTGTGCAAAACGGATAGTTTGCGCTTTCGGCTCCCGCGTGTGTTATCGCGTTGAAAAGTGTGCTTTTGCCAACGTTTGGCAATCCGACTACGCCAAGTTTCATTTTTATCTCCCTCAATTCATTTTAATTTGTTTTTGAGAATATCATTATATCAAACACTTTGATTTTTGGCTAGTACAAAGGGGATTACTTATGTCTTTTGTTTCCGCCGTCGTTTTGGGGCTTGTGCAGGGTTTTACCGAGTTTTTGCCAATTTCAAGCAGCGGTCACCTCATTTTGGTTCAGCGGCTTTTCGGTCTTACTCCCGATTTGTTCACCGCCGTCGCCATGCATTTCGGCACACTGGTTGCGGTGGTAATTTTTTACAGAAAAAAAATTTGGTCTATTGTCAAAAATCCGCTTTCTCCGCTGTGCCTCAAACTCGTTTTGGCAACGCTTCCTACCGTGGCTCTCGGGATTTTGGCAAAACTGTTTGCCGAAAACTGGCTTGAGGGGGCTTTGCTCCCGATAGGTTTTGCTTTGACCGTCATAGTGCTGATTTTGCCGGAGTTTTTTTCGAAAAACAGGGATAACCTTCTTTCGATGAAGTATCCTTCCGCTTTCGTTTGCGGCGTGGCGCAGGGCATAAGCGTGCTGCCGGGGCTAAGTCGTTCGGGAACGACGGTGTGCGCTTTGAAGTGCATGGGGGTAAAAACCGAAAGCGCGTTTGAGTTTTCATTTTTGCTGAGTATCCCCGTCATTTTGGGAAGCGTCATTTTGACGTTGCCTGAGGCAATTGCCTCGCCGACCCCTCCCGACATACTCGCCACGCTTGCGGGAACGGTTGTCAGCGGCGTTTCGGGATACTTTTCGCTTTTTTGGCTAAAAAAACTTTCGCAGTCAAAAAACCTGAGAGGCTTTGCTTACTACATGATTTTTCCTTTTTTGCTTGCGTGTATCACAGCATGAAAAAAACGCCGTCACAGTACGGCGTTTTTGTTTTCAAGTTGTTTTTTGAGTTTTTCGAGAGTTTTTTCGAGTGGGTTGAAAAGTGCCAAAAACACGATGAGGTTTGAAAAAACGTGCACCGCGAAAAACACAATGCCTCTTGCGTACATGACGGCAAATCTGTACCAAAAGTTGTCGAAGCTTCCCGTCAAAAGTCCTACGTCGATGAGCGAAGTCAGCACTCCGAAAAACATCGTCAGGATTACCGCCGATAATGTCACCGCAAAAAGCTTGGCTTGTCTTTTTCCCAAAACCGAAAAAACAAAGGCTACCGTCGGCCAGTAAACGTAGTAACTGACAACCCACGTGTTTAAACCCCATATGAAAATTTCCGCGGTTACGAAAACCAAAACGCAGGGGAAGACGTAAGACAAACCGAAAACGTAGGCGTAAAGCGCGATAAGCACCGTTACTATCTCTACGTTTGGAACAAATGACAGTGCCGTTTTTCCTCCCGAAAGCGTTGCTGCCATGAGGGCAATCACCGCAATTTTTTTGGTGGCAGTCATTTAAGCCGGATACTTGGTGGTAAAGTAAATTACGCAGCCGCTTTCGAGGTGCATGCCGCTTATGCCTACTCCCGACATGGTGAGAGTTTTTCCTTCATAGTCCACTTTTAGCACAGGCTCGTATGTCGAAAAATCCTCTTCTACGCTTGTGTAAATGGAAATGTAAGTGTAGCTTGCCGCGTCTTCCCTCAGTTCGCCTATCGACGTGAAATACTTTCCGTAAGCCGAGCTTGAAGCGGTAAAGGAAAGTCCTTCGTTGTCGGCAAGCCAGATGACAAGGTCCCACCCTCTGTCCTCGGTGGTAAAACCGTTCTTTTTCAAATCCACGGTGTAAACCTTTTGTTGGCTTCCGTCGATGACTACCGTTGCCGTTCCGTCAAGCGGTTTTACCGTCGGGTCGCCGCAGCCTGCCAGCACAAAGGCAAAGGCAACCATGACGGCAAAAACCGTCAGCAGTTTTTTGAGTTTCATTTTTTCCTCCTGTTGGAGCTTCGGGCAAAAAACAAAAAAACCGCCCGAAAGAGCAGTCCTTAACAAACCGACACAAAGCCGGTTTATCAACACTTTCTCTCCCTCCGAAAGATAGTTTTTTGAAGTTTGTCGGCAGGTATCCTGACTTTCGGCTTCAATCCTACTTTTCGTCTTCCCGTTTTCACAGTGACAATTGAATTTCGTAGCCGTAACAGTAGCGGGGGCTGTCGCGGATTTTCACACGCGTTCCCTATGGCAAAAGCCTTGACCGAAAAACCCTTTGTTTTTTAGCGATTTTACATTATTTGCCTCGTTTTGACAAGCGTTTGTCAAATTTACATCAACTGTTTGACACCTTGCACTTTTGTTGTTAAACTCTATAATACATAAATAGGGACTTTTTGTAATTATTATTTAAAGGTGCGTTATGGCAGATAAAAATTTTGTTAAAGAAGTTGCAGACATGACAGTGGATTTTCCGCAGTGGTACACCGACGTGGTGCTTAAAACCCAGCTCGTCGACTACGGTCCGATCAAGGGTACCATGGTCATCAGACCTTACGGCTATGCCATTTGGGAAAACATCCAAAAAGAGCTTGACGCTCGTTTCAAAAAGACGGGACACAAAAACGCTTACTTCCCTTTGCTTATTCCCGAAAGCCTTTTGAAAAAAGAGGCGGAACACGTTGAGGGCTTCGCTCCCGAAGTGGCTATGGTTACTTACGCCGGCAAGGAACAGCTCAGCGAAAGGCTTGTCATTCGTCCTACCAGCGAAACAATCATCTGCGACATGTATTCCAAATGGATTCAGTCTTACCGCGATTTGCCGCTCAAACTCAACCAGTGGGCAAACGTAGTAAGGTGGGAAAAAACAACCCGTCCTTTCCTTCGTACCAGCGAGTTTTTGTGGCAGGAAGGACACACCGTTCACGCAACTCGCGAAGAGGCGGTAGAGGAAACTCTCCTTATGCTTAACGTTTACAAGGAGTTTGCCGAAAACGTTTTGGCTATTCCTGTACTTGTCGGACAAAAGAGCGAAAAGGAAAAATTTGCGGGTGCCGAAAGCACTTACGGCATGGAAGCCATGATGAAGGACGGCAAAAGCTTGCAGGCAGGTACCAGCCATTGCTTCGGCGACAAATTTTCAAGAGCATACGACATTCAGTTTTTGGATAAAGACGGCTCCCACAAATACGCATGGCAAACAAGCTGGGGCGTTTCGACAAGGCTTATCGGCGCGCTCATTATGGCGCACGGCGACCAGAGGGGTCTTGTGCTTCCTCCGAAAGTGGCTCCCGTTCAGGTCATCGTTTTGCCTATCGCTTCGCATAAAGCAGGCGTAAACGAAAAAGCACAGGAAATCATCGACCAACTCGTAAGCATCGGCATCAGGTGCGAAGGCGACTTCAGCGACCAGTCCGCCGGCTGGAAATTCAACCAGTGGGAAATGAAGGGCGTTCCTTTGAGGCTGGAAGTGGGACCTCGCGACATCGAAAACGGAGTAGTTACCCTTGCGCGCCGCGACAACTTTGAAAAAATCACGGTAAAAATCGACGAGATAAAAGAAAAAGTGCCGGCGCTTCTCGACACTATTCAAAAAGATATGCTTGAAAAAGCAAGAGTCTTCCGCGACGCTCACATCAAAAAGGCTACGAGCGTGGAAGAAATGAAAAAATATCTCGACGAAGGCAATTTTGTAGTAACCAAATGGTGCGGCTGCCGCGAATGCGAAGACAAGGTCAAGGAACTTATGCAGGCATCAAGCAGAATTATGCCGCTTGCGCAGACGCTTGACATGGGAGTTTGCCCGATTTGCGGAAAACCTGCAGGTACAACCATGATTTGGGCAAGAGCATATTGATAACTGAAAAAACAAAAATTAAAGACGCCGTCAGGCGTCTTTTTTGTTTTCTTGATTTTCTTCGCTTACTTTTTCTTCTGCCGTTTTTTCAGCGGAACTCTGTTGTTCGGCGGCTTTTCTTTCGGCTTCCATTTCCGCCTGAACTTTCAAAGCCCTTTTGTAAACTTTCGGCTTGCTGTTTTTAGGCGAGTGGAGAAGGATAAAGATGACAGGACCTATGATGATACCCAGCTGAATAATGAAGTGCCACACCACGTCGGGAAGCCCTTTGCACTTGAATTTGAAAAGTCTGCTTGTGGCGATAAGCGCTAAAGGGTAGTGTATCAAAAGCACGCCTATGATGGCGAAAATAATAGGCAGTTTTTCCTGCGGAATTGCGAGTAACATTTTTTTCTCTCCTTAAAGTAAACTCATTATAAAGAAAAAAACGTTTTTTGTAAACCCCGTTTAAAAAAATCTGCACATAAGGCACGCCAGTACTGCCGAAAGCAGGCAGCAAAACAAAGCGATAGGCAGGGCAAGTCCCAGTTTTTTGATTTTGGTGTCGGAAAAATATATGGTGGTGAGGTAAAAAACCGTTTCGCTGCTTCCGAAAATTACGGCGGCGCACCTGCCCACGTAACCGTCCACGCCGTACTTCAAAAAAATTTCGTTGACAAGCGCAAGGCTTCCCGATCCCGAAAAGGGGCGAAGAAGCACCAGCTGTGTCAGTTCCGAAGGTATTCCCAAAAGTTTAAGCAGAGGGGAAAAGGCGAGGGACAAAAGATTGTAAAATCCGCTTGCGCGCATAAGTTCCACCGCCATTATCATTGCCGCTATGTAGGGAAACAAGGACAACGCGAGGGGAACCGCTTCCTTGGCTCCGTCGATAAATGCGTTGTAGGCGTTGACTTTTTTCACAAACGCGTAAACGAATGTGAAAAGCAGCACCATGGGGATTGCCGCGCTCATTTGTCTTTAAAGGCGAGGCACACGAGAAAAATCCCCGCGGCGGTGGTAAGTACCGAAGTCAGTATGCAGGGCAAAATTATGTCGGAAGGGGAAACGCTTCCCAGCTCTGCGCGTATGCCTATCATGGTGGTGGGTATCAGCTGAAGTCCGCAGGAGTTGATGACAAAAAGCATCGCCGCGCCACGTGAAATTTTGCCGCTGCCGTCGTCCGTTTGTTTTACCGCTTTAAGTGCCGGCGGAGTGGCGGCGTTTCCCACTCCCAACAGATTTGCCGACACGTTTATCGAAATGTTTTGGGTAGTTTCGTCATTTTGCGTTTTGAAAAGTTTTTTTATGAGCGGCTGCATTTTTTTTGAAAGCGCGTCTACCGCTCCGCTTTGTTTAAGTACGTTTATCACTCCCAGCCACAGGCAGTAAACTCCCGCAAGTTTAAGGCTTATTTCAAGCGAGGTGGCGGCGGAACCCGTCAGCGACGACACCGCTTTTTCGGGGGCGGTGAAACACAGTATCGCAAGGCTTCCCGCCATCATAAAAAACCATATGTAACGCATACTTATTTTTATTTCGGCTTTCACTTGTTTATTACCTCGCGGCGCCGCAAAAAATAGACAAGTCTTTTCAAAAGTGGTAAACTATATTATCAAAATTATCGTCTTTTACACTTTTTGCCCCATCGGGGTTTGTGAGGTCTTTATGAAAGAAAAATTTTACATCACTACGCCTATCTATTACCCAAGCGGCAACTGGCACCTCGGCCACTGCTATACCACCGTTATCTGCGACGCCATCGCCCGTTTCAAGCGTATGGACGGCTTTGATGTCTTTTTCCTGACCGGCACCGACGAACACGGCGTCAAAATCGAAAAACGCGCCGCCGAAAACAATACTACGCCTAAAGCTTTCGTTGACGCTCTCGTCGGCAACATCAAAGAACTGTGGAAAACTTTGGGCATAAGCTACGACAAATTTATCCGTACCACCGACGACTATCACGTCGAGGCGGTTCAAAAAATATTCAAAAAACTTTACGACAACGGGGATATTTACAAGGCGGAGTACGAAGGCATGTACTGCACTCCTTGCGAGTCCTTCTGGACCGAAAGCCAGCTTGTCGACGGCAAATGCCCTGACTGCGGCAGACCTGTCGAAAAAGCAAAGGAGGAAAGCTACTTCTTCCGCCTTTCAAAATATCAGGACAATCTTATCGAGCTTTACCAAAACAATCCCGAGTTCATTTCGCCTAAGTCAAGAATGAACGAAATGATTAACAACTTCATCAAACCGGGACTTCAGGACCTTTGCGTGTCGCGTACCTCTTTCAAGTGGGGAATCCCTGTCTCCTTTGACGACAAACACGTAATTTACGTCTGGATTGACGCCCTCACAAACTACATCACTGCTTTGGGCTACGAAGGAAAGGACGACTCGCTTTTCAAAAAATACTGGCCTGCCGACCTTCACATGGTGGGCAAGGAAATCGTGCGTTTCCACACCATTATCTGGCCTGCAATCCTTATGGCATTGGGAGTCGAACTTCCTAAAAAAGTTTACGGACACGGCTGGCTTCTCATAGGCGGCGACAAAATGAGCAAATCCAAAGGCAACGTCGTAGACCCGTTTGTTTTGTCCGAGCGTTACGGAGTGGACGCGGTCAGATACTTCCTTTTGAGGGAAGTGCCTTTCGGAAGCGACGGCGTTTACACAAACGAGGCGCTTTTGAACCGTACAAACGCCGACCTCGCAAACGACCTCGGCAACCTCGTGTCGAGAACTACCGCCATGATTACTCAGTATTTCGGGGGAATTATTCCTGACGGCAGCTACCGCGAGGAAATCGACAACGAGCTTGTTTCACTTTGCGAAGAGGCTCTCGAAAAAGTGCGCCGCGACGTTGACAATTTGCTTATCCCTGAAAGTCTTGCGGAAATTTTCAAACTTATTCAAAGAGCAAACAAATATATCGACGAAACCACGCCTTGGATACTCGCAAAAGACGAAAGCAAAAAACAAAGGCTTGGTACCGTTCTTTACAACCTTGCCGAAACAATACGTATTTCGGCTGTGTTGCTTTCGCCGTTTATGCCTGACACGGCTCAGCGTATCTTCGACGATTTGCAGCTGGGAAAACTTCCTGACAGTTTTGACAGCGTAAAAACTTTCGGACTTCTCGAAAGCGGAAAACCCGTTGTAAAAGGAAAAGCGCTTTTCCCTCGTATCGACGTCAAAAAGGAACTTGTAGAACTTGAAAAACTTGCCGAAAAGCACGAGAAAAAGCAGGAAAAACCTGCCGAAAGCAATGAGGAAAAAGGTCTCGTCTCGATTGACGATTTTTCAAAAATCGAGCTTGCGACGGCAAAAGTCCTCACTTGCGAAAAGGTTGAAAAAAGCGACAAGCTTTTGAAACTCACTCTCGACGTAGGCGGAAAACAGCGCACGGTCGTAAGCGGCATCGCGCAGTATTACACGCCTGAATACATGGCGGGAAAAACCGTAGTCATCGTCAAAAACCTCAAACCGGTTAAACTCAAAGGAATTTTGAGCGAAGGCATGATTTTGTGCGCGTCAAACGGCAAAGACGTAGTATTCGTGTCGCCTGAAAAGGAAATCGAAAGCGGCAGCGGGGTAAACTGATGATTGACGCTCACACTCATCTTGACGACGACAGGCTTTTTGTCGACGCCGACAAAATAACGGGGGACTTTGAGGCTGACGGAATAGAACTCATTATCGACGGTTCAAGCAACTTTGACACCATGATAAGAGGGGTCGAGCTTGCCGAAAAGTACCAAAGGGTTTACACCACCATTGGCGTACACCCAAACGACGCCGAAACTTTTGACGAAAAAACAATAAACAAAATGCGTGAACTGAGCAGTCACGAAAAAGTGGTGGCGGTTGGCGAAATAGGTCTTGATTACTACTACGACACTCCGTCGAGAGAAGTGCAGAAAGAGGTTTTTGCCGAGCAGCTGAAAATGGCTGACGAGTTTAAACTTCCGGTAGTGCTTCACATACGCGACGCTTATGCCGACGCATTTGACGTTTTGAACCAAAACAAATGTTATCTTAACAACGGCGTAGTGCTTCACTGTTATTCGGGAAGCCTCGAAATGGTAAAAAGATTTTCCGAGTTTGACTGTTACTTTTGTTTCGGAGGTGCTATTACCTTCAAAAACGCAAAAAAAGAGGACATCATCCGTTCGATTCCTTTAAACAGGCTGCTTACCGAAACAGACGCGCCTTACATGACGCCCCATCCTTTCAGAGGACAGACAAACTATCCGAAACATATCAAATACACTTACATGAAGATGGCCGACGCGCTCGGCATAACAAGCGAGGAGCTTGAAAAAATCATACGACAAAACACGCTGACCGTTTTCAAAAGGATTAAATTATGAACAATTTTGTTTACGAAGTGGGAGACAATCTTTACGTAAACCTCACCAACCAATGCTCAAACAGCTGCTTTTTTTGCATAAGAAACAGCCATGACGGCATGAACGGCAAAAATCTGTGGCTTGACAAAGAGCCTACCGCGAAGGAAGTCATCGAAAGTCTTCCTAAAAACCTCGACAAGTACAACGAAGTGGTGTTCTGCGGTTTTGGCGAACCTACCTACAAAATCGACATAATGAGAGAAGTAGGTAAATACGTAAAATCTCTCGGCAAAAAAACGCGTATCAACACCAACGGTCAGGCAAACCTCATTTTCGGCTATGACGTAACCGAAAAACTTGTGGGAGCGATTGACACGGTAAACGTAAGCCTCAACGCTTCAAACGCTTCCGAGTATCAGCGTATATGCAGCAGCGTATTCGGCGAAAAAGCTTTTGAAGCAATGCTTGACTTTGCCGAAAAGTGCCGCGACAGGGGCATAGACGTAATTATGTCGGTTGTGGACATAATAGGCGACAAGGAAGTGGAAGCCTGCAAAAAACTCTGCGAAAGCAGAAACCTCAAACTCAGGGTAAGGAAATTCGAATAGTGACGATAAACGATTTTTTGCGTGAAAGCGGATTTAAGTTCAACAAAAAATTCGGGCAGAATTTTATCACCGACACAAATCTTCTGGACGCCATTGTTGCCGACGCGGGTGTGACGGAAAACGACACGGTAATCGAAATAGGTACGGGTGCCGGCACGCTTACGCGAGCCATCGCACAAAAAGCAAAAAAGGTCGTTTCTTTTGAGATAGACCAAAACCTGCGTCCTGTACTTGACTTTTCGCTTAAAGGTTTAAACAACGTCGAAGTGGTGTTTGCCGACGTTTTGAGTTGCGGAATTAAAAAGGTCGAAAGCCTTGCGGAAGGCAGTTACAAAGTGGTTGCAAACTTGCCTTATTACATAACGACGCCGATACTTATGGAGTTTCTTGAAAATTCCGAAAACCTGACTTCCATGACGGTTATGATTCAAAAGGAAGTGGCGTTAAGGCTTGCGGCATCGCCTGCCACCAAAGATTACGGCAGGATTACCCTTGCGGTGGAGTTTTTCGGAAACGCATCTCTTACCCGCACCGTATCGCGGAAAATGTTTGTTCCGCAGCCTAACGTGGACAGCGCAATTGTGCGTATCGACAAAAACCCTCGTTTCGACACCGACAGGAAACTTTTTTCCAAAGTGGTAAAAGCCGCATTTTCCATGAGAAGAAAAGTTTTGACTACCTGCCTCGCTTCGGGACTTAACGTTTCAAAGGAAAAAGCCGCCGAGTTTATTTCGGCTTTGGGAAAACCTCTGACCGTCAGAGGAGAGGAGCTTTCGATACACGATTTCGTAAGACTTACCGAGCTTTACAAAAACGACGCCTTTTAAGGCGTCTTTTCTTTTTACCAAAAAGCAAAGATATTTTTAAAATATGACATATTTCGCCAAACGACATTGAATAAAATGTATACGATAAAATTCTTTTGTTTATGCGGGTGAATTATGTCTGAGTTTGTAAAAAAAGTTCTCGTTTTCGACGAAATTCAAAAAGGTTATGCGGCATACGGAAAGAGGGTTTCGGGAGTGGTTCGGCTTGAAAAACAAAACAACTCCGCTTCCGCCGAAATTTACGTGGCAAACCTCGACAGGCGAAAAGCGGAAGAACTGCAATTCGTCATATACGTGGACAAAAAAATATACCTTGCTTGTTCCCAGACGCCTTCGCTCACCGTCAGCCTCGATATGCTAAAAGACGCTTCCGACGCGGCGTGCCTCGTTGCCGCAGTAAACGACGGCAGAGTCTACCCGTTTGCTTTTGCTTCAAACGCGCCGTTTATCCAAGCGGAGGACCTTTCGCTTCACCTTAAAAACGACGTTACCGAGTACGAGGAGTTTGTTTGCGCTACCGACAATTACTTCGAAAAGGAAACTTCTTTCGATATTGACGAGCTTAAAAAAAATGCGGCGGAAAAATTCAAGCCCATAGAGCAGCTCAAAAACGCGAAGCCTCTTGACGGCAAAAACTTTTTCGCTTCGGTAAAAGACGTTTTGAAAAAGATTTTTGAAACTTATCCGCCTTGCGACGACCTCAACGACCTTATGCAAAACGCCTTTTGGGTGAAAGTGCCTTTTAAGGAAGAAAAGTTTTTTACCGTCGGCATTATGCAGGAAAAGGAAAGGCCGAAATACATCTGCTACGGCGTTCCCGGAAACCTTTCAAAAAGACCGCTTGACGACAGTTTTTCCTTCCTTTCGGCAAAGGGCAGAAAAGACGGCTTTTGGGTTTTGTATCAGGACGCTGCGACAGGCTTGTGCGTGGGCAAACTTGACGGCTGATATTGTTGCCAATTTTTCAATTTGATGTTACAATTATGGGCGAAAAAAATTTAGGAGTTACAAAATGGCAAAAAAATTTTTGGCCGTAGCCGCTCTCCTTTTGGCATCGGTATTTACTTTTGTCGCTTGTTCGGGTGACAACTATGCGTTTGACGCTCTCTCCGACAACCCTGCGGCAACCGATACCGTAAAAAGCAACGGCGGCATTTACGTCGAAAAAGGAAAATACAGTTACTTTGTAAACGGCGCTCAAAGCAGCAGCGCAAGCAACGAGTTCGGTGTTCACCACAAAGGCTCTATCGTAAGATGCCTGACTTCCGACCTCACAAAAGCCGACAGAAACGTCGAAGTCGTCGTTCCGAAAGTTATTTATGCGGGCGACCTCGATTCTTCCGGTTTTTATATTTACGGCGATAAAATTTACTATACAACCGCAAACAACGTCAAAGACGCAAACGGTAACGTACAGTACAACAAGCTTGACTTCATGTCTGTCAATCTTGACGGAACAGGCACTCAGCTTATCGCTACCATTGACGACAACCTCAATCCGTTTAACATTGTCGAGAAAAACGGTGAAGTATACATCCTTTATTACACCGATGTCACCAAAACCGTAAACGGCGAGGAAACAACCGTCAAAGCAATTAAGCAAATCAACGCTCAGACAAAAGAACAAAAACTTGTCGCAGACGACGTTTCCGGTTGCGCTTTTGACCGCTCGGAAGGCGGCGTTAAGGTGGCTTTCACAAAGACTATCCGCAAAAAGGTTGTGGCTACCGGTCAGGAAACAGAGGAAAACTACAACGAACTTTACGTTTACTCGGTAGGTGACGAAGAAGCTTCGCTTGTTGTTTCCGGAAAAGTTGAAGATTCCGCAAAACGTACCAAATACACCGTACAGACAATGTCGGGCGGCTACGTTTACTACACTTACCAGACAACTATGACTGCCGACAAGGCTTTGGCAAAAGCTTCAAGTTCACAGGATATCGTAAAACTCGTAGATTCTGAGTATTCGTCTTTCGTTCCGTTTAACGAAAACGGCAAAGACGGTATCTACGTTGTAGAAAACGGATGGTTTAAAAAGATAACCTTCGCTAACGGTGAAAAAGAATCGGAAGTTCTTCTCGCGAAATCCGACGTTTCGTCAGGCGCTACCATTAACCTCGAAAAGGTTTACGGCAGATATCTTTACTTTACCGTTCAGGAAGAAGAAAACGTAACCACAGGTATTCTTTACAGAATCAAAACAGACGAAGCAAACCAGGAAAAAGCATATACCGTTGTCAGCGGCTCTATGGCTTCGACTTGGACAAACTTTGACTTCACTACCGTAAACGGCGAAGTAGCAGTGGTGTACTTTAACGAAAACGAATCACTTAAATTCCTGAACTACACTTATATGGACATCTTTGCTTTTGACGCTGAGGGCAAAGAAGACGTCAAGTCAAAACGTATCGGCCGTCTTACCGAAAACGACAGCAAGAGCGCGGTGGAAAACGGCGACGACAAAAACGCCGTAGACGCAGCGGACAAATTTATCTGAAATTTTTAATTGCCTCCCGAACGGGAGGCTTTATTTTTTTTGTTCAAAAATAGCGGTATATATTGACAATTTTGTACAAATATGCTTTAATATTTATGTGATAAATTTCGAGTTTTTTTTATCTTTTTAAACATTTTTCGTCAAACAAGAAAATTCCGATTTTTATGCCAATATTCATTGTTTTTTGTGTCTTTTTTGCGCCTTTTGGCACAATTGACATTTACCGACAAATTGTCTCACAATATCGGAATTTTGTACAAAACTTGTAAAATTTTAGTTTTTAAAACACTTTACTGTAATTTTCAAGGTGTTAATATAAGAATATAATTTTTTTGAGGTGGGGAAATGTCAAAAATCAAATGTTTTGTCGTAGACGACAATCACGAAATAAGGGAGGAGTTGAAAAGCTTTTTCGCGTCCGGCGATTTTATCGAGTTTGTAGGGGAAGCAAAAGACGGCGTGGAAGCTATAGCTAAAATTGCGCAGACTCAACCCGACGTGGTTGTACTCGACCTTGTGATGCCTGTGCTTGACGGCTACGGCGTACTTGATTATTTCAAAAACGAAAAACGCAAACCTAAGTTTTTGGTTTATTCGGCTCTCAGCATGGACGACTTTATTTTTAGGGCGTTCGCTTCGGGTGCCGACGACTACATGGCAAAGCCGTGCAGAAACGAACTTATCGAAAAGCACGTCCGCGCGCTTGCCGACAAAAGTCCTTTGACCAAATTCGTTCCGTCTTCGCCCTCCGAGGCAAAAGCAACGTACCGCTCAAAAACTCTCGACGAGCGTATTACCGGAGTGTTTATCACAGTGGGTATTCCCGCTCACATTAAAGGCTACCAGTTTTTGCGTGAGGGAATTAAAATGGCTGTGGAAAATCCCAACATTATCAACAGCATTACCAAAAGGCTTTATCCCTCAATCGCCAAAAAGTACGAAACAACTGCCAGTAAAGTCGAAAGGGCTATCAGACACGCTATCGAGGTGTCTTGGAACAGAGGTAAAATCGAAAATATCAATTCTCTCTTCGGACTTAAAGTTTACTCTTCGCACGAAAAACCGACAAACGGTGAGTTTATCGCCCTTGTCGCCGATAAAATGTTAATTGAAGGCGTTTAAGCATTCGGCTCCTGTCAATGTTGCTCCTTAACAAAAACCCGACGGTAAGTCGGGTTTTTTGTTTAGTTTTTTTTCAGTTGGGCAACTTTTAAGCATGGATATTTTGAAATGCGTAGTTTTGGGTGCCGTACAGGGACTCACCGAGTTTTTGCCTGTGTCAAGCAGCGGTCACATCATTTTGCTGCAAAAAATTTTGGGTTTCCAGTTTGATTCCGTAACACTTGCGCTGGTGCTTCACGCAGGCACTTTGCTGTCGGTTTTGACTGTTTTTTTCGGCGATTTTTTGCGCCTTTTCAAGCCTCCTTTCAAAAAATTGTTTTTGCTTGTTTTAGCAACGCTCCCTGCCGCGGCGGTGGGCTTTTTTTGGGGGGACGGCATTTCCGTTTTGTTTGACGGAAAACTTTTGGGTTTTGCCTTTTTGTTTACCGCGGCGCTCATAAGCCTCACTCGGATTTTTGCTAAAACAAGCAGCTCTCAATTAGGTTTGAAACAAAGCGTTGCCATGGGATTGTTTCAGGCAATAGCGGTAGTGCCCGGCGTTTCGCGAAGCGGAAGCACCGTGTTTGCGGGGGTGGCTTTCGGAGGAGAAAGAAAGGAAGTTGTGTCCTTTTCATTCCTCATGAGTATCCCCGTGATAGCAGGCGGTTGTTTGTTTTCTTTTATCGGAGGAAAGCTGACTTTTTCCGGCGAAAACTTTTTGCCGCTTTTGTTCGGCTTTTTGAGCGCCGCCTTGTTCGGCTTTTTTGCCATCAAACTTTTTTTAAAAACCGTCAGGGCAAACAATTTCAGCCCCTTCTGCATATATTTGATTGTAGCGGCCGCTTTATCCTTTTTTATCATGTAAAAGCGGCGTGAAGGGTGTTTTATGCTTGGCTTGAAGGAAAAAACTCTTGTCATACTCACAAAAAGGGAAAGGTTTAATTATCAACTGTTCGACAAAAAAATCTTGGGGCTTACCTGCGTCGAGTGGCTCATAAAAAGGTTGAGACCTTTTTTTAAAAACATCGTTCTTTCCGAAAAGGCAAACGACACTTTTCAAAAGGACGTGTGTTACGTGAGCTGGGACAACGTGACTGCAACGCCGGACCAGATACGTTACGGCGGAGTGAGGGAAAAGATTTCATATTCCAATTTCCCGTATGTCGAAAAGTATCTGCAAAGCCAAATCATCGACCAACTTGTAAGCAAAGGGGTCCTTATACACGACAGGCAGGGGCTGGTGATAGACGGCACGGCACAGTGCGAAAGCGGTGCGGAAATTTTTTCGCCAAACGTCATCAAAGGAGATACCTTTTTAAAAAGCGGATGTGTGATTTTTCCGTACTGTTTTTTGACGGACGCAGAGGTGGGAAACAACTCAATCGTCAAAAGCACTTTTGCCTCTCATTGCAAAATAGGAGCAAATTGCGAGGTAGGACCTTTTGCGCAGATAAGACCTGAAACGGAAATAGGCGACGGGTGCAGGATAGGCAATTTTGTGGAAGTCAAAAACTCGCGTTTGGGAAGCGGAGTCAAATCGGCGCATTTGAGCTACATAGGCGACGCCGTGGTGGAGGACAACGTAAACGTGGGCTGCGGCGTGGTTTTTGCAAACTACGACGGAAAAAACAAGCACAAAACGGTTGTGGGTAAAAATTGTTTTTTGGGGTGCAACGCAAATCTCGTCGCTCCTCTGAAAATAGGCGAAAACACTTTCGTCGCGGCGGGAACTACCCTTACCGACGATACTCCTCCCGACACCTTCGCGATAGGCAGGGTCAGGCAGATAAACAAAAGCAGACGCGTAAAAGAGTGAGGGGGTCAGATGGGATTGTATTTCGGAACAGACGGCATAAGAGGAGTTGCAAATGGCGAACTTACGCCTGACGTGGCGTTTAAATGCGGAAACGCACTGGCAAGAGCGGGCGCAAAAAAAATTATCGTAGGGAGAGATACGCGGCAGTCGGGGGATATGCTTACTTTGGCTTTGGCGGCAGGGGCAACTTCGGGCGGCTGCGACGTTGACGACGTGGGCGTTTTGCCGACGCCGGGGATAGCTTTTTTGACAGAGGCACTTGACGCAAGGTTCGGTGTTGTGATAAGCGCCTCGCACAATCCTCCCGAGTTTAACGGAATAAAAATTTTTTCCGACCTCGGCATAAAACTCAGCGACACCGAGGAAGGGGTTATCGAAAGCTATATGTCGACGAGTACTCTTGCCGAAAGCGGAAACATAGGCAGATACTGTCAGCGGAGAGCTACCGAAATTTACCGCGCCTTTTTGGCGGACAGCGTAAAGGGAAGTCTTTCGGGACTGAAATTCGTTTTGGATTGCAGCAACGGCGCAACCTCTAAAACCGCGCCGAAGGTGTTTTCCGCTTTGGGTGCGGAGATAATCCCTTTGTCCTGCAGAACCGACGGCAAAAGCATAAATCAAAACTGCGGCTCGCTTCATCCCGAAAACGCCGCTCAAAAGGTTTTGGACTGTCATGCCGACGCGGGTTTTTGTTTTGACGGCGACGGCGACAGACTGATTGCCGTTGACGAAAAAGGCAGAATTGTCGACGGAGACGAAATTCTGTATGCTTTGGCGGTGCTTTTTAAGGGCAGAAAACTTTTGAAAAACGACGTGGCGGTGGGTACCTCGCACACCAACATGGGTGTTGAAAAAGCGTTGGAGAAAGAAGGCATTTCTCTTTTGAGAGCAGACATAGGCGACAAGTACGTAAACGCGCTTATGTCGCAAAAAGGAGCGTCATTGGGGGGAGAGCAGTCGGGGCATATCATAATAAGGCACTTGTTAAGCACGGGCGACGGAGTGCTTACGGCTTTGCAGCTTGCGGCGGAACTCAAAAACAAAAAAATGTCGGAGCTTTGTTCGGCGTCACTTTATCCGCAGACAAACATCGACATAGTGGTAAAAGACAAACTGCTTGTGATAAACCACACCGATTTGTGGAACAGAGTTGCAAAACTCAGCGACGGTTTTGACGGCAGAATTTTAGTGAGAGCCAGCGGAACGGAACCTAAAATAAGAATTATGACGGAGTGCAGCGACGCCGAAAAAGGGCGAAAAGCGGCAAGCGAGCTTGCCGAGTTGGTAAAAAATATATGAGGCTGATATGTGCGGAATCGTTGGATATATCGGCAAAAGAAAAGCGGTCGACGTAATTATCGACGGTTTGAAAATTTTGGAGTACCGCGGATACGATTCGGCGGGGCTGTCGGTGTTTGACGGCAAAAAAATAGTTACGGTCAAGAAAAAGGGGTTTGTGGGCGAACTTGAAAAAAACGCGGAAGGTCTGCAAGGGTTTTGCGGAATAGGGCATACGCGGTGGGCTACGCACGGCGCGCCAAGCGACAGCAATTCGCACCCTCACCTGTCAGGCAAATTCGCGCTGGTACATAACGGCATTATTGAAAACTTCGACGACATAAAAAGACAGCTTAAAGAAAAAGGAAAAAGATTTTTGACGGATACCGACAGCGAGGCGGCGGTTAGGCTTATCGACGACATGTACGAAGGAGACGTACTAAAAGCCGTGTGCGGAGCGGTGAAAAAGATGAAAGGCTCGTTTGCTTTTGCCATTTTGTGCAAGGACTTCCCCGACAAGGTGTTTGTGGTGAAAAAACAAAGTCCGCTTGTCGTGGGGCTTGGTGAAGGAGAGTGTTTTGTGGCAAGCGACTGCATGGCTTTTTCCAAGTACACCGACAAAGCCGTTTACCTCAAAGACAACGAGGTGGGAGTTGTCGACAAAGACGGACTTTCGCTTTTTGACTTCAACCTCAACAAAAAAAATTTCCGTACCGAAAAAACAGACATAGGCGACGACTACCGCCTTTCGGAAAACTGTTCGAGCTTCATGTACAAGGAAATTTTCGAGTCCCCGAAAGCTCTGCAGTACACCGCCGCCGACTTTTTTGCCGACACCGCCACGCAAAAGCAGGTTATTGACATTTTTTCAAAACATGATAAAGTTATTATGTTGGGGTGCGGAACGGCTTACAACGCTTGTTTAGTTGGCAAAAACGTCTTTGAAAAAATGCTTGACGTCGATTGCGAAACAGAGCTTGCAAGCGAGTTCAGATACAAAAATCCCAAAGTAAATTCAAACACTCTCGTCATAGCGGTCAGCCAAAGCGGCGAAACTGCGGACACCATAGCGGCGGTCAAACTCGCAAAAGCCAAAGGCGCGGGCATTGCCGTAATCACAAACGTAAGGCACTCGTCGCTTACTCGTTTTGCCGACGTAGTGCTTCACACCAAAGCAGGTGCGGAAGTTGCCGTTGCCGCCACAAAAAGCTATCTCACGCAGACGCTGATGTTTTTGCTTGTGGCGACTCTTCTTCGCGAAGGCTCGAAGGTGTCGGAGGAAATCAAAAAACAAATTTTAAAACTTCCTCAAACAGCCGAGCAGGCGTTGAAGTTTGACGCGCTTATGCAAAAGTACGCCAAAAAGCACTGTCAAAAGCAGTCGGTGTTTTTCATAGGCAGAGGCATGGACTACGCGCTTGCCGCGGAAGGCACTCTCAAACTAAAGGAAGTGTCATACATACACAGCGAGGGGTTTGCCGCAGGCGAACTTAAACACGGCACACTTGCTCTGATTGACAAAAACGCTTTGGTAATTGCCATAGCAACACAACGTAACGTAGCCGAAAAAACGGTAAACGCTTTGCACGAAGTTACGGCAAGGGGCGGAAAGGTGATTTTGCTCACCTGTTTTGAAAAACTTAAAGACACAAAGGGGGCGGAAGTTATTTTGCTTCCTCAGACCGGCGGGCTGCTTATGACCGCTCCCGCCATTATTCCGTTGCAGCTTTTTGCTTACCACATGAGCGTGGAAAGGGGCATAAACCCCGACAAGCCTCGCAACCTCGCAAAAAGCGTTACGGTGGAATGACTTAAGGAGAAAATTATGAAAAAGGTAACCAAAGCCATTGTTCTTGCGGCGGGAAGAGGCACCAGATTTTTGCCTTACACCAAGGCATGCCCGAAGGAAATGCTGCCGATAGTGGACACTCCTTCGCTGCAGCTTATTGTGGAAGAAATCCTCGAGGCGGGAATCAAGGACATACTGATGATTATCAGCCCCGACAAAAAGGAGATAGAAAAACACTTTTCGGTGGATAACGACTTCGAAAGCTTTTTGAAAGAACACGGCAAAACCGACGAGGCGGAACTTATCCGCAAAATAGGCAGCATGGCAAACGTCAGTTATGCCTACCAGCTTGTGGCAAACGGAAGCGGCAGCGCGGTTATGCTTGCAAAGGACTTTTTAAACGGAGAAGCCGGCGCGGTGCTTAACGGCGACGACATAGTTTACGGAAAAAGCGCAACTGCTCAGCTTGCCGAGTGTTACGAAAAAACCGGCAAAACCGTAATAGGCGTTCAGCAAGTGGAAAAAAGCCAAATAGTGAAATACGGCTCCATAAACATTGTGGAAAAACTTGACCCGAGGACTTTTGTCATAAACTCCATAGTGGAAAAACCGCCTGTCGAAAAAGCTCCTAGTTTTTACGCGGCGCTGGGAAGATACGTGATTTCACCTGACTTTTTCGATTTTCTCGCAAAGACAAAGGTGGCAAAAAACGGCGAACTGCAGTTTACCGACGCGCTTAACATTCAGGCTGCCGAGCAAAACATCTGCGCATACGACTTTGAGGGCAAAAGATACGACGTCGGCGACAAGTTGGGATATCTCAAAGCTACCGTCGAATACGCTTTGCGTGACCAAAATCTTAAAGAGGGTTTTTACGACTATCTGAAAACAATAGTAAAATAACAAAAGGGGCGTTGCCCCTTTTTTCATTATTGACAAAAGTCTGACCTAATTTATAATTTAAGTATGACAAAAGAAGTTCACCCTCACTCGAAGCACAGAGAGAGGATGAGGGAAAGGTTTTTAAAAAACGGATTTGAGGG
>CALVLA010000015.1 GCA_944336125.1 uncultured Clostridia bacterium | reverse complement strand
TTAGTTCCTTATTCTCTGATCAACCGTCATAACTGTCGTACATAACGTACGGCTTTTTTTATTTCCTTGTGACGCCTCTGGCGTCTTTTTTTTGTATTGCCATAAAGTTGTGTTGACGAAGTTTAAACAAGGTTTTATACTTTTTAAAGGAGTTTTTTATGAAATACGGACTTTTGGGACATCCTTTGGGACACAGTATGTCTCCTTTCATACATCAAAAACTGTTTGAATTGTCAGGCATTAAGGCAAGCTACGACTTGTTTGACGTGCCGCCTGAAAAACTTGACGAAAAAAAAGATTTTCTTTTGACCCTCGACGGGTTTAACGTCACTATTCCTTATAAGGGCAGGGTAATCGATTTTCTCGACAGACTCGATATTTCGGCTTCACGATACAATTCGGTAAACGTAGTCAAAACGGGCGAAGTTAACGTAGGTTACAACACCGACGTAAACGGCTTTGTCGCTTCGGTAATTCATATGGGTGCTACACTGAGCGGAAACGTGTTGCTTTTGGGCTGCGGCGGAGTATCTCGTATGATGGCGGCGGAAACGATACTTTCCGGCGGAAAACTTACGGTAGGGGTACGCGACGCAAACAGCCAAAAAACAAAGGAATTTTTGAGTTTTTTGAAAGGCATAAAACAGGATGCTTTTGTCAAAGCGGTTGACATAAACGAAACGGGCGGCGGCTACGACCTTGTGATAAACGGCACGCCTGTGGGGATGTTTCCTAAAACTCAGTTCAGCCCTATGGCGGAGCAAGACGTCAAAAGTTGCAAATTCGTGTTTGACGCAATTTACAATCCCGAGGAAACTTTGCTTTACAAATATGCCGAAAAAAACGGCGTCAAATGCGTCACGGGTATGGAAATGCTTGTAAGACAGGCGGCGGAAGCTCATCGTATTTGGTACGGCGCAAATTTTGACGAAAGCGAAATCAAAAATATAATAAGACTTGCAAACGAAGAGTTGAAAAAAAGATGAACAAAAAAATTGTTACCCTTACGGGGTTTATGGGGTGCGGAAAAACCCACGTGTCTAAAATTTTGGCGGAGGAACTGGGTTTTGACGTCATTGATTCGGACAAGGAAATCGAAAAGGTCAAGAAAAAAACAATTCCTCAAATTATGGCGGAAGTGGGAGAGTTCGGCTTCAGAAAAATAGAGTCGGAAGTAATAAAAGATATTCTCGACGGCTTTTTTATCGTGCTGTCGGCAGGCGGCGGCGCGATACTCAAAAACAGCGAAATTCTGCTTGAAAAAAGCACCGTCGTTTTTCTCGACACCGACTTTGAAGTGTGCTACCAAAGGATTAAAAACGACTTAAACAGACCTCTTATTCAAGGCAAAACAAAAGCGCAGATTGCCCAGATGTACGTCAACAGATACGACGTTTACAAAAACAACTGCCACTTTTCGGTAAGGTGCGACGACGCTTTCGAAACAGTCAAAAAAATCAAAGATTTTCTGCAAAATTCTTGACATTATTTTTTGATTGAATTAAAGTATTCCAAAGGAGAAATCAATGAGAAAAAATTACTTTTATCAAAACTTTTGCTTTTACTTTAGCTTGTTTAACGTAAAAACAAGTGTTTTGTGATGTTTTTTTCTTATTGAAGGGATATTCAGTCGAATATGGTCGGTATTCTTGATATAAGAATATCGGCTTTTTTAATTTACAAACTTATTTCGGGGGCTATTATGGTTATTATTTTAAAACAAGACGCAAAAAAGGAAGAAGTCAACGAATTACTCGCTTGGATAAAAGCACAAAACGTCCTTCCTCAGGCTATGGAGGGTGAATCGCAAAGGATTCTCGGTCTTATCGGCAACACGCAGGCGGTAGATATCGACGCTGTCACTACTTTTCCTGCCGTTGAAAGCGTAAGGCGTATCGCAGAACCTTACAAACTGGCAAACAGAAAATTTCACTCTCAGGACACGGTTGTTGACGTGGCAGGCTACAAAATAGGCGGCGGAAATTTTCAGGTGATCGCAGGACCTTGCTCGGTGGAAAGCGAACAGCAAGTTATCTCGATTGCTCAAAGCGTAAAATCTTCGGGTGCTCATCTTTTGAGGGGCGGCGCCTTCAAACCTCGTACAAGTCCGTACGCTTTTCAGGGGCTTAAAGCCGAAGGTATCAAATATCTTGTCGAAGCAAAAAAAGCAACGGGTATGCCAATCGTATCCGAGCTTATGAGTATGGAGCATATCGACCTCTTTAACGACGTCGACGTGATTCAGGTAGGCGCTCGAAACATGCAAAACTTCGTAATGCTTCGCGAACTGGGTGAGTGCAACAAACCAATTCTTTTGAAGAGGGGACTTGCAAACACTTTGGAAGAGTTGCTTATGAGTGCGGAGTACATTATGGCGGGCGGAAACAACAACGTCATTTTGTGCGAAAGGGGTATCAGGTCATTTGACCATGCTACGAGAAACATCCTTGACCTTTCGGCTGTTCCTCTTCTCAAACGTCTTACCCATTTGCCGGTAATTGTCGACCCTTCGCACGCTACGGGGCAGTCGGCTCTTGTCGAATCCATGTCTATGGCGGCAGTTGCCGCAGGTGCCGACGGACTTCTCATCGAAGTGCACAACAACCCTAAAGCGGCATTGTGCGACGGTGCGCAGTCGTTGGATTTCGGTCAGTTTGACAAACTCATGAACAAAATAAAGATTTTGAAAGATTGCGTGGACAGTCTCAAAGGTTGATATGAACAAAATTCACGTTGAAACGGGAAAAGCCTACGACGTACTTGTCGAAAAAGGTATAAGCCGACAAATTTCAAAGTTAATCGAAAGTGAAAAATACGACAAAATTGCCGTCATTACCGACGAAAAAGTCGGCAAGCTTTACGCCGACAAAATCGCAAGTGAAGTAAATGCCGTGGCAGTACTTACCTTCCCTTGTGGCGAAAAGCACAAAACCATGGACACGGTAAGCGATTTGCTTGAAAAGCTTGCTCGGCTTAAACTCACAAGGGGCGACCTTATTGTTGCTCTCGGCGGAGGGATTGTAGGGGACGTGGCAGGTTTTACCGCCGCATGTTTTTTGAGAGGTATCAAATTTGTGCAGATACCTACCACGCTTCTCGCCATGGTGGATTCGTCGGTGGGCGGAAAAACAGGGGTAAACCTCACTTCGGGCAAAAACCTTGCAGGTGCCTTTCATCAGCCGACGGCGGTACTTTGTGACAGCGACTTTTTGAAAACTTTGCCTGACGAGGAAATTAAAAACGGCTTGGGCGAAGTCATTAAATACGGCTGTATCGAGGACAAAAGCCTTTTCGAAACCCTTGAAAAGGGCGGTTTGGACAATATTGACGAAATTATTGCGCGTTGTGTTTCGATAAAAGCCGACATTGTTTCGCGCGACGAGTTTGACAACGGCGACAGGCAAAAACTCAACTTCGGACACACTTTGGGACACGCGGTGGAAAAAGCCACCGATTTCAAAATTCCTCACGGTCAGGCGGTAGGTATAGGCATGGTGCTGATTACTCGCTGGGCTGAGGAAAAGGGGCTCACTAAAAAAGGCTGCGCAAATCGCATACAAAACCTGCTTGAAAAATTGGGCATGCCTTATGAAATCGACGTTGACATCAAGTCGCTTTGGCAAATTACGTCAAACGACAAAAAAAAGCGCGGCAAAAAACTGACGCTTGTTCTTATTAAAGACATCGGCGAAAGCTATCTTTACGAAACAGACGCCGACAAACTGTTATGAAGGGAAAAGTTTATTTTGACAAATTCAAAAGCGGACGGGTGACGGCTCCTCCTTCAAAATCAATGGCGCACAGGGCGATTCTTTGCGCTTTGCTTTGCGAAGCAGACTGCAAAGTCAAAAACATTTGCTTGTCCGAGGACGTTTCGGCTACATTAAGTTCCGCTCCGCTTTTTGACAAAAAGTGGCACCTTGACGGGGACGTGATTTGTTTTTCACAAGGGGAAAAAAGCCATGAGATAACAATCGACTGCAACGAGTCGGGATCCACCTTCCGCTTTTTGTTGCCTATTGCGTCCGCTCTCGGGAAAAAAGTCACTTTCACGGGAAAAGGCAAACTGCCGACAAGGCCTTACAAAATGCTTGCCGACGTGCTGACTCAACACGGCGCGTCTTTTGACAAAACTGAGGGACTTCCCCTTAACGTGTGCGGCAAACTCAAAAGCGGCGAGTACAAAATAAGAGGGGACGTGTCAAGTCAGTTTGTCACGGGACTGTTGTTTGCCTTGCCTCTGCTTGACGGCAACAGCAAAATCACCCTCACGACCGAACTGCAATCCAAAGGCTACGTCGATATGACGGTTTACGCTTTGAAAAGTTTCGGTATCGAAATAGGCGTTGAAAAAGACGGCTATTTCGTAAAAGGAAATCAAAAATACAAAGCCGTCGATTTTGAAGTCGAGGGAGATTTTTCAAACGCTGCGTTCTGGCTTGTTTTGGGGGCGTTAAACGGCAGAATCACCGTCGAAAACCTTAACAGCGAAAGTTTGCAAGGGGACAAGCAAATTGTCGGCGTGCTTGAAAAAATGGGCGCAAACATAAAATTTCAAAACAACGCCGTTACGGTGGAAAAGTCGTCTATTCACGGCATTGAAATAGACGTAGGTCAGATACCCGACCTTGCTCCCGTACTTTCGGCGGCACTTGCTTTTGCCGACGGAAATGGCGGAATTGTCAACGGTGAGCGCCTTAAAATCAAGGAAAGCGACAGGCTTTCCGCAATTTATCAAAACCTGACGTCTGCAGGCGTGAAGGCACGGCTTACCGACGACAGCGTTTTCGTTGAGGGACAGAAGGAAATAAGTTTTTGCCGTCTCAACGGGTTCAACGACCACAGAATGGTGATGACGGCGGCGGTGATGGCGTCAAAATCCGCGGACGGCATTGAGGTAAGCGACATTACCGCGGTTAAAAAAAGTTATCCCGATTTTTTTGAAAAACTAACGATATTCGGAGGAAAATGCGATGTCATCGATGTGGGGTAAAAATTTAAAAATTTCAATTTTTGGCGAATCGCACGGCGAGGCGATTGGCGTTACCGTCGACGGACTTCAGGCGGGTTTTCCTTTGGATTTTGATTTGATTAACGCCGAAATGCAAAAACGCAAACCCGGCGGAAAACTTGCCACTCCGAGAAAGGAAGACGACATGCCTGTAATTTTGTCGGGAGTGTTTGAGGGTAAAACTACGGGGGCACCGCTTACCGCTGTCATTTACAACAAAAACACAAAGTCATCAGATTACGAAAAAATGTCGCATATCGCAAGACCCGGGCATGCCGATTACACGGCTTTCGTTAAATACAACGGTGCAAACGACTACCGCGGCGGCGGACATTTTTCGGGAAGGCTAACGGCTTGCCTTGTGTTTGCGGGTGCTGTTTGCCGGCAGATTTTAAAGTCGCAAGGCATTGACGTAGCAGTGCATATAAAGTCTATTTCAAACGTCGAGGACGAAAGTTTCGGCGTTGAAATAACAAATGAACAGGTGTCACGTCTTAACGAAAGCTGTTTTCCGCTTATAGACCAAAGCAAGCGCGAACTTATGGAAAATGAAATTGCCCTTGCCGCTTCGCAAAAGGACTCGGTAGGCGGAGTTATCGAATGTGCCGTCGTAGGACTTCCTGCGGGAGTAGGTTCGCCTATGTTTGACGGGGTGGAAAACAAAATCGCAAGCATTGTTTTCGGTATCCCTGCGGTAAAAGGCATCGAGTTCGGCTTGGGCTTCGGAGCGGCAAAAGTCAGAGGCAGTCAAAACAACGACGAGTTTTTGATTGACGGTGAAAAAATAAAAACAAAAACAAACAACTGCGGCGGTATACTTGGCGGTATAACAAACGGTATGCCTGTGGTGTTCCGCGCGGCGTTTAAACCTACGCCGTCAATTGCTAAACAGCAAAACACGGTTGACTTTTTGAAAAAGGAAAACGTTGTTACACAAGTCGTGGGACGTCACGACCCTTGCGTTGTGGTGAGGGCGGCGCCCGTAGTCAAAGCGGCGGCTGCTATCGCGATTTTGGATTTGTTGTCGGAGAAGTAAAATGGATTTGGATTATTTACGCAGTCAGATAGACTTAGTTGACGACGAGCTTGCAGAGCTTTACGTAAAAAGGCTTGAACTTGTCAAAAAGGTAGGCGAATTTAAAAAGCAAAACAAGGTCGGCGTGGAGCACGGCGACCGTGAAAAGAAAATTTGCGACAGGCTCAAAGGCAGGTTTGGCGAAGAATATTGGGCGGCTATTGATTTTTTGTACAACGGCATTTTCACTTATTCGAAAATGGAACAAAACAAACTTAACGCCGATTTGAGCGAATTTGAGTTTAAGCCGCAGGGAAGTGAGTTTTTTGACGAAAGCAGCGTGGCGATAGCGGGTACAAGCGGCGCATATGCCGAGCAGGCGGCGAAAAAACTTTTCAAAAACATTGTCCCCGTGTTTTACAAACACTTTGGCGATGTGTTTGACGCCGTGGCAAAAGGAAAACAAAAATTCGGCGTTGTACCTATCGAAAACTCTACGGCAGGTTCGGTAAACGAAGTTTACGATTTGCTTAAGGAATACAACCTAAAAATCGTGGCGGCGGACAGACTTACCGTCAGCCACTGTCTGCTTGGACTTGAAAACAGTCAGATTGACAAAATTACAAATGTTTATTCTCATCCGCAGGCACTTTATCAGTGCAAGAAATTCATCGAAAGCAACTCTCTCGTTGCCGTAGAGGAAAGCAACACGGCTGTCGCCTGCGAAAAAATTTCAAAAATGGGCGATCCGCTGTCAGCCGCGATAGGTTCAGAGGTAAACGCAAAAAAATACGGTCTCAAAATTTTGAAGGGCAATTTGCAGGACGCAGAGCATAACTTCACGCGCTTTATCGTTATCTCAAGAGAAATGACGGTAACAAAAGATGCGGACAGGCTCAGCCTTATGGTTTCAATCAAACACAAACCCGGCACTTTGTTTCAGCTTTTGGGTATCGTAGGAGGCTTTGGCGTAAACCTTTTGAAACTCGAATCGCGACCGATTCCCGATCAGGAATTCAGGTTTATGTTTTATCTCGACATACAGTGCGACGTGTTTGACAGAAAAACTGCGGAATTGCTTGCCAGCATAAAGGCATACTGCGACACCATGACGGTGCTTGGCGCATACGGAGAAAAATTATGATAATTACGGTAGTCGGATTGGGGCTTATAGGCGGTTCTTTCGCAAAAGCACTTTCGGCAAGGACAAAGCATACCGTATGGGGGATTGACACAAATCCCGACACGGTAAAAAAAGCGGTAGAGCAAGGCGCAGTAAAAAAATGCGTTTTGCCAAATGACCTCAACAAAAGCGACGTAGTGATACTGGCTTTGCCGCCTCATGCGGAAATTGAGTTTTTTGAAAAAAATGCCGACAATTTCAAAAAGGGCGGCGTGGTTTTTGACTGCTGCGGTATCAAGCGCGCAATCATAGAAAAAATTTCGCCGATTGCAAAGCAATACGGCATCAATTTCGTAGGGGCTCACCCTATGGCAGGCAGGGAGTTTTCGGGATTCGATTATTCGTTGGAAAATCTTTTTGACAAAGCAAGTTTTATCGTGACTACCGACAACGCTTGCGACGAAGCGGTGGATACCGTTTGCGGATTGGCAAAAGAAATAGGTTTCGGCGGTATTAAGGTAACCGACGCGAATCATCATGACAGGGTGATAGCTTACACGTCGCAGCTTGCCCACGTGGTTTCAAGCAGTTACTGCAAAAGTCCTACGATAGACGAAAAAGAAGGTTTTTGCGCAGGCAGTTTTGCCGATATGACAAGGGTGGGAAAACTTGACGCCAAACTTTGGACGGAACTTTTCATGCTCAACGCCGACGACCTTCAACAGGAAGTGGAAAACCTCGTCAAAAACCTCACAGAATATAAAAACGCTCTTGCCCAAAGAAACGAAAAGGAAATTTCGCGTCTTTTGAAAGAGGGCAACGACATAAAAGTAAACAGCTTAAAAAAAGAAAACCGTCTTTAACAGTCGGTTTTTATTTTTATTTACAAATAATAAAATTGTGATATAATTATTCAAAGTTTTTTTGGAGGAAATTATGCTCACGGCTTTAATCACCGGCGCTTCACGCGGAATAGGCGCAAAAACCGCCGAACTTTTTGCCGAAAACGGTTATTTCGTTATTGTAAATTACAACAAAAGCGAGGACTGTGCCCAAAAAGTGGTAAATTCAATAAGGCAAAAAGGTTTTGCTGCCGAAAAAATTCATGCCGACGTGTCACAATACGACGAGTGCGTGAATATGGTAGAGGAAGTGATTAAAAAGTACGGGCATATCGACGTTTTGGTAAACAATGCCGGCGTTTCCGCGATAAAACCGCTTTATGACACAAACGAAGGCGACTTCGAATATATCATGAACAGCAATTTCAAAGGCGTGTTCAATATGTGCAAAGCGGCAACTCCTTTTATGGTGGAGAGGAAAAAAGGAAAAATCGTCAACGTTTCGTCGGTTTGGGGAAAAGTGGGTTCTTCATGCGAATCGGTCTACTGCGCTTCGAAAGGGGCTGTGGACTCGTTTGCCAAATCGCTAGCCAAAGAACTCGGTTTGTCCGGAATAAACGTAAATTGTGTTGCGCCCGGATTTATCGATACGGAAATGAACAGGCAATTGGATGAGAATTCCGTGAACGAAATCATAGAGGAAACTCCGCTTGCGCGCGTCGGCACTCCGCTTGACGTGGCAAATGCGATTTTGTTTCTCGCAGGCGACAAGTCGGATTTTATCACGGGACAGGTTTTGTACGTAAACGGGGGTTGGCAAATTTAGGAGGCAAGATGAACAAAAAATTAAAAACCCTTTTGGCGGCGCTTTTGGTTTTTGTGATGCTGTTTGCGTTCGCAGCCTGCGCCAATGACGGAAAATCGGCATACGAAATAGCGGTGGACAACGGTTTTGTGGGTACAGAACAGGAGTGGTTGGAAAGCCTTAAAGGTGAGTATGCGGGACAAGGACTTTCTGCATACGAAATAGCGGTTAAAAACGGCTTTGAAGGTACTGAAACCCAATGGCTTGAAAGCCTTAAAGGCGAAAAAGGCGATGCTGTGGACGACGGATTTGAAGCTGCGATTTCACAGTCGTTGTTTTCGGTGGTGTCAATTCAGGCGTCAATCGGATTGAAAAACAGTTTGGGCTCAGGCGTGATTATAAGCGACGACAAGGCCAGCGGAACCGCGTATATCGTAACAAATTATCACGTTGTTTATAGCAACGGTATAAGCAGCAATATTAAAGTGTTTTTGTATGGTCTAGAAGATAGTAAATACGCCATATCCGCAAGTTATGTCGGAGGTTCGATGACAAATGACATTGCTTTGCTTAAAATCCAAAACAGCGACGTTTACAAAAACAGCAATTCGAAAGCCGCAGAGTTTGACACTTCGGCGGTTAACGTAGGTCAGCCTGTCGCGGCGATAGGCAACCCCGAAGGAGAGGGAATTGCCGCAACAAAAGGCATAGTGAGCGTGGATTCGGAAGAAATAAAAATCACGCTTGCTGATGATTCAACGATAGGAAAGCTCAGATGCATAAGGATTGACGCATCCGTCAACAGCGGAAACAGCGGCGGCGGTCTTTTTGACGCAGACGGGAAACTTATCGGCATAGTTTCCGCCAAAAACGGCGAAAGCGGGGTAGAGGGCATGGGCTATGCAATTCCGTCATCGGTCGTTTACGGCATAGTGCAAAACATTATGGCACAGGAGGCAACTTCGACAACTTCCGTTTCCGTCGAAAAGTGTGTTTTGGGTATTTCCATATCTATTTCCGACAGCTCTGCTTACTATGACGAGGAATCTCAATCGGCAGTAATACGAGAAACAGTAACCGTTGCTTCGGTGACTTCGGGCTCGGCTTCGGACGGAAAACTTAAAGAAGGGGACGTCCTTGTTTCGATAAGAATAAACGGACAGCTTTACGCGATAGACAGAAGTTACGTTTTGAGCGATCTTTTGTTTTTGTGCAAAGTAGGAGACACGGTGGAAATTAACTTTACGAGAAGCGGCGTTGCCATGTCGACAAACATCACTTTCACTCAAACGCAAACTATTTTGTGACAAAACAAAAAACCGTGCTAAGCACGGTTTTTTTATTTCAAAGATTTTTCCGCAGCAACTTCGGCGTGTATCAGCGCAGTGTCGTAAACCGGAATGTCAACGTCCTTTTGCTCAACCAAAAGACCGATTTCGGTACATCCTAAAATTACTGCCTGAGCTCCCTGATCGCGGAGTTTTTCGATAATTTTCAAAAACTGTTTTTTTGAGCTTTCTTTTATTTGTCCCATGCACAGTTCGTTATATATGACGTCGTTTACCGTTTTTCTGCCGTCTTCGTCAGGAACAACGGCTTCGATCCCGTTTTCGGCAAGTACCGATTTGTAAAAATCCTGCTCCATGGTAAACTTTGTGCCCAAAAGTCCGGTTTTTGTTATTTTGTCTTTTTTCATGATTTCCGCGGTTGTTTCGGCAATATGCAAAACTGGAATTTTTACGGCAGCCTGCACCTGTCCGAAAACTTTATGCATTGTGTTTGTACATATCACAATAAAGTCCGCGCCTGCTTTTTCAAGCCTTTTTGCGGCGTCGGCAAGTATCTCTCCCGATTTTTCCCATTCTCCGCTCATCTGGCATTTTTCTATTTCGTCAAAATCAACCGAGTACAAAAGTATTTTTCCCGAGTGAAATCCGCCAAGCCTTTTTTTAATTTCTTCGTTTATGACGCGGTAATAAGTAACCGTGCTTTCCCAGCTCATTCCGCCGATAAGTCCTATCGTTTTCATTTTTTTCTCCTTTCGTTTTTTTATTATAATTCGCTTTTGATAAATTGACAACGGCACTTTGCAAGTTTATAATTAAATTGACAAATCAAAATATGCGGAGGTAAAGCATGAGTAATTTCAGTCAGTTTCAGGAACTTACCGTTCATTTGTCAAAACTCAGGAAAATGTCGGCAAAATCGCAGTCGGAACTTTTGAAGCCTTACGACATAAGCAACAGGCATGCCACATACATCATTGCTTTAAGCGAGGACAACGGCATGACGATGAAGGAGTTGAGCGATACTTTGTGCGTTGATCCTGCAAATACTACGAGAGTAATCGCTACTCTTACCGAAAAAGGTTATGTAGTCAACGACTGCAAAAAACCGGGATGCAGAAAGTTTAAAGTTTTTTTGACGGAAAAAGGAAACGAGCTTGCTTCGCAGATAAAGGAAGGCATAAAAAACAACACTCAAAAAATCTTTTCGGTGCTTACCGATGAGGAAAGAGAGATGTTTTGGCAGTTGCTTTTGAAGGTAGTGAAGGCAAACAATGAGTAAAAAAGTCTACGTGGCAGACGGGGCTAAAATAATAGGCAACGTTTCGATAGGCGAAGGTTCGTCGGTTTGGTACAATGCGGTAATAAGAGGCGACGAAGCGGAAATCAAGATAGGCAAAAACAGCAACATACAGGATTGCTGTGTTTTGCATACCGAAAAGGACACTCCGCTTGTTTTGGGAAACGGGGTTAGCGTAGGGCACGGAGCCATTTTGCACAGCTGCGAAGTGGGGGACAACACTTTGATAGGCATGGGTGCAATAGTGCTCAACAGGGTCAAAATAGGAAAAGACTGTATAGTAGGCGCGGGTTCTCTCGTGACGCAGAATACGGTAATCGAGGACGGTTCTATGTGGTTCGGCTCTCCGGCAAAATTCGTGCGCAAGCTTACTGACGAAGAAATAGAGGGAAACAGAAAAAACGCTCAAGAATATATTAAACTTTCGTCAAATAAAATTGATTAAACATATGGTCAAAACATTTTAAATTTGATATATTAGTAATATATCATACACAAGGAGAAGGCTATGAAAATAAAAAGGTTTAAAGGCGATATAATCGTTTATTATATCTGTGCCGTAGTCATGCTGGCACTTGGCGTTGTGCTTATGCCGGTTATCACAGATTTGGGACTTGATATTCTCAATTACGTCATGGCTGCCGGAATTTTGATTTATCTTTTCGGTTATCTGTTGGGAAAAATCAAAAGGTCGCGCAACACCATCATGATACTGACGGTAATTGAATTCGTGCTGATGTTCGTTATTGCGTTGGGACTTGTTTTGGCTCAGTTCAAAATCATAAACGTAAGCCAAGCTTGTCAGATTTTGGGTCTTGCTTTGGCGCTCCGCGGCATAGTGGAAATGTTCAGAGCTTATTACCATCAAAACAACAATAACGCAAGATATCCTTTGGCTCAGTTTATCGTCAACCTCATCATCTTGATTTTGGGCGTTTACATTTTTGCAAAACCGTTTATCACAAACGAAACTTTGGTTTGGATTCTTTCCGTTGTGTGCCTGCTCATCGGACTTTTGTTCCTTGCGCTTGCCATTTCCTTCCAGACAAAAAGCAAAAAGAAATCTTAAAAGATAACAAAAAAACCGGCGTTTGCCGGTTTTTTTTATTGTGTTAAAAAATGCCTTTTGTTTTCCACTTGCCGCGTGAATATCTTACGGAGGAGATGATTGTTCCTACCAACCAGCCCATAGGTACCGCCCACCAGATTGCCGCCGAACCCCAAATGCCTGCAAACAGATATGCGCCTCCCACGCGGACGATTATGTTGCACAGCGAGCATATTACAACGATTTTTACATCGCCCGCACCTCTCAGTACGCCGTTTGCTATAACCATGATTCCGGCAAAGACGTATGTGAAGCCCACGATGTTTATGTACTGTTTTCCGACGGCGATAACTTCTGCCGAAGCATCGGCATTTACGAATATCGAAAGCAACTGCTCAGGCAGGAATAGGGAAACCAAAATCATGACTACGCTCAACGCAAATATCATGACCAGTGAAATATTGAAGCCTTCCTTTATTCTTTCCGTCTTGTGGCAGCCGATGTTTTGAGCCGTATAAGACGAAAGGGCATTGCCTATGTTTACGAATGTAGAAGTCAAAAGCGACTCGACCTTTGACGCTGCGGTGAAACCTGCGATTACGGCGGCACCGTAACTGTTTACCAACGACTGTACGAAAATGTGTCCTATCGAAATGACAGATTGCTGCAGCATAGACGGAAAGGCAATCGTGACCATTTTTTTGAATATGACTTTGTCGAATATTTTTGCTTTTCCTTCGCCTTGAATTTTTCTTATCCTTACCACAAGCACCGAAAAACTGAGGAGGCAGGCAAGCGTCTGAGCGATAAATGTTGCCCAAGCTACGCCGGCTACGCCCATGTCAAAGCTTATGACGAAAAGAAGGTCAAGGCCTACGTTGACGAGTGAGGAAAATATCAAAAAGAAAAGCGGAAGCTTGCTTTCGCCAAGCGCGTTGAATGCCGACGCAATGCCGTTGTAAAGCAGCATAGGTATGCAGCTGTAAAAATAAATCTGCAAGTATTCGCGCGCTATGTCGTAAATATCGGCAGGCGTCGAAAGCATGGAAAGAATCGGGTCAAGCAGCAAAGTGCCTACGACGGTAAAGAAAAGACCCATGGCGCCCATCGAAAGCATGGTGGTGTAGGTTGCGGACTTTGTGTCCGAAAGCTTTTTCGCGCCGTAAAGTTGCGAAATAACTACCGAACAGCCTACGCTTGCGCCCATTGCTACTTGGACTATCAAAAATACCATCGAAGCCGTCGAGCCTACGCCTGCGAGAGCAGTGTCGCTGACATATTTGCCGACGACTGCGGTGTCGACTATGTTGTAAAGTTGCTGAAATATGTTTCCGATAATCATCGGCAAAGCGAAAAGCAAAATTACTTTAAGCGGTTTGCCGTTTGTCAAATCTTTTGCCATAAAAACCTCTTTCTATTTATATAGAATACAACCATAACGCTATTCAGTCAAACAAAATGGCAACGATAAATTTTATGCGAAGTGCAGGCAAAATTTTTGTGTTTTTTGGTTAAAAACTGCCGTTTTAAACAAAAATTAAACTTTTTCGGGGTAAAAATTGCTTCAAAATCACAAAAAACGCATAGCGTGTTGACAAGGCAAATTTTAACAAATATAATGATATTGTTACAATCACGCAGTATGGCGTCTAGCGCGTATATTACGTTGAAAATACGGAGGAAATTATGGCTAAAATTAAAGAACTCAACATCGCTTTGTTGGGATTGGGCACGGTAGGCAAAGGCCTTGTAAACCTGCTTAAAGAAAACGAAAACGAAATTTTGAACAAGCACAACGCTAAAGTCAACATCGTCAGAATTTTCGAAAGAAATGCCGACAAGCTTGAAAAATTCGGTCTGGACAGAAATCTCTTCACAGACAACATGCAGGACATCTACGACGATCCGTCGGTTGACATCGTTGTCGAACTGCTGGGCAGAATTCATCCTTCCAAAGAATACATCGAAGGCGCGCTCAACGCTAAAAAGAACGTCGTTACCGCAAACAAAGACCTCATTTGCATGCACGGCAACGAACTTTTGAAAATAGCAAAATCAAACGGAGTCGTTTTGCTTTACGAAGCTAGCTGCCTCGGCGCCGTTCCTGCTATCAATACTCTCAAAAACAACTTCCTCGGCGACGAGATAAAATCAATCAAAGGTATTTTCAACGGTACCACAAACTATATCCTGACCAAAATGACTCAGGAAGGTCTTTCTTATGCCGATTGCCTTAAAGAAGCACAAGCTTTGGGTTATGCGGAAAGCGACCCTACAAACGACGTAGAGGGTATCGACGCCGCTTACAAACTCTGCATTCTTTCGCGTTTTGCATTTGGTCTTGACGCTCGCTTCGAAGATATTTCCAAAAAGGGTATTACAAACATTACTCCGCAGGATATTCACATCGCAGGCAGACTTGGCTACACAATCAAACTTTTGGCTATCGCTAAATGCAACGACCAAAGACTCGAAATGAGGGTTAATCCTGTTTTCGTTTCAAACAACCACCAACTCAGCAAAATCAACGGCGCGTTTAACGCTTGCACCGTAGAAGGAAACTACTCTGACGAAATTACTCTTATCGGCAGGGGTGCAGGTTCTCATCCTACCGCAAGCGCCGTTGCAAACGACATCATGAACTTCGCCCACAAAATGGGTGATGTCGGTCAGCGCGTACTCAAAAAAGCAAAGATGGAAAAAGACGGCATCATGAAATACTACCTCCGTATGTCAATTCTCGACAAACCGGGTATTCTTTCCGTTATCGCTAAAATTTTCGGCGACAACAAAATTTCCATCGAATCGGTTATTCAGGACAAAAACGAAAATCCGGAAGTTAAATCGCTCATTATCGTTACCCATTCCACAAGCTCCGTCAACATGAACAAGGCTCTCGATAAAATTTCCAAAAACGAAGCCGTTAAGTCGGTTGACGCCGTTTTGGAAGTTTTGGGTTAATTTTTCAGAGGTATAGGCAATGTATTATCACAGCACACGTAACAACAACGAACATTTTTCGGCAAGCGAAGCCATCCTTAAAGGATTGGCAGACGACGGCGGCCTTTTTGTGCCCAGCGAGTTGCCTAACATTGCCAACAGAATGGATGAATTGGCAAAGCTTCCTTATGCGAAGCTTTGCCATCAGATTATCTGCGAGTTTTTTGAGGAATTTAAAGACGACAAAATTTTTGAGGCTGATATTATAAGAGCGTACGACAAATTCGATTCGCTTGATATTCTCGAACTTAAAGAACTTGACGGCGTAAGCTACATGGAACTTTATCACGGTCCGACCTGCGCCTTCAAGGATTTTGCTTTGAGCGTTTTGCCTTACGAAATAATGGCGGCAAAAAGAAAAACCGGCAGAGAAGGTAAATTTGCTATTCTTACCGCCACTTCGGGGGACACGGGAAAAGCCGCTCTCGAAGCTTTCCGCGGACTGGAAAACTTTAAAATCGCCGTCGTTTACCCTAAAAACGGCGTAAGCAAAATTCAGGAAATGCAGATGAATTCCACAGCCGAAAGCAATACTTACGTTTTCGGACTTGACGGAAATTTTGACGACTGCCAGACTTTGGTAAAAAACATGCTTGCCGAACACTACGAGGGCATTGACGTAAGCAGCGCAAACTCGATAAACATCGGAAGGCTTGTTCCGCAGGTGGCTTATTACTTTTTCACTTACCTGAAACTCGTAAAAGACGGTCAGATCGAACAAGGTCAAAAAATAAATTTCTGCGTTCCTACCGGAAACTTCGGTGACATTCTAGCCGGCTACATCGCTAAAAAAATGGGGCTTCCTGTAGCAAAACTCATCTGCGCTTCAAACTCCAACAACATTCTCACAGACTTTTTCAGGACGGGTGTTTACGACAAGCGCCGCAAGTTTGTCGTTACAAAGTCGCCTTCCATGGATATTCTCATTTCCAGCAACTTCGAAAGGCTGCTTTGGTTCATTACCCGCGACGACGAGTACGTTTCGGGCTGCATGAACGATTTGAAAGAAAACGGATTGTTTATGGCAAAGGAACTGCTTCCTTTCCTCAAAGACTTTTTGGCAGACTTTGCTACCGAAGAAGAAACGTCAAAGGAAATCAAGCGTGTTTACAAGCAGTACGGTTATCTTATCGACACGCACACAGCCGTTGCCAGCGCAGTTGCCGAAAAAGTCAAACCTGAGGGATACACCGTGATACTTTCTACGGCAAACCCTTACAAGTTCTGTACCGCAGTGCTTGAGTCGCTCGGCAAAAAAGCCGACAAAAAGGACGAATTCAAGGTTCTCGAAGCTTTGCAAAAGCTCACGGGGATGGTTGCTCCTTACACTTTGGCGGAACTTAAAAATCAAAAAATCGTACATGACAACACGGGCGACATTTCTCAGGCGCGCGAAAGCATAAGACGTTTTTTGGAGAGTGAAAATGCTTAAAGTAAAAACTCCGTGTTCAAGCGCGAACATAGGTCCCGGCTTTGACTGCATGGGTATCGCTTTTGATATTTACAACGAGTTTACTTTTGAAAAAAGCGACAAAAATGCCTACGAGGGTTTTGCGGAAAAATACTGCAACGACAACAACCTTGTTTACAAGTCGTACAAAACCGCGACCGAAATGCTGGGCAAAACTCCCTTCAGCCTCAAAATAGGTTTTAAAGGTGAAATTCCTGCGGCTAGGGGGCTGGGAAGCAGCTCTACCTGTATTGTCGCCGGAGTTGCGGCGGCATATCATTTTGCCGGCGTAGATTACACAAAAAACGACATAGCGAAAATTGCGGGCATTATCGAGGGACATCCCGACAACGTAGCGGCATGTGTTTACGGCGGATTTGTTGACACGGTGTTTGTCGAAGACGACGGACAGGAAAAACTTTTGGCGGAAAAATTTCACATCGACGAAAGCTTTAATTTTTACGTGCTTATTCCCGATTTTGAATTGAGTACTAAACAGTCGCGTGAAGTGCTTCCGAAATCCTTTCCTATTACAACCGCGAAAAAAAACATAGCAAACATTCCGCTTCTTATCAGGGCTTTTGAAAGAGGGGATTGCGAACTTCTAAAATTTGCGTCGGAGGATTGGCTGCATCAGCCGTACCGCGGGGGCATAATTCCCGAATTTTTCGACATCTGCAAACAAGCTAGAGAACTCGGGGCGTGTGCGGTATTTTTGAGCGGTGCCGGTCCTACTATACTTGTCGTTTCTGCAAAGGAAATAGGGGACGGACTTAAAAAAGTAGCCGCCGACAAACAAAACGTTTGGACGTTAAAAAAAGTCAACGTCGATTTCGACGGACTGAAAATAGAAAAATAATTCAAATAAAAAAAAGACCGCTTCAAGCGGTCTTTAATTTTTTTATTTTGCTGCATTTTTGAGTTCGAGTTTTGAGAACACAGGAACACCGTTTTCATAAGGCGGTCTTGCTTCGCCCTGAATGAGAGGCATCACGTAATCGAGGAAAGGTTTTTCAATGAAGTTGTGTTCCGCATTGAGATATTCCATAGGGAGTTTCTTTTCCTTGTTTGCAACGTCTGCCAAAGGCAAAAGTTTGATGTTGCATTTGTAGCCGTTTGTCATGTCTCTTTCAAAAGCAACCATGTATCCTGTTTTGCCTTCTACGGCGTTTTTAACTGCTTCGGCACCTGCTCTGTAAGCTTCTTCAACGTCAACAGCCGAAGCAAGGTGAGCTGCGCATCTTTGCAAAAGGCTGAACTCGATTGCGCGTGTTTTTACGCCGAGTTTTTCTTTGCAGAGGTTTGCGAGGAAGCTTGCCGTTCCGCCGAGCTGAGCGTGGTTGAACGAGTCTTTAGCAAGGTCTTGGCTGTATTCTGCGATATATTTGCCGTCTTTATCGTGGATACCTTCGGATACGGCAACTACTACGTTGCCGCGTTCGCTGTATACGCGTTTTACGTCGGCAAGGAATTTTTCAACGTCAAAAGCAACTTCAGGTACGTAAATGAGGTCAGGACCTTGACCCTGATAGCTTGCAATAGCAGTGGATGCCGTCATCCAGCCTGCGTTTCTTCCCATAACTTCCAATACAGTGATTGTACCTTTGTCGTAAACGCGTGCGTCATGGTGAATTTCCATGCAGCTTGTTGCAAGATACTTGGCTGCGCTTGCAAAACCAGGGCAGTGATCTGTTCCCCAAAGGTCGTTGTCAATTGTCTTTGGTACGCCCATTACTCTGCATTCATAACCGTTTTTAGCCATGTATGCGCTGATTTTTGAGCAAGTATCCATCGAATCGTTTCCGCCGTTGTAGAAAAAGTATCTTACGTTATATTTTTTGAATACTTCCAAAATTTTCTTGTAATCAGTGTCGTCTTTTTCAGGATCGGCAAGTTTGTATCTTACGCTGCCCAGCGCCGACGACGGGGTGTTTTTAAGCAATGAAATTTGCTTTCTGTCTTCAGCACCCATGTCTACAAAATTTTCGTCCAAAAGACCGCGGATGCCGTGTCTCAATCCGTAAACTTTTGTGATTTCACCGTGCTTAAACGCTTCTTCAAATACGCCGCATGCGCTTGCGTTTATTACCGATGTAGGACCGCCAGACTGTCCGAACATCAATGAACCGACTAATTTGTCCATAAAAAAATTCTCCTTTTTTATTTCAAGTCAATCATATCACAAAAGCAAAAAAACTCAAAACAATTTTTAAAAAATTTCGACAAAACATTTGACAACATTTTTTTGAAGTGATATTATAGACAAGCATTCGGGAACAATGCAAATGCCGTGGGGGTGTAGCTCAGCTGGGAGAGCACCTGCCTTGCAAGCAGGGGGTCAGCGGTTCGATCCCGCTCATCTCCACCACTTATACCCTTTGAAAGAAGGGTATTTTTTCAAAAATCAACGGGTTACCGTTGATTAAGTCGAGGGCTCATAGCTCAGCAGGTTAGAGCACACGCCTGATAAGCGTGAGGTCGGTAGTTCGAGTCTACTTGAGCCCACCAAACAAAGAGAGGAACGTTTCCTCTCTTTTTTGCTTTGTGCGGAAAATGCATATTGACATTGTCAATAATAAATAATACAATAATAAAAACATTTGAATTTTTGCAACGCTGCGTTTGCTTTAAAAACTGAAATTCAAAAAGGGGTGAGGGGATATGAGTTTTAATCAGCAGTTATTTCGTTACATAAGCAGGATGATGTGCGCTAGCAAAGGTAAGAGGATTGCTTATTCTGTCGGCAACATAATTTTGATGGCACTTGCCGCGTTGGCATGTTGGGGAGTTGTGCAAAGTTGGAACGCGATGTTCGAGGTGAACTTTTTTGCGGGGCTTTTTGGATTGATTTTTTGCGTGGCGGCGGCAATCATGTGTTTTGTTAACGGCGTCGTGGCGCAGCTCATTATGCTTGTCGCGTCTGGCATCGGCATTGCGAACCCTGAGGAAAGAAAATACAACATAGCCGCTTTTATCATTGCTCTTTTGAGTTTGGTGGCGTTGGTTGTGGCAATTGCTTTGCTTATTTGAACCCGATAAAAATTTTGTTCAAAAAAATGAAAAGAGAGGAAAATTTCCTCTCTTTTTTTGTTTTCAGTATTGTTGTTTTTGACTGTCAAAGTATTCCTGTGCGGTGAGTGAGTAGCAGGCCTCGTCGAACTCGCTGTTGTCGAACTGTCTGAAGGATTTCCTCAACACGCCTTCGTACTTAAAGCCGCATTTTGCGATTACGCTTTTTGAGCGTTTGTTGAAAGTGTAATGATATACCGAAATCATTTCCAGCTGCTGCACGTTGAATCCGAAATCTATTACGGCTCTTGCCGCTTCGGTGGCTATTCCCTGTCCCCAGTAGTTTTCGGCGAGGGCATAACCCAGCATTTTGACTTTCGGATTGTCGCGTTTTTTGTCTTCTATCAAAGCGATGGTGCCTATCATCCTGCCGGTGAGTTTGTCGACTATCGCCCACACCGCGCCGCTGTTGATGAGGTCGCTCAAAATGTTGAGAGACTCGCGCATGTCGCTGTGAGGTTTCCATCCCGCGCTGGGTCCGACATTGGGATTTTTGCAGTAGGCGTGAAAGTCGTTTAAGTCGGTGCCTTTTGGTAAACGCAGAATCAGCCTTTTTGTCGTGATGGTTTGCATTTTATTTTTGGCTGTCTTTTACGCCGCGCATATATTCGTCCATGGCTTCCGCAACTTTTTTGGAGTAGTAAACTGCTTCGACTACCGTCCTTGCGCCTGCTACGACGTCGCCCGAGGCAAATACACCTTCGCGGGTGGTGTGACCTTCGTCGTCGGTGGTGACAAGTCCCGAGCTGCTTGTTTGTATGCCGCCGGTAGTGGATACGATTTTATCTTTAGGACCTTGACTTATCGCGATAATGGTAGAGTCGGCTTTGAAAAGTTCCGCCGTCTCTTTGTGAATAATCCTGTTTCCGTCGGCGTCCTTTGTCATATCCGCAATGATAGGACCTTCTTCGGTAATTTCAACCGCGCTTTTTCCGCATACGATGTTTACGCCGTCGATTTGAGCGTATTCGATTTCGCGGATGCTTGCTTTAGGATGCGCGGATGGGCTGAACACCGTAACGTGTCTTGCTCCTTCGCGGATTGCTGTCCTTGCTACGTCCATCGCGGAGTTGCCCGCGCCTATGATTGCGACGGTTTCGCCCAGTTCATAGTTGTCAGGGGAATTGAGATAGTTGATCGCGAAGTGAACGTTTCCGAGACTTTCGCCTTTGATGCCCAAAGTTTTAGGTCTCCAAACGCCCGTTCCGATAAATACCGAATTGTATCCGTCGCGGAACAAGTCGTCTATCGTAATGGCTCCGCCTATTGCGGTGTTTGGTCTGAAATGAATGCCAAGCTGTTTGAGCTTGTTTTGATATCTTTTGAGAATAGACTTAGGAAGTCTGAATTCAGGTATGCCGTATTGCAGAATTCCGCCGATTTTTTCCTTTGCGTCAAAAATCGTTACGCCGTATCCCATGCGCGCCAAGAATATCGCGATGGTGATTCCCGCAGGACCTCCGCCGATAATAGCCGCGCGCATTCCGTTTGACGGCTGCCTTTCAATTTTCATTCTGTCGAAGTATGAATCCGATATGTAATTTTCAATGCTGCTGATTTGTACCGGCGCGCCTTTCCTTCCCAAAACGCAGTGACCTTCGCACTGTTTGTCGTGATCGCATACAAGCGAACATACAAGCGACAACGGATTGTTCGCAAAAAGCATTGCTCCCGCTTCGTCTATCCTGTTGTCCAAAAACGCCTGTATCATCTGCGGAATAGGGGTGTTGATAGGACATCCCTGTCGGCACATTGGATTTTTACAATTCAGGCATCTTCTCGCCTCGTTTACTACGTGAACTGCCATAAAAATTCCTCCGATATCTTATTATACCAAAAATAATGTAAAAGTAAAGTCAAATACCCATACTATATTTGCTACTTTTGTATCTTCCTGTTGTTTTAAAGTTGCTAAATTGAAAAAAAAGGTTTATAATACTTGTTCAAAGGAGTTTTTATGGTCGGAAATTTTATGTTTTTGGATGACAGTATTTCCCTTTTCGGAAATTACAGTTTTGTGGGTATCGTTTTATCCGCAATTATTCTCCTCGCCATATTTGTGTTGATTATCAAAAATGCCGTTGTTCCTTTTTTCAAAAAAAGAGCAAACGGTTTTGACGTGTCGGGAGAACTCAATAAATTGCCTAAAAGCACTTACAAACGCATCAAAAAAACCTACTTCGAAAACTTCAGGTACAGGCGTTTCGTTCGCGACATAATTGTGTCAAATTACGGCGTGTTTATCGTAAACTCTCACTTTACTCTCGGCAACATCACTAAAAACGACAAAGGACAGCTTACCACCGATTTCGAGGGACCGATAAGAGTTTTGGGTGATTTTGACGCAGAAAACAAAAAAACAATCGAAAAAATCAAAAAGCTTTCGCACGATTTCGACGGGGCAAAATTTTACTCGATTGTTGCTTTTCCCAACAAGGCTGTAATAAATTTCGACACTTCCGATTTTGACGGCTACATAGGACGTCTCAACGGCGTTTCCAACTATATTCTTTCTAAAAAAGAGTGCGAATTGTCAAACGAGCAAAAGGAAAACATGGTCAATTCGCTTTTGAAGGAGAACAGCAGAAATCATCAGTGACTTTTACGCTTTTACTTTGAGGAAATATGAGTGACTACGCATTGAATATTAAAATGTTGGCGGCTGCCGACACAATCAACACCGCCTTGCTGGTGATTGAAATCATATTCATACTCAACATTTTCGCGATTGCCTTTATGGTTTTCCGCGAAAGGCGTAATCCGCAATCAATCCTTATCTGGTCGCTGGCGTTTTATGCCGTGCCGGTTATTTCCTTTGTCCTTTACCTTTTCATAGGCAGAGGACCGAGACTTACCAAAAAGAAAAAATACCTTTCAAAGGTTTTGCAGGGCAAAAAGTTTTACACCGTGCTGGAAAAAAGCTTTGACGAATTTTCCAATGCCGGCGCAAAGCTCAGCGAAGACACGGTCAATTTCATTAAGTTCAACACACGTTACAACTGCAGTCCTTGCTGCGTCGAAAACGAAGTAAAGCTTTACACCGACATTCAGCAGCAATACGACGATATGCTTGCCGACTGCGAAAAAGCGCAGTCTGTCATAAACGTTTTGTACTTTATATATAAGGATAGCGAAATAGGCAGGCTTTTCAGAGAAGTGCTTGTCAGAAAGGCTAAGGAAGGCGTCATCGTCAGAGTGGTGGTAGACGACTTCGGAACCTGGATGGCAGGAAAAAAATTCTTTGAGCCTATCGAACAGGCAGGGGGAGAAGTGGTTAAATTTCTTTCCTCACACCTTAAATATCTCAACAGAAACATCAACTACCGCAACCACCGTAAAATGGTAATTATCGACGGCGAAGTCGCATATACCGGAGGCGCGAACATAGGTGACGAGTATGCCAACAAGGGGAAAATTCCTTGGAGGGACACTCATCTGCGTATCAGAGGTGACAACGTTGCCGCGCTCAACCTCAGATTTTTGCAGGATTACGCCTACGCTACCGACAGAAAGGTGGATTTGGCAACTTTCGCTATAAAAGAGCATAATATAAAAAGCGTTGTGCCTATGCAGCTTGTGGCAAGCGGTCCCGATATCGAGGAACAAAACCTCAAAACCACTTACATCAGGCTGATTTACGGTGCGAAAAAGAGGGTGTGGATTCAGACTCCTTACTTCATTCCCGACGAGTCGTTTGCCGACGCTCTTAAGGTGGCCGCCTTAAACGGCGTCGACGTCAGAATTATGATTCCCGGCGTTCCTGACAAAAAACTTGTTTATTTCGCAACGAAAGGCTACTGCGCCGAAATGGTGAAGCGCGGCGTAAAAGTGTTTATTCATCCGCGTTTCCTGCACAGCAAAACGTTGCTGGTCGACGACGAAATTTCGTCTGTCGGTACTTTCAATATAGATATAAGGAGCTTTAAGCTTCACTTTGAAATGACAGATTTTATTTACGGCAAGGATTTCGCTTCCCAAATGGAAAAAGTTTTCCTCGATGACCAGAGCGGATGTACCGAAATGGACAAAGAAGCTGTAAAAAACAGAACCAAAAGAGAAAGATTTATGGAATGCGCAATGCGTATTTTCAGTCCGTTGTTATGATAAGAAAATTTTTACCCGAAGACAAACAGTTTTACATTGAGTGTTCAAAAGAGTTTTATTCCTCGCCTGCGGTTATTCACGACGTCAGCGAGGATAACTTTGCGCACACTTTTAATCTTATCGTCAACAACTCTCCGAACGTTTACGGCGTTATTCTGGAACACGACGGCGTAAAAGCCGGCTACGGCCTTATGTCAGAGTGTTACTCAAACGAGGTGGGCGGTTCGGTTCTTTGGCTGGAAGAACTTTTCATACTTCCCGAATTCAGAAGCAAGGGACTCGCTACTTCTTATTTTCAGTATGTCAAAGCGAATTTCGGCGACAAAGTCAAACGTTTCAGGCTTGAAGTTACCAAGTCTAACGCGCGAGCCGTAAGGCTGTACGAACGTATGGGCTTTCAACCGCTTGATTATTTGCAAATGCATATTGATATTTAAGGAGATTAGTTTTTTTATGAATTACGATAAATATTTTAGTTCCAGGGTCAAAGGCCTTTCCCAAAGCGGGATAAGGAAGTATTTTGACCTGCTTAACGATTTGGAAGGGGGTATTTCCCTCGGCGTCGGCGAACCTGATTTCATTACGCCGGAACCGATAAGAGAAGCAGCTATCAAAAGCATAGAAGATTGTCATACAAAATATACGTCAAACGCCGGTCTTCCCGAACTCAGGAAGGCAATCGCTAAATATCAAAAGATGTTTATCGGCGTTGATTATGACCCGGATACCGAAATCGTGGTCACCGTCGGCGCAAGCGAAGCTATTGACCTCGCTATGAGAAGTTTGCTTGACGAGGGGGACGAGGTGCTTATCCTTGAACCTAGCTACGTCAGCTACGAACCCGACGTGAAACTGTGCGGCGGCAAAGTCGTGCCTATTTACCTTAAAGCCGACAACAAGTTCCGTCTTACCGCCGAAATGATTGAAAATGCGGTTACGCCAAAAACAAAGGCGCTGCTGCTTGCTTATCCAAACAACCCTACGGGTGCGATTATGGAAAAGGAAGACCTTGAAAAAATCGTTCCTGCTATTATAAAACACGACCTTATCGTTATTTCCGACGAAATTTACAGCGAGCTTACATACGGAAAGCATCACGTTTCCATTGCTTCGCTGCCGGGAATGAGGGAAAGGACAATCGTTCTCAACGGTTTTTCAAAATCCTTTTCGATGACAGGTTGGAGAATGGGTTATTTCTGCGCTCCGAAAGAAATTTCAGAGCAAATGTACAAAATTCACCAGTTTCTCATTATGTGCGCAAGCACCGCAGGTCAGCACGCCGCATTGTTTGCTTTGAACAACGCTTTCGAAAACGACTTTAAATACGTTAAGGAAATGCGTGCCGAGTACGACAAACGCAGAAGATACATGGTGGACTCTTTCAGAGAAATGGGTTTTGAAGTATTCGAGCCGGAAGGTGCTTTTTACGTTTTCCCTTGCATCAAAAGTTTGGGAATGTCCAGCGAAGACTTTGCGTATGAACTCATTATGAAAAAGAAAGTTCTTGTCGTTCCTGGCGAGGCTTTCGGCGAAGCCGGCGCGGGATATGTCAGATGCTGTTACGCAACCGACCTTGAACGCATAAAAACGGCTATGGGTCTTATCAAAGAATTTGTCGAAGAAATCCGTTTACAAAAAGGAAAAAAATAATTTAAAAATTTTCAAAAAATTACAAAAAAGTTATTGACAACCGCTAGATAAGGTGTTAATATAAATAAGCTGTCGCGAGAGGCGATAGCGACGGACATTGACAACTG
>CALVLA010000014.1 GCA_944336125.1 uncultured Clostridia bacterium | reverse complement strand
AAAAAAAGGACGCGTTACTTGACGCGTCCTTTGGTGTACCATAAGGGATTCGAACCCCTGACCTTTTGGTCCGTAGCCAAACGCTCTATCCAGCTGAGCTAATGGTACGTTTTTGCTGATTTTTCAATCAGCCTAAACAGTATAATGCCGAATTTGATTTTTGTCAACAAAAACAAAAGACCGCTTATGCGGTCTTAATTGTTATTGTTTGTTTTCGCCGTCTGAAGAATCTTCTTCGTTAGGAGCGATTACCTTTTTCGGATTTTCGATTTCGCTCAAAATTTCTTCCGCGCTGCGCTGATTTTTTTCAACCGGCTGTTTTTCCTGCTGTTTTTGCGGATTATATTTCGTATCGATAAAATCGATTACCGTTTGCGCGCTTTCGCCTCTCATGAGCATTTCCACTTCGTCTGTATGGATAGTTTCTTTTTCCAAAAGAACCCTTGCCATATTGTGGAGAATTTCGATGTTTTCCGAAAGGATTTCGGTTGCGCGTTTGTGGCATTCGCGAACTATTTTGTTAGACTCGATGTCGATTTTGCTTGCCATAGCTTCGCTGTAACCGTTTTGAGCCTGATAGTTTTTACCTACGAATACTTCATGGTCTGCGCCGTAATAGATAGGACCGATTTCGTCAGACATACCCCACTCGGCAACCATGCTGTGAACGGTTGAAGTGAGAGATTTGATATCTCCGCTTGCGCCCGAAGTAATGTTTTGAATAACAAGTTCCTCGGCAACCCTGCCGCCCAAAGTCATTGTGATGTCGTCGAGAAGTTTTGCTTTGGTAACGTGGTTGTCGTCGTTTTCAGGACGCGTCATAGTATAACCTGCCGCCATACCGCGCGGAATAATGGTAACTTCCTGAACAGGATCGCAGTATTTGAGTTTGCAAGCGAGGATAGCATGACCTGCTTCGTGGTAAGCGGTTATACGCTTATCCGATTCGGTAACCAGCCTGCTTTTCTTTTGCGGACCCATGATAACTTTGTTGATACCTTCGGCGATATCCTTCATGGAAATAACTTTTCTGTTATCCCTGACAGCAAGGATAGCCGCTTCGTTGAGAAGGTTTTCAAGATCGGCGCCGGTAAATCCGCTGGTAATCCTTGCGACGGTTTTGAAATCCACGTCGGAGGAAAGCGGTTTGTTGCGAGCGTGTACTTTAAGGATAGCCTCACGTCCCCTGACGTCAGGACGGTTGACGTAAATTTGTCTGTCAAACCTGCCCGGCCTCAAAAGCGCAGGGTCAAGAATATCCGCCCTGTTGGTAGCCGCCATAATGATGATGCCGTTGTTTGTTTCGAAGCCGTCCATTTCGACGAGGAGCTGGTTGAGCGTCTGCTCTCTTTCGTCGTGTCCGCCGCCGAGACCTGCGCCTCTTTGACGACCTACGGCATCGATTTCGTCGATAAATACGATACAAGGCATATTGCGTTTAGCCTGGTCAAACAAGTCCCTGACACGGCTGGCGCCTACACCTACGAACATTTCCACAAAGTCACTACCGCTTATCGAGAAGAACGGAACACCCGCCTCCCCCGCAACGGCTTTTGCGAACAAAGTTTTACCTGTTCCCGGAGGACCTACGAGCAAAACTCCGCGAGGAATCCTTGCTCCAAGTTCGTTAAACTTTGCAGGCGCTTTGAGGAAGTCGATAATTTCCGCAAGTTCCTCTTTTTCTTCTTCTGCACCGGCAACGTCGGTAAACCTTACCTTCACGTTTTCGTTGACGCGAGCCTTGCTTTTGCCGAAATTGATGTTTTGATTGTTTTGCTGACCGATTTTTTTAAGCAAAATGACGACAAGCACGATAGCCGTACCCATCATAAGGATAGGGAACAGATAATCGAGAAGACTTGCCTGATCCGGCTTGTCGTATTGAACGACAGGCGTTTTGAAATCGGGATTAGCCTCCTGACCTTTTTTAATTGCGTTTTGCATGTCGCGGTTAAACTCTTCCCTGCTAGGAATATTGACAGTATAGTCATAGTTTGAAGGGAAGCGGCTGATATCGATTTTGGAATCGGCAGTCAAAACCCTGATGGTAAAATAACCGTCGATGTAAACGGCTTGAACTTCGCCGTCCTCGACCTGCTGCAAAAACTCGTAATATTCCGGCGTTTTTTGTTGCTGAGGGAAAAGGACCATAATAATCCATATGCCCAAAACAACCATCAAAGCCGCCATAATTACGGTAAACAGCTTTTTGCTAGTTGATGTTTTCAATTGTTTTCTCCTTAAATTCCGACGCAAAAGCCGTCGGCGATAAAAAGCCTAAAAATCTCACTTTATTAGTATAAGCTTTTAAGTTGGGAAATATTGTAACATAAACAAAAATAAGTGTCAAACCGCTGCGCGTTTAGCAAAACTGTCATTTCAAGCATAATAATAAACATTGTTCATTTTTAAAATAAAAATATGTTCACTATTGATATAAAAGAAAAACCAAGGCGCAAACTTAAAAAGCGCAATCTTCCACAGCCAGCACCAAGCTTTTTGCGATAACTTCAGCCATGACGCACACTTCCGCCGCTTTTGTTTTGAGTAAGGTAGCCATGTCGTCAAATCCTTTTCGATTGACTATCCCCTTTAAGGAAATGTCGCCTACACACGGTAGATTTTTGTTTGTGGCAGACCCCGGATACAGTCCGTTGCCGGCAAGCTGAATTTGTCCTATGTCCTCGCTTTTGCCCAATGCGGCGTCAACCGCTATAACAAGCCTGTCACGATGCACAGTTTCGACAAACTGCTTTGAAATAAGCAAATTTTTTGCGTTTACGTTAAAATCGTTTAATCCGTAAACAATTGTTTTGATTTTGTACTTTTCCACAAGCAAACTACCTACGCAAGGCCCCAAACTGTCACCCACTACTTTTTGTGTCCCCACACACAAAATGACCGGTTTTTTGCCGTTTAACATCAACTTCAAGTTTTTTGCAAGTTTTAACACACAATTTTCGCTCAAACTGTCAAGTGCAAGCATAAATTCACCTCATTTTTTCAATTTTTCCCTAAAAATTAAAATATATACATGATTTTTTATTTAAAATCTTTTGTTTTTTAAAAATGTTCCACGTGAAACAAGAGTTTGAAGGTTTTTAATTTGTTTCACGTGAAACATCCGACGGTTTTGCAGAAAGTTTTGTTTCACGTGAAACATTTCAAACGGAAACAAAGCCGTGTTTCACGTGAAACACGGCTTTGCCTGAGAAAAATTAAGGAGTGCACCGCAATTTTAACAAAAAAAGGAGCAAATTTTGCTCCTTTTGTCATTGCGGCAAGATAGTGCTAAGCAACCAATTGCCAATCCAGTTGTTTTGTACCAAAAACTTCGTTACACACGAAGCGTCAATCTGTTGGTGTATCACCGACAAAAATCCGTCGGTAGGGATGTATGAAACAGCGACAAGTATAACTGATACTATCAAATATGCTTGCGCAAGTCCCAAAACCAATCCCAAAAGCCTGTTTATTCCGCCGAAAAGCCTGAATTCGGTCAAATTTGTCAAAGCGCGTTTGATAATGACCATGACAATACCCAAAATAATGAGCAAAAGTATAAACGCAATGATTGTCATGATGATTGAAGTGATTTCAGCCGGGAAGACGTCAATAAGAGCAACTTCCCCAAAGCTTTCAAACATACCGTCTAGCATTCCCGTATCGGTAATTATGCCTGAAATCGTTGCAGGAAGTCCGAGCATAGACAATGCTACAGGTATATAGTTTGCTCTGTTTTCCGGATTTGTCCAATCCACAACGGTGGAAAACAGTTTTATGTCTTGTTCCGCGTCAATGTTCATCATCCAGTTTGTGATAGGGTCCTGAACAAATCCGCCAAATCCGCCGGTTAACCAGCCGCCTACCGTCTTGGCAAGCAACACAGAACCGACTATTACCAGCAAAGTACCGAAAAGACTGAAAAATACCTTTACAAATCCTCTCGCCATGCCGGCAAACATCAAAATCAAGCCGAAAAGCACAACAATTACGTCAATCAACGCTATGCTTATGCCCATTGACTCGAAAATGAAAATTCCCGATTCAAATGACATCTTCTCCTCTCCTTAAAATGAACAGTTGTTTATTTTTATTCTTCCCTGTTTTTTTCTTTCCAATCCTCAATCAGAGCACAAATTCTGTCGAGGTCGTCCTTTGTATAGTAGTCTATGTAAAGTCTGCCTTTATTATCATTGCCGATGGCACTGACTTTTGTGGCAAACACTCGCTGCATGTTTGAAACAAGTTCTTTAAGCTCGATGCTTTGCTGAACTTTTACTTTTTCAGGCTTAGGATTGAGATAATCGCGAACGAGTTTTTCCGTTTCCCTAACCGAAAGTTTGGTAGCTTTGATTGCGAGGGCAAGCTGGTCGGCTCTGTCTGTTACCGGTACCAATGCTCTGCCGTGTCCTGCCGAAAGCTTGTTTTTTTCAATCATTTCAAGCACTTCGTCGCACAGTGAAAGAAGACGCAGCGTATTTGCTACAGCAGGGCGGCTTTTGCCTATTCTGTCGGCTACGGCGTCCTGAGTCATGTTGCATTCGTCCATGAGCTGCTTCAACGCTCTTGCCGTTTCGACAGGGTTGAGGTCTTCCCTTTGAAGGTTTTCGATGAGGGAGACTTCCTTAATCTGCTGCTGAGTGTAATGTTTGACTACCGCAGGCACGGTTTTGAGTCCTGCCAGTTTTGCGGCGCGCCAACGGCGTTCGCCGGCGATAATCATGTAGCGCATTTCCATCTGCACCAGAATAATCGGCTGAATTATCCCGTGCTGGCGTATGCTTTCGGCAAGTTCGTTCAAAGCCTGCTGATCAAAGTTTTTACGCGGCTGTTCGTAGTTGGGGTCGATGTCGGTAATGTCAATTTCCTTTACCTCGTCGCCTTTAACTTCCTTTTCGATTTTGCTGCGCAAACTTTCGATACGCTTTTCGTCTGATACGACAAGTTCGTCCGCCGGAGTTGCCGCCGTAGTTTCGGGAATATCGTTTATCCCAATCAACGAGTCAAATGTCCTGCCCAATCCTTTCCTTGCCATTTCAATCCATTCTCCTTAAAAATTCTTCCGCAATCTGTTGGTATGCGACGCCGCCTCTCGACTTTGGCGCATGCTGTGAAATAGGTACGCCGAAACTAGGGCTTTCGCAAAGTTTTATGTTTCTCGGCGCGGGTACTTCAAATACCTTTGTGCCGAAATATTTTTTGATTTCGTCGGACACCTGCTTCGCCATAAGGCTCCTACCGTCGTACATGGTAAGTATGACGCCTTCAACCTTTATTTTAGGATTTATCCTTTCCTTGACCAGCTTTATTGTGTTCATGAGCTGGCTCAAACCTTCAAGCGCGAAAAACTCGCTTTGTATAGGTACGATAACTCCGTCGCAGGCGCAAAGAGCGTTTAAGGTAAGCACTCCCAGCGAAGGGGGACAGTCAATCATAACAAAGTCATATCCGTCGATTTTTCCTTTGAGGGCATTTGCAAGCACCTTTGCCCTGTTTGGAACACTGACAAGCTCGACTTCAAGTCCCGCCAAATCCATATTGCAAGGTAAAATGTCAAGGTTTTCGTAACCGGTAGGCAAAACCACTTCCTCAAACTTCGCGCTTCCCGTCATAAGGTCGTAAAGCGAGTTTTCTATGCGGTTTTTGGCTATTCCGTAGCCGCTTGTCAAGTTGCCCTGCGGATCGATGTCAATCATCAGCACTTTTTTTCCGCTTCGGGCGACATAGTCCGCTACGTTAAGCACAGTCGTCGTTTTGCCGACGCCGCCTTTTTGATTTGAAAACGCTATAATTTTAACCATTTTTTCCTCTGAAAAACCTTAACTGAAAAAAGTATAACAAAAAAATCCGCAAAACTCAATAATATTCAACAATTAAAGAGGCTTGGACCTTTCCTTTCCCTTGCCGCGAGGATAAGCTTTTGGGGTGGGGGAAACTTTTTTGATGACTACGATTGTCCTTGCGTCGCCGTTTGACAGACAAAACCTGTTGACTTCCGCTATCTCGCCGCCCAAAATTTTGACAGCGTTTTTGCTTTGTTCGAGTTCTTCGCTGACGTCGGCTTTGTACGCCAAAAACACTCCGCCTTTTTTTACCAGAGGAAGGCAATACTCGCAAAGGGTGTTGAGTTTTGCCACCGCTCTTGCCGTGACTACGTCGAATTTTTCGCGATACTCGCCGCGTCCCGCGTCTTCCGCCCTTATATGCACGCAGTTGGCGGGGGTGTCTGTTTGCCTTGACACCTCGGTCAAAAAGACAATCCTCTTGTTGAGGCTGTCCATCAAAGTGAGGTTTATGTCGGGGCGCGCCATTTTAAGCGGAAAACCCGGAAAGCCCGCTCCCGTACCTACGTCGCAAAGCGTCGCGCCTTGTTTGACATATGGCAAACCGTAAAGGCTGTCCTCAAAATGCTTTACTTCCGCGTCGGCATAATCGGTAATGGCGGTAAGGTTCATTTTTTCGTTCCACTCGACAAGCAGAGAATAATATTTTGAAAAAACGTCTGTTTTTTCGTTTAATATCTGTTTTACCTGTTGGGAGTTCACTTTATTCTCCTTTTTTGTTTTGCGCGAGGTAAACGATAAGCACCGTTATGTCGGCAGGGGATACGCCTGATATCCTCGATGCCTGTCCCAGATTTTGCGGTTTGATTTTGTTGAGCTTTTGTCTTGCCTCAATCCTCAGTCCGCTGATTTCGTCGTAGTTTATGTCGTCAGGCAGTTTTTTGTTTTCCATTTTGTTGAACTGCTCGATTTGTTCCTTTTCCTTGGCGATGTATCCTTCGTACTTTACGTCAATTTCAACCTGTTCAAGTGCCTGTTTTGAAAAACCGCCGAAAAGACCGTACTCTTCCTGCAAATCTTTTATCGTAATGTTGCTTCGGCGCAACATATCTTTGAGTTTGAGCGCGTTGTTTATCACAGTTTCGCCTTTTCGCTCGAACAAGTCCTTGAAGTCCTTCGGTTTTATCTGTTTTTCCAAAATTTCGTTTATCTGTTTTGTTTCTTCCTTCTTTTTGAGAAAAACAGCGTACCTTTCGTCGCTGACAAGTCCGTATTTTCTGCCTATTTCGGTAAGTCTTACGTCGGCGTTGTCCTGTCTTAAAAGCAGGCGGTATTCGGCTCTGCTTGTCATCATCCTGTAAGGCTCGTTTGTTCCTTTTGTGGTGAGGTCGTCGATAAGCACGCCAATATAACTGTCGCTTCGTTTAAGCACAAGAGGTTCTCTGCCGTCGATATACATTGCGGCGTTTATGCCTGCGACAAGTCCCTGCGCAGCCGCTTCCTCGTAGCCGCTGGTACCGTTTATTTGTCCGGCGCAGAAAAGACCGTCGAGTTTTTTGTACATAAGGCTCGGGTAAAGAGCGGTAGGGTCTATGCAATCGTACTCGATGGCGTAAGCGTCGCGCATGATTTCAACCTTTTCCATACCCGGGATTGACTTGTAAATTTGGTACTGTACTTCGGCAGGCATTGAAGAACTCATACCCTGAACGTAAATTTCGTCGGTATCGAGACCTTCCATTTCCAAAAATATCTGGTGCCTTTCCTTGTCGGCAAAGCGGTTGACTTTGTCCTCTATGCTAGGGCAGTATCTGGGTCCCGTGCCTTTTATCGCTCCCGAAAAAAGCGGGGCGCGGTGGAAATTACTTTTTATTATATCATGCGTTTCAGCGGTAGTGTAAGTAAGGTGACAGTCATATTTGTTGTTTTCGACGCTGTCGTGAAGATATGAAAAAGGAGGCATGTCGGGGTCGCCCGGCTGCAATATCATTTTTGAAAAATCTATGCTTCTCGCGTGAACCCTCGCAGGAGTACCTGTTTTGAACCTTCTCACGTCAAAACCCATTTCGACAAGGCTTTTTGTCAAATGCTTTGCGTTTGAAAAGCCGTTAGGTCCCACGTCGTTTGTCCAATCGCCTACGATAATCCTTGAATTGAGGTAAACGCCTGTGGCAAGCACAACGGTTTTTGCGTGATAAGTCAGTCCCTGTGCCGAACGTACGCCCGTCACTTTTTTGTCGTCGTGCAAAACTTCGGCGCACTCCGCCTGTCTGAGGTAAAGGTTTGGCGTTTTTTCAAGCGTCCTTTTCATTTCGGAGTGATAGCTATACTTGTCAACCTGCGCGCGAGGGCAGTGGACGGCAGGTCCTTTGCCGCGGTTGAGCATTCTCAGCTGAATGAGGGTTTTGTCGGTGTTGACACCCATCTCACCGCCCAAAGCGTCTATTTCCTTGACTATGTTGCCTTTCGCGGTGCCGCCTATTGACGGATTGCATGCCAAGTAACCTATCGTGTCGAGGTTTGTCGCCATGACAAGCGTCTTTTTTCCCAGTCTTGCGGCGGCAAGCGCGGCTTCGCAGCCTGCGTGTCCCGCTCCCACGACTATCGTGTCAAATTCAAAATTGTTGTCCATTGTTACTTACCTACGCAAAACTTTTCGAAAATCCTGTTTACCACTTCTTCGTTGGCGGTGGCTCCCGTGATTTCTCCCAGTGCCTGCCATCCTTCCCTTATTTCCAGCGAAATGCAGTCAAGCGTTTCGTCTATTACTTCGTTTGCCCTGTCAAGACTTTGGAGAGCTCTGTTGAGGCAGTCAATGTGGCGCGCGTTGGTAATCATTACGTCGCTTGAAGAAATGTTTCCGAGTTTTATTTTTTCGTAAATCACTTCTTTGAGTTTTTCGACGTTTTCGCCTGTTTTGGCGGAAACAGAAAGAACGTCGTTTCCGTGATTTTTTATATCTGCTTTGTTGAAAACTTTTATGGTCTTAGGGTTTTTTGCTATTTCCTCGTATTCGCCGTCAACCTTTTCGCCGTCGTAAATAAGCAAAACGATATCGGCGTTTTCAACTGCTTTTTTTGACCTTTCGATACCTATGTTTTCAACTACGTCGCTTGTTTTCCTGAGGCCTGCGGTATCGATAAAGTTAAACTTAACGTCGCGGTAAACATAGCTTTCCGAAAGGGTGTCCCTCGTCGTGCCTTCGATGTCTGTTACTATCGCCCTGTCGTAGCCTACCAAAGTGTTGAGCAAAGAGGACTTGCCAACGTTGGTTTTTCCCACGATTGCGATGTTTACGCCGTTTTTGATTATCCTTCCCTTTGACGAAGTGTCCAAAAGATTTTGAGTTTTTTGTTTGACTTCGCTTAATGCATCTTTTATTTGTTCCTTGGTCACGTATTCGAGGTCTTCCTCCGGATAATCAAGCGCAACCTCGATTTGAGCAAGCAAATCGGTAAGTTTGTCTTGCAGTTCGGAAATTTTTCCGTCAAGGGCACCTGTCAGCATTTTGTAGCCGTTTTCCGCAGCCGTCACGCTTTCGGCATCGATAATGTCCATGACGCCTTCGACGTTTGCCAAATTCATTTTTCCGTTGAGGTAGGCACGTTTGGTAAACTCGCCGTGCTCCGCAAGGCGGCAGCCGTTATTCAGCAATGTTTTTAACGCCGCGTTTGCCACTGCGTATCCGCCGTGCATCTGAAACTCTACCATATCCTCGCCTGTATACGAACGGGGACTTGAAAAATAAACGCACATTGCCTGGTCGGAAAAGTTTTCGCCGTTAAACCTGCCGAGTTTCAACTCGTTTGCCTTTTCCGGCATGTTTTTAAAAAGGCTTTTTGCTATTTCTATCGAGCCTTTTCCCGACATCCTTACTACTGATATGGCGCCGCGCCCTACGGGTGTGCTTATCGCCGCGATTACTTCGTTGTTTTTCATTTTTTTACCAAAAAAGGAAGGTGAAACTCACCTTCCCGATCTTCTTTTCTTTTCCGAGCGGTATACGAAATTGTGCATCTTTTTCCTTTCGCTCTTATGTGCCGCCTGCTCGTTTTCCTTAGGCAAGATGATGACGTATCTGTTAGGGGACGTGCCTTCCGAAAGGGTTTTTACCTTTTCGCTGTCCTGCAACGCCGAGTGAATAATCCTTCTTTCAAAGGAATTCATAGGTTCGAGCTTGACAGGTTTGCCAGTCCTTATTGCTTTGGATTCGAGATTTTTGGCAAGGACTTTAAGTTTTTCGACGCGTTTTTCGCGGTATGCCTCGGTGTCGAGTATTACGCGTTTATAACTCGTTTTGTCCTTGTTTGCCACAAGCGAAGTAAGGTACTGCAACGCGTCAAGCACTTCTCCGCGGTAGCCTATTACGCAGCCGCTTTCGGTGCCTATAAGTTCGAGCTTGGCTTCCTCGTCGTTTTCCTCAAGTTCGACGACGAAGGTAAGTTTCATTTTTTCAAGCACCTGCTCCAAAAACTTCACTGCCGTTTCGCCTATCGTATCCTTTTTGGTAACGACGACTTTTGCCTGTTTGAGAAGTCCGCCTTCGCTCAAAACTTTTATGTCCGCCTGTTCCCTCGTAATTCCCAACTTCGCAAGCGCCTTTTTTACCGCAATCTCTACGGTTTTTCCGCTTTCTTCGATTTGCTTCATTTTATCTCCTATATGACGCTTTGTTTATGATGGCAACATCCTTTTTGCTGTAAATTTTGTTTACGATAGGGGTGAGCGCCAGTGTCGAAATTACCGAAAGTATCGAGTTGCTTACGAAATATACGCCGAGTGCCGCGGTATACATCAATACGAAAAATACCATGATGAGCGGCATCATAATCATCAACGTCTTTCCGCTGCCCTGCATCGAAGGATCCATAGCCGGCTGCGTCTTCATTGAAAGGAAGGAAGAAAGCAGCGACAATCCTGCGGCAAGCAAAGGCAAAATCAAAAGACCGTTCCACGCAGATCCTGCGTAACCGCCTGCGTATTCTCCCACCGCTTCGTAAATGACTTCGTATTCAGCCTGATTTACTCCGGCTGTGCCTACGCCAGTCATACCCAGCGAACCTTTTGTAAACTCGCTGTAAGTAGGCATTACGCCTGCCCATGTGTCAGGACGCCAGATGTTTTTGACCCACAAAAAGCCTTCTCTGTTTTCTTTAACGAAGGTACCTACGCTTTCCTTGCTGCCGTCGATGATGGCTTCGTATTTAGCAGGGTCGCTGGAAGCCAAAGGCGCGATGTTGGAAGCGAAGTATACGGTGAACTGATTTTCCTTTTCCTCGCTCCAGTATCCTTTTTCGTAGCTTCCGCTTTCCAACAGTCCTTCAGGTACGTCAAGTCCCTGATTTGCAGCCGACTCTACTACCGAATAGTGGTAGCAGTCAACCATGTCGTTGTATTCCGTAACGATAGCGTACGAAGTGTAGCTGGTAAGTCCGGTAAACATAATGATGAATACCACCAGCGTTACGATTGCAGGCAGACAGCTTGAAAACATCGAATAGCCGAACTTTTTCATCAGCTTGTTTTTTTCAATCTGCGCGCCGCGTTTGTTGTCGCCGTACGCTTTGTCGATTTTCGCCATCATAGGACGCATTTGTTCCATTTTGACGGCGTTCTTTTTGGTTGTGCATCTTTGCCAAAACTCGATAGGCAACGTGATGAGTTTCAAAATTACGGTAAACAAAACTACCGTCCAGCCGTAACTTCCTATCCACTCGTACAAGCCTTGTACAAGCTGTCCTATCCAGTTGAGGTCAGGTACGGGAATACTTCCCAAAAATGAGATTATAGAACCCATTTTATATTTCCTCCGAATTTGTACGGAACGTGGTCAAATCCGCCTTTCGCCCAAGGGCCGCATCTTAACAGTCTTTTTGCGGTAAGGTAACTTCCTTTAAAAAAGCCGTGAAGGCGGTACGCTTCCATAGAGTAGACGGAACACGTCGGATAAAACGCGCAGTTTTTCCCGATAAAAGGGGACAACGTAATTTTGTAAAGTTTTAACAGTCCTATACACACCCAGCGCATTTCAGCTTTTTCCTTTTATCGAAAAAGTCAGCTTTTGGGCAGACTCCTTCAGCTGCGAAAATGTTGCCTCGTTTTGTTTTATCCTTGGCAAAAACACGTAGTTGTACCTTTTGTCAAGCTCGGGATAAAGTTGATTTACTATTTCCCTGAGCCTTCGCCTTACCTTGTTTCGTCTGACTGCTTTTCCGTACTTTTTACTTACCGAAAAGCCCACTTTAGGCTTGTCGTTTTTGTTTTTGCAAAAAATCACCACCAGATTTTCGTCGTTTACCGACTTTCCGTTTTTGTACAGATAGTTGAACTGGTAGTTTTTCCTAAGCCTAAACTGCTTTTCCATTTGCTACCTTACGCGGACAGTTTATGTCTGCCTTTTGCTCTTCTTCTTGCAATGACGTTTCTGCCGCCTTTGCTTCTCATCCTCTGTCTGAAACCGTGTACTTTGCTTCTTTGTCTTTTCTTAGGTTGATAAGTTCTTTTCATGTTTACCCTCTCTTATTTTTGTCGGGAATATCCCAATATATTTTTTGATACTGATTGAGTATACTAAAAAAAGCCCCTCGTGTCAACTTTACGCGCTTACAATTAAACCTTACTTTTGCTTTTTAAACAAAAAAAGCCGGCAAAATTTGTCGGCTTAACGTTTTTTTTATTAAACTATTCTCACAGGAAGGATAAGGTACAGATACTTGTCGCTGTCGCAAGGGGTAATGACGCAAGGGTTTACCGGAGTGTTGAGGTTGATTTTTATAAACTCGTCGCTCACCGCTTTCATGCAGTCGAGGAGATATCTTACGTTGAAGGCTATCGTCATGTCTTTTCCCACGAGGTTTATGGAAATACTTTCCTTAAGGCTTGCTCCGTCTTCGCTTGTCGAAATGAGGTAAAGCAAATTTTCCTTTATGTCGATTTTTACCAGATTGTTTTTTTCGCCTCTCGACAAAATGCTTGCTCTGTCAAGACTGTTTTTAAACTGTTCCTTGTTGATGATGACGTTTGTGTCAAATTCGCTTGGGATAATCTGTTTGTAATTTATGAATTCACCCGACAAAAGCCTTGTCATAATCATCGTGTGTCCGAGGTCAACCATCAAAAAGTTTTGTTCTACCTTTACCGTGATGACTTCATCGCCTTCGTCGAGAAATCTGCTCAGTTCGTTGAGGCTTCTCGCAGGAACGATAACGCTCATTTTTTCCGCTTTGTCTTCCAAAGGCTTTTTAACAAGCGCGATCCTGTATCCGTCAAGTGCAACCGCCGTTACCGTAAAGTCTTCAACTTCGAAAAGACATCCCTTCAATGTAGGGCGTCCTTCGTCGACAGAAACAGCAAAAATGGTTTTGTTTATCATGTCTTTGAGTTCGGTTGCCAAAATGGAAAAATTATGTCCGTTTTCGACGCGTTTTATCTCAGGATATTCCTCAACGGGAAAACACTGCTTTTCAACCGCGCCGTCGGTATATTTGATTTTAAGCTTTCCGTTTTCGTTGAGAGTAAGCTCTATCTGCTCGTTGGTGAGCATTTTTACTATCTCGCCGAAAAATTTGCCGGGAACTACCGTTTCGCCTTCGATTAAAACTTCGGCGTTTATCTTTTTTTCAATTGCAAGCTCGAGGTCTGTGGCAAACAATGTCAGACAATCGTCCTTTGCCGTGAGTTTGATTCCGTCGAGTACAGGGTTTACGTTCCTGTTGTTCAATGCTTTGGTAACTTTCATTACCGCGTCGCTAAGCTCTATTCCCTGGCAGATAACTTTCATTTTTTTCCCGTCCCGTTAATTATTATTATTTTTCAGATGGTAGTATCAGCAGTAGGCATTGTGAAAATGTGAAAGAACGATTTTTCATTTTTTTCGCATGCTTTACTGAATACATTATAGTCGGTTTTCGCCTTTTTTGCAATACAATATATTGTTTATTTTGCGCTTTTGAAGATGTTTTTATTTGTGGAAAAGTGTGTTTAACGTTATCAACATTTATGTGGACAACCCTGTTTACAAAAATTGTAATTGCTTTTATTTGGCAAAAAAACATTGAAAAAAAAGCTTTTTTGTGTATAATAAGAATTCCACTAAACGAGGTTGTTATGGAAGTTAGAGAACTTTGGCAAAAAATGCTCGACGAACTGGAAATTTCCGTTTCGGCGCTGGGATTTGATACTTTGGTTGAAACTACCTTTCCGGTAAGTATTTTAAACGGAAAGCTTATTTTATGCACAAAAACCGAAGTAAGCAGAAATTTGGTTCAAAAAAGGTTTTACAGTCAAATCAAGGAAGCTATGCAAATGGTGTTTCCTATGCTTGACGACGTCGAAATTATTACCGAAGATCAAAAAGACCTTTACAGTACCGAAGATGACGAACAAATTTCTCCTTCGCAGGAAATTGAAATCGAAGAAAGCGTTTTTATCAAAAAATATACCTTTGACAACTTCGTAGTAGGCAAATCAAACGAGTTTGTGGCGGCTGCGGCAAAAGCCGTTTCCGAAGCACCGGGAAAAAAGTTTAATCCGCTTTTTATTTACGGAGGCGTAGGTCTCGGAAAAACTCACATTCTTCATGCTATCGGCAACTTCATCAATACAAATCAGCCTAAACTCAAAACTCTTTACGTCAGCTGCGAAAAGTTTACTAACGAACTTATCGAAGCGATAAGGGACACTAAAAATCCGTCCGACGCCAAAAAGGCATTCAGACAAAAATACAGAAGCTGCGACGTTTTGATGATAGACGACATTCAGTTTATCTCAAAAACAGACGCAACGCAGGAAGAGCTGTTTCACACCTTCAACGATTTGTACAACGCCGAAAAACAAATCATCATCAGCAGCGACAGACCGCCAAAGGAAATTCAGCACCTCGAAGACAGGTTGAGGACAAGGTTTGCCTGGGGTATGATTGCCGACATCAAACCGCCTGACCTGGAAACGAGAATAGCAATTTTGCAAAAAAAATCGCGTCAGCAAAACGCCAACATCAGCGACGAAATTCTGCAGGTCATCGCCCAAAACGTACAAACCAACATAAGGGATATGGAAGGTTTGCTCACAAGGGTAATAAGTTACGCTTCGCTCATCAATCATACCGAAATTGACATGAATATCGTAAACGAAGCGCTAAGGGACTACACCGACGACCAAAAGGAAATGATAAGCGTTGACACAATTATCGACGCTGTTACCGAGTACTTCAACATTGACAGAAAAGCGCTTGTCGGCAAAAAGAAAAACAAGGAAATAGTGGAGCCAAGGCAAATTTGCATTTACTTAATCACCGAATTTTTGACTTTGCCGCTTGTAAAAATAGGCGAAATTTTCGGAGGACGCGATCACACGACGATACTTCACGCGAGAAACAAAATTGAGGAACAAAGCAAATCCGACGGAAGAATAGGTGTTTACGTAAAAGACTTAAAAGACATGATACTCAAAAAATGAAAAAGGGCGTTCGCCCTTTTTTTGTTGGTGACAAAAAAGCCTTAAAAGGGTATAATTCAGATATATGTATGTAAAAAGCGTCACGGTAAAAAACTTCCGCAATTTAAAAAACCAAACGGTTTTTCTCGGAAAGGGGCTCAATCTTTTCCGAGGTTTAAACGCGCAGGGAAAAACAAATTTTCTCGAGGCGGTGGCGCTTTGCGCTTTGGGAAAATCCCCGAGGTGCGACAGGGATAAGGAACTAATCAACTGGGAAAGCGAGTTTGCCAGCGTAAAAACAGATTTTGTTTCATATTACGGCGACGGAAAGGTTGAGATAAAACTCACCCGAACAGAAAAAAAACGCGTCGCGGTAAACGGGCTTCCTATTTTGAAGATAGGCGAGCTTTTGGGCAAAATCAACGTTGTTTACTTTTCGCCTGACGAAATTGCGGTGATAAGGCAGGGACCCGACGCGAGAAGAAGGTTTATGGACATAGACCTTTGCCAGACTGACAAAAACTATTTTTACACTTTGGGAAGATACAACCGCATTTTGTTTCAGAGAAACAATCTTTTGAAAAGCGGCGGCGACAGTCTCAAACAAATGCTTTCGATTTGGGACGGACAACTTGCCGACGAAGGTGCCAAAATATTTTTCAAAAGACAAGATTTTTTGGCAAAGTTAAGCCCTGTGGCATCAAAAATTCACGAGGAAATTACAGACGGAAAGGAAAAACTCTTGCTTGAATTTCAGTCTGAACTAAACGGAAAAGACAAAAACGAGGTAAAGGAAAACTTTTTGAAAAAACTTTCCGACGGTTTTGAAAAGGAAGCGCGACTGTGTTACACGACGACTGGACCTCACCGCGACGACATCAAGTTTTCGGTAAACGGCGTGGATATAAGAAAATTCGGCTCGCAGGGACAGCAGAGAACGGCGGCACTCTCGCTGAAACTCGCAGAGGTCAACCTCATCGCAAAACTTTCCGACGACCCGCCCATTTTACTTTTGGACGACGTGTTCGGCGAACTTGACGGAAAAAGAAGAAACCGTCTTTTAAATTACGCCAAAGGTATTCAGACCATTGTTACTTCCGCCGAGCCTGACATTGAGGAAATTCAGGGCGAAGCAAAAGTTTTTTGTGTCGCAAACGGAAAAATTACCGCAAACAATTAAAAAAACGGAGTGATTTGACAAAATCGCTCCGTTTTCCGTTTGTGGGGCAAATAACCGCCTCAAAATGCCACATAAAAAATTTGTCATTTTTTTCGGCACAATCGCGTTAAAATTAAAGCCAAAAATGGCATAATTATGTTATAATCTTTACGTTAAGTATTATCGTTTTTTTACTTCGGCTTTTGACCGAAAGGGTTAAGCCTTTTTTATACGGAGGTATTATGGACAAACCCAACAATTACTCTGAAGAGCAAATTCAGGTTCTCGAAGGACTTGAACCGGTAAGAAAAAGACCGGGCATGTATATCGGTTCTACCGACGAAAAAGGTCTGCATCACCTCGCAGTCGAAATCGTCGACAACTCTATCGACGAAGCGCTTGCGGGCTACTGCACCGAAATAGACGTTTTCATCAACGACGACGGCTCGCTTACCGTTGCCGACAACGGCAGGGGTATTCCTACGGGTATCATCCCTAAGGAAGGGCTTTCGGCAGTTGAAGTCGTCCTCACAAAACTTCACGCAGGCGGAAAATTCGGCGGCGGCGGTTACACCGTTTCAGGCGGTCTTCACGGCGTAGGTATTTCGGTAGTTAACGCTTTGAGTACAAGCCTTATCGTCGACGTTTTCCAAAACGGAAAACATTTTCATCAGGTTTACCACAGAGGTTTTCCTGAGGACAGGCTTGCGGTAGTGGGCGACTCGGACAAGACGGGTACCACAATCACCTTTACCCCTGACCCCGAAATTTTCGAAACGGTGGAGTTTCAGTACGACAGGCTTAAAAACAGGCTTCGCGAAGTGGCGTACCTCAACAAAGGCATCGTCATCAATCTCGAGGACAAACGCACCTCGCAGGAAAGACGCGAAACTTTCTGTTTCGAGGGCGGTGTTGCCGAGTTTGTCGAAAACCTTAACAAAAACAAGGACAAGCTTTTTTCAAGCACCGTTTACATCGACAAAAAAGTCAAGGAAGGCGAGGTTGAAATCGCCCTTCAGTACAACGACGGTTACAACGAAGTTATCTACGCTTACGCAAACAACATAAACACCGAGGAGGGCGGTTCGCACCTCGACGGTTTTAAAAACGCTTTGACAAAAGTCGTCAACGATTACGGCAAAAAACTCAACGTACTTAAAGACGACGACAAACTCAGCGGCGACGACGTCCGTGAGGGTCTCACCGCCGTCATAAGCGTCAAACTCACCGAGCCTCAGTTTGAGGGACAAACAAAGACAAAACTCGGCAACAGCGAAATGAGGACGGCTGTGGCAAGGGTTGTCACAGAGGAACTGGGCGCTTACCTCGAGGAAAATCCTAAGGAAGCGAGGGAACTTATTCTCAAATGCCAGACCGCGCAAAGGGCAAGGGAAGCGGCAAGAAACGCGAGGGAACTCACCCGCCGCAAAAACGTGCTTGAAAGCACCACCCTCCCGGGAAAACTCGCGGACTGCACCGAAAAGAATGCCGAGCTTTGCGAAATTTATCTTGTCGAGGGCGACTCGGCAGGCGGCACCGCAAAACAGGGACGCGACAGACGTTTTCAGGCTATTTTGCCTTTGAGAGGTAAAATTTTGAACGTCGAAAAAGCAAGGCTTCACCGCATACTGGAAAACGAGGAAATCAAGTCGATGATTACGGCTTTCGGCTGCGGCATCAACGAGGATTTTGACGAAAGCAAATTGAGGTACAACCGTATCATCTGCATGACGGATGCCGACGTCGACGGAAGCCACATCCGCATTTTGCTTTTGACATTCTTCTTCCGCTTTATGAGGCCGCTTGTCGAAAAAGGACACATTTACATCGCGCAGCCGCCTCTTTACAAACTCATGAAGGGCAAAACACCTGTTTACGCCTACAACGACGCCGAAAAAGACAAACTTATTGCGGAACTTGGCATAAAGGGCGAGGCTGTTCAAAGGTACAAGGGTCTCGGCGAAATGAACGCCGAACAGCTTTGGGAAACTACCATGAACCCTGAAACGCGTACGGTATTGCAGGTTACCATGGAAGACGCATACGAGGCAGACGAAATTTTCAGCGTGCTTATGGGCGAAAAGCCTGAACTCAGGCGTCAGTTTATAGTGGACAACGCCAAACTTGTCCAAGAGCTTGACGTCTGATAAGAGGAATGAAAGATGAAAAAAATTGAACATAACTCGATAGAATATCAAAAAGCCCTCGAAAGCTCGAAGGTAGTAAAAATCAAGGTTGAGGACGAAATGAAAAAGTCCTTTATCGCCTATGCCATGGCGGTAAACGTGTCGCGTGCCATACCTGACGTAAGGGACGGACTCAAACCCGTTCACAGGCGTATTTTGTACGCAATGGGCGAACTCAACCTGTTCAACGACAAGCCTTACAGAAAATGTGCGCGTATCGTCGGCGACGTTTTGGGTAAATACCATCCGCACGGCGACAGCGCTGTTTACGACGCATTGGTGCGTTTGGCGCAGGACTTTTCAATCAATGAGCCGCTTGTCGAAGGACAAGGCAACTTCGGTTCGGTTGACGGCGACCCGCCTGCCGCTCAAAGGTACACCGAGGCAAAACTCAGCAAAATTTCAAGCGAAATGCTTCGCGACATAGACAAAAACACAGTCGATTTTTATCCGAACTTCGATGAAACGCTTATGCAGCCGACTGTGCTTCCGTCACGTTTTCCTAACCTTTTGGTAAACGGTTCCGACGGTATCGCGGTAGGTATGGCTACAAACATTCCGCCGCACAACCTCAACGAAGTGATAAACGGCGTAATCGCCACAATCGACAATCCTGAAATTTCTATTGACGAACTTATGACCATTATACCTGCGCCTGACTACCCGACAGGCGGCATACTTATGGGAAGGGCTGCCGTAAGACAAGCATACAAAACGGGTCACGGTGGCGTCATCATAAGGGCAAAAACCGAAATTGAGGAATTTAACAACGGCACACGAAGCAGAATTGTCATTACCGAGCTTCCTTATCAGGTCAACAAGGCGCGTCTTATCGAGACAATTGCCGACATGGTAAAAAACAAAAGACTCGAAGGTATTTCGGACATTAAGGAAGAAAGCGACCGCACGGGTATGCGTATCGTTATCGACGTCAAAAAGGACGCCAACGCGCAGGTGGTGCTTAACGCTTTGTTCAAACACACTCAGCTGCAAATTTCAAACGGCATAAACTTTTTGGCGTTGTCAGACGGCGAGCCTAAGGTGCTGAACCTTAAGGAAATCATATGTCAGTACGTGGCGCACCAAAAAGACGTCGTTTTGAGAAAAACAAAATACGACCTCGAAAAAGCAGAGGCGAAATGCCACATACTCGAAGGACTTGTCATCGCGCAAAACAACATCGACAGAGTTATCGAAATCATCAAAAAGTCTCCTGACAAATATGTCGCAAAAGAAAGATTGATGAACGAATTCGCGCTTTCCGACAAGCAGGCAACGGCCATTCTGGAAATGCGTCTGCAAAGCCTTACTAACCTCGAAGTGGAAAGCCTCAAACGCGACCTCGCTTCTCTCAAAGAATATATTGCTGAACTCAAAAGCATAATCGAAACTCCTTCAAAAGTGGCGGACATCATCAAAAACGATTTGAGGGAAATAGGCGCAAAGTACGGCACTCCGCGTAAAACGGAAATTTCAACCGATTACGGCGAAATCGACATCGGCGACCTTATCGAAAAGGAAGGCGTAGTCGTTTCGATGACTCACTTCGGTTACGTAAAACGCATACCTACCTCGGAATACAAAACTCAGCGTCGCGGCGGAAAGGGCGTCACAGCGCACAAGACCAAGGAAGAGGACTTTGTGGAAAGGATGTTCGTGTGCAACACTCACGACGACCTTATGTTCTTTACCAACAGGGGCAAAGTTTACAAAATAAAAGCTTACGAAGTACCTGAGGCTCAAAAAACCGCAAAGGGCAGAGCTATCGTCAATCTCTTGCAGCTTTCCGAAGGCGAAAAGGTAACGGCCATTATCCCTTCTGAGGACACAACGCAGGGCAACCTCCTTCTCGCAACCAAAAACGGTCTTATCAAAAAGACCGACATTAAAGAATTCGAGTCAATCAGAAAAGTCGGCAAAATCTGCATTTCGCTTCTTGACGACGACGAACTTATTTCCGTATCCATGACAACGGGTTACGACGAAATTCTTGTCGCAAGCCACCTCGGAAAATGCATAAGGTTCTCCGAAGAGGAAATCAGACCTATGGGACGCGAGGCGCAGGGCGTAAGGAGCATGAAGCTTGACGCAGGCGACTTCGTCACCGATATGGCGGTCGTCAAAAACGGATTTGACGTGCTTACCGTCAGCGAAAACGGCTTCGGCAAAATTTCAGACATAAGCGACTACCGCTTGCAGGCAAGGGCAGGCAAAGGTATCAAAGCCGGCGTGTTCAACAAAAAGACGGGCAACCTCGTCAACCTCAAACTCATAAGCCCTGACGACGACGTTATGCTCATCGCTGACAACGGCGTTATCATAAGGGTAAAGGCAAGCGACATCTCCAAAATCGGCAGGGATACTTTGGGCGTTCGTATCATGAAATTTAAGGACGAGGCCAAAGTAGTGTGCGTAGCTACAACCCCTCCTGAAGCGGAAGATATTGAGGACGGCGAAATCAGCGAATAACAAAAAAAGAGGCTTTAAGCCTCTTTTTTTGTTGACTTTAAATTCAGATTTGTTATAATACCGCAACAGCCCGAATATTGTTAAGGTCGTTTTATGAAAAACAAGCTTTCACAACACTTTACATTAAAAAAACTTTACAAATTCGTACTTCCTGCGGTCATTATGTTGATTTTTACGTCGGCTTACAGCATGGTCGACGGATTTTTCGTGTCCAATTTCGTAAACAAAACCGCTTTCGCCGCTGTCAATATTATTTTGCCGGTAGTTTTCGGCGTTGGCGCAATAGGCTTTATGACGGGTACCGGCGGCAGCGCGCTGGTGGCAAAAACCATGGGCGAAGGGGACATGAAAAAGGCAAACGAATATTTTTCGATGATAGTTTACGTCACCCTTGCCGCAGGTGTTTTGTTTTCGGTTTTGGGTCATTGCCTTATTTACCCGATTGCAGGTTTTTTGGGCGCAACGGGTGAAATGCTTGATTACTGCGTTGTTTACGGCAGAATTTTGTTTTTCGCAACTCCCGTATTCGTTCTTCAATACATGTTTCAAAGCTTTTTTGCCGTGGCTTCAAAAACAAAAACGGGACTCGCGATAACTCTTGCCGCAGGCTTTTCAAACATAATTCTCGACGCGCTTTTTATGGTGGTGTTTAAATGGGGCATTGCCGGAGCGGCAATCGCTACCGCCGTCAGTCAGATTGTAGGGGGCGTCGTTCCGCTTGTTTACTTTTTCTCAAAAAACAGCTCTACTTTAAGGCTCGTCAAAACAAAAATTTTTTTAAAGCCGCTTCTTAAAGCATGCGCAAACGGTTCGTCTGAACTTATGACGAACATTTCCGTTTCCCTTATTCAGCTGCTGTACAACTTTCAGCTCATGCGTCTTGCGGGGGAAGACGGGGTCGCGGCTTACGGAACGCTGATTTACGTTTCATACATTTTTATTTCGATATTTTTAGGCTACGGCATAGGAAGCGCGCCGCTTTTTGCTTACAACGAGGGGGCGGGAAACACCGACGAACTTAAAAGCCTTTTCAAAAAAAGCATGGCAACCATATCGTCGCTGGGTGTTGTTTTGCTTGTCGTGTCAATTGTTTTCGCAAAACCGATGTCAATGCTGTTTGTGGGGTATGATCAGGCGCTTACCGATATGACGGTGCATGCTTTTTGGCTTTACTCTTTCTGCTTCCTGTTCAACGGCATAAACATTTTCGGCTCAGCGTTTTTTACCGCGCTTAACAACGGCTTGGTTTCCGCCGTTATTTCCTTTTTGCGTACGCTGTTTTTTCAGGTGGTGTCCGTTCTCGTACTTCCGATTTTCTTCGGGCTTGACGGAATTTGGGTGGCAGTCGCCGTCGCCGAAATGCTGTCTCTTACCGTCACGCTGACTTTTTTTGTGGTTTACAGAAAAAAATACCGCTACGCTTGAAAAAGATTATTGTATTTTCCTTGCGCGCGTTATATAATACAAAAACAAAGGAGGCAAATCTTATGAAATTTTTTGTTTGCGAACACTGCGGCAATATCATAGCTTACGTTAAAGATTCAGGCGTTCCTGTTATGTGCTGCGGTCAGAAAATGAAAGAAATTATTCCGGGTACCGTCGAAGCTTCAACCGAAAAACACATTCCTGTTGTAAGCGTTGAGGGCAACGTAGTAAAGGTTACCGTGGGAGCAGTTGAACACCCGATGGCTGAAGAACACTTTATCGAGTGGATTGCCGTTCATACAAAACAGGGCAATCAGCGTAAAACCCTTAAACCGGGTGAAAAACCTGCCGCTCAGTTTGCTCTTGTAGAGGGCGACGAATTTATTTCGGCTTACGCATACTGCAATCTTCACGGACTTTGGAAAGCTTAACAAAAAAAATAAAAACAGCGGCTTAAAGCCGCTGTTTTTTTATGCTTTTTCGAAGGTAACTACCGAAGTACCTTGCTTGCCGCCTATCGTTTCTCTTGCGGTATGAATCAGCTTGCCGCCCTCTTTTTTGAGGTGCATGCTCCAGTCGGAATTTATGTCGGTTGTGATGTAGCCGTCTTTTTCTTCCCAAGTTCCGCTGTATGACATGTTTTCACCGGGAGTTACGATTTGAATGGTGCAAGTTTTGTCGTTGTTCAAAACAAGCGTCAGCGAGTTGAGCATGTTGAGCATATTCATTTCTTCGCCGTCGTCAGCGGTAAAGTCGTAACCGACACAGTTGTAAGTTTGTTTGTTCGAGCAAGCCGTAAAGGCAAAAAGTGCCATAGTCAAAGATATGACGCACAAAAGCGCCGTTAAAAATTTTTTCATTTTTCACCTGCCATGTGTAAAATTGTATTTTTAGAATAGTTTACGATATTATTATTGTCAACAAAAAAGAGGCTTAAAAGCCTCCTTTTAAAACGGACGGTAAAAAACGAAACCGCCTTGTTTTTTTGCTTTTTTGTGCCACAAAAGCAAGTCAAGCTCAAAATTTTTTTCGCCGTCAAACACTGTTACCTCGGCGTTTTTTCCGTTGAAATTGCCTTGCGCAAGTGTTACCCAGTGATTGTTTTCAAGCTGCTCTATGTCACCGCTTTGCAAATTCAAAAAGCCAATCGCCTGATTGAGGCAAAAACCGCTTTTTAAAAAATTAACCAGAGCGGCGAAATCCGAGCCGTAAATTTTGTGATTGAAAAACTCGCAGTTGAGTTTCAGATTGTTTGCTAAAAAATATCTTTCGCTTCCGTTGACGAATTTTTCCGTTCGGTTTATTCCGCATGAGTTGGGAGTAACAAAGTTCCACACGTCTTTCATGAGGGACAACCGCTGTTCTTTCGTGGCAAAAGTTACCTTTTCGCTGGCGCATGCCACCAAATTGGCTGCCGCCGTAGGTCCGTAACCGCGCTGGCGTTGAATAAGGGTGGGGTACCACTCCTGACTTGCGCCGTAAAAAGTTTTTCCGTCAAAGATGCCTTTGAGTTTGTTTTGCTTGGATACGTCGATGCCGTAAATTATATTTCACCTCGTCAGACAAATGCCTGACGCGTTTTACATTTTTTCAGGCGCGTCAATGCCCAAAAGGGACAATCCGTTTTTCAAAATTTTGTTTGTCGCGTCGGTAACGTAAAGACGCGGCAGCATTTTTGTCAAATCTTCGTCGAGAATTCTGTTTTCGAAATAAAATTTGTTGTAAGCCTGTGCCAAATCGATGAGGTATTTGGAAAGAAGCGACGGCTCGTATTTTTCGGCGGCGTCCCTTATGATGTCGGGATAACCATTGATGAGTTTTATAAGTTCGCGGCTTTCGTCGTTGTCAAGCGCGGAGTAGTCAGGCATTATGCGGGCGTTGATTGAGTTTCCTGCTTTTGAAATGACGCTGTTTGTCCTTGCCACGGTATATTGAAGGTAAGGGCAGGTTTCGCCGTCAAAGTTAAGCACTTTGTCGAGTGAAAAAGTGATGTCTTTGATCCTCGCGTTTTGCAGCGCCGAAAAGATGACGGCGCCTACGCCGATTTTTTCGGCGACTGCTTGTTTGTCCTCGATGTCGGGGCTTTTTTCCTCAATTATGCCGTAAGCTTTTTCTACCGCTTTGTCAAGCACGCTTTTAAGCCAAACTACGTTGCCTTTCCTTGTGGACATAGAGCCTTCGGCAAGAGATACCATTCCGTAAGCTACGTGAACGCAGTCTTTCGCCCAGTCGCAGCCCATGAGTTCAAGTACTTTGAAAAGCTGTTTGAAGTGCAGGTTTTGCTGGTACGCCACGACGTAAAGACTTTTGTAAAAGTCATAGGTCTTTTTGCGGTAAAAAGCCGCCGCAAGGTCGCGGGTGGCGTAAAGGGTAGCGCCGTCAGCCTTTACGAGAAGGCAAGGCGGCATACCGTATTCCTGCAAATCGACGATTTTGGCTCCGTCGCTTTCCTTGATGAGACCTTTCCTGTCCAGTTCCTCAAGCATAGGCGCCATTTTGTCGTTGTAAAAACTTTCGCCGTTGTAGCTGTCGAATTTTACGTTGAGTCTGTCGTAAATTTTCTGCACTTCGGCAAGAGTGATATCTTTAAACCAATGGAAAAGTTCCAGCGCGCGCTTGTCGCCTTGCTCTATTTTCGCAAACCATTTGCGGGCATCCTCGGTGAGGGCAGGATTGTTTTCCTCCTCACGGTGAAACCTGACGTAAATTTCCTGCAAAGCTTCGACGCCGCCTTTTTCGATTTTTTCTTTGTCGCCCCAAAGGTCGTAGGCTACGATGAGTTTGCCGAACTGAGTTCCCCAGTCGCCGAGGTGGTTGATGCCTACAACTTCGTAACCGAGATTTTTAAACAGTTTGTAAAGGCTGCTGCCTATCGCGGTAGTGCCGAGGTGGCCAATGTGGAAAGGCTTTGCGATGTTTATCGACGAGTAGTCGATGCATATCGTTTTTCCGTTTCCTTCGTCGCTTTTGCCGTAATCGGCACGGCGCGCGTCGGCAAGAATTTCGCCTGCGATTTTTGAGGTGTCCACAAAAATGTTGAGATAGCCGTTTACCGCCTCAGCCTTTTTGACAATTTCGCAACCGTCGAAAGAGGCGACAAGGTTTTCCGCTATTTTGTTTGGCGCGGTTTTGAGTACTTTCGCAAAGCGGAAACACGGCAACGAGTAGTCGCCGAGATCGCTGCTTGCGGAAGTTGTCATGAGTGCGTAAATTTCGTCGGGGCTAATCCCTTCGATTGCTATTTTTTCACTTAAAATTCTTTTGATATCCATTGGTTTTTTCCGTTTAACAAAGTTTTTTTATCGCTTGGTAATAGAGTGTCATCATAAGACGCAGTTTGTCAAGCGAAACTCTTTCGTCTTTTTCGTGTATCACTTTTTCGTCGTCCTCGAAAACGGGGCCGAAAGCTACTCCCAAAGGCAAAGCCCTTGCGTAAGTCGCTCCGCCTACCGCAAGCGGTTTCGCTTTTTGACCTGTTTCTTTTTCAAAAACTTCCAAAAGCGTTTTTACCAGAGGAGTGTCCTCGGCGACGTAAAGAGGAGGATGCGAGCCGTTTACCTCAAAAGTACACCCTTTCGGAGAGCGGCATTTGAGCAAATCAAGCACTTGCTCCTGCGTGTAGCTTACGGGGTAGCGGATGTCAAGTCCCAAAAGCAGTTTGCCTTGTTGGGTACGCACTTTTCCCACGTTTATCGTCATGTCGCCGCTTTGTTTGTCGCTGAGGTTTACGCCCCAGCTTTTGCCTGAAAAGTCGGCGGCGGCCTTTTGGCTGACAAAAGAAATACAGTCGTTTTCGGGATATATTTCGTGAAGCAGGTCGGCAAGCTTTTTGAAAGCGTTGTCGCCGTACTGAGGGGTGGAGCCGTGAGCCGCTTTTCCGACGCACCTTAAAAAAGTGCTTCCGTCTTTAACGGTTTTTTCGCAGCCCGAGACTGAAACGTCTCCCTCGATTTGGGCAAAACAGTCGTCCATGACGATGTTTACCCTGCTTCCGCCGCTGATGTTTTTTATGCTTTCGGGCAGTCCGTCCACCGTCATGGTGAGGTGGCAGACGCCTTTTTCCACGTTGATTACCGGAAAGTCGCCGTCAGGCGAAAATCCGACGTCGGGGAGTTTGATTTTTGATGAGTAGTAATCCATGCATCCCCAGCCGCTCTCTTCGTCGCAGCCGAAAATGAGGCGTATTTTTTTGGAGGGAACAAAACCCTCGTCTTTCAACTGCTTTAATGCGTAAAGGCAGGCAATCATAGGACCTTTGTCGTCCAAAACTCCTCTGCCGTAAAGCACACCGTCCTTTATCTCTCCGCCGAAAGGGGGATAAGTCCACTTTCCTTCGGCAGGAACAACGTCCAAGTGTCCCAAAATGCCAAAAATCTCGTCGCCGTTTCCGAAATCGACGTGACCTGCGTAGTTGTCGCAGTTGAAAGTTTCAAAGCCCATTTCCTTTGCCTTGTCAAGCACCTTTTCAAGACAAAGGGCGTTGCCCTCTCCGAAAGGTTTGCCTTCGGAAGCAGCCGATTTCACTGTGTCGATTTGCAAAATTTCACGCAAAAAAGACAGCATTTCGTCAAAAGTTTTGTCCTTCAATGAAAAACTCATTCAAGCCTCCCAAACAAGCAGTTTTTTGAAAACCGTATGGCGGTTTTGTCAAAAACTACTAAAATATTATACACAATTTTAACTAAATGTGCTACATTTAATAAGTAATTGCCAAACTAAAAGGTTTTAATAATGACAAAAGAAGTTCACCCTCACTCGAAGCACAGAGAGAGGATGAGGGAAAGGTTTTTAAAAAACGGATTTGAGGG
>CALVLA010000013.1 GCA_944336125.1 uncultured Clostridia bacterium | reverse complement strand
CCTTTTTGCTTTTTCTTTCAACGACGTCTCCGCCGCATTCAGGACAAACGCCCACAACTTTGTTTATGCTTTTTGTATTTTTGCATTCAGGATAGTTTTCGCAGGCAAGATACTTTCCGAATTTTCCTGTTTTTTCTACCATGTGGCCGCCGCATTTCTCACAAATTATGTCGGTCACGACATCTTGTTTTGCGGCAAGGCTTTTTGTGTTTTTGCATTCAGGATAATTAGGGCAAGCAAGGTATTTTCCGAAGCGGCCGGTTTTATATACCATCATCGCACCGCACTTTTCGCATTTTACGTCGGAAACTTCGTCGCCCAGTTCAACTTTTTCGTTGCTTTTGAGTGCCGAATTGATTTTCTTTTCAAATGGGTCGTAAAAGTCGCTTATTACCTTGTGCCAGTCTTCCCCTTTGTCGGCGATATTATCCAGCAAATCTTCCATGTGAGCGGTAAACTCAGTATCGACAATGTTTTCGAAATGCTTTTCGAGATAATCGGTAACTACCGAACCCAAATCGGTAGGCACAAGGGTTTTTCCCTCTTTTACTATATAAGTCCTGGTGTAAAGAGTCGACAAAATTGCGGAATAGGTGCTAGGTCTTCCTATGCCGTTTTCTTCCATATTTTTAATAAGAGAAGACTCCGTGTATCTTGCAGGCGGTTTGGTAAACTTCTGCTCGCTGACAAGCTCGTTGCATTTGAGTTCCTGTCCTGCTTCAAGGTTAGGCAGTTTTGACTGTTCGAGACTTTCGTCGTCTTTTTCCTTTTTGTCCGCCGCGTAAATTTTGAGATAGCCGTCAAACACAGGAGTTTTGCCGCTGACTTTAAAACCGTATTCGCCTGCTTTTACCAAAGCTGTTACCGTGTCGAATTTTGCGGGTGTTGACTGACTTGCCAAAAACCTTTCGTAAATGAGTTTGTAAAGACGATATTCGTTACGCGGAATTTTTTCCTTTACGCTTTCAGGTGTAATTTCAAGGTTAACCGGTCTTATGGCTTCGTGCGCGTCCTGACTGTTCTTTTTGGTTTTGTAAACGTTGCTTTTGTTAGGCACGTACTCGCTTCCGTAATTTTTCGTCAAAAAGGTCTTTGCTGCTGCCGACGCCTCATCGGAAATTCTTACCGAGTCGGTACGGATGTAAGTTACCAAAGCGATGTGTCCCAAGCCTTCGATGTCAAGACCTTCGTAAAGTTTTTGAGCCGTCATCATTGCCGTTTTCGAAGGCATGCTGAGCTTGTTGACAGCGTCCTGTTGCATTGTGCTCGTGGTAAAAGGAGGCAACGGTTGCGAAAACGACGTTCCCTTTTTTACGCTGTCGACAAAAAATTTGCCGTCGTTGATTTCGGCAACGGCTTTGTCTGTTTCTTCCTTGCAGGAAAGTTTAAGTTTCTTTCCGTTTTTTTCCGCAAGTGTCGCTTTAAATTTTATGTTTTTATCCTTGTCGGCAATTTTTTGCAGCTGAGCCGAAACGTTCCAGTACTCTTCTGGCTTAAATGCCTTAATTTCCTTTTCCCTGTCGACGATCATTCTTAATGCCGCCGACTGCACTCTGCCTGCTGACAGTTTGCCTTTGATTTTTTTGCACAAAACAGGCGACAGTTTGTAACCCACAAGTCTGTCGAGAACGCGTCTTGCCTGCTGCGCGTCGACAAGGTTCATATCTACCGAACGAGGATTTTTGATTGCGTTTTGTACGGCGTTTTTTGTGATTTCGTTAAACTGAATTCTGTTTTTGCTGTTAGGGTCAAGTTTCAAAACCCTTTGCAAGTGCCATGAAATAGCTTCTCCCTCACGATCCGGGTCGGTCGCGAGAAAAACTTCGTCTGCTTTTTTTGCCTCGTCGCTGAGACGCTTAATGACGTTTTTCTTGTCAGACGAAATCACGTATTTAGGTTGAAAATTGTTTTCTATATCAATGCCAAGTTCCTTAGTAGGCAGGTCGCTTATGTGTCCGCCGGAAGCGTCCACCTTATAGTCCCCGCCGAGATATTTGCCTATTGTTTTTGCTTTTGCCGGTGACTCAACAATCACTAACTTCATTTATTAAACCTCCATTGTCAGCTTGTAAAAGTTCCCGCCCTGACGAATGACGATACCTTTTATTTCAAGCGCCGACAATATGTATTGCAACTCTCCTACCGAAAAACCCGTGTTTTCCAGAAGCGTATTAAAATGTGCCGTTTGATTTTTTAAAAACTTGACGACAACGGCTTCGTCAATATTTAACTGGATGTTTTTGTTTACGTCAACAACATTTTGCGAAATGCCGAAATCTTCGAGGATATCCTTGGGCGTTGTGGTCAAGGCGCCTTGAAGAGTTTTTAACATTTCGTTTGAGCCGCTGGAATTAAAGCTGAAAATGTCGTTGGGTACTATATAAATTCTTTTTCCCTGATTGAGCGCATGTTCGAGAGTAGTTTGCGTGCCGCTTTTCTTCCCAGCTTCGGCAATTAAAAGCGCGTCGCAAAGACCCGTAATAATTCTGTTTCGCATAGGAAAGTGATACGGTTGCGGAGAGATATCAGGAGCAAACTCGGTAACAAGCAATCCGTCACGAGAAATTTTTTCGGCAAGCGACTTGTTACTGGACGGATAAATGTGATTAAATCCCGCACCCAAAACGGCGATTGTTTTGCCGTCAAACTCAATTGCGGCTCGGTGAGCGGTTTCATCGATACCAAGTGCAAGACCGCTAATTACCACAAAACCGTTTTCTACAAGTTCTTTCGCATAATACCTTGCGACCTTCTTTCCGTAAGGCGTGCACTTGCGTGAGCCTACTATACTTATCGAGGTTTTGTCAAGCAAATCGATGTCTCCCTTGCAGTACAATACAGTAGGAGCAACATCGATTTCTTTAAGTTTTTGCGGATATTTGTCGGAAAAAATCGTCAAAGCGACAATATCTTTTTCAAAAAGCCTTTGAGCAACGTCAAAAATCTTTTGACTGTCGCAAGACGCAACAAGCTTTTCAAAAAGCTCAGACGAAATGACTTTGCAGGCAACGTCCTTGCTATCTTTCAGGTTTTCAAACAAATCGGAAGGACTGCCATACAAACTTAAAAGTTCATGCTGTTTGTTTGAGTAAAACCCGTCAAAAGAGTTTAACCAAATCAGCACGCATTCATCGAAAGAATACATATCAAACCCTGTATTTTCTGTCAAGAGAACGATATTGAACAGCCTCCGCCAGATGTTTAGGCAAAATGTTCTGTTCTCCGTCCAAATCCGCGATAGTTCTCGCGACTCTCAAAATTCTGTCGCGCGCCCTTGCGCTGAGCTGCAATTTTTCAAACGCGCTTTCCATAAGTTGTATACCCTTTTTGTCGAGTTTACAAAATTCCTTGGTGGCTTTTGCAGACATCTGCGCGTTGCTGAAAATACTTTGTCCCTCAAAACGCTGTTGCTGAATTTTCCTTGCCTTGTCGATTCTGCTTTTTACGGTTGCCGAGTCCTCAGCCTGTCCTTCCGAAATAAGCTCTCCGTATGACACGCTGTCAACTTCCACGTGCAGGTCAATCCTGTCCATAAGAGGCCCCGACAGCTTGTTTAAATAATTGTGTATCTGAGTCGCCGTGCAACGGCACTCTTTTGTCGTGCTACCGTAGTTTCCGCACGGACACGGGTTCATGCTGGCAATCAGCATAAAGTTTGCGGGATAAGTAACGGTTTTGTTGCTTCTCGCAATAGTAATTACTTTGTCTTCAAGCGGCTGACGCAAAGTTTCCAAAGTGTGGCGAGAATATTCCGGCATTTCGTCCAAGAATAGCACGCCGTTGTGCGCCAGGCTTATTTCACCGGGTTTAGCGTTTGCTCCTCCGCCCGTAAGCGCAACGTATGACGCCGTATGGTGAGGTGAGCGGAAAGGTCTTGTGTTGACTATTCCGTCTTTTTTGTCAAGCACGCCCGCTATGCTGTGAATTTTAGCGACTTCCAAAGCCTCTTCGAAAGACATGTCGGGCAAAATTGACAACACCGACTTTGCCAACATAGTTTTTCCCGAGCCGGGAGGTCCGATAAGCAAAATGTTGTGCCCGCCTGCAACGGCAATTTCCATTGCTCTTTTTGCCACAACCTGACCTTTGATATATTTGATGTCGTAAGGACTTTCCTCACTTTGCGTGTTTGACCACTCTTTCTGCTCGACAGGCTTAAATTCAGCTTCACACTTAAAAAAAGACACAACGTCGCGCAACGTTTCAAGCGCATAAATTTCAAGCCCCTTTACGTAGCTTGCCTCTGCCTCGTTTTCTTTAGGGATAACAACCTTTTTCACACCTTGCTGCGCCATTGAAATAAGCAAAGGCAACATTCCGTTGACAGCCCTCAGCGAGCCGTCAAGAGAAAGCTCTCCCAGCATTACCGTGTCTTGAAATGTATTGTAGTCAAGCTGTTCGCTTGCCGACAAAATACCTATCGCGATTGGCAAGTCAAAATGAGTGCCTTCCTTTTTTACGTCGGCAGGCGCAAGGTTTGCGACAATCTTTAATGCGGGATAGGAAAAACAACTGTTTTTTATGGCGGACCTTACCCTTTCATGCGATTCCTTCACCGCGGTGTCGCCAAGCCCCACCAACGAAAACCCCGGCAAAGAGTGATGCAAGTCAATTTCAACACTGACTGCATACCCGTCAAGTCCGTTCAACCCAAAACTTTTTGTAATGGCAAGCATAAAACCTCACAACACTAAAAAGCATACTTTTAGAAATACATATTTTTTTAATTTTAAATACTTTTTCGTCTTTTTTCAAGTACCTTTTGAGAAATAAAAAAAGAACCGATAAAAATCGGTTCGTTTTTTTAGATGTCGCCTTTGATTTTAGCAGCTTTACCGGTACGTTCACGCAGGTAGTAAAGTTTTGCGCGTCTTACTTTACCTTTTCTGACCACTTCGATTTTTGCAACCCTAGGTCCGTGAACAGGGAAAGTTCTTTCAACGCCTACACCGTATGAAACGCGGCGAACTTTAAAAGTTTCGCTGATGCCGCCGTGCTTACGAGCGATAACAATACCCTCAAAAGCCTGCAGCCTTTCTTTGTTTCCTTCAACGACCTTAACGGACACCCTGACGGTATCACCAACGCCGAATTCAGGAACGTCTTTTTTCAAACTTTCTTGATTGATAGATTCAATAACGTTCATTGACTTTTCCTCCAATACTAAGCGTTCGTGTCCGATATGACAGAGGACCGCCCGAAGTCACTAATAAATAATATCATAACAACCGCAAACTGACAAGCAAATTTGATCAATAATTTACTTCAAAAGCGTTTGGAATGTGAGTAATTTTTTCGTCAAGAATTTCCACCACGTCAAATCGCTTTTTAAGTTTGTAGGCGTTTGTTGTCTGTATATAATAAAGTGCGTTTTTAATAAGTTTTTGCTGTTTGTTGAAGTCCACGGCCTCTCGAGGCAGTCCGAATTTTGCCGTAGTACGCTTTTTCACTTCGACAAACACAAGAGTATCGCCGTCCAAAGCAACTATGTCTATTTCACCGAGTTTTGATTTAAAATTTCTTTCGACGATTTTAAAACCTTTTTTAGCGAGAAATTTTGCGGCAGCATCCTCGCCGATGTCTCCTTTAAGTTTGTTCAGCATAAAAATTTTTTACGAAAGACCTTCTGTGAATTTCACACAATCCGTATTTTTTGATTTGCTCGATATGAAATTTAGTTCCGTACCCTTTGTGTTTAGCAAAGCCATACTGCGGATAAATTTCATCGTACTTTTGCATGAGCCTGTCACGGTGAACTTTTGCCAAAATGCTTGCCGCCGCTATGTTGTAGCTTGTTGCGTCCCCTTTTATAATTGGCATGGTTTGAAACTTGGTTTCAAGTTTCACGGCGTCAATAAGCACAAAATCAGGCTTTTCGGCAATGTTTTCCAAACAGTTTGACATTGCGAGCTTTGTCGCGTTTAAAATATTTATTTCGTCTATGACCTTGCAATCGACTTCTTCTATAGCGTAAGCAACGGCTCTTTCGACGATCAGGTCAAAAAGTTTTTCCCTCTTTTTTTCCGAAAGTTTTTTGCTGTCGTTTACTTCCTCAATCAAAAGATTTTCATCTTGCGGCATAATGACGCACGCCGCCACTACGGGACCCGCCAGCGGTCCTCTGCCCGCCTCGTCTATACCGGCTACGGCACCGAGATGAAAATACTGACTGTCAAAATCAAACAAACGACTCATCGGTGTCCTCCAAAGTGACTTTGCAGATTTTACCCTTTCTGAAATCGTCTATCAACGCCTTCGCCCCTCTTTCATAGTCAAATTCGCCGCCGCGTATGACGCATCCGCGTTTTTTGCAAATTTCGTCCATTGAAAGATTTACGTCAGCGGGGTTTGACAAACCGTACTTTGCCGTAAATTCAATCGGGTACTTTTCGGCAAGGCATGAAATAAGTTCCCTCGCAAGTTCCTCGGGGTCAACGACTTCGTCTTTTATGCTACCGATAAAAGCCAAATGTTTTGCCCTTGTCTGGTTTGAAAAGTCTGGAAAAAGCGTGCCAGGAGTATCCAAAAGTTCCATTCCGTTTTGCAGCTTGACCCATTGTTTCCCTCTCGTGACTCCCGGCTTGTCGCCTGTCACTGCGGATTTTTTGCCGCACAATGTGTTGATTACAGTCGATTTGCCGCAATTAGGCACGCCCACAACCATTATTCGCGTAGGCACAAATGCCCCTTTCTGCTCAAACTTTTTGACCTTCGGTTTTTCGATTTTTTTGAGTGCCGACAAAAGGACTGACATTTCACCCTTTTCGGTACCGCTCAAAGTCACGGCATTTTTGCCTTGACTTTCAAACTTTTGAAGCCACGATTTGATTTTGTTCGTGTCGGCAAGATCTTTTTTGTTTAATACGTACAAAACCGATTTGTCTTTAATAATTTCGTCCAGACTTTCGTTGAGACATGACAAAGGTGCCCTTGCGTCAAGAATATACACAACGGCGTCAACTGATTTTATGTTTTCCGCAATGAGGCGCAACGACTTGGTCATATGCCCCGGAAACCAATGAATATGCATTCAATCCTCTTTTTTCAACAAGTCAGGTCGATTTTGCAAAGTTATTTTTTTCTTTTGTTCTCCACGCCACTCGTCGATTTTTTTGTGATTTCCGCTGAGCAGCACAGGCGGAACTTCAAGTCCCCTGAAAACCTGAGGACGGGTATACTGCGGGTATTCCAGCATATTGTCGCTGAAACTTTCGTCTTTTGCAGACTCACTGCTTCCCAAAACGTCGGGAATATGCCTTGAAACCGCATCGATAAGTACCATGGCAGGCAGCTCTCCACCCGTAAGCACGTAGTCGCCTATGGAAATTTCCATGTCAATGTTGAGGTCAAGCGCTCTTTGATCCACGCCCTCGTAATGTCCGCAAAGCAAAACCAAGTGCTTTTTTTCCGAAAGCTCTTTAACAAGCTGTTGGTCGAGTTTTTTTCCTTTTGGGGACATAAAAATCCTCAAAGTGTCGTCTGTTATATCAAGCGAATCAAAAGCGTCGCACACAGGCTGCGGCATCATGACCATTCCGGCACCGCCGCCAAATGTGTAATCGTCGCATTTTTTGTGCTTGTCGGCGGAAAAATCCCGAATGTTGACAACGTTTATGTTGATAAGATTTTTACTTTGAGCGCGACCCAAAATACTTTCGTTAAGCGCAGAGAACATCTGCGGAAAGAGAGTTAGTACATCAATCTTCATAGAGACTTACCTCGCCGAAGCGTTTTGCGCAAAGCAGAAGTCTTTTTTGCTCTCTGTCAAAATCAAGCACGAGATCCTTCAAAAAGGGAAACAAAACGTATCCTTCCTTAGTCTTGACTCGGTAAATTTCGGCGCATTTGCCATTTTGAATAATGTCCTCGACAACACCGATTTCCCTGCCGTCGTCAAGTACTACCTCACTTAAAAGCATGTCGTCGACAAAATAACTGTCCTCATCCAAAGGCACGCTGTTTTTGTCGGCATAAACGTTAAGGCCTACTATTTCCTCCGCCTGATTTCTGTCGGCAATCGTGGAAAACAAAACGTAGGCAAAGCCGTCGGAAACTCTCGCAGATTTTACGGTCACGAGATTGCTTCCGACATAAAGGCTTTTTAAATTTTTAAAAAAGGAAAGGTCGCCGCATTCGCTTTTTATTTTAACTTCGCCCTTGATACCCTGAGCTTTTACGATTTTTCCGATAAAAAACTTTTCCATAAAAATTTCACCACAAAAAAATTTGTGGTGCTTTTTGTCAGTCGTTGTCGTCAAGAATTTCGACAGAATATTTTTTGCCTTCCTTCATACCTACGGCTTTAACAACCGTTCTGATGGCGGAGGCAATTTTGCCTTGCTTACCGATAATTTTGCCTGTGTCGCAAGATGCCACGCGAATAGAAATTTTACTTTGTTCTTCCCCTTCTTCCAACGTAACTTTGACGTTTTCGACATCTGAAACAAGCTGTTTTACGATATATTCGACAAGTTCAACCATAATTATTCAGCGCTGCCTTCGGCTTTTTCAGCAGCTTCCTTTTCAGCGGCCGCTTTTGCAGCAGCTTCTTTAGCCAATGCTTTTTTGCTTGGTTTTTTAGGCTGTGCAGGTTGCAAAATACCCTGTTCGATCAACAAACCGCGAACGGTGTCTGTAGGTTGTACGCCTTTAGCCAACCAGCTTTTTGCTTTTTCAACGTCGATTTTTGTTTCTGCAGGCTGCTTGATAGGTGCATAAGTTCCGACAAGGTCGATATAAGCACCGTCTCTTGCTTTCCTTGAATCAACAACAACGATACGATAGAACGGACTTTTTTTGTCACCCATTCTTGTAAGTCTCATTTTAACTGCCATAATTTCCTCCTGAAAATGTATATAAATTAAATTTTAAAACGGTAATTTCATGCCGCGTTTTCCGTTGCCGAAACGTTTCATAAGCTCTTTGGTCTGTTCAAACTGCTTGACGAGCTTGTTTACTTCCTGAACGGTTGTTCCGCTGCCTGCGGCAATCCTCTTTTTGCGGGTATAGTTCAAAATCCTGCAATCGCTTCGTTCACGCGGCGTCATCGACTGAATGATTGCTTTGAAGCGTAAAATTTCTTTTTCGTCGATGTCTTTTTCGCTGATTTTAAGTTTTCCCGCTCCCGGGAGCATGCCTACGATATCTTTCAAGTCGCCCATTTTTTTGAGATTTTCAAACTGAGCGAGATAATCGTTCAAATCAAAAGACTGATCTTTGAGTTTTTTGGCAAGTTTTGCGGCGTCTTCCTGTGAAACAGCCTGCTGAGCCTTGTCGATAAGCGACAAAACGTCGCCCATGCCCAAAATTCTGCCTGCCATTCTGTCAGGGTGAAAGACTTCGATATCCTCGAGCTTTTCGCCAGTTCCGCAAAATTTGATAGGTTTTCCCGTTACGGCTTTTATCGAAAGCGTAGCTCCGCCTCGAGTATCGCCGTCAAGTTTTGTCATGATAACGCCAGTAATGTCAAGCTCTTTGTCAAAAGCTTCGGCTACGGTAACGGCGTCCTGACCTGTCATAGAGTCTACCGTAAGCAAAATTTCGTCGGTGCCAACGGCTTCCTTCACTTCTTTAAGCTCGTCCATAAGCTCGCGGTTGATGTGAAGTCGTCCGGCAGTATCGATAATTATCGTGTCAAAACCGTTTTGACGAGCAAAGTCGATACTTTGTTTTGCGGTTTTTGCCGGATTTTTCTGACCCATTTCAAAAAAACCGACGCCTGCTTTTTGGCTTACGATTTGAAGCTGTTTTATTGCGGCCGGCCTATAAATATCGCACGCGACAAGCAATGGTTTTTTGCCCTGCTTTTTGAGATAAAGACCGAGTTTTCCGCACATAGTCGTTTTGCCGGCGCCCTGCAATCCGCACATCATGATCACGGTAGGCAGCTTGCTTGAAACGACAAGCTTGCTTTGCGACGAACCCATAAGCTCGGTAAGTTCGTCGTTTACTATTTTTATGACTTGCTGTGCAGGATTGAGTCCCTTAAGGACGTCCTCGCCCACAGCTTTTTCGCTTACTTTTTTGATAAAATCTTTTGCGACGTTTACGTTTACGTCAGCTTCCAACAAAGCGATCCTGACTTCGCGCATCGCCTGTTTGATTTCAAGCTCGGTAAGACTTCCTCTGCTTTTAAGTTTGCTGAAAACGTGATTTATTCTGTCGCTAAGTCCTGAAAAAAGCGCCATTATTGCCCCTCCAACTCACTTTCGGTTTCTTCCAGAGCCAAACGGATTTCATCGTCCAAAAAGCCTTTTTCGCTTAACAGCTTTTTCAAATTTTCGATTTTTTCCGCAAGCCTTTCTTTAGTTTTTAAGATACCGAATTTCTCTTCGGACTCAAACAACGCCGTCTCCGCCCTTTTTATGTTGTCCCTTACCGCTTGTCTCGAAATATCGTATTCGTCGGCAATTTCGGCAAGCGAACAGTCAAGGTCGTAATAGGCATTCATCATTGCCCGCTGTTTGTCGGTAAGCACACCGCCGTACATCTGCAAAAGAGTGCTTACTCCGAGGTTTTTATTCTTCATAAACAAAAGGTGTAAAGTAAAAATACTTTACACCAAATAAGATACTATACAACTCAACTTCCGTCAAGCGATTTTTACAAAATTCCCTCAACAAACGACTCGGCATCAAACGGCATGAGGTCATCGATACCTTCGCCAACACCCACAAAATCAATAGGAATACCGAATTTTTCCTTAATGGCAATTACAACACCGCCTTTTGCCGTTCCGTCAAGCTTAGTGAGCGCAATCGAATCGATATTTACCGCTTCGTTGAAAATTTCCACTTGAGCCAAAGCATTTTGACCTGTTGTCGCGTCGAGCACAATGAGGTTTTTCCTCTGCGCTTCAGGATATTCTCTCGAAATAACTCGGTTGATTTTTTTCAGTTCTTCCATCAGATTGACTTTGTTGTGAAGTCTGCCTGCCGTGTCTATAAGAACGACGTCGGTCTTTTTGCTTTTTGCGGATGAAATTGCGTCAAACACAACCGCCGCAGGGTCGCTGCCCTCCTGATGTTTTACAATCCTGACATTGGCGCGTTCCGCCCATACTTCAAGCTGTTCGCTTGCTGCCGCCCTGAAAGTATCCGCGGCCGCGATTACTACCGATTTGCCCTGCTTTTTAAATTGATTTGCCAGCTTGCCGATTGTCGTGGTTTTGCCTACGCCGTTTACTCCCACTACCATGACGACAGCCGGAGAAGTAACCTCAAATTTATCGGCAGAAAGCTTTTCTACGAGAATTTCCTTTAAAATCCCCATAGCGCCGTCAGGGTCAGAAACTTTTTCCTCTTCAAGTCTGTCACGCAGTTCGTCGACTATGTCCATAGAAGCGGATGCTCCTATGTCGCTGGAAAGCAACACACTTTCAAGATCGTCGAAAAAGTCGTCGTCGAAAACACCGACTTTAAAAAGTTGTTTAAGTTTAAAGCCGATGTTTTGCTGAGTTTTTTTAAGTCCTTCGATAATTTTTTTGAAAAATCCCATCAGTCACCTACGTGTTTAATCGCTTCGGTAAGTTTGACCGAAACTATCTTTGAAACGCCTTTTTCTTCCATGGTCACACCGTACAAAACGTCCGCCGCTTCCATTGTCGGCTTTTTGTGGGTGATAACGATAAACTGCGTGCTTTCGCTGAATTTTTTAAGGAAGCGAGCAATCCTATCGGCGTTAGCCTCGTCCAGAGCCGCCTCAATTTCGTCCAGAAGGCAGAAAGGCATTGGTCTGACTTTCAGTATAGCAAACAAAATCGCCGCCACAGTGAGCGTTTTTTCGCCGCCCGACAGCAAGGAAATGTTTTGCAGACGTTTTCCCGGCGGCTGTGCCTCGATTTCTATGCCGTAGTCGATTTCCTCTTTTTCAGGGTCCTGCTCGATGACAAGACGCGCGTGACCGCCTTTAAAAAGCTCCTTAAAAGTATACGAAAAGCTTTTGTTGATTTCCTCAAAGCCTTGGTTGAATTTTGTAACCATTTCCTTTGTGAGGTCGCGTATAACTATGTTAAGGTCATCCTCGGCTTTTTTGAGGTCGTCCATTTGAGTTTTAATTTCGGAATAACGCTGGTAAGTTTCGTTGTAACCGTCAACCGCCATTACGTTTACCGGTCCCAAATGATTTCGCTGGTTGCGAAGTTTCGTAATTTCCTTTTGCGAGTTTGTAGCGTCGTATTCAGGGTCCTTATACTGCAATGCGTTTGAATAAGTAAGCTGATACTCGTCCCAAATGGTATCGCGAAGCTGTTCGATGTTAGTAGTTATGCTTTCGAGGTTATATTCTTCCCTGACAACCTTTTGTTTAATCTCGGATTCGCGTGTCGCGTATTCCGATTTTTCCTTGTCGGCAACGTCAAACTCGGTTTTTACCCTTTCCTTGTCCTGTGCGTTTAAAACAAGGTTTTTGCGTACTTCCTCAAGGTCGGCATAACTTACGTCCTGTGCCGCTACTTTAAGCATGTCCGCTTCAAGCATCGCGATTTCCTCGCGGTTTGACAAAATCTGCCTTGAGTATTCCGAAATATCTCTTTGATATTCTTCGATAAAACTTTTTGAGGAATTTATGTCTTTTTCTGCGTTTTCGATATTTACAGCCAAAGTAGAAAGCTTGACTTTTACGTTTGTCTGCGAAACCTGAAGTTCCTCAGCCTGCTTTTTCAAGTCCTCGTATTCGCCGTGGCCGTGAGACATGCTGTCCTGAGCAGACACTTTTTGATCGGCGAGTTTTTTGATGTTGTCGAGATTGCTTTTGATAACGGCGTTAATTTCGTCAATGCGTTTTTTAGCTTCCGCCTTTTCTTCGTTGAGTTTTTCCGCCGATTGTCTGAAGGACGACAAATTGATTTCGAGACCCGAAAGTTTTTCCTTTTCAGTAGCGACGTTAAGCTCGCTTTGTCTGAGTTCCGCCGTTTCGGTTTCGATTTTTTTGCAGACCTCGGTTTTGGCTTGGGTGAGCTGCTCCGAAAGCTCGGCACAATTTGCAAACTCTTTTTCAGAACGTGAAATTTTTTCTTCCGTTTCCTTAATTTCACGGTCAACACTCAAAACGTTGGTGTTTCCCTGCTTTCTGCTGCCGCCGCTGATTGAACCTTGCGGAACAATCATATCTCCTTCAAGCGTTACTATACGGTGTCTGTAACCATATTTTTTTGAAAGCGAAACAGCCGTTTCGAGGTTGTCGGCAATTACTGTCGAACCAAGCAGAGAAGAAAACACATTTTCATATTCTCTGTCGTACTCGGCTACGCTTAATGCCGTGCCCAACACGCCGTTTTCCTTAAGTATTCTTTCGTCGTCAAGGAAACGAGGTTTAACGGAAGATTTAGGCAAAAGGGTTACCCTTCCGCCTCTTATCTCTTTAAGATAAGCGATGAGTGCTTTTGCGTCTTCCTCGTTTTTTGTAACTATGTTTTGAAGCGAGCCACCCAAAGTAGTTTCTACTGCAACTTCAAATTTTTGAGGCACTTTTATCATATTGCCGACAACGCCTACGATTTTGTCGGCAATTTGTTTGTGCTCGCGACTTTCTTTAAGCAAAACTTTTACTCCGCCGCTGAATCCCTCGAAATTTTCGACAAGCTGGCGAAGCATGTTTAAACGCATTTTGTCGACCGCGATGTTTTCCTTAATTTTGGAAGACTTTCTGTTAAGTTCCAAAAGTTTCAAATCACAGTCGCTTACCATTTTTTGCGCCTTTGCACAATTTTCGGCAAGTTTTTTGCGTTTTTCTTCAAGTTTTTGAACGCTTTGACTTTTGACTTCTATTTCAGAAAGGCAAGCTTTGATTTTTTCTTCAAGTTCCGCGATTTCTTTATCTATGTTGCCCACGCGCAAGATTCTCGCATTAAGTTCGCCGCGTATTCCTGCCTCCTGACTTTTACTTTCGGTCAGGTCGTTGAGAATATCCAGCATTTCGTTTTGCTTTTCGGCGTTGAGCGACTGAATAAGAGCAAGCTTGTCCACAACGGCTGCGATTTCAACCGTTACAGAGTTTAATTCGTTGACCAGCTGCTCGTATTCCTTTTTCATGTCGTCACGGCTCTTTTCCAGACGGCTTATTTCTTGTGTGAGCTCAGCAATCTGTTTGTCTGCCTTTTCTGACTGCGCGGCAAGCTTTTCATTTTCAGCCTTGAAGTTTTTGACTTTCTCCATGCTGACTTTCGTTTCGCCCGATTGACGCTCGATAACCACCATAAGCTCTTTTTCACGGTTCAAAAGCTGGTCTCTCTCGATATCCAATCGTTCGCGCGCGTTAAGCATTTCCTCGTATTTTTCGTAAGCTTTTACAAACTTCGAACTTACGAGGTTAAGTTCTTCCTCGAGACCTTTCAGTCTTTCGTTAATTTGAGCTTTAAATTTAGCCGCGTTGTCGTAATGATATATGTACGAGTTTACTTCGTGATATTTGATTTGCTCGCTAAGCGCGAGATACTTTTTTGCGTCTTCCGCCTGCTTTTTGAGAGGTCCGAGCTGCCTTTCGAGTTCTGTGGTAATGTCGAAAAGCCTTGTCATGTTTTCCTTGTTTCTGGCAAGTTTTCTCTCGGTTTCCTTCTTTTTTGCGCGGAAGTTGCTTATTCCCAAAGCTTCTTCGAAAATCGCTCTTCTGTCGTCGGGTTTTGAGTTAAGAATAGCGTCCATTCTGCCTTGTCCGACTATCGAATAACCTTCAAGTCCGAGCCCCGCGTTTCTCAAAAGTTCGCTGATGTCACGGAGTCTCGTAGGCGCGCGGTTCAAAAGATATTCGCTTTCGCCCGAACGGTAAAGTTTCCTTGAAATGACTACTTCGTCGTATTCCAAAGGAAAAATCCTGTTTTTGTTGTCAAAAACAAGCGACGCCTCGCAGTAACTCATGGATTTGCGCTGTTCCGTTCCGCCGAAAATAAGATCCTGCATTGTTTTGCCCCTGAGTTTTGAGGCAGCCTGCTCGCCCAATACCCAGCGAACGGTATCCGAAACGTTACTTTTTCCGCAGCCGTTAGGACCGACAATGGCGGTAATATCTGAATCGAATTTTATTTCAACTTTGTCGGCAAAAGATTTGAAGCCGTAAATTTCTATCTTTTTAAGATTCAATTTGTACCCCCGATTTTTTCTGTCCCGATTTTTTCGAAAGCCGCTTTGGCGGCGTTAATTTGAGCTCCCGCCTTGCTGCTTCCCTCTCCGATTCCGCACAAAACCTCGTCTAGCTTGACGCAAAATTTGTAGATGGGTCTGTGTTCCGGACCGCTTTTCGAAATCATTTCATACTTTAAATTAATTTTTTTGCCCTGCGCGTACTCCTGCAAAGCGGTTTTGTAATCCTCATAAGAACCCGAGGAAACTATTTGGTCGATATGCTGTTTTAAAAACCTCAAAACGAAATTTTTTGCCTCTTGCATACCGCCGTCAATATAAATGGCGGCAAGAACGGCTTCAAACAAATCGGCATGAGTTTTTTTGCTGTACTGCAAAGCTTTTTCGAAATTAAAAAGCAAAATCTGTCCGACAAGTCCGAGATTTTCGACAACCTGCGACAGCGTTTCGGTAGAAACGGATTTCGCCTTAATTTTACTAAGTTGCCCTTCGTCTTTGTCTCCAAAATTTTCGTAAAGATATTCCGATACAAGGAAATTCAAAATTGCATCGCCGAAAAACTCCAGTCTTTCGTTATCCTCGACGTGAAGTTCGTGCGCATAAGACGAGTGACTGAAGGCTTTTTCGCACAAAGATTTGTTTTTGAAAGAATATTTTATTGTTTTTTCTATCTGAGGTATGTTCATTGCTGTTCCTGCGAACCGAGCTGCGGCAAAGCAGATTTGATTTTACCTATCAAATCGTTTTTATGCATGTTGTAAACCTGCATAATGCTTCCGCAAATAGACTGAGCCTTGGAAGAACCGTGCGATTTGATAACGAGTTTTTCCACACCGATAAAAGGAGCGCCGCCGCTTTGGTTATAATCCAAAACAGACTGAATTTTTTTGAAAGAACCTTTGAGAAGCGCACCGCCCAGCTTTGTCTTAAAGCTGCTGTAAATTTCGCGCTTAATCATTTTTAACATCATAGTGGCAATGCCTTCGCTTGCTTTTAAAGCAACGTTGCCGGCAAAACCGTCGCATACCACAACGTCATATTTACCGCTGGTGATGTCCCTAGCTTCCATATTGCCGACAAAATTGAGCGGAGTTTGTTTGAGAAGAGCAAAAGCTTCCTTTGTAAGCGAATTGCCTTTAGCGTCTTCCGTTCCGTTTGACAAAAGCCCTACTCTCGGATTTTCAATGTTGAACACCGATTTCATGTAAGCGCTGCCCATGTAAGCGAACTGTTCGAGCATAGCAGGTTTGCAATCAACGTTTGCGCCGCAGTCGATAAGCAACACGCTTCCCCCGTCAAGAGTCGGCAAAACCGGTGCCAAAGCAGGTCTCAAAATACCTTTGATACGGCCGATTTTGAGAAACGCGCCTGTAAGAACCGCGCCTGTGCTTCCTGCGGAAACGAGTCCGATACAGTCGTCATTTTGTTTTACGTAATCGAGAGCTTTGACAAGAGACGATTCCTTTTTGGCCCTGATTGCCGTAGTAGGAACTTCTTCGCAGGTTATTACGTCCTGCGCGTCGATAATTTCCACTCTCTGTTTGTCATAATTTTCGTTTTTAAGCTTTTCGATTATTTCATCGTGCTTTCCTACCATAACGAGAGAAATATCTCTGTTTGAGTTAAGCGCCAAAACACAACCTTTGATTATTTCGTCCGGAGCATAGTCGCCGCCGTAAATATCTACTGCAATTTTCATAAAAAACCTCGCAACAAATAAAACTGTACATAATTCAAGCGATAAAGCAAAAATCACTAAATACAGTATAACCTAAATTCACCCTTTACACAATGTTTTAAGGTTGATTTCAAAAAATGTTTCACGAAAACAGTATATGTTTCACAACACAAAAAATAAAAAAAGCAGGCATTTTGCCTGCTTTTTGAAAAGACTTAGTTTTCTTTTACTTTTTGTTTGACAATTTCTTTGCCTGCATAAAAACCGCAATATTTGCAAACTCTGTGGCTCAATATTTTTTCATGACATTGAGGACACTCAACAAGAGTCGGAGCCGAAAGCTTCCAATTAGCCGATCTTGTATGTTTCCTTTGTTTTGAGGTTTTACTTTTTGGTACTGCCATAATTGCACCTCCCCGCTTTCAAATTTACAGTGTCTCAACGCATTCGGCGGTTGCCCACCGTGACACGATAAGCATTATACAAAACAATGCGATTTTTGTCAAACAATTTTTGTTATTTCGCAAGGCGTTTTGTTTCTCTTGCGATAACGAGTTCTTCGTTTGTAGGAATAACGAGAACTTTAACCTTTGACGAAGGTTTGGAAATTTCGCTGATAATGCCGCGTTTGAAGTTTTTGTTTGCTTCATCGTCGAAATCAACGCCCATGTACTGCAAGTTACCTGCGACTGCTCCCCTTATGTAAGGGTCGTTTTCGCCAACGCCTGCGGTAAATACGATAACGTCAACACCGTTCATTGCAGCGGCATAAGCGCCTACGTACTTTTTAACGTTGTAAGCAAAAGCATCAACCGCGAGTTTGTTTTTGCCGTTGAACACGCCCTCTGCCATAAGGTCTCTGAAGTCGCTGCTGTTTTCGGAAATACCCAAAACACCGCATTCCTTATTGAGGTAATTCATAACTTCCGAGATTGTCTGACCTTTTTTCTGCATAAGGTATTCGATAACTGCAGGATCGATGTTACCGCTTCTGGTACCCATAGGAACACCTTCCAACGGAGTGAAGCCCATGGAAGTATCTACGCTCTTGCCGCCGTCAACTGCAGTGATGGATGAACCGTTGCCGAGGTGGCAAGTAATGATTTTAAGGTCTTTGATGTCTTTTCCGAGATATTTTGCAGCTTCGCCCGAAACAAACATGTGGCTTGTGCCGTGGAAGCCGTATCTTCTGATTCTGTAATTTTTGTAATCGGAATATTTAATGCCGTAAAGGTAAGCATAGTCAGGCATTGTCGAATGGAAAGCTGTATCGAATACGGCAACCATAGGAGTATTTGGCATAACTTCCTGACAAGCTTTGATGCCCATGACGTTTGCAGGGTTGTGAAGCGGAGCGAGTTCGCTGTTTTTCTCGCAGATTTTCAAAACTTCGTCGTTTACCAAAACGCTTGAAGTAAAGTCTTCGGCGCTGTGAACTACACGGTGACCTACGGCTGCGATTTCGTCCATGGATTTGATAACGCCGCATTCAGGGCTTACCAAAGCGTCGAGAACCATTTTGATTGCGACTTTGTGGTTAGGCATATCGTTTTTGAAAACGAATTCCTTGCCGTTTGCTTTGTGCGTCAAAACGGAACCGCTGATTGCAATCCTTTCGCAAAGACCTTTTGCGATGACGCTTTCGTTTGTCATGTCGATGAGCTGGTATTTAAGAGATGAGCTGCCTGCGTTTATAACAAGAATTTTCATGATTTATTTCTCCCGAAATTAGTTGTTTCCTGCCTGGAAAGCAGTCAAAGCGACAACGCCTACGATATCGTCTACGTTGCAGCCGCGAGACAAGTCGTTGATAGGTTTTGCCATACCTTGGCAGATAGGTCCGAAAGCGTTTGCTTTTGCAAATCTTTGAACGAGTTTGTAACCGATGTTACCGGCGTCGAGGTCAGGGAATACCAAAACGTTAGCTTGACCTGCAACTTTGCTGCCAGGAGCTTTGAGAGCCGCAACTTCAGGAACGAGAGCCGCGTCAACCTGCAATTCTCCGTCAATCATCATGTCAGGAGCTTTTTCCTTAGCAAGAGCAGCAGCAGCCTGAACTTTCGAAACGTCGTCGTGTTTTGCGCTACCTTTTGTCGAGAAGGAAAGCATAGCTACTTTTGGTTCATCTTTCAAAAGGCCTTTTGCAGTCATAGCGCTTGCAACAGCGATGTCAGCAAGCTGTTCTGCAGTAGGGTTAGGGTTGATTGCGCAGTCAGCGAAAATAAAGATGCCGTCGGAACCCATATCGGTGTTGTTTGTTTCGATGATGAAGTAACCGGAAGCAGTGCTGATGCCGGGGCGAGTTTTGATAATTTGAAGAGCAGGTCTGAGCAAGTCGCCTGTGGAGTGAATAGAACCGCCTACCATTCCGTCGGCATCCCCTGCTTTTACCATAAGAACGCCTTGATACAAAACGTTGTTTTTAGCAAGGTTCATAGCTTCTTCTTCAGTCATGCCCTTAGATTTTCTTGCTTCGTACAAAATTTTTGCGTATTCGTCGATTTTAGGGTTGTTTTGAGGGTCGATGATGGTAACGCCGTCAAGACAAACGTCAGGACATTTTTCCTTAATAACGTCTTCTTTACCCAAAAGAATGATTTTTGCGAAACCCTCTTTGGCAATAATGCCCGCAGCTTTGATAACGCGTGGTTCCTCGCCTTCAGGAAGAACGACGGTTTTGTTCATCAATTTTGCCTTTTGCTTGTAACCTTCAATTAACTTTGACATAAAAAACCTCTCAATATCTTAAATACTTATTGATTTTCAATAATTTTCTATTATAATGATTATAATACATTAAAAAAAATAAGTAAAGATTATGTCAGCAACAAATTTTAAAAAATGCGGTATTGTGTGTGAATACAATCCTCTGCACAACGGACATATAAGGCAAATTTCCGCCGCAAAAAAACAGACGGGCTGCGAAACACTCGTTTGCCTGATGAGCGGAGACTTTACGCAGCGCGGAGACGGAGCTGTCCTTGACAAATACCTGAGGGCAAATCATGCCGTAAAAGCAGGAGCCGATATTGTCCTCGAACTTCCGGTAGTTTTTGCAACAGGCAGCGCCGAGGATTTTGCCTTCGGAGCCGTAAAAATTCTGTCGGCTTTAGGATGCGACTGCATGCACTTCGGAAGCGAATGCGGCGACATCGAAACATTAAATTCTATAGCTGATTTTTTCCTCTCCCCTCCTGCGTCTTTCAACAAAAAATTGCAGGAAAACCTTAAAAAAGGATTGTCTTATCCTCAAAGCGTGGCAAAAGCCGTAGGAAAATACTTTGACAACGGGATACTCGACAAACCCAACAACATACTTGCCATCGAGTATCTCAAAGAAATCAAAAAGCAGAAAAGCAAAATGATTCCTTTCACCGTCGCCAGAAACAGCGATTACCACAGCGACGACCTTTTGACGGAGTTTTGTTCTGCCTCCGCCATAAGAGCTGCCTGCTCGGAACAGGAATTCAAAAAAATCAAACGGCACGTGCCCGACTACGTTTTTGCCGACCTCAAGGAAAAGCAATTTTTCAACCAGCGTTATTACGAAATTTTCGCCCACGCTCACCTGTTGACAAAAACGGCGGAGCAACTAAAAAAAATTTACGGAGCCGACGAAGGATTGGACAACAGACTTCGCAAAAACCTTTGTCTGCCCACTTTTTCAGATTTGCTGTTTGAAACCAAAAGCAAAAGGTACACGCTGGTCAAAGTAAAAAGGCTGATTTTGCACAGTGTGCTGGACATTACAAAAAACTCGGTAAAGCTGGCAAAAAAAATCAAACCTTATTTTAAAGTGCTTGCCATAAAAAGCGACAGAACAGATATACTTAGCGACTTTTCTTCCTGCCCTGTTTCCGACGTAAAAAATTTAAACGACTCGCAAAAGGAAATTTTGTCGATAGACATCAAAGCCGCAAATATTTACAACGCCTTGTGCTGTCAACAAGGAAACACCGACATTTCGTCGCAAATGCAAAAAGTTGACGTTTAACGTCAACTTTTTTATTTTTCCAAAAGCTGTTTGATTTTTTTAATTTTTGCGTCGGCTGCCTTTTCTCCGAGGTCAATTGCCATTGCCACCCCTTTTGTGGAAAACTGACTGATGTCAGGCATGTCGGGAGTTATCAACACGTTTGCACGGCTTAATTCTTTTTTTGCGTTTTTCCAGTCAAGCAGTTCAAACATTCTGAAAAGCACCTGAAAAACGTTTGGATTTTTTTCTTGGTAAACGGTCTGTTTGCCCAACGCGTCAACCGCAATTATTATGTCAGGATTGAATGTCTCAGCCGCGCCTATCGGAACTCTGCACAGCACGCCGCCGTCAACAAGCAGCATGCCGTCTTTTTTTACAGGCTGAAAAACACCGGGGATACCTATGCTTGCCCTTATCCCCTCGTCAAGCGGACCACTATCGATAATTATCGGTTTTCCCGAAACAAGATCAACCGAAACGCATTTGAAAGGAATTTTCGTTTCCTCAAAAGTTTTTGCGACAAGGTGCTTTGCTATCACTCTTTTGCTTTTGTTTCCAACAAAAAAGCCGCCGTCCCTTATGACGCGAAGTCCGACGTCCATGATGTCGGTCATTTTTATTTTTTTAAATCTCGTTTCTATTTCGTTTATGTCAAGTCCCGAAGCATACACTCCTCCGACAACCGCGCCCATTGAGCTTCCGGTAATGAAATCTATCGGAATGTCATGCTTCAAAAATGATTTTATTACCCCGACGTGACAGGCGCCTCTGGCGCCTCCTGCCCCCAAAACGAGAGCTACGGTCTTTCTTTTTTCACTCATAGGTATTTTCTCCATTTCATAAAATTTATTATGCAAAAATGTTTGTTGAAAGATTTTTCTTTTTTGATTTCTCTTGCAATATGCAGCTGTGCCGCGGTTTTTCTAACAAACCCCACGCTTTATATGAAGTCGATAGAAAACGGTCTTGTCACTTGGACAACCTCCGTCGTACCGTCGCTTTTTCCTTTTTTCGTAATGAGCAAACTTCTCGTCGAACTCAATTTTTTTTCAAAATTCAACAAAATTACTTCGCCGCTCACCAAAAAACTTTTTAAAGCGCCTGCCGTCAGCGGCTACATTTTTATGATAAGCGTCGCCTCGGGTTACCCCGTAGGCGCAAAAACAATCGAAGAATATTACAAAAAAGGATTTTTAACTCAAACACAATGCAAAAAAGCCGCCGTATTCACTTCCACCGCTGGTCCCGTCTTCCTTTTGGGAACGGTAGGCGGAAAATTTTTCGGCTCAACCGACTTCGGCATGTGGCTTTTGATATGCAACGTATTGTCTGCGATAATATGCGGAATTTTGTTCCGAAGTTTTTTCCGCGACGAAAGCAAAGCGGAAGTTGCGGCGCAATTAATGGACAAGGACAAAAACGTTCTTAACGAAGTCATTTATTCCTCGGTGATAGGAATTTTAAACGTAGGAGCCTTCATATGTCTGTTTTTCCTTTTGACCGACATGATTTTCAGCACGCCGTTTGTGCAAAGCATACTTTCGATAATAACTCCGTCGGCAAGCGAGGAAGCAAAAGCCTTTTTGACAGGAATTTTTGAGGTAACCCGAGGCTGCAAAATGATTTCGCAAACAAATCTGCCGCTAGGCACGGCTTTCATACTTTGTTCCGCCCTTGTTTCGTTCAGCGGACTTTGCATTTGTCTGCAAAGTTTTTCATACCTCAAAAACTGCAAAATTCGTTTTTCCTTTTTGATTTTCGTAAAACTCGTGCAAGCCGCGGCCGCGACGCTTATTGCCGCCGCGATTTGCTGTTTCGTCAAGTTTTAGTTCTTAGGCGAATATGCTTTTTTCACTTCGTCATAAATTTCGGCAGGAATATAATCCCTTACTTCACGTTTTAAGCAAAACATTTCCCTGACAAAAGATGAGGACACAAAAGCGTATTGAGGCGCGCAAGGCAAAAACAGCGTTTCAATTTCGCCTATTTCCTTGTTGACCTTTGCCTGCAAAGTTTCATAGTCATAGTCAAATATGTTCCTTATGCCTTTTACGATGCAGTTTACCTGATGATTTTTGCAAAAATCCACAAGCAGCCCTTCATGCAAAAAAACTTGCACATTTGGGAGGTTTATACTTTTTTTCACCAAATTAAATCTTTGCTCTCCGTCAAGCACCAGTTTTTTTTCAACGTTTTTTGAAACAACAACGTACACTTCGTCAAATGCTTCCGAGAGCCTTTTGATTACGTCGAGGTGTCCGTTGGTAAATGGGTCAAAACACCCCGCAAAAACACATTTGCTCATCCTTCCCTCACATAAAAAGACATTGAAACACGTCCCATCTTTTTTGTTTTTTGTTTAACCAATCCGCAAGGAGCCGAAATTTCGTCTTCCGACTCATGCTCCACAATCGCAAGCCCGCCCTCTGAAAGCAATTTTTTTTCTGCTATGATTTCAAGCGCCGATGCGGCAAAACCTGAAGCGTATGGCGGATCTATGAAAATAATGCCGTACTTTTCAGGCGGCTGCGACTTCAAAAATCTTTTAAAATCCCCTTCGTAAACAAATGCGTCTATGTTCAGATTTTTGAGATTTGTCTTTACCAGTTTAAGACTTTCCCTGCTTGCGTCGCAAAAAACGACTTCTTTTGCTCCCCTGCTGTAAGCCTCTATTCCTATTCCGCCCGTACCCGCAAAGAGGTCGAGAAAAACGCAGTCGGCTACGTCAAACTGAATGATGTTAAACAACGTTTCTTTTATTCTGTCCAAAGTAGGCCTGACATTGTCGTTTGCAGGCGTCAAAAGTTTTTTCCCTTTAAGTTTTCCGGCGATAACTCTCATATATTTTTTCCGATCACTCCGTTTTCGGTAACTATGCAGTCCATTTTTATGTCAAATGGCTCATTCGGAAGCTCCTCCGAAATTTGACACTCAAAAGCCAATGCCATTTTGAAAACATTTAACCCCTTCAAAAACCTGTCGTAATAACCTTTTCCGTAACCTATTCTGTTAAGCTGTCTGTCAAAAACCGATCCCGGCGCGATGCACAAATCCACTTGGGACTTGTCCGCTTTTTTTTCACAAGTTTTGGGCTCAAAAATACCCCACTTGTTTTTCACAAGACCGTCAAGGTTTTCTATTTCAACGGCATACATAATTCCGTCGCTGTCGGTATAAGGCACGCACACCCTTTTTCCTTCATTAAAACACTTTCGCACGATTTCAAAAGTGTTTACCTCACTTTTGTAAGAAAGGTAAACAAACACGCAGCGGCTGTTTTTAAAAACGTCGCTGTTTATTACTTTCATGCAAATTGCCGACGACTTTTCATCCCTGTTTTCAAGAGCGTCGCGTTTAAGCAAAAAACTTTTTCTTATCTCGTTTTTTGTCATCTTCTGTTCCTTAAATTGCAAACTATTTCATATGGTATTGTATCACAAATTTTTGCCATGTCATCGGCTTTTACCGATTTTTTACCGTTATCACCCAAAATTATTACTTCGTCGCCCTTTTTCAGGCTTTTTGTTTTGTCCTCAATCATAGTCAAGTCCATACATACGTTACCTATGACTTTGCAAAAACCGTTTTTTGTCAAAAATTTTCCTCCGTTGGAATAACTCCTCGGCAATCCGTCGCCGTAGCCGCAGTTTACCACAGCTATGCGCATGTCTTTTTCGGCGACAAACTTCATTTCGTACCCCACGCTTTCACCATAACAAACGTCCTTTGTTTCCACCACTTCGGCTGAAGCAAACTTGCACGGCAAAAGTCCCTCTGCGCCGCAACCGTACATAAAAATTCCGCTACGCACCATATCGCACTGAAAAGCAGGACAAAAGTACATAGCGTCAGACGCCGAAATATGTCTTATTATATTAGGATACGTTTCTTTCAAAATTTCGGCTTTTTTATTAAAATCGCAAAACTGCAAAAACATTTTTTCGGGGCTTTTCCTTATTGATGACGCAAAATGCGAAAACACTCCTTCAGGGACTATACCGAACTTTTTAAGCCTGTCAAAAAAATCAAAAAACGCTTTGTCTTCTTTTATGCCTAACCTGTTCATCCCGGTATCCAGCTTTACGTGAATTTTACCGCCGCATTTTGCGATCTCGTCAAAATTTTCTTCGTCGTCAACGGCAAAAGAAATGTCATGCTTTGCCGCGGTTTTAATTTCACTTTTTTTAAGAGGATTTAAAACCAAAATTTTAGTGCAAACGTTTCCGCACCTTAATGCCAAAGCCTCTTCAAGCCTTGCCACGGCAAGAAAGTCAACGTCGTTTTGTATGTACTGAGAAACCTCAACCAGTCCGTGTCCGTAAGCGTTGGCTTTTACTACGCCGCAAAACTTAACTCCGTCGTTAAGTCTGTTTTTCAAAAAAGAAATGTTTTTTAATATATTTTCGAAATTTGTTTTTACGCGCATAAAAAAACTCCTTCGAGGACCAACTGCCCCGTTGGAGTTTTCATATGTCAATACTTTCTGTTGTCGGTAACTCTCTTTGCCTTTCCCTCGCTCCTTGGCAAACTGTTAGGCGCAAGCAGTGTAACTATTACCGAAATGCCCAAACTGCTGTTGATTTCCTTTTCGGAAAGCGCTTTTACCGCAAGGCGAACTTCGTTTTCGGCTTTGAAAAGTTCTTCCGTCATTTCAATCTGAACTTCGATCATATCCATCATATTGCGTCTGTCTACGTTTATGTGATAGAAAGGAAGCAATTCCGGAACATTGAGAAGTGCAGATTCAATTTGGCTAGGGAAGACGTTTACGCCTCTTATAATAAGCATATCGTCGCTTCTTCCCAAAACCCTGGTCATCCTGACGTGGGTTCTTCCGCAGGAACATTTTTCAGGAATCAGCGAACACAAATCCCTCGTGCGGTACCTGATAAGCGGCATGCCTTCCTTTGTGATGGTAGTCAAGACCAATTCCCCGACCTGACCATAATCAAGCGGTTCAAGGGTGTTAGGATCGATAATTTCGGCAATAAAATGATCTTCCCAAATGTGTTTGCCGTTTTGAGCTTCACATTCCATTGAAACACCCGGTCCCATGATCTCACTCAGTCCGTAAATATCATATGCTTTTATGCCGAGTTTTTCCTCAATTTGTTTGCGCATTTCCTCGCTCCAAGGTTCCGCGCCGAAAACACCCGCCTTAAGTCCAAGCTCGCTTTTGTCAACCCCGAATTTGGAAAGCTCGTCTGCTATATATATTGCGTATGAAGGAGTACAGCAAATTATGTCGGACTGAAAGTCTTTGAGCAAAGAAATTTGCCTTGCGGTGTTTCCGCTTGAAACAGGTATTGCCGCGGCCCCCAGACGTTCCGCTCCGTAATGCGCTCCGAGTCCTCCGGTAAACAATCCGTAACCGTAGGCAACGTGCACTTTTGAGTTTTTGTCGGCTCCCACCATTGCAAGACAACGCGCAAACAAATCCGACCAGATGTCAATGTCATGCTTTGTGTAGGCAGCAACGGTAAGTTTTCCCGTGGTGCCGCTGGAAGCATGAATACGCGTAATTTCGCTCATGTCGGCAGACACAAAACCGAAAGGATAATTTTCCCTGAGGTCGTGTTTAACGGTAAAAGGCAATTTTGTAATGTCTTCGATACCCTTGATGTCTTCGGGTTTAACCCCTGCCTCGTCCATTTTTTTGCGATAACATTCCACCGAGTCGTAAACTCTTTTTACTGTCTGCACAAGCCTTTCGCTTTGCAGTTGTCTGATTTGTTCTCTGGGCATCGTCTCGATGTCCTTCTGGAAGTAGCCCATTTAAATTATCTCCGTTAAATTAATTTTCCTTTTTAGTAAGCGTGTATTTTTCCGAAAAACCGCACGGGTGATATGACGACTTTGACTCTCTGAGTCCGTCTATTCCCAAATCCTCCTGACGGTTCACCAAAGCGGTGTTTCCGAAATGTTTTTCCGAAAAAAAGTTGTTTATCGCTTGGTAAACGCCTTTGTAAGAAAAATCGCCTTTTTCAAACAAAACGATTCCGACGTTGGCATGATTTATAAACCCTATTTCGAAAGCGACGATTTCCTCTTCGACTTTTATAACGTCGCAAAACATATTTAGCTTGTCAAGATAGTCAAGCGCCCTATCAATGGAAACGAGTTCACATTGAAAATCGTGCGAATCTGGATTTTTTCCGCACTCGGTAGCAAGGGCGAGAATTTCCTCTTTCATTTCGGGTTCAAACTCGGTAAACTCGTAGTCGTACTCGTCCTCAAAAGCGTGTACAAGGCTGCGTTTACTTTTATAATTTTTCCCGGCGAGGTTTATCAGATCGTCGGGATTGTAAAGATACTCCGACTCATCCCGCTTGAATTCAAAACAAAATCCTTCGTTTTCAAGTTCCGCCGCCAATTCGGTCATGTTTTTTGTAAGCCTCTCGACATAAAACGGAAAACCTTGCTCCTTCGCGAAAAGCATCATCTTTCTGAGAGTAGGTACAAAATACTCCGGCTTTTTTACAAGCGGCGGATAAAACGCTTTTAATCCGTTGTAGTATTCGTAAAAAATGACTATACCTTCTTCTGTTACGCAGCGCTGAGCGTGGTCACACGCGCTCCAGCAAAATACCGATTCGAAGGTAATTTCGCTTGCAGGCAAATCTTTGTAAATTTCGCACTCACTTAAAATCTGCCTGAACAAATCTTTATCCTCAAAAGTAACCGGGGTAAATACCAAACCCGAGTTTTCTTCTGCCATTTCAGCCTCACTATGCATAAAAATTAAATATTCCGCAAAAAATTATACCACGCCAGACGGCGTTTATCAACAAGAGTTTTGCATTTCGGCAACAATTATGTTAAAATTGTGCAAAGGTGATTTTATGAAAAACAAATTTAAATACAACTACGGCAAAGCAATGCTTGTCTTTTTGTGGATGCTGCTTGCTTGCTGGCTTGTCATCTTCGCAATCAACTTTTTGAGAGTTTTCAATTTGCTGGGTTTTGCTTCACGAGACATGATTCAGGAAATTACTTCAATTGTTTTTGCGGTGCTGTTTTTTGTCGTGTGGATATGGCTTATTACGCTTGGTTACAAAATTACCGACGACAAAGTAACGCTTATGTTCGGACCTTTTGACCTCACGAAAAAACAGTTTCTTATTTCAAAAACAGTTAAAATCGTCGAATCGAGTGATGAAAAGAAACTTTACCTCAACGTGTACGTCAAAGAAAGTCCGCAAATAGTGCTTATCAACATCAATCCCAAAAACTTTGATGATTTTGTTGCAGCCATGAAAAGCAAAAACGAAAAAATTTACTTTGACAAAGCCGACATAAATTAAAAGCCCCCGTTTCGGGGGCTTTTTTCAAAAAAATAAAACACCCACCCTGAATC
>CALVLA010000012.1 GCA_944336125.1 uncultured Clostridia bacterium | reverse complement strand
ATCTATGCCGTTTTATCTGCCGTGAGCTGTAAACTATCAATGAAAAATTTTCAAAGAGTAGACTTGTAAATAATATAGTTCAGCGTAATGAGAAGTTAAAAATCCATTTGAAGAATAAAAGAGTAAAAACTTGTATAGTCCTTAAATTTGCCCAGTCAGCCCGAACAAGGGGCTGACTGTTTTAATTTCGTTCAACGATGATACCGAAGTAATCCACGGCAAAAAATAATACGAACCCGTTTTCAGAGTTCGTATTATTCACTAATGGCGGAGGCAGAGGGATTCGAACCCCCGTGCCCTTGCGGGCAAACGGTTTTCAAGACCGCCTCGTTATGACCGCTTCGATATGCCTCCGTTTCATAAGCTTTTACAGTATAGCAAAGTAATCATTTCGTGTCAATGTTTTTGAGTTTTTTAACAATTTTTTTAAAAATGAAACTGCTTTTCAAAATAGGGGCAGGTATTCGGTCGTTGTAAAAAAAGCTTTCTTTTAAGCGGTAGGTATGCCCTTATTTGTTTTTAACACCTTTGTTGGTAAAAAAATGTCGTTTTTTGCCAATAAAATTGAAAAAGCCTATTGTTTTGTGTTTTTAAGTGTGCTATACTGAAAAAAAATATGCAGGAGGTATGTATGTTGGAGATGATTTTGAGCGTAGTTCTCAATACAAATACAATCATCGGTATAGTGTTGATTGTTTGTGCGTTTGCCTTTCTTGCATTGGTTGCCTGCCTCGGCAAAAATCAGGAAAGCCAAGCTGCAGCCGATGATGAATCAGTGAAAGAAGAAGTAGCGGAAGAAGTTCCGGTCGAAGCAAGCGAAGCTATTCAAGAAGAGGCTGCCGAACCTGCTGCGGAAGTAGCGGAAGAAGCAGTGGTTGCTCAGCAGGAGGTTGCTGCGGCAGCTGCCGACGAGTCCAAACAGCTTGATATTCCTCGCGGCGTAAAAAGGTCTTTCGCGGAAAAAATTCAGCTTTCCGAAGACAGCAACAAAAAAATTTACAATATGCTTAAAAATGAGCTTATGAGTTACAAAAAGGTAACAAACAGGCTCACTAAAACGGTAGATATATTTAAGTATAAACGTATTTATCTTGCAAAAATCAGCATTGCGGGCAAAACAATTAAGCTTCACCTTGCGCTTGACACAAACGATTATGCGGTTACCAAGTATCATCAAAAAGACATGGGTGATATGAAAAAATACGAGCTCGTTCCTTTCGCTCTTAAAGTTAAATCTGAAAGGAGTCAAAAATACGCTGTTGAGCTTATAGCCGACGTTATGGCAAAAGCCGGACTCGAAAAGAACGCTAAATACGAAGCTACCGATTACATAGCGGCTTTTGACGCAGAATAAGGTTTGTTTCACAAAAAATTAAGACCCTGAAAAGGGTCTTTTTTTTACCAGTTTTTAGCTTTTACACAAGCGTGAGCATTGTCGTCAAAGGTAACTTTAAATACTTTGTAGCCATGCTGCCATAAAAAGGTAGTGTCGTTGTTTTCAAATGGCGACCACTTGCCTTCCCCAAGTTCGTCAAAAATTTGCATGTAAGTTGTGCCGTCCTTTCCCAAAACAATCTCGTCGTAAGTTTTGATGAATTCCGCCTCGCCGTGGTTCACCATACATCCGCAAAGCAAGGCAACGGATAAAATCGCAGTAAGTAATATTTTTAATTTCATCATATTGACAGTATTTGCTAAGTTAAGTTTTTTATGAAACAACAAAAGGACGAAGAAGTTCTTCGTCCTTTTGCCGGTGTGTAAAGATATGTGTTGTGAAGAAGTTGGCGGAAATTTTTCGAAGGCGCAGCGTATGATGAGAAGATTTCGACTTTTTGTAGGGGTTGTTTTGGGGCGCCGCGCCTTCGGTTGCAACTATTTGTTTTGGGGAGATAAACTTAAATAGTGCGTCCTGAAAGCATAAGTCGGAATGGAGTTTTTTTGAGGAGAAGCCCGACTTTGTTTCCTGCTTTCACTTAATATACAAAGTCACGTTTGTTTTTATTGGAAGAAATTAAAAAAAATGCAATCTTTTTTTAAGATTGCATTTTATTAAGCAGTTGGCTTTTGTATTCAAGTACAAGCTGTGCTTCCATTGCTTTTTGCTGATGATTGAAATTATTTAGTTTAGGGAGGAAAACGTCGACGCCGTCGGTGATATCATGCGATATTGTGTCAATGTTTATTATATCGGCAAAAATCATATGGAACATCGCGATTTGTCGCAAGGTATTTTCCATGTACCTGTAATCCGCTTCGTCGCAATTGTCTTTCTCAAGCATTGCGGCAATAGTATCAAGATCTGAAAAAGCGGTTGAACACTGTTTGTTGAAGGCGATAAAATCAGACGTCACGTTGTTTTGAAAAATATTTATCTTGCTTTCGCTATATCCGTAAACGTGGTCGATAAGCTGTTGCGTCGACATTGAAACGGCTTCGCGTATAGGAATATTTCTCAATGTATTGGCCTCGTTAACCAATGACATTTTTGAGTAACTTACTCCGTACTTGTCTGCATCGTTTTTAACAGATGTCAGCATAGGGGTAGTGAAAACGAAATCATTTTCCACCGCTGACGCCACCGATGAGGTTTTAAGTTCGTATGACAGTTTTTGTGTCAGTTGGTTTTCAAGCTGCGGGTCGTCGTCAATAATCATTATTTCGATTTTGTCGCTGTTTTCGATTATATCGAGTTTTTCGGCAGTGAGAATAACTTCCTCGCATGATTTAGCGTAGTTTTGATTTGTAAAATCGTTGTTGAGCAGTACGATGACGCCTTTTTCGTTGAGAGCGCGTTGTGAAGTAACGTTTTCGTTTTCGTCTATAGTAAACTCGATAAGCGAATTTGTGTTGACTGTCATTAATGTAGGATTGTCAGGTGCTCCGCCGCCTGGAAAGGCGAGAAGAACGGAAAGTATCAGTATGCAGCATAAGCTTGCCGCAATAGGCGCGTACCTGAGCCAAGTTTTTTTGCGAGGTGACTTGACATAGGTTGATCGAGATGTTTCTTCCGTGCGGTAGTTTTCCAGACCTCCTTGTTTTTTGATGTTATCTAAAACAGATGGGTCAAAGTTAACATTGTTTATTTCTTTACGCAGGCGTTTTAAGTCTTTGTTCATCTGTTTTCCTCCTTGATTAAAATTTCTTTTAGTTTTTTCAATGCCTGATTGTAGTGCCATGTTACTGTTCCTATCGGCATGTCAAGCATTTCGGCAACTTCGCGCCTTTTGTATCCTTTTATTTCGCATAGCATGAGGATTTGAAATTCCACCTCTTTCAAATTTTTTAATGCCAGCTCAATTAAAGAACCGTCATTTGCCATTTCGTAACTTCGTTCAGGCAATATAGTGGACGGTTCGGCAACAATCTCGCGCTTTTTTTGATTGTAAAGATTGATAGCGAGATTTTTGCTTATTGTAAGCAGCCAGTTGACTGCATTTTTGTTTTCGTCAAAACTGTTTATGTTTTTTAAAAGTCGGATGTATGTTTCCTGCATTATCTCTTCGGCAAGCCCTCGGTCCTTGAGTACCGATAGTGCCATAAAATATACGCCTTTGTTTGTTTCCTCGTATATCTTATCAAATGCAGAGGTGTCTCCCTGTTTCAGTTTTATGACGTATTTGTTAATTTTGTCCTTCATCACACACCTTTGGCAATGATTATATCACATATCACTTAATATACATAATTAAATACGGTTTTGTTGGCAAATTTAAAGTTTTTTAAAAATTGAAAAGTAAACTCGTTTTATTATTGACAATTGAACGCTTTGGGCATTATAGTTATCTAGTGGAAAAAACAAACGTGATGCGTATTCTCGACAAACGCAAAATACAATATAACGCTTACTTTTACGACGCACAGCTTACTGACGGCGTGTCGGTGGCGGCGGCGTTGCAGAAAAATGCCGATTCCGTTTTTAAAACGTTGGTTACTTGCGGTTCAGACAAAAATCACTATGTTTTTGTAATTCCCGTGGCAAAAACTCTTGATTTGAAAAAAGCCGCAAAGCAGGTGGGCGTAAAATCCGTCGCGATGATTAAGCAAAAGGAACTTCTTCCGCTTACCGGTTATATTCACGGCGGGTGTTCTCCAATTGCCATGAAAAAAAGTTTTCGCACAGTTATTGACAAGTCGGCAGAAAATTTTGAAACTATTTGTTTCAGCGCCGGTAAGGTGGGCGCTCAGGTCGAAATGTCGCCAAAAATGCTAAAGGAAATAATTGTGGCAGATTTCGGAGAGCTCACGGAAGAAAACTAATCGGCGAATTACTAATTAAATTGACAAATCAACAAATCATCATTATAATAAAAATACTATAACTGCGGAGGCAAGTATGAACAAAGTAAAAATTACCTGTGACAGCGCAGCAGATTTGAATTCATTGTTCGAGGAAAAAAATATTGGCGTAATTCCGATTATCGTCAATCTCGGAGGCGAAGAGTATTTGGACGGAACCGATATTGTTCCTGACGATATCTATAAATTTGTGGCTGAAAAGAACATTTTGCCGAAAACTGCGGCAAGAAACGAGGAAAATTTTAAAGAATTTTTCAAGCAGTATACCGATGAGGGTTATTCGGTGGTGCATTTCAGCATTTCCGACAAACTTTCGCTTATGTACAAAAGCGCGTGCAGAGCGGCGGAGGAATTTGAAAACGTGTACGTAGTGGACAGCAAAAGTCTTTCCACTGGTATCGGACTGCAGATTCTTGCGGCTTGCGACATGGTGGAGGAAGGAAAAAGCGCCGAGGAAATTTATCAGGCGGCGCTTGTATGGGCTGAAAACACTCAGGCTTCATTTGTCGTAAATACAATGGAGTACCTTTACAAGGGCGGCAGATGCAGCGGATTGACTGCATTTGCGGCTACAAAACTTAAAATCAAACCGGCACTTGTGCTTAAAGACGGTGAAATTGTCGTTTACAACAAGTATTTTTCAAAAACAGGCAGGAGGGCAATCAGAAAATATCTCGAAGATATTTTTGAAGATTTCAATACACCTGACAATAAAAGGGTGTTTATCACATACACCAAAATAGACGATGAAATTCTTGACGAAGTAAGACAACTTATCAAGGAGAACACAAAGTTCGAAAACGTAATCGAAACGATTGCCGGGTCGACCATAACCTCGCATTGCGGACCTGGAACACTTGGTGTTTTGTATCTTAACACAGGAAAATAAAAGAAAATTAAAACGCCTGCAAATGCAGGCGTTTTAAATTGACAAACCAAGTAAAAAATTATATAATACAAAAGCTTTTAACAGCAAGGAGACGTATCGAAGCGGTCATAACGAGAACGACTCGAAATCGTTTTGCCCTTTACGGGGCACGTGGGTTCGAATCCCACCGTCTCCGCCACGTCGAAACTCTAATTTGTCTCGAACGGAAATAGCCGTTTGGGGGCAAAATTGGAGCAAAAAATCACCTTTTATGCTTATACCAGAGCATAAAGGGTGATTTTTCTTTGTTCCGAGGGGCGAAAAGGAGTGAGAATTTATGTATTTTTCTGGGTAGTTTAAGACGATAAAATATACTCGGTTGTGGGAACATATCGAGAATTATATCGTTTTATGCCACCCTTCCAAACCTTTTCAAATTGACTATTGAGGCGATTTATGGTATTCTATAAGTAAGGAGGAAATCGCCATGAAAATTTTATCAACGCGATTGGCAATGAGGGACGGTTACTTACCAGAGCAATTTCGGCGCACGATAGTTGAGTGGCTCAAAGCGGGACCGCCAAGCAAAGATGCGTCTTTTAATAAAGAAGTTGCTGAAAAAACACAAATATCCGCCCGAAGGCATGGAGGATGCGGTAAAAACAGTTATGACGCAATGCGAACTTTGGACAGATAATATTATGGATGCTTGATGCTGATTTTGAGTTTCACTCAAAGAAATAATATTTATGGAGGTAACATTTATGCAGAAACTTCCGAGTAATTGGAAAATTTGTGCCACCTGCTCTCATTGGTGCGGGAAGCAAACCCCAGACGTGTTTTGCTCCTATGTTGAGTTCGACCAAAACGAAAGAGCAAAATGTGCTGGTGGAGGATTTAACGGGGCACAAATGAATGGAACGGCAAGTTGCAGCAAATGGGTACAGCGTTTCAAAAAGTAAATACGTTGTACGGTGTATTATTAACAGGTAAATATAGGAATTTATTATGCCGAACGAATTGAAGTCGTTTTCAGAAATCTTCAATGAACGTATTTTCCGTATTCCCGACTATCAGCGAGGATATGCTTGGGGAACAGACCAACTCGTCGATTTTTGGGAGGATTTAATTAATCTCCCGCAGGGGAAAAATCATTATACGGGGCTATTATCCATTAAGAAAGCAGATACAACAAGTTCGGAATACGATGAAGACCGTTGGCTGATAAACAAAGGATACAAACTCTATCATATTGTCGATGGGCAGCAAAGGCTGACGACCTTTTCAATTTTTGTCCATGAAATCCTTATGTTTATCAGCCAATTACATTCAGGCAAAACAGAGGACGAAATTTATTTCTGTGACAGTTCGCTTAAGGAGATCCGCGAAAAGTATATTTCAAGGAAGAGACCGCCGAATCATATTATAACTACGTTTTTATTCGGATACGAGGAGGGGAATCCGAGTTCCAAATTTCTCATTCATAAAATATATGATGAGCCCAACGGCGGAACAGTGGAAGAATCATTTTACACAAAAAATCTTGCTAATGCAAAAAAGTTTTTTAGAGAAAATATCAAGGCTCTATACGATAAATATGGCCTTGAAGAAGTAGAAATACTGTTTCACAAACTGACTCAACAACTCATGTTTAACATACATGATATAGACAGCGACTATGACGTGTATGTGGCGTTTGAAACGATGAATAATCGAGGGAAACGCCTAACGAATCTGGAATTGTTAAAAAACAGACTCATTTATTTAACGACGTTGTTTGATAAAGACTGTTTGGATGATGACGATCGAGAAAGAATCAGAAAGGATATAAATGAGGCTTGGAAAGAAATATACTACCAACTGGGGCGCAATGTTGAACCCTTGTCGGATGATGAATTCTTACGAGCCCATTGGATCACTTATTTTCATTATTCAAGAAAACGGGGCGATGATTACATCCATTTTCTGTTGAGGCGGTTTTCGGCGAAGAATGTTTTTTCCGAGCATAGCGTTTCGACAGAGGAGGAACATGACACTCCATTGTCGGATGAGGAGGCAGACTACACAATTGATGATTCCACGGAAGAGCAGGAGGATATTCCCGCAACCGTAGTTACACCAATGGAGATTGATAGGTATGTAAAAAATCTTCAGCATTTTGCTGAATACTGGTATTATAGTTGGTTTCCTTATGATAAGGGTTATTTGGCAACTGAGGACGAGAAGACATACATAGACAGATTGAATCGTATTGGTATAGGATACTTCAGACCATTGGTAGTGGCGGCAATGTCCTTAAAAGACTCTACGACGAGTTTGGAGAGATGTAACTTATATAAAGCCATCGAGCGGTTTATTTTTGTATTTTTCCGTCTTGCAGGATACCAGGCGAATTATTTGAGTAGCGATTACTACAATAAGTCGAGGCAACTCTTAAGAGGTGAATTGCCGATTGCTACTATTACAGAAAGTCTGAACTTACTTGTTGACGATGACAAAACGGCTATTGATTCCTTCGTCGCCAGAGTCAAAAAAATGTTCAATTCAGGAGGTGGGTTTTATTCTTGGTGGGGATTGAGGTATTTCTTTTTTGAGTATGAGGCAATGCTTACAGGGAAAAGAGGTTTGCAGAGAGACGGCATTATGACTTCATGGCGGCTCTTTACAACCAGCGAAAAGGATAGAGTGTCCATTGAACACATTTTGCCGCAGACCCCGACCGAATGGTATTGGGAAAACCAATTCAGGGATTATACAGAAGAAGAAAACAATATACTATCAGGTTCTCTTGGTAATTTGCTTCCCTTGTCTCAGAGTATTAATTCATCTTTACAAAATGATAGTTTCGAGGAAAAAAAGAATCCTAAAAATAAAAAACGCCGAGGATATGTGAACGGTTCGCATTCAGAGATTGAGGTGGCGAACAACCGAGATTGGACAGCACAGTGTATTTATGACAGAGGTATGCGCCTTCTAGAGTTTATATCTGAAAGATGGTCAATACAAATCACGGATGAACAAAAACGGAACTTGCTCAATATCGAATTTGTGAATGACGGGCGTCAACCCAGACCAGAGTTATTACGAACTTCGCCAAAGGATTATGCGTTCTATTTAAGTGAACGCCTCAAGTCACATTATAACTTCCCGTGGGTTGAAAGGCATGAAGATAAAGTTCTTTGCACGACACCAGGGGTTGATGCAATCAAATCGAATAGCAGTCAGTGCCCTTGGGATGGTGGACGCTTGGTAATTTATGAGTTCGAGTGCGGAGCGCCAAGCGGGGTGTGTGTGACTTGTAAAATATCCACTCGTGCCGATAAAGAGTGTGAGGAGATATTTAACAAGAGTATTGCACACAGCGATTTTACCAACGTAACGTATGACAAGAACGGCACGCCCAAACTCACAAAAAGACGGCGGCGTGTCATTGTTTTCTCCCGGGAATTGTTCCCTGCAGATGAAATGAGCAAAGGCCTGCAAGAGACTATGAATAATTTTAGTCAAGCGTTGGATTCATTGCTTAATGGCGATATTAGGAATTTTGAGAATATAATCCTAAGTTAGGTTTTGAGAGACACTGTTTTGAATGCAATATTGGAGTCCAAGTCAAAGAAACCAGCGAGTTTAGGCTTGCTGGTTTTTTCGTTGCTATATTACTACGGTATGGCTCACTGCTCTTTGACACAAACTCACAAAATTGTTATAACAATTATTTCCGACAACCGAGGTATTCAATATGAAAACCGTAGATAGGGGGGATATAATCTATTTACCTTTTTCGGCAAGGCGATGGGGATCTAATATGAAATATCTGACAAAGGATTGGTATTATGCTTGGAGACGTGCGGGATTTCTAAATGGTTAAGACCTGATCCTCTCGCCGAGCAATTTAGGTCACTCGTGGACATAATTGTGGTAAGGAACAATTACACTCTGGATTTCCACTTCAAGTGTGGCATAACGGAGACCATAACGATAAAAAGAGCATAAGAGCAGAAAGGCGATTGCAGAAATAGGTCTGCAATCGCCTATTTTTTTGTACTGAGTTTTGCAGATGAGACAAATGGTTGTTGCACACCTATTAGAAAGGGGTAAAATGAGGCAATAGGTAGCCTTCTGCCATGAAAAGACACGATACCGGCTATGCCCTGCTCGTGTCTTTTTTGTTGCTCCGACGATGTGAAGGCGAAATGACGTGACGCTCAGCACGGCTTCACTGTTCCGTCGCCTTGCTCCTTGCGAATCCCACCGTCTCCGCCATGAAAAGACACGACTTAGGCTTTCGCCCTGCTCGTGTCTTTTTTAATAGGGGAGCTTTTACTCAAAAAAATGCGCTGCCATTTGGCAGCGCATTTCATTTGCAATTTATTACTATGCTGTCGGCTATTTCGCCTAAGGAGGATACTACTTCGGGTCTGTGCTGAAAGTCGTTGCTGAACAACGCGTTAAGCACTCCTTGCATCAAAACAGTAAGCATAAGGTCGTATTTCAAATTGCTCCTGAGTTCCGGATTTTTTTCATATACAACCGATTTTACTTTTTTTTCAAGCTGGGAAATAAAAATTTCCTGTCTGCCGTTTGAAAACAACACTTCAAAAAGTTTTCCCTTTGCTTTTATGCATTCGGCAATTTTAAATACACACTCGGACGGATTTGAAGCAAACAAATCGATTTCAGGCATTTCCTTGAGTACTGTGTCGATAAGTTCATATTCGAGGCTTTCAGCCAATTCGTAAATATCTTTAAAGTAAAGGTAAAACGTCGCCTTGTTTATGACAGCAAGGTCGGAAAGCTCCTTAACGCTGATTTTTTCAAGCGGTTGCTTTGCTCTTAATTGTAAAAACGCATTAACTATACTTTTTCTTGTCCTTTGTACTCGCAAATCCATAAAAAACCTCACGACTTATGTAAAATATTTTACTAAATTCAATTTATTGAACGTTTATACGGCGTTATAATATATCGAAAAGGGGATTAAACCCGTCACAGCTTAAATAAAGCCTTTATATCACATTTCCAGTATAATTCTTATTTAGACGATAGTCAATTAAACAATTAAAGTTTATACAAAAAATATTTTTTTAAAAAAATTTTTACTTTTACCAACAAAATATCAGGCTTAGGTGTTTTACTTTCAAACAGACGAAAAGGAGGGTTGTTTTATGAAAATAAAAAAAATGTTTTTGGCTGCATTGTTAGTTTGCGTTTCTATATTTACTTTTTGCGGATGCGGTTCGCCTGGCGGCGTTTTGACAAAAACTGACGACGTTTACGGAATGGGCGCTGTTTCTACGGTTAGCCTTTTGCAAAGTTCTATTGATGCTCAATCGTTGACAAAGCTTGCGGATATTTCGTCGGAAATTCAAAACGACGAAAATCAGATGTCGCAACAGCTTGAAAGGTTTAATCAGTACATAAACATGATTGACGGCCTTTTGGACGAAGACGTGGTATTTACCGAAACCGAAAAAAACAGGGACGAAAAGTACTCGCAATTCGAAACAAAGCTTATCATCAAAGGCAAATCTTTTGACGGGAAAGTAGTTGAACACATCATGTATTACAACGAAACTTTGGTCAAAACCGAAACAGACGATGATGAGGAAGAAAAGATATTTAAACTTGAGGGTGTTTATCTCACCGACGACGCTGAATTTGTGATGAAGGGTCAACGTTCGGAAGAAAACGAAAAAGACGAATCATCGCAGGGCATCAAAATCGCGGCATATCCTAGCGAAGACGATTTGTCGACGTTTGTGATGGTCGAGCAGGAATTTGAAAAGGAAGACGGCGAAACGGAACAGGAATACGTTTACAGCATTTATTCCGGCGGAAAATGCGTCGAACAAACGGCCGTTGATTTTGAAAAGGAATCCGAAGGTCAAAAAGATGAAACTGGCATCGAAGTGGAGTTTATTTCGGGTGAGCAAAAAGGCGTTTATGAAATTTCCCGCGAGACGGTAAACGGCAAAATTAAGCTGGAAGTAGAATATTCCATTGACGGCAAAAAAGGTGAGTTTGAAGTAATTAAAACAAAGGACAACAACGGAAACGACGTTTACAGATACGTTTTTGAAGGAAATGATTACTTCGAATTTGGCGTGTTTGGAAATTAAAGTTTTTGAAGCCGGCAAAATGCCGGCTTCCTGACTCTGTTGACCGCTTAATTTTATTTTTGTATAATTGTCAAAAATATACGGGGAGGCAAGCGGTTGAAACTTGACAGGCAGATGCGGGCTTTGGCATCAGGCGATATGTCCGCTTTTGAAGTTATTTACAACGAAACGAAAAAAAGCGTGTATTACATTGCTTATTCGATTTTATGCGACAAATCTGCCGCCGAAGACGCTATGCAGACCACTTACCTTAAAGTGATTAAAAACGCCGCCTCTTATTCTTACGGCACAAGCGTTAAGGCATGGATTGCCGTCATCGCCAAGAATACGTCGCTTAACATGGCGCGTGACAAAAAAAACACCGTAAACGTCGACGAGTTTTTTGATTCGGCGCAGCTTGGGGTTACTCACACCGATGATTACGGTCTGCTTATAGACATGGCACACAAAAATCTGCCGCAAGACGAATTTGTCATTTTGATGCTTATTACGGCGCAGGGTTATAAAAGACGCGAAGTTGCCGAAATTATGGATATGCCGGTGCCTACCGTAACATGGAAATACAACAAGGCACTGGATACTTTAAAAACTTTGTTGAGTGATAAAAAAGTAAAAAGGAGGGGACAATGAAAAAATTTCAAATCAAACGTGAAATAAAGCGTGAATCTGATTTTGATACCCCTGACGTTTTTGACAAGGTTTTAAGTGAGAGCCAAAATCAAGGCTTTTCGGCATCAAGCTCAAAAACAAAAAAACGTTTCCCAGTTTATATGCGTGTTTGTGCCGCTGCCGTATCATTGGCGTTGTGCCTTGCCGTTGTCCTTCCTTTCGTATTGAAAAAAAACAATACGCCTTCTGTTTATGACTATACTACCGTGTGTATGCAAATAAATCCTTCGGTGGAACTTAAAGTGGAAAACGGAAAGGTGACGCAAGTAAAAGCTCTCAACAAGGATGCGGTGCTTCTTTTACTAAACATTAATCTTATCGGAATGAATGCCGATGAGGCAGGTTTGCTTGTTGCCAATACTGCGCAAAAAAGCAGTTTTCTCACACAAAACGGCATAGGACTTTATGTGGCGGGAAACGACGAGGAGGAAGTTAAAAACTCCATTTCGCAGGCTCTTGAAAATGCCAACTTTAAAGTAAATTCTTTTGTCGATCAATCGACTTTCGAACAGGCAAAAAAATATGGGGTTTCCGCGGGAACCATGAGCCTTATCAATGAAATTTTGAAAATTTCGCCTGCTTGGACGCTTGAATCGCTTTTGAAAAAATCGCCTGAGGATTTGTGTGAAATACTCGAAGACTACGACGAAAACGAAATCGGAGACTTTGAAACCTTGATTTTAAACGAATACAAAACCGAATACGCTCAGTTTGTCGAAAAAGTGAAAGAATTGTTGGGGCAGTACAAAGGGGATGTCGAAAGTTTAAAGCAATTTGTAAGCCAAGACGGTTTTTCCGTTGCCCAACTTAACGAAAAAATTAAAGAATTCAACGATAAATACTCTGTACTCGACGATGACCTTTATATTGAATATTTCGACGAAAACGACGGGATTTCTGCTGACGATTTTAATGAGTATCTGGAAGAAATAGACGAACTGTTGAAAGACATCGAGGAAGATGCCGACGAGGAATTTGCCGACATGTTTGAAGATTGGCTTGAGTCGTTTAAGTCCCATCATCGCGACGACGATGACGATTAAAAAGGACGCGGGACGCCGCGTCTTTTTTGTGTTGCATATTTTCTTTTTATTTGATAAACTTCTTTTTAAGAGGTGAAGATTGACCAAAAAAGTTAGTTTGCAAATCTTTTTGACAGCGTTTGCATTGATTTTAACGGCATATTTTACAAGATTATCCGGCTTTTCGCCGTATGCGGGAGTCTGTATTTGTCTTGCCGTTTTTATAGTGATAAATTTTGTCATTCTTTTGGCGCAGCGCTCTTTTTTGAAACAGGATATTATTGCGGCTTCGAAAATAAATTCCCTCAGTATTTTTCTTAAAACACAGCTTTTCGCAAAAATGGGGCTTGCTCTTGCCGTTCTGTTTTTGTTCAATATGATTTTGCTTGACGAAACTTTGCCGCTTTATGAGGCATTGTGGACGCTTGTTTTTGTGTTTTCGGCTTTGATTTTACTTTCGGTGGCAGTTTATTATCTCATTGCAAAAAGACTGATTCGAAAATTTGACCAATCATCGCTTTTTGTTTTCGGTGTTTTGTTTTGGGCGCTTGCGGCAGCTGTTTCCGATTTAAAAATTTTGAATATTTCCTTAAATTATGCATTAAGCTGCGTAGGTATATCATTTATGTTTGCTTCGCTTCAGGTGCTTAATACCGAGGTTAAATTCGCATTACCGTTTTTTTCGGAAATAAACGTTAAAAACGTTTCCAGACTTAACAGATACTGCGAAACAAAAGTGCAGCTGTTTTCCGAAATAATCACCCTTGTTCTCGTAGTTGTGTTTTATTTCCTGCTTACCGTCAAAAATCTGTTTTCATACGTGTTGTTTACTTTGCCTGCTGTGTTTTTGCTTATTGCTTGCATTTACTCTATGAAACAGCCGTTGGACAAAAAAAGCATCGAAAAAATTCAGCTTTACCGTTCGATGGACGAAAACGAAGAAGATACCTATATGCTTTCGCAGTGGCTCGAACACTATCTTATGTACGGCAAAAATAAAGCGGGACTTAAATTCCTTATTTTTCTGGTGCGTCCTTTCTTTCCGTGCAAATGTGTCGGCAAGGAAAAAATAAAAAACCTCAAGGAACCTGTAATTTTTGTCGGAAACCACTATGAAATTTACGGGCCTGTTGTGTCAGTTTTGCGTATGCCTGTTTCTTTCAGACCTTGGACAATAGTGGACATGGTTGACGAAAATCTCGTTGAGGCGCACATGAAGGAAGGCGTTGACAATGCTTGTCATGTTATTCCAAGCTGCATAAGAAAACATATTCCTAAAAGAGTAAAAAAACTTGTCATTTATATAATGCACGGCGTAAGACCTATACCTGTTTACAGGGGCAATTTGCGTGAAGTCATAAAAACTATAAATATGACGGTTGAAGCTATGGAACAAGGGGACAACATTATGCTTTTCCCTGAAAAACCTGAGGCAAATTACAGTCAAGGCGGCGTGGACAAATTTTATTCCGGTTTTACGGAAATTGGCAACGCATATTACAAAAAAACGGGAAAATCCACAACGTTTTTCCCTGTTTATATCAGCAAAAAAAAGAAAAGAATTTTTATCGGCGACGGAGTGAAATTTGACGCTTCTTTGCCTAAGGCGGAAGAAAAAAGAAGAGTTGCTTCTTTGCTTTATCAACGTATGGAAGAGATGTCGGTAAAGTATTCCGACGGACCGTCAAAAAAGGCGGAAAAATAATATGGCTGTGTTTTATCAATACTTGTTTTTGTTTTTTGCCGGAGCATTTTTAGGGTGGATTATCGAATTGTTTTTCCGCCGGTTTGTTTCGGCTAAAAAATGGATAAACCCCGGATTTTTAAGCGGACCTTATCTGCCTCTTTACGGAACGGGTACGGTGGTGCTTTTTGCCGTGTGCAGTATGTCTGCTCCGGTATGGGTAAAAATTTTGCTGATTGCAGTTTTGATGACGTTGACGGAATATCTTACGGGACTGTTTTTCCTTAAAGTAATGGAAGTAAGGCTTTGGGACTATTCTTCGCGTAAATTCAACGTTCAAGGGCTTATTTGTCCGCTGTTTTCGCTTATTTGGGCAATTTTAGGCATCGGATTTTTATTTTTGATTTTTCCGCTTCTTGAAAACTCTTTGCAATGGTTTTCCGATACCGATGCGCCTGCTTTTGTATTGGGCGTTTTAAGCGGAGTGTTTATCATTGACGTTTGGCAGAGTTTTCGAATTTCTCTCAAAATACGAAAAATCGCAAAAGACGTACATGCGGTTGTCAAGTACGAACAGTTTAAACTTCATATAAGACTTGAAGCAATTAAAAAGAATTTCAAAACTTCGTTTCTGTTTCCTTTTAAGTCGGACAAACCTTTGTCACAAAAAGTCAGCGATTTTTTGAGTGCAAATAAGGAAAAAGACAAAAAACCTAAGATGCACGAAATTTATAACGATTTGATTAAAAATCTTTTTGTCAACAACGAAGCAACAGACGAACAACAAGAGGATAAGCAGGATAGCAATTAACGGCATATCATAAAAGTGAGGTAGTTATGTCAGAAGAAAAAAACACAAATCAAGAAGAAAAAAAAGAGGAAGAAATCAAAAACGAAAAAAATCCTATCGACAACGAATCAAAAGTAAAATTGTGCTGTTCGTTAGCGTATTTTTACATTTTGTTTTTTATTCCGTTGGTGTTTTGCGGCGATGACCCGAGAGCAAAATTTCATGCCAATCAAGGTTTAATTCTTTTGATTACCAGTGCTATAGTAAATGCGGTGTTGGTAATTATCGACTTGATATTGTCGGGAGTAGTAATGAACGCTATTTATACGATAGCAAACCTTTGTTTGTTGGCATATACCATTTTGGGCATACTGCACGTTTGCAACGATCAAATGCTGGCATTGCCGTTTATCGGCAGATTTCTTTTGATAAAATAACAAAATTCATTTGCTTTTTTTGAATTTGTAGCTATAATTTTACTGTGGTTTTCGAGGCGTGGCTTAGCTTGGTAGAGCGCTGCGTTCGGGACGCAGAGGCCGCAGGTTCAAATCCTGTCGCCTCGACCAACAAAAAGGACGCTTAATGCGTCCTTTTTTTGCGAGTAATTTTTGAAAATTTAAAATTTTATTTGGCGGCTTTGCAATGCTTTACACTTTGTCGAGATTGGCAGAGATTAAAAAAGCTTTGTCAGTGCGATGACTATAAGTACGACACCGCTTAGCCATGACAAATTTAATTTTGTTTTTTGAATTAGCTTTTTTCCTATCAAAGTTCCTACGTAAAGGCTTAACATTGACATCGAAAACAACACCGCAGCCATAACCAAGCCGTTTGTTCCGCCGAAACCTGCGGAAAAACCGACGGCAATTCCGTCTACCGAAAGGGCTGCGGCAAGGCTTATAGCTTCCTTTGCCGAAAGAACTTTATCTTTGTTTAAGTCTGCTTCGGTGTCGTTTTTGTAAATTTTCAAAATCAGATTGAAGTTAAACAGCTTTAACTTTATTTCATCTTTTTTGGAAAGAAAAAGTTTTATCAACTGCTCGAACAGCTTGAAGGTTCCTATCATCAAAAGCAATCCGCATGATATGTATTTTGCGGTGATTTCGGACAAAAAGGGCAGTATGATTTTTCCCAAAAGCAGTGATATGCAAGGGGACAGCGCGCATATCAGGCTTACGGTAAGTGCCGATTTTAACGGAATTTTGATTTTTGAAGTACCGTACGCAAGTCCGCACGCCAGACAGTCGGTAGATAAAGTGGCACAAATCAGCACCGTTTCAAAAAATATTATCAGGTTTGTTTGCATATTATTTATTGCCTTTTTTATCATATGATTGTTTTTTGTTTTTTGCTTTTTTGGTATTGACAGAGGTGGTAAAATAATATAGAGGTGATTTTATGGAATTTGAAAAAGTTTTGAGCGAAAGATATTCCGTAAGAAGTTTTTCCGAAAAAAAAGTTGAGAGAGAAAAAGTTGAAAAAATTTTGCATGCCGCAGCATTGGCTCCGACTGCCAAAAACAATCAGCCGCAAAAGATTTTTGTAATTGAAAGTCGTGAGGGATTGGAGAAGGTAAAAAAATGCACGGTTTGCCATTTTGACGCTCCGCTCGTGTTTTTGATTTGCTTTGACAGCAGCGTGAGCTGGAAAAGCCGTTTTGACGGCAGAGACTTCGGTCCTATCGACGCCAGCATAGTGACTACGCAAATGATGCTCGAAGCAACAAACATCGGACTTGGCACTACTTGGGTTGGCTTGTTTGATCCCGAAACGACAAGGCAGGTTTTCGAACTGCCGGAAAACATCGCGCCTGTGGCATTTTTGCCTACCGGCTATCCTGCCGAAGGGTGTATTCCTAACGAAAGACACTTCATGCGTAAAAAAATTGAGGAAATTTCTGAGAATCTTTAAAAAACTCCCCAAAAAAGGGGAGTTTTTATTTGCAAAAATTTTGTTTTGCATATATAATGTTTAGGCACGGATGGATGGCTGAGTTGGTCTAAGGCGCACGATTGGAAATCGTGTGTACGTTAATAGCGTACCAAGGGTTCAAATCCCTTTCCATCCGCCACAAAACAACCCTGAAACACTTTTGTTTTCAGGGTTGTTTTTTTTGTAATTTCAGTTTTTCATTTCACGCCAGGATTTTATGTGGTGAATTGCTATACCGCAATCTTGTGGTATGGAGTTTTTTAAAAGACGAAGCTGTTGGTACATATATTTAAGGCCTTCCTCCTGAAATGTAACTATATTGTCGTCGTTGACACCTGTTTCCACTCCGTAGTTTATTGCTTTTCCTTTTGTCAAAGCGTATTCCTTTTCCTCTTTTGCGATGTCGCAAATTTTTTGGTAATCGTCGCGGTAGCTCATTACCGTAACTCTGCTTGCGTTGTCTATTACAAATTGGTAAGCGAGTTTTGTTTCTCCGTCAAATTGTATTTCGTCGTGCAACCAAAAAGGTATGTCGTATTCAACGTACAAATTCGGATATGAGTTTTTAAGCTCCGCCGTCAACGAAATAAAGTTCGTTATTAATTTTGTTCGTTGTTTTTCGAAGTCGGGATGTTGATGGGGCTCTATGTCAAGGTGAATTCCGTCAAACTTAAAGGAACTTTCTTGCTGAAAAACCATGTATTCGGAAATTTTTTCGTGAAGAGGGGAGCTGTCCTCAATCCACTGATATTCACCCGACAGCCAAAAAACTTTCATTTGCCTTACATTTGCTTTTTCAATAAAATCAGACGTTTTTTCCCCGAAGGAGGAGGTGTAGTAGTAAATTTCGTTTACTCCGTTTTTTTTCGCGAAGTCAAGGTAAGTTTCATCGATTCTGTTGTCCCACCACCAAACTCCGACGTTTCCGTCAAGGTTTAAGTTTTCGGGGCGGCCGGCATTTTTTAAAATTATATTTGCCGTGATACCGACGGTAACCGCAACCGCAAAAACGGCTATGCACAAAACGACTTTTTTCATAAACAAATTGTATCATTAAAAACAAAAAATTTGAAGTAACTGTTTAAATTGCAAGCTAACGTAAAAATTTTTTGATATTATATAGTCAAACGGAGGTAATCATGCCAAACAAAAACAAAGTTGCTTTCAGATTTGCCGAAAGAAAAGATACTTCACTGATTTTGCGTTTCATCAAGGAGCTTGCGGAATACGAAAAACTTTCGCATGAAGTAGTTGCCGACGAGCAGACGTTGGAAACGTGGATTTTTGACAAAAACAAGGCGGAAGTTTTGTTTTTGCTGGAAGACGGCGTGGAAAAAGGATTTGCGTTGTTTTTTCACAATTTTTCGACCTTTTTGGGACGCGCGGGAATTTATCTTGAAGATTTGTATGTTTCTGAAACGGCAAGGGGAAAAGGTTACGGAAAAGCATTGCTCACAAAACTTGCCCAAATTGCAGTAGAACGAGGATGCGGCAGGCTTGAGTGGTGGTGCCTTGACTGGAACAAAAAGAGCATAGATTTTTATTTGTCGATGGGGGCAGAGCCCATGAGCGACTGGACGGTATACAGAATTTCCGGAGAAAGACTTTTGGAAATGGGGAAAAAAACAGAGGCAAAGCCTCTGTCAGATGTAAAGTAAATTTAAAATTATAGGAACGACAAGCGAACAAATTACGCCGTTTACCACCGCGATTACGGTAACTTCCTCATTGGTGTATTTTATAAGTACGGGGAGAGTCGAGTCTTCGCTGGTGGCTCCCGCAGGGGCGATTGCCGTGAACATGTTGAGATGCTTTGCGATAAAAGGTATCAAAACAAATGAAAGTATCTCGCGGAACAAATTGCTTAAAAAGGCGATGGTTCCGATTTTTGCTCCGGCGAGCTCTGTAAGCATAATTCCCGAAAGACTGTACCAACCCATACCCGAAGTAATGGCGACGCTGCTTTTTATGTCATAGTTCATAAACAGCGGAACGATAAGCCCTGAAGCAACAGACGCAACGGTAATTGCGATGGGGATGATAAGTATTTTAAACTTGTGGCTCGCTACTTGTGAAAAGACTTTTTTGTTTCCGCCTATGCTTATTCCTGCGCAGAACATAAGTAGATACAAAGCAATGGTGGAAAAGTCAGAAAGAGTTTTTGAAGTTTGTTCATCAAACACGTAAAGTGAGAAAACCGCGCCAAGAGTCAATGATACTGCGGCAAGCAGGATTACGAAAATTTCGCCGCGAGGCGTTTTTTGCTGCGGGTTTCCCTCCGTAGTTTCGCCGCATTTTGCGTTTGACAAAAACCTGCGGCTGAGGAAATAAACCAATATGGTGGAAGCAGCAATAGGGAGGACTGCGAAAACAAGGCTGTCAAATCCTATTTGTCCTAGTTCCTGCAAAAAGTTTTCTCTGAGTCCAAGCGTTAGCCCCATGGTAAAAATCAACAGTGCGGCAAACATAAATTGAAGCATGCCGGCGTATTTTTGCCATTTTTCGGGAAAAATCGTAATTCCCAGCAAAATACCCAGACACATTACAATCAAAATTTCCATATATTCTCCGTAAAAATCAAATGCTTTTTTATGATATATTAGTAATATTCAAAAGTCAAACACAATTAAAGTTCATTTTATGCTATAATTTTTTTATGGGTGAAAAGTTTTTTGAGTACGGAAAAGAGGAAACGGATTTTTTGAAAAACAGCGACGAAAAAATGAAGGAGCTTATTGAAAATACTCCGCATATTTACAGAGCTGTGCATGAGGATGTTTTTTGTTCTCTCGTTTATTCGATTGCGGGTCAGCAAATTTCAAACAAGGCTCTTGAAACAATTTTTAACAGGCTTAAAACTTTGGCAGGTGAAATTACTCCCGAAAAAATTTCAGCCTTGACGGCTGAAAAAATAGCTTCATGCGGAATGTCCCTTATGAAGGCTCAAAATATTTTTGACCTTGCCAAAAAGGAAACAAAAGGGGAAATATGTTTGGAAGACTTGAAAAATCTTTCTGACGATGAGGCGATTAAGCAGCTTACTTCTCTCAAAGGAGTGGGGAAGTGGACGGCAGAGATGACTTTGATTTTTTGTTTTGAAAGAAAAGATATTTTGAGTTTCGGTGATTTCGGTATCAAAAAAGGACTTAAAATTCTTTACGGCGACGACGTCGTGAAAAAACAAAATTTTTTGAACATGAAACAAAAATTTTCGCCTTACGCAACAATCGCTTCCTTTTACCTTTGGGAGCTTGCAAACAAAAGGGCATAAAAAAAGACCGACGTTTGTCGGTCTTTTTGGTTTTTATTTAGATGCTACCCCAAGCGCTCCGCCGAGAACCGAGCCTACGCAAACCAGCCATGCGCCGATTGCAGGTGCGGTAGTAACCGTGATTGATGCGAAATCTCCTCCGATGCTGTCGGAATATTGTCCGCCCCAAACAAATACCGCGACTATTGCGAAAATGCCGCAAACCAAAGAAAGAAGTCCAAACAGTTTTCCGACGTTTCCGGTATTCATTACTCCGAATGATTTCAAAAAACCTACGATTGCGGTAAGCGCACACAGCGCTGCTGCCGCTACGCCTGCGATGATTGAAATGGTACCCCAAGTTTCTTCCATGTCAAAAAGCTTGATGTATCCGACTTCGCTGCTTCCGCCCCAGTCGCCGATTGAGCCGGAAACACTTGTGCCGACGTAATCCAAAAACAAACCTACAATCGCTACAACGGCAAAGGCCAATATCAAAATAGAAAATATAACACTGCCTTGAGCTTTTTTAGACTTAGCCATAAGTTTACCTCCGTCTTTTATTAGTAACATTATACTGCAACTGATTTTTTAATTCAATACGTTTTATGAATTTCAAAAGTGATATTAAAAATTTTATTTTATTTTTGTTTTTTGTTTGACTTTAATTTTTTTTCATTGCAAAATATCTCTGCATTGTTTTTTAGGTGAAGTATGGAAAAAGATCAACAAATGAAATTAAAATCCGACAAAATGGGGACGATGCCTGTCGGAAAGCTGCTTTTTAACATGTCGCTTCCTGCGATGATAAGCATGCTTGTGCAGGCGTTGTACAACGTAGTAGACTCTATTTTCGTTTCGCAGTACAGCGACATAGGCTTTACTGCGGTCAACCTTTCTTTTCCGATGGTTATGCTTGTCATTTCCTTCGGTATCGGTATCGGCGTCGGCGCAAACGCGCAGATAGCCAAAAAACTAGGGGAAGGCGACAGGGAAGGAGCAAACAAAATCGCGCGTAACGCATTGTTTTTGGCGGGCTGCGTGTATTTGTTTTTCATTGCCTTGACCTTTACTTGTTCACGGCTGTTTTTGAGTATTTTCGTAAGCGACGACAGAATTTTGGATCAAGGCACCGTATATCTTAACATTTATATTGGACTTTGCATTTTCAGTCTTGTCGAAATGACTTGCTCGCGTATTTTGCAGTCTACCGGCAACATGAAAGTTCCTATGACGTCGCAGCTTATCGGCGCTATTACAAATACCGTTCTCGACCCGCTTTTTATCAACGGACTTAATATCAACGGAATGCAGATAGTACCTGAAATGGGTGTTGCAGGCGCTGCGATTGCCACCATTATCGGTCAGGCTCTTGCGATGACTTTTGTTGTTACCGTTTTTATCAAAAGAAAACAGGACGTAAGCATTTCTCTCAAAGGTTTCAGACCAGACAAAAGAGTAATAGGGGAAATTTGCAGGGTAGGCCTTCCGGCAATGGTTATGAACGCCATTACTTCGGTGACGGTTTCCATCCTCAACGGTATTATTGCGGGCTATGCTTATGCGGTTGATACTTTGGGAATTTACTTCAAGCTGCAATCATTTGTGTTTATGCCGGTTTTCGGCCTTACACAGGGCGCTTTGCCTATTTTAGGCTACAACTTCGGATGTAACCAGCGCGCAAGGTTTAAGCATACGGTGCGCCTTGCTATGACTACCGCTATCATAATTATGATTGTTGGTATGGTTATTATTCAGTTCGGTTCGCCTTATATCATTAAAATTTTCAACACCAGCGACGAGATGGCTCCGTTTACCGTAAACGCTTTGCAAATCATAAGTTGGTGCTTCATACCTGCCGCATGCGGTATTACCGTGACTACTATTTTCCAATCTGTCGGAAACGGTCTTTATTCGCTTTTGATGTCGTTGTGCAGACAGTTGATTTTGCTTGTGCCTATTGCTCTCATTATGAACAGCATTATCGGAGTCAACGGCGTTTGGTGGGCTTTCCCTCTTGCGGAAGTAGTTACGGTAATTATTTTCTTCTTCATTATGATTCATTGTTTCAGGCGCGTGTTCAGGGAAAGAGAAGAAATGTTCGGAGTTGTTAAATAATGACAGAAAAACAAAAAATGCTGGCGGGACAACTTTATTTTTCCGAGGAAGACGAGCTTTTGAAGGAAAGGCAGGAGGCTAAACAACTGTGCTTTGAGCTTAATAACCTGCCTCCAAAAGAAACAAAAGCAAAAGAAGAAATTTTAAAAAAGCTTTTGAAACACAAAGGACAAGGTGTTACGGTCGAGCTTCCTTTCAGGTGCGATTACGGCTACAATATCTCTATAGGCGACCACACTTTCATAAACTACAACTGTACGGTGCTTGACTGTTGTGAGGTAACAATAGGAAAAAACGTCCTTATAGGGCCTAATTGCGGAATTTATGCCGCGACGCATCCTACCGACAAAAAACTGCGGCTTGACAAACAGGAGTTTGCAAAACCCGTGACAATTTGCGACAACGTTTGGATAGGGGGTAGCGTAGTAATACTTGCCGGAGTTACGATAGGGCAAAACAGCGTTATCGGTGCCGGCAGCGTTGTCACGAAATATATACCGCCTGACAGTATCGCCGTGGGCAACCCTTGCAAAGTAATAAAAAAGGCATAAAAAAAGACGCTTTTTAAAGCGTCTTTTGTTTTTAGTTTTTGTTTGCCCAAACAGGAGCAGGAATTCGTCCGCCTCTTTCGATAAAACGCGAAGGGGATGTCGTATTTATCGGCATGATAGGAGCCGTACCCAAAAGTCCGCCGAAGTTTACGCTGCCGCTGTTTTTGCCGTAAACAGGTATAACCCTTACTGCCGTGGTTTTGTTGTTGACAACGCCTATTGCGCATTCGTCTGCTATCATGGCTGACAAAACGTCTGCAGGAGTGTCGCCGCCTACCGCTACCATGTCAAGACCTACCGAGCATATTGCGGTCATGGCTTCGAGTTTTTCAAGCTTGAGGCATCCTTTGTTTACCGCGTTTATCATTCCTATGTCTTCGCTTACAGGAATAAACGCGCCGCTCAAACCGCCTACATGCGAGCTTGCCATGATTCCGCCTTTTTTGACGGCGTCGTTTAAAAGCGCAAGGCAAGCGGTCGTACCGTACGCTCCCACGCAGTCAAGACCCATTTCTTCGAGAATATGTCCTACGCTGTCGCCCATAACAGGGGTAGGGGCAAGGGAAAGGTCAATGATGCCGAAGTTTGCGTTAAGACGTTTGCTTGCTTCCTGCGCTACCATCTGTCCGACGCGTGTGATTTTGTAAGCGACTTTTTTGACTGTTTCGGCTACTACCGTAAGGTCGCCGTCTTTAACTTGTTCCAAGGCGACTTTTACTACGCCCGGTCCGCTTACGCCGACGTTAATTACCGTATCGGCTTCGCCTACGCCGTGAAACGCGCCCGCCATAAACGGATTGTCCTCAACCGCATTTGCAAATACCACGAATTTCGCGCAGCCTATGCTTCCCTGGTCGCGTGTGAGATAGGAAATTTCCTTGATGATTTTGCCCATCATTTTGACTGCGTCCATGTTTATGCCGGTTTTTGTGGAGGCTACGTTTACCGACGAGCAGAGTTTGCCCGTGCATGCAAGCGCTTCGGGAATGGTAAGCAAAAATTCCTTTTCGAAATCAGTCATGCCCTTTTGCACAAGTGCCGAATATCCGCCGATAAAGTCAACTCCGACTTCCTCTGCGCATTTGTCGAGTGTTTTTGCCACTTCTATGCTTCCGCCTGTTTTTGCCGTAATAAGGCTTACCGGGGTTACGCTTATACGTTTGTTTACGATAGGAACTCCGAATTCGTCCTGAATGTCGTTTCCTACTTTTACAAGGTTTTTCGCCTTGGTTGTGATTTTTTCATAAACACGCTCGCAGGTTTCGCTTACGGTATTGCCGATGCAATCCAAAAGCGATATGCCCATCGTAATGGTCCTGACGTCAAGGTGCTGCGAGTTTATCATGCTTATGGTTTCTAAAATTTCGTCTTTTGACAGCATCTTTCACCTCAGATTTTGTGCATCGCGTTAAATATGCTTTCGCTTTGCATTCTGATTTCCATCCCGATTTCTTCGCCGAGTTTTTTCATTTCATCAGCCATTTCCGAAAAGCCCAGCGTGCTTTTGGACGTATCTACCATCATAATCATGGTAAAGTAGTTTTGCATGATTGTCTGCGAAATGTCCTCGATGTTGATGTTGAGTTCAAACAGTTTTGTGCTTACTTTCGCGATAACGCCGAGTCTGTCTTCGCCAATTACCGAAATAATCGCTTTCATCAATGTGTTCTCCGTTTGTGTATAGTATTTGAATTATAGCATACTAATTTTTTTTTGACTATTTCTTTACTTATTTTAAAAATTATTTTATTATATCCCTATCATATTTTTGGATTTTAAGGTGTTTTTATGAAAAAAACTATGTTTTCACTTGAAGTTTTTCCGCCAAAGGACAGCGTGGCGGTTGAGGAAATTTACAATTCGCTGGGTCAGTTCGCTTTGATTAAGCCTGACTTCATCAGCGTAACATACGGCGCAGGCGGCTCCAGTCAGGGGCTTACCGCCGAAATAAGCAGTTACATTTCAACCCGACTCAACATACCTAGCGTCGCGCACCTTACCTGCGTGGGGGCTACAAAGGACAACATAGGCAATATTCTCGCAAGGTTGCAGTCTCTCGGAGTAAAAAATATTTTGGCACTTCGCGGAGATTTGCCGCAGGGCGAAAGCCTCGGCGATTTTAAACACGCGACGGACCTTATTGAGTTTATCAACGACTTCGGAGGATTTGAGGTCAGCGCGGCTTGCTATCCAGAGGGTCATACAGAAAGTCCCGACTTCGCGTTTGACGTCGAAGTGGCAAAAAGAAAATACGACCTTGGGGTAAAAAGGTTTGTTTCGCAGCTGTTTTTCGATAACGACGATTTTTACCGCATGGCGGAGGAGTTTAAAAAAGCGGGAATCGACGCTCAAATAAGCGCGGGCATAATGCCGGTTACCAACGCAAAGCAAATTTATCGTATAGTGTCGCTTTCGGGTGCTAAACTTCCGGCAAAAATTACGAAAGCGGTGGCAAAATTCGAAAACAATCCCGAAGCGCTTTATCAGGCGGGCATAAATTACGCGGTGGATCAAATTACCGATCTTGTGGCAAACGGAGCGGACGGCATTCATCTTTACTCGATGAACAAGCCAAAAACCGCTACCGACATATTCAACAACATAAAAAACATTTTGTGAGGTGTGTTTTGTTTATCGACAAAAACGAAGTCAAACGCTATTTGAGGCTTCACGGGGGAGACTGCGGTGACATTGACGAGTTAATCGAAAAACTAAGTCAAAAGGCTCTCGAAACTCTTTGCCCTAAAAGCGTGATAAACAGTTTTGAAATAGAGCATACTCAAAACGGAATTGTGTTGAAAGGCACAGACGTTTCCTTTGAGGGAAACCTTGTCAAAAAAACTTTTGAGGGCTGCGACGAAGTTTACGTTTTTGCAGCCACTTTGACGTTGCAGTCTGAAACGCTTTTGAAGCAGTGTTTCGCAAAAAGCACGGTGGACGGTATTGTTTGCGACAGCGTGCTTACCACAATGATTGAAGCATACTGTGACGAAATAGACGAAGCCGTCGTCAAAAAGGGAATTTCGAAAAACAAAAAAGCCACGAGAAGAATAAGCTGCGGTTACGGCGATTTTTCCATAAAAAGTCAAAAGGACATTCTTGATTTGTTGAACGCGCAAAAAATACTCGGCGTAAAACTCAACGAAAACAATATGATGTTCCCCAACAAAACGGTAACTGCGGTTATGGGTCTTGCTCCTTTTGACGACAAAGTTACTGCGGAAGAAATTTCGGTTTTGAAAAATAAATGTCAAAGCTGCTGCGCTTTCTGCGATTTTAAGAGGTAATATGCGAAAAAACATAAGTCAGCGTATAAGGGAAGGTAGGTTTTACCTTGACGGAGGAATGGGAAGTTCTCTCATTGCCATGAACTACTCCACAAACGGAGCGGAACTTTTGAACGTCAGTCATCCCGACGTTATACAGACTATTCACAAAAGATATATCAACAACGGCAGCGACATAGTTTATACGAACACCTTCGGTGCCAACAGGCTTAAACTCACAAATGCCGACTTGAAAACCGTCATCGAAAGTGCCGTGGAAACCGCCAGAAAAGCCGCAGGGGAAGACAAGTACGTAGGGTATTCGTGCGGACCTTTGGGAGAACTGCTTTATCCTTTCGGCGACCTTTCTTTCAACGATGCTTACGAGTACTTTAAGGAACAGGCCGAAATCGTACAAAACACCGACGTCGATGTTGTCGTGCTTGAAACAATGACTGACTTGGCGGAGCTTCGCGCCGCGATTTTGGCGTTTAAGGAAAACACAACGCTTCCAGTTTGGAGCAGCATGTCTTTTGAACAAAATCAAAGGACTTACACAGGTGTCGGAATAAAATCATTTGTGTTGACGGCGCAGGGGCTTGGAGTTGACGCTTTGGGCTTCAACTGCGGAATAGGTCCCGACATGATGTACGACAACGCTAAGGAAATCGTAAAGTATGCCGCTGTACCTGTTTTTGTCAAACCTAACGCAGGCATGCCTTACATCAAAGAGGGAAAAACTTGCTACGACATGGATGCTGAGGCTTTTTCGTGTCATATCGCAAAAATTGCGGAACTGGGTATTTCGATGCTTGGCGGCTGCTGCGGTACAAACGAAAAATACATCGAAAAGACTGTAAAACTTACCCAAAACATACCTTTCAAAATTTTTGACAACGAGGTTGAGGGAATTTGCAGTGCCTCAAAAACGGTGGACTTTTTGCCTACCGTGGTAATAGGCGAAAGGATAAATCCTACAGGCAAACCTCGCCTCAAACAGGCTCTTGTCGAAAACGATTTCGATTATATAGTTTCTCTCGCTTCGGAGCAAACGGAAGCAGGAGCGCAGGTGCTTGACATAAACGTTGGACTCGGAGGAATTGACGAGGCAGCTGCCCTTGAAAAGGCGGTGGTTTCGGTGCAGGCAGTAAGCGATTTGCCTCTTTGCGTCGATACTGGCAGGCTGTCCGCTTTGGAAAGGGCGTTGAGAGTCACAAACGGAGTGGCGCTCATCAACTCTGTAAACGGCGAGCAAAAAAGTATGGAGGGTGTTTTCCCTCTTGCAAAAAAATACGGTGCATACGTAATAGGTCTTTGCCTTGACGAAAATGGAATTCCGTCAACCGTAGAGGGCAGGCTGGAAATAGCAAAAAGAATTATACTTGAAGCCCAAAAATACGGCATAAAAAAGGAAAAACTTTTGTTTGACGCCTTGACAATGTCGATAAGCGTCGACGACAACAATGCAAACGTTACCGCCGAAACAGTGAGGGAACTGAACAAATTGGGCGTAAAAACGGTTTTGGGACTGTCAAACGTTTCATTCGGACTTCCTAACCGCAGTATCATAAACGGCACCTTTTACAAAATGATGACAGACGACGGACTCACCGCGGTAATCATTAATCCTTCGCTTAAACCTGCCGAAAACCCTTTTGCAAAAGACGCGTTGTTGGGAAAGGACAAAGGCTGCAAAAAATATATCGAAAAGGTGGCAGGCATAAAAGAGGAAGCAGTTTCCTCCGCCGAGCTGACTATATACGACGCGGTGCTTAAAGGGTTAAAAGGCGAAAGCCTTGCTTTGGCAAAACGCGACGTAAACAAAGATAATTTTATGTCGGTAATAGACGGCGAGGTGATAAGGGCGCTCAACGACCTCGGTCAAAAGTATGAGGAAGGAAAAGCCTTTTTGCCTCAGCTTATCGCAGGGGCTGAAAGCGCAAAAGCGGTGCTTGACGAAATAAAGGCAAACTATATGTCGGGCGTAAGCGCATACAAGGCTACTATGCTTTTGGCGACAGTCAAAGGGGACGTTCACGATATAGGAAAAAACATCGTCAAAGCGGTGCTTTCAAATTATGGTTACAAAATCATCGACTTGGGAAAAGACGTGGGTTTTGACCAAATAGAGCAAAACATAAAAACTCACAATCCGTCTGTGGTAGGGCTGTCGGCGCTAATGACTACGACTCTCGACAATATGGCGGATACGGTAAAGCAGATTAAAGAAAAATATCCTGAAATCATAGTTGCGGTAGGCGGAGCGGTGGTGACGCAAAGTTTTGCGGATACAATAGGCGCTGACGTTTACTCAAAAGACGCTCAGGAAGCCGTCAGGAAACTGTCGAAATATTTTGATTAAAAACAAAAAGCGGAGTAAAAGCTCCGCTTTTTTTAACCTCTTTTAAAGGGCAGCAAATCCTCGTCGCCGTAATGTCTGTCCTCGATAAAGTCGGACCCGAAAAAGTTTGCGCGTATAATAGACTGAAATCCGTATTTTCCTCGTATGGCGTCCATGGCTTTTTCGACGCTTTCGTCTTTTTGTCTGTTTTCGTTGAAAAAGTCTTGCTGAGTGGCGTCGCTCGTCTTTTTAAGTCCCGACACCGCGACTGAAACAGTTCTTAAAGGAAGCGATTGCGACGGGTTCCAGTTGTCTTTTGTGAGTTCTATCGCTGCTTTTGCTATGTCTTTTGTAAGGACGGTGTATCTTGACAAAGCTTTTTGCCTTGTGACGTGACGCAAGTCGGTGTCTCTCAAATCCACGCAGACGGTTTTTCCCTCAACTCCGTAACGTCTTAATCTTGTCGAAATCATTTCGCTCAAAAAGTAAATGAGACTTTCGACGTCTTGATAATTGTCGATGTCCTTTGAAGCGGTAGTGCCGTGTCCTACGCTTTTTATTTCGCGTTCGTCGTCGACTCCGTTTACTTCGGAAAAATCCCGTCCGTTGGCGGCGTCTATGATTTTTGACCCGTTTATGCCGAGCAAGTCCTTCAAAAGGCTTTCGTCGGCTTTTGCAAGGTCGCCTATGGTGTAAATGTTGTAACGGTTGAGTTTTTCAGCCGTTTTTTTGCCTATCATCAGCATATCCGACACGTCAAGCGGCCAAACTTTTTTTCTGAAATTTTCCCTGTCTATTACTGTGGTGGCGTCGGGCTTTTTCATGTCGGACCCGAGTTTCGCGAAGGATTTGGTAAACGAAACTCCCACCGAAATGGTAAGTCCAGTTTCTTGCTTTACTACTTCGCGTATCTCGTCGGCAATTTTTTTGCCGTCGCCAAAAATATTCTGCGAGTCTGTTACGTCAATCCAACATTCGTCAAGGCTGAAAGATTCAACCTTGTCGCTGTAACGTTTGTAAATGTTTTTTACCGCCTTGGAATACCTTACGTAAGCGTCGTAATGCGGCGGAACGCAAATCAAGTCGGGGCACTTTTTTTTCGCCATCCAGACTGTTTCAGCAGTCTTTACTCCGCATGCCTTTGCCTCGTTGCTTTTTGCGAGAATTATTCCGTGCCTCATGTCGCTGTCGCCGGTTACTGCAATGCAGTAGCCTTTGAGTCCCGGGTTAAGCAGGCACTCAACCGACGCGTAAAAATTGTTTAGGTCACAATGTAAAATTACTTTTTCCCGTGTTTCTTTCATCAGCAAAATTTTAATTTATTCATAGCTTTTAGGCAACGGTTTTTTTCATTCAGGAAAAAAATTTCCTCAAAAAAATAACGCGTTTTTTTATTGAGTTTTTTGGCTGTTATTATTGACATCGGATTTTTCGTGGATTTATAATACCTGCAATATGTTGAAAAAATTAAAGGCAGCAACACAATATGTTGTGCTTTTTGTTTAAAAGGAGGCTATATGTTGCAGGTTATCAAAAAAGACGGAACACATGAGGATTACAACGTACAAAAGGTCGTCACGGCGGTAAACAAGTCGGCATATCGCGCTCTCGTGTCTTTTACCAAAGAGGAAGAAGACGAAATTTGCAGGCTTGTTGACGAAAAAGTTTTTTCGCTGGGAACAGACAGGGTCGCCATCGCTACTATGCACAATATTGTTGAAAGCGCATTGGAAAAGGTAAAACCCGAAGTCGCAAAAAGCTACCGCGATTACCGAAACTACAAGCAGGATTTCGTGCGTATGCTTGACGACGTTTACAAAAAAAGTCAGGCGATCATGTACATCGGCGACAAGGAAAACAGCAACTCGGACAGCGCGCTGGTGTCCACAAAGCGAAGCCTTATTTTCAATCAGCTTAACAAAGAGCTTTATCAAAAATTCTTTTTAAACAACAACGAATTGCAGGCGTGCAGAGAAGGTTACATTTACGTGCACGACATGTCGGCAAGACGCGATACTATGAACTGCTGTCTGTTTGACGTGGCGTCTGTACTGAAGGGCGGTTTCGAAATGGGAAACCTTTGGTACAACGAACCTAAAACCCTCGACGTAGCATTTGACGTAATAGGCGACGTCGTGCTTTCCGCCGCAAGTCAGCAGTACGGCGGTTTTACGATACCGCAAGCTGACAAAATTCTGTCGCCTTATGCTGAAAAGTCTTTTGTTATGTTAAAAAACAAGTATCTCGACCTTGGGCTTGACCAAAGCAAAGCGGAAAAAACCGCAATGGAAGACGTCAAGGAATTGTTCAGGCAAGGTTTTCAAGGTTGGGAGTATAAATTTAACACTGTTGCAAGTTCAAGGGGAGATTATCCGTTTATTTCTGTTACCGCGGGTCTTGCGCAGGACACTTTCGGAAAAATGGCGGCAATCACCATGCTCGAAGTACGAAAAGGCGGTCAAGGTAAAAAGACGTGCAAAAAACCTGTGCTTTTTCCTAAAATAATTTTCCTTTACGACGAAAACCTTCACGGCGAGGGCAAACCTTTGGAGGACGTTTTCGAAGCAGGTATCGAGTGTTCGGCAAAATCGATGTATCCCGACTGGCTGTCGCTTACCGGCGAAGGCTACGTTCCCGAAATGTATAAAAAATACGGTGAGGTCGTGAGCCCTATGGGCTGCAGAGCCTTTTTGTCGCCTTGGTATGAAAGGGGAGGCATGAAACCTGCCGACGAAAATGACAAACCTGTTTTTGTGGGGCGTTTCAACATTGGCGCGGTCAGCCTTCACCTGCCTATGATTTACGCAAAATCGCAAAGGGAAAGCAAAGACTTTTTTGAGGTTTTGGATTATTATCTCGAACTTATCAGAAATTTGCACCTGAGAACTTACGCTTACCTTTCGGAAATGAGGGCAAGCACAAATCCGCTTGCTTACTGCGAAGGAGGCTTTTACGGCGGACATCTTAAATACAACGAAAAAATCAAGCCGCTTTTGAAATCGGCAACCGCTTCCTTCGGTATTACCGCACTCAACGAATTGCAACAGCTTTACAACGGCAAGTCGATAAGGGAAGACGGCGAGTTCGCTTTGGAAACTCTCAGGCACATTAACGAAAAAATCAACGAGTTTAAGGAAAAAGACAACAGACTTTACGCAATTTACGGCACTCCTGCCGAAAGCCTTTGCGGTTTGCAGGTAGAACAGTTCCGTAAAGAATTCGGAATTATCGAAAACGTTTCGGACAGAAGCTACGTCACAAACAGCTTCCATTGCCATGTTACGGAAGATATGACTCCTATCGAAAAGCAAAACAATGAGTCGCGTTTCTGGAACCTCTGCAACGGCGGAAAAATTCAGTACGTCAAGTATCCTGTCGACTACAACAAAGAGGCAATCAAAACGCTGGTACGCAGAGCCATGAAAATGGGACTTTACGAAGGAGTAAACCTTTCGCTTTCTTACTGCGACGACTGCGGTCATCAGGAGCTTGATATGGACGTATGTCCTAAATGCGGAAGCAAAAATCTTACCAAAATCGACAGAATGAACGGCTATCTCTCATACAGCAGGGTAAAGGGTGACACACGCCTCAACGCCGCAAAAATGGACGAAATCAAAGATAGGAAAAGTATGTAATTATGCGTTATCACAATATTACGAAAGACGACATGCTTAACGGCGACGGACTCAGGGTTGTTTTGTGGGTGTCGGGTTGCGAGCATGCCTGCCCGGGCTGCCACAATCAAATCACATGGGACGAAAACTGCGGGCTTGTGTTTGATGAAAACGCCGAAAATGAAATTTTCGAACAGTTAAAGCATGATTATATTTCGGGAATTACTTTTTCAGGCGGTGACCCGCTTTACAAGGCAAATGTAAAATGTGTGCAAAATTTGGCGCAGGAAATAAAAAAACGCTTTCCCCAAAAGTCGATTTGGGTTTATACTGGGTATGGTTACGAAGAGGTTAAGGACCTTCCTATCATGAAGTACGTTGACGTGCTTGTCGACGGAAAATTCGTACTGGCGTTAAAAGACACTAAACTCAAATGGAGAGGAAGTTCCAACCAGCGTGTAATCGACGTGCAAAAAAGTTTGAAGGAGGGCAGAGTTGTTCTGCACTGCGAATGATGGAAAAAGTCGCAACTTTTTTTAAAGTTTCAAAAGAGCAGTTCGTAAATTCTTACGTCAGCGAATTCGGCTGCGAAAAAGACATTGCCGAGGAAATTTATCAAAACATAAAACTGCCTAAGCGCGCCACAAAAGGAAGCGCCGGTTACGATTTTTTCAGCACGGTGAAAGTAACGCTCAAAAAAGGCGAAAGCGTAAAAATTCCTACCGGCATACGCGTTAAAATCGACGAGGGCTGGGTGCTTCAAATTTTTCCGCGAAGCGGTTTGGGATTTAAGTATCGCTTGCAGCTTGACAACACGGTGGGAATTATCGACAGCGACTACTATATGAGTGACAATGAGGGACATATTTTCGTAAAAGTCACAAACGACTCGCAGACGGACAAAACCGTCGAACTTGACGTCGGCACGGGCTTTGCGCAAGGCATATTTTTGCCTTTCGGTATAACAACAGACGATGATACAACCGAAATCAGAAACGGAGGTTTCGGAAGTACCGGAAATTGCAAATAAACTGACGGCACCCATTTGGGTGTCGTTTTTTGAAATTTGGGGAATAAATCAATCAGAAAAAAATAAGTTTAAAGAGGAAAAATGATTACAATCGAAACACTTAAAAAAAATCACGAAGTTCAGACGTTGCTTAATGCGGCGGAAAAACAGCTGCAGGTTTTGGGCTATACCGAGCACAGTTTGAGGCACATAGGAATTACCGCGGCAAGGTCAAAGGAAATCCTGACGCTTTTGGGTTGTCCTAAAAGGGAGATTGAGCTTGGGGAAATTGCCGCTTATCTGCACGACATTGGAAATGCCGTAAACAGAATGGACCATCCGCACAGCGGAGCAATTTTGGCGTATCAGCTGCTTACGAAACTCGGAATGAGCTATGACGAGGCGGCTGAGATAATGCTTGCGATAGGAAACCACGACGAAGGCTCGGGACTTGCGGTGAGTAACATTTCGGCGGCACTTATTTTGGCGGATAAAAGCGACGTTCACAGAAGCAGGGTAAGGGAAAGTAAAATATCTCCAAACAAAACTCTGATGGATTTCAACGACATCCACGACAGAGTAAATTTTGCGGTAACAGACAACAGATTTGAAATTGACGCCGAGAAAAAGGAAATATTTTTGAGGCTGACCATCAACACGGAAATCTGCGCGCCTATGGACTATTTTGAAATATTTTTGCAACGTATGAAAATGTGCACGGCGGCTGCAAAATTCATAGGTTACGCCTTTGAGCTTGAAATAAACAACTACCGCCTGCTGTGAAAAAATTTTGAAAATCAGTTGTCAAATTTTTGGCTTTGTGCTACTATAAACAGGTAGCTTGCCGAAGTGGTGGAATGGCAGACGCGACGGACTCAAAATCCGTTGTTGGCGACAACGTGCGGGTTCAAGTCCCGCCTTCGGCACCAAGTCAAACCTAAATCGAACAAATCGATTTAGGTTTTTTTATTCGAATTAGTGTGCATTAGCTCCACCAGACCGAGGATAAGGGGCATATTGCGCTCTTTATTCGTACGCAGAATTTGGTCATTTACACCATAGTAAACTCCCTCTTCCTTGCGTTTGAAAGTTCGTAACCTGCGACTTTTCTGCTCTGTTTGGAATAAGTATTTTTATCCACTAAAGAAAAACACAGACAAAACCGAATCTCGGTTTTGTCTGTGTTTTTTGTCATTCTGAATCAATATACAATCAACGGCGCAAAAAATGCCCCTTATATATGCATATGCCTCAGTCATATATACAACTTTAAATACTTAAATTGTGCCGTCCGAAACATAAGGACGGACGCCAAACGGTTCAGCGGCGATCGCCCGTTGCCGTGCGCTTTTGAGTTTCGTTTTTTTGCGTTGCTTTGTTTGCGGCGGGTGCTTGAACAGCGAGGCGTAGCCGAGCCGCTCGTTTATTCAAGCACTCGCCATAGTGCCATTTTTTAGGATATATTTTATGTCAGTGTACAAAATTATTTACAATTTCATATTATGAATAAAATATTTACACATATTATAAAATATGTGCGTAAAATAC
>CALVLA010000011.1 GCA_944336125.1 uncultured Clostridia bacterium | reverse complement strand
GCAAGCCGTCTTTATGGAGCTGCTGAGCGGACTTGTAAGGAGCGCCGGCGACGGAATAGCGAGCAGGGCGAAGCGTCACGTCATTTCAACAAGCGAAGCACGAAATTTGACGGCGCAGCGTAAACGGAGCAAGGGCAAACAAAAAAGAGTGCTTCTGCACTCTTGTTGCGCTTGCGACTAAAAAGCAAGCCGTCTTTATGGAGCTGCTGAGCGGACTTGAACCGCCGACCTCATCCTTACCAAGGATGTGCTCTACCGACTGAGCCACAGCAGCATTTTTAAAGGCAAGTTAAATTTTGCCTCATTTTGTTTGTTTTGTCAAGCGTAAATCATTTCCGCCCACATTTATTTTTAATGTAGAATTGCCTGCCAGCCGCGAAAAAATCCTTTCGCCGTATCTGTCGCGCAAGTCGTCGAGACCGCAGTTTGTGCTGACAAAAGTCAGTTTTCCGCTTGTCATCCTTTCGTTAAGCAAATTGTAAAGATAGTTTTCGGTGACGTTTTTCAAAATGTTTTCGCTTCCGAGGTCATCGATGACGAGGACGTCGTTGTCGTTTATGTCTGCAATTTTTTGTTCCTTTTCGTATGCGTCACCCAAATGAATTTTCAAAAATTCATTGTTGAGCGAAAAAGCCGTTATGTAAAGCACGCTTTTGCCTTGTGCCAAAAACCCGTTTGCGGCGCAGCACAGCATATAACTTTTGCCCGTGCCCGTCTCGCCGCTTAGGACTACCGTTTTAACCTTTGACTGCTCGCCTTTTTTTACGATTTCCTCCAAAAGGGCCGACACCTTTTTTTGACATTGGTTTTTAGGTACAAAAGTTTCAAAATTAATGTTTTTGTCAAACACGTTGCTTTGTTTTGTCAGTTCCTCGTTTACGCGGTTAATGAGACACACGCATTTTTTGCCGTTGACAAAACCCGTGTCGCCGCACTTTTCGCAGTCGTGTTTTATTTCAAAGTCACTTTGCTTAAAGCCCATTTGCTCAATCAAGGCAATTTGCTCTTGCTTGTTTTTTTCAAGACGGCTTTGTTTTTCCGACGCGTCTTTTCCCAGATAACGCAATTTGCCTATTTCGAAATTAAGCAGCCTTTCCTCTGCAAGCAGTTTGTCAAACTTTTCGTTTTGTCTGGCAAGCGAAAGATAAGCCTCCGCTTTTTCGGCGGCTTTTTGCCTTTTAATCTGAAATTCCCTGAGTACCTGCTCGGTTACGTCTGTTTTTTTCATAGTCAGATTTCCACTTCGTCAAGATTATCGAACAAGGCGTCCATTTCTTCCTTGCTGTATTCTCTCGTCCTGTAATCGACGGTTGCCTTTTGCTGCTTTTTAGGCAAAAGCGAAAGTTGTTTTGCCTGCTCCACGTCAAAAATGTTTTTGCTTTTAAGTTCGGACAAAATTTTGTTCATATACGCCGCAGGATTGTTTGCCCCGACACTCAGCGAAGCCACGTACAAAAGCATATCCTTGCCGAAGCCCCAAACTTCCGTCCATGTTTTGAAGTTGGCGCGGTCGTACGAAGAAACGCTTCTTTCGACACCCGCCGCCGTTAAAACTTCCTTAATTTCGGCGTCGCGGCTTACCGCCTGCAAAGTGAAGTCGGAAATAGCAGAAGAGGTGACAAGCCCTTTTTTGTAAAACTTTCCCACCACGTCGTTCATTCCCTCTATCGAGCGGACGTTTTGTTTAAAGCAGTATTTGGCGATTAACTGAAGCGCGTCCTCGTCAAAACCCTTTTGAAGCCACGGCGTAACGTAATCCTCTATTATAAAATCAAGCGACTGATAGTAAACGCCGAGTATCCTGTTGACGCTTGCTGTCAGCTCGTACATTTTTTCCCTGTTTTTTTCGTAATCCTTAATTGCCTTTTCGTCGAAAAGTCCCATTTTAAAATACTTTTCGAGTTTTTTGTCTAGCTTTTCCATCGAGGCTTTTTTGTTGAGCTTTGCCACGTAATAAACCGTATCCGCCGAAAAGCCCATACCTGCCGTCCATTTTTCAAAAAGACGCCTGTCCTCGAAATCCACTCCGCGCCTGATACCCAGCGCCTTGAAAAGCAAGTTTATGTCGTCGGTATATTTTACGGATGTTGCGAGTTTTTCCTCAACCGCCTCGAGAGTTTTTACTCCGCTGTCAGACAGGTTTCGCGCGACTTTAAGAATGTAAGGATAATTGATGTCCTCACCCTTTTTTTCAACGCAGTATTTTGCTACCGCGACCAGTGCCTTAGGCTCGAAAAAGGTTGTCTCGAGAAAAACGTAATATTCGTTGAACTCGTTGGGACTCACAATCCTGCCGCACAATACGTTTTGAATGTCCTTGTTAAACTGGCGGTATTTTTGCGGATTGATTTTTTTGAGCAAAGCGTCATCCTGCCTTACTCTGCGGTACACCACTTCAAAAGGAGTTTTTTGCAAAACACTGACAAGACCCAGCTCTTCCCAGTAGGTAAAGGCAGTTAAAATATCGTCCTTGTCGAGGTTTAGTGCCCTCGCCATAACGTCGATGTCGTTGTCGCCGTTTTGTTTTGAACAGAGATAAAGCCCGAAAAGATAGATGTCCACATACTTGGAGGGAGCGTCCGGCAGGTAATGAGTAATAAACACGTTGTCGACGGTAGTATAAGACGAATCGACCAGTTCCTGCGAATAATTGCAAAAAGCCATAAAAACCCCCTTTGTAAAAAATATTGCTTTATTCTGTCAAAAAGCTTATAATAGTCTAAATATAATAGCACAAAAAGCGTTAAATTCAAATAGTTTTTGCCACATTGCGGGAGGATTTGATGAAGATAAAATCCATAAAAGCCGAAGGATTGTTTTCGGCGCATTACCGTTTTGAGCTTGCGTTTGACGGACAATCGGCGATAGAGGGAAAGCTTTTCGAAACAAACGAAAAACTTTCGACTGTTATAGACTTTTTGTTTTTGGGAAAGACAGAGGGTATCGCGACAGACGGAAAAGCCCAATGCGAGTTTTCAAGTAACGGAACAGAATATACTTTGTCGAGAGAAAAGGCGTATGAAAACAGCATATGCCTGCTTACCCGCGTGCAAAACGGAAACGTCGAAAGGTTTCCCGACGCCGACGCCAAACTTTTTGAAATTTTCGGCGCCGACAAGGAAAGATATTTTGCCGACGTAGTCATCGACAAAAAGGATTTCGACGAATTTTGTCTTGACCCCTCTTTGACAAGGATAGGGTGTTTTGCCGACTTGCAAAGCGTCATTGAAAAAACCGACAAAGTTCGCCTCGAAGCCGAAAAAAACAAAGACGAAATCAAAAGAGAAATAAACGAAATCGTTTCGCAAGGCATAAACGCGGTTACTTTAAACGAGCTTGACCAAGCCAGAAACGAAAACCTTAAACTGCAAAACGAATTTGTAAAGGCGTCAAGCGAACTCAACGTTTTGAAGGACAGCCTTGCTCTTTTAAAAACCAAAAAAAGCATAACTCGCGAAATAGAACAAACCAAAAACCACATTTCGCGTCTTGAGGAAAACCGCGGTTTCATTGAGGAAAAAAGGCTCCAGCTCGAAGAACACAAAAAACTGCAGGAAGTACTTCCCAAACTACAGGAAGTTTTGCCGTACAAAAAACAGCTGGACGAGCTTAACGAAAAGCAAAGCGCCGACAAGCAAGAACTGAGTGTTTTTGAAAGCGAGCGAAAAACGGTAAACGACAGACTTAAAGAGATCGAAAGCGAACTGACACGAAAAGTCGAGCAAAACGCAAGGATTTTGCTCATTAAGTCAGAGACCGAAAGCATTGCGGGACTTAAGGAACGCAACCAAAAAATCGACGAAAAAATTTCGGAGCTTGCCGCCGACAAATCGCAGCTTGAAAAACTCAAAGAAGGCCACCGCATTTCGATAGAAAACATCGACAAATCCATTGACGAAACAAAGGCAAAGCTTACGGAAATCAACATTCCGTTAAGATCCATCAACGACCTTGTGGAAAACGTCAAACTCGGCGTAAAAATCAAGGAGCTTGACAACCTTTTGCAGCAAAACACCGCCGAAAGTCAATCGGTGGACGCAAAAATCACCGAGCAGGAAAACCTTTTGAAAGCGGCGCAAGACACTTTGAACGCCGTAGTACGCCTTGACGACGCGGTAGCCCCTTACAAATCAAAAGACACCATTTTGCAAATGCTTCAATCCAAAATCATCAAAGGCGAAGCAATTTTGCAGTCATTGAAGGAAAAACAAAAAAATCTGCGTGAGGAAATTCAAAATCTTCATTACAAGGAAATAGAAGTCGACCAGTCGGCGCAGTGTCTGCAAACCCTTTTGGCACAAAAACAGTACGACCGCGACATGGTCATCAAAAGGCAGGCAGTGTCGGAACAGCAGGCTTTGCCGGGGTTCAACAACTCAAACCTCATGGTAGCCCCTACCACCTGCGCGTATATCGACGAACATATCGAAAGCCTTAAAAGCGACATAGTCAAACGCGGCAAAAAGAAGACGGAACTCGTTTCAAGGCAGACGGGACTTAAATACGTGCTTGACGAAGTGGAAAGACAAAAGCAAATTGTTTTGGGGGACATCGTGACCTGCCGAAACGAACGCGACCTTGTCATCAAAAATTACCGCGAGGCAATACGTCCGGAGGACAACGCGCTTGCCGAAAAATATTTCCAGGCACTTGACCTGGGAAAAAGCACCTCCTTCGTTTTGGACGCGCAGCGAACGGTTGTCGAAAGACAAACGGAACTTAACATATTGCGCGAAAAACAGCGCGGTCTCGAAAAAACCAAAAAGGAAATTGCCGACAGGCTCAATTCCCTTTCCGAAACGCAAAAGGCAGTAGATATGAGGCAAACTACCGTCGACATGCTTGTCGAATCAAACGACAAGCTGCGCACCGACCTCGTTGACCTTACCGAAAAACTCATTCTTTTGCAAAACCAGCGTAAAATCGAAACAGACGCGGCGGAAGCGGTTCAGACAAGGCTTATCAACGTGTCAAACTGCATAAGCGACTTGGAAAACGAAAAAAAGGCGAACGAAAAGTCTGTGGAAAAAATCAACCAGAAAGCCGCCCTTTTCACAGGAATCGCAGGGGCCGAAAACGCAAACTCGCAGGAAAAACTCAATGCCCTTTTGAGCGAAAAAAAGGCGCTTGAGGAAAGCAAAAACGAGATTGAGGACAAAATTTTCGCAAAATGCGTTCAAATCGAAAAACGCGAAGTGGATTTGAACACAATGGAAGAGGAATACGAACAAAAACGCCTTACCGCCCAGTCGCTTATGGCGGAGCTTAACGGGCAGAGTATCGAAAGCCTAAAACTCAAAAATCTTTCCGACGAAGCATATACGGAAATTTCAGCCGGAGTGGAAAAATACGACGCAACGGTAAAACTCATGAAAAACCGCCTCAAAACTCTCGAAAAAGAGTTTGAGGAAAACACCGACGACGAAAAAGCCGATGCTTTGAGAGAGGAAATCGAGTCAAAGCAGGAGGAGTGCGACAACTTGCGCGACGAACTTTCTCAGTCGGCGGAAAATTACCGCGAAATGACAAACCGCTTCATCGAGTCGGAAAAATCAAAAAACAAATTGCAGGTTTTGATGGAAAGGCTGAAAGACAATTCGGCTATTCTCGAAACTTCGCAAAACGCGGCGTACGCAAATCCTCTTTTGAAAGACAAAATCAACAAGCTTTTGAAAAACTCTTCGGACATACTTACAAAACTTTTCGGAGCAAAAGCCGAAATTCAGCAACAAAACGGCTTGTTTTGTCTTGACTCAAAACCTTTCGTTCAGCTTAACCACAACGAAAAACTCACTTTGTTTTTGGCGCTTCGAATTTGCGACAACTCCGTCAAAAATCCTCCTTTCGAAACCCTTGTTTTGCAAGGAGCGTGGGACGAAAAATCCGTTGAATACCTGACCAAAATTAAGGACAAAATTTTTACCTGAGCTTATTTATGAAAAACAACAAAAAAAACATTCCTTCCTACTGGATTTACGTGATAGTGATAGGCACCGTTTTAGGCGTGGCTTTGGGCTTGTGGCTCGGTTCCCCCTTAAACGAGGAAGGACTTCAAATGAACCTCGACACGGTATGGCACATTTTGCTTTGGGTTTTATTTGCCACACTGCTTCACGAATGCGGACATCTCATTGCAGGATTTTTATCCGGTTATCGCTTTATATCTTTCAGGCTACTCAACATTGCTCTGGTAAAAATCAACGGCAGCTACAAATTTCAATGGCAAAAAATGAACGGCGGCATAGGGCAATGCCTTATGGCGCCTAATTTCGAGTACCGCGACAACTTTCCTTTCGTGTTTTACAACATGGGCGGAGTTTTTATGAATACCGCGCTTATTATCGTGTGCCTCGCCCTTTTTGTTTGCAACGGAGGAGTAAACAAATCCTTTTTGCTTTCGGGCATTTTGGTAAACTTTGTTTTTGCCCTTATGAACGCCCTACCTCTTAAAGCTTTTGCAAACGACGGATTTATGGTAAAAACCGTTTCCAAAACGCAGGCATGCAAAAAAGCCTATTACACGCAGCTTGCCGCCACAGCGGACATGCTTGACGGAAAAACTTTCAGTCAGATGAGCGAAAAGTTTTTCGACTTCGGCGTGCAAGACGCACAGTACCCTTTGGTTTGCAACGCGCTTTACATGCAATACTGCTTTTTGGTGTCCAAAGGACAGTCGGGCGCGGCAAGCAATTTCATAAAAGAGCTTTTTGAAAACAAAAACGTCATGCCCGAAAACTACGCCAACACGGTAAGCGTTGAGTACTTCAACAATCTGGTGCTTTTTAAGGACGACAGACACACCGCCGCACTTGTTTACAACGATTTTGACATCACCGTAAAAAACGCCGTTTCAAGGCTGCCCTCTTCATTTACTCTTATTGCGAAAATATGCGTAAACATGCTTTCAAAGCATGACGACAGACAATACGCCGTAGACTGTATGCTCGTGCAAAAACTGTTGGAACACATGCCGAACAAAGCCGAAGCGGAATATCTTTCAACCCTTTTTTCCTGTGCGAAACAACGGTACCGTCAGGCAGAGCCGTCGCCTTTTGAAATTTGAAAATGAAACTTATCGACAAACTGCTTGACGCACTGTCCCCTCCCATGATCAAATGCGTGATTTGCGGCAGAGAAATCGACAAATCCAAACACGGCATATGCGACAAGTGTATGAAGGAAATGCCGTTGAATTTGCACGTATGCAAAAAGTGCGGAGTAGACATAAGGACAATGAACGTTTACTGCGACACCTGCGGCAAAAATCAATTGCTGTTTAACGAAGCGCGCTCGGTATGTCGTTTCGAGGGTTATGCCAAAACACTGGTTTATCGTTTGAAATTCGGCAATCACAGATATCTCGCAGACGTAATGGCGCACATGATGAAAAAGATTTTTGACGGTCAGCATTGGCTGATTGACGAAATCACCTTTATTCCGATAAGTGCCGAAACAAAACGCAAACGCGGATACAACCAAGCAAAACTTTTGGCGGACAGTCTCGGAAAACTCACCGGTTTGCCGGTGGTAAACCTTGCAAACAAAGTGCGCGATCTCGGTCCGCAGGAAGGCAAAACTTACGACGAACGATTTACCGATATGGCAGGCATCTTTGAAATTGCGGCAAAACCAAAGCCAAACGTTCTCATAGTGGACGACGTCAAAACAACAGGCGCGACTTTGAACGAAATGACAAAAGTTCTTCGCGAAAACGGCTGTGAAAACGTATATTGTCTGACATTCGCTTCAAACGTCAGAAAGATACCTATGGAATAAAAAAAACAAAAAAAATCAATCTCAGCGATTGATTTTTTTTCATTTTTGCTTATAATTTTGAACAATAATTTTTTGGGTGGAACATGAAAAACAAGTTTATTACGGTAAAACAGGCGGCAGAAAAGATAACAGACGGATGTGTTTTGATGATAGGCGGCTTTTTAGGCTGCGGCAATCCTAATAAAATCATAGACGAAATTGTCAAAAACGGAACCAAAAACCTAACCGTAATATCCAACGACGCGGCTTTTCCCGACGTCGGCATAGGCAAGCTTTTCAAAAACGGGCAAGTCAAAAAAATCATTTGCTCGCACCTTGGCACAAACCCTGAGGCAGGCGGACAAATTAACGACGGACTTGTCGAAAACGAACTTGTACCTCAAGGCACCCTTGCCGAACGCATACGCGCGGCGGGTTGCGGTCTCGGTGGCTTTTTGACGCCAACAGGAGTAGGTACAGTCGTTGAAACGGGAAAGCAAAAGCTTACCGTAAACGGCAAGGATTATCTTTTGGAACTGCCTCTTAAAGCCGACGTGGCAATTTTTGAGGCATATAAAGTCGATGAAGCGGGAAACTGCTATTTTGAAAAAAGCACGCAAAACTTTAGTCCGCTCATGGCAATGGCGGCAGACACCGTCATCGTCGAAGCCGAACACGTCGTTAAAACTGGCGATATAGCAGCGGAAAGCGTGCATACCCCTCACATATTCGTTGATTACGTAGTAAAGGAGCAAGACCATGACTGACGCGAAAAACTTCATAGCAAAACGCGCCGCCAAAGAGCTTAAAGACGGCGCCGTGGTAAACCTCGGCATAGGTCTACCCACTTTAATCGCAAATTACATCCCCGACGACGTGCACATCACCTTGCACTCCGAAAACGGCTTTGTGGGAATTGGTCCCTACCCTTCGTCCGATAAAGTTGACAGACATTTGGTAAACGCGGGAGGAGCACCGGTAACAGCCACAAAGGACGCCGCGTTTTTCGACAGCGCGACAAGTTTCGGCATTGCGCGCGGCGGACACCTTGACGTCACCTTTTTGGGAGCCTTGCAGGTTGACACCCACAAAAACCTGTCAAACTGGATTGTTCCGGGAGGCAAGATAACGGGTATGGGCGGAGCCATGGATTTGGTAGCGGGCGCGAAAAAGGTAATCGTATGCACCTTGCAGACAAACGGCGGAAAATCAAAACTGGTGAGTGACTGTACGTTGCCTCTTACCGCGGTAGGTATAGTGGACAAAGTCATCACCGAAATGGGCGTTTTCGAGTTTAACGAAAAAGGCTTTGTTTTGACGGAATACAACGACGAGTTCACGATAGACGAAATAAAACAAGCCACAGACGCCCCTCTCGAAATTTCAAAAAATCTTAAAAAAATGTAAAAAACAAACGCACATTAAGTGCGTTTTTATTTTATAAATTCTATTAAAGCCTCTTTCCACATTTCAAACAATTCGTCAAAGCTTTTTGAGGCGTTTGCAGGACTTGTGGAAGGAAGTTTTTTGACTTTCACGTTTGTATTTGTCGAAAAGCTTTTTGCCGCCTTCGTGCCGTTTAATGCCACACATTCGATTTTTCCCGACTTCAAAAGACTTTCCGTATCGTTAAACACTTCGTCGGTTATGCTGCTGTCAGACGACCCCTGACGGTTGCAGCTGCCTATGACGTCCCAAAGAGCTATGCCGTGCCTTAACAGCATGGCTTTTTTCTCCTGATAGTTTTCGGTAAAGGGTTCGTCAAGCAATTTAAACATTATTTTCCAAAACCTGTTTTGTCTGTTGCCGTAATACTCGTGTTTTTCAAGAGACTTCACACTGGGACACGAACCCAAAATCAACACCCTCGCGTTTTCGTCGTAAACGGGAGCAAAACTTTCAATCATTTATGAGCTCCAAATATTTTCTGCATTCCTCTTTCGCGCCTTCAAGGTCGTGGTCGAGATAGTTGCCGCATTCAGTCCTTTCGGCACCCGGGATTTCCTCAATTTTTTCCGCCTGTTCGAGCGCTTCGATAAGAGCTTTTTTGGCTTGGCTTTCGTCAATGTTTACCGTCAGGAGATAAAAACCCGTGCGGCACCCCATAGGCCCGAAATAAATTATGTTTTGTTTTTGACTGCCGTTTCTCAGAAGCGTCGCCAAAATATGCTCCACCGAGTGGCTTGCGGCAGGAGAAATAAAGTCGCCGCAGTTTGGTTTTTTAAAACGCAAATCAAAGGTAGTCACGCCGTTTGCCTTTCCGCTGAACCAAAAACCCGGCGCGAGTTTGTCGTGGTCTTTCAAAAAGGAAGGTATCTTATCCATAAATTGTCTCCGCAATTTTTTCAAATTTTTTCATATAGCTGTCTATTGCCCTGTCGCAGCAGTCGGTATATTGTTCCTCTCCGCCCTTTTTAACCATGTTTGAAATTGATTTTACCGACACAAACGGAATACCGAAGTCGCTGCATATATGAGCTATGGCTCCCGCTTCCATGTCCTCTACGTCAAGGTTGCAGGACAAAGCAAAACGGTAAACCTCCTCGTCAAACCTGAAAGTATCGGTAGTTGCGATTTTAACCCTTTTCAATCCGATTTTTTCAAGCGCGCCTACGTACTTTTGTTCAAGCGCGATATGACAGTCGTCAAAACCTTCGAGCTGTCCTCTTTTCAGGTCATTTGTGCCGCTTATGTCAAAGTCGTACTGCATTGCCGACTCGCCCACGCACACGTCAAAAAGCGACAGAGACGGGTTTATCGCACCCACCACCCCGACGTTTAAAACAACCTTCACGTCATATTTTTCTTTAAGCAAAACCGTGCCAGCGGCGGCATTTACCTTGCCCACGCCGCATACGCAAAGCACAACGTCTTTTCCCAAAAGCTTGCCCTCGACGAATTTTCGTTTAGCATAAACTTTTTCCTCTTTTTCGACAAAAAGTTTTTCAATGGGCGCCGCCTCGCACGGCATAGCGCAGATAATTCCCAGCATAAACACCTCAGCGGATTTTTTTGTTTTTAAAACCGTTTTTTGTCATAACTTTGACATAGGAAAACCCAACGTCTTTGAGATAATCCGCCATATCGTCAAAGTAACGCCCCAAAGTTTTTTTGTCGTGAGCGTCGGATGAAATGACAAGCGGACGGTTAAGCTCGCAAAGCCTGTCCAAAACAAACCTTTGCGGATAAGGCGCAAGACGGTAACCTTTGTACATTGCGCCGAGATTAAGCTCGAAAACAATTTTTTCGTCAATTTTGTCAACGGCGTCGAGAGCTATTTTTTTGTATCTTTCGTCGTTTTCGTCGAAAAACCTGTTTCCGTCGTTGAATTTTGCAATCAAATCAAAGTGTCCCAAAATGTCGGGTTTGATTTTTTCTGCCATTTGAGTAACGGCTGAAAAATAATTTTCCGCAAGCGAAAGGAAGTCTCCCCCGAAAACATTGTTCAAAAGATAATCAAAGCTTTTTTCGCTTTCGTCAATCGGGTAAAACTCGCCGTCTCTTTTAATGTAATGCACCGAGCCTATCACGAAGTCAAACAACGACTGATCAAACTCGCCGTAAAAGTCAGCCTCTATTCCGCAAAGCACGTCTATTTTTCCGCGGTATTTTTCCTTTGCTGCTTTTACCGCCGCTACATACCCTTCGACGTCCTTCATGCAGTACGAAGTGTCAAACGGGGTGTAGCTGTGCCCCGAAAACCCTATGGTATCAAAACCGCGCGCCACCGCTTCCTCTACCATTTCATCGACGGTGTTTTTTCCGTCGCAAAAGGTAGTGTGGGTGTGCACGTTTGATTTTATTTTCATTTCATGGTCTCCTGTTTGACTTTGTGATCGACGACGTGTCTTTTAGCAAGTTCGTCAATTACGTCGGAAAGTTCGATACCCATCTGAGCCATAAGCACAAAAACGTGGTAGGTCAGGTCTGCAATTTCAAAAACAGCCTCTTCTTTTGAGTTTTTTGCGCCTACGATTACTTCGGTAGTTTCCTCCCCCACTTTTTTGAGTATTTTGTCAAGACCTTTTTCAAAAAGATAGGTTGTATACGAGCCTTGTTTGGGATCGGTTTTTCTTCCCTTGATGAGATCAAAAAGTCCGTCAAGCGAAAAAGCATTTCTTTCCCCAAGGTACAAAGTATCGTTGAAACAGCTATCGGTGCCGAGGTGGCAGGCAGGTCCGTCTTTGACTACTTCCACAACAAGGGCGTCGCTGTCACAGTCACCTGTGATTGAAACAATGTGCTGGTAGTTTCCGCTTGTTTCGCCCTTTCTCCAAAGCTTGTTTCTCGAACGGCTGAAAAAGCAGGTTTTGCCTTCCTTCATGCTTATTTCAAGGCTTTCCCTGTTCATGTACGCCACTGTAAGCACCTTTTTTGTGTAATAGTCCTGAACGACCGCGGGTACAAGCCCCTTTTCGTCAAATTTTATGCGGCTGATGTCAAACATAGCTCCTCCTTAAATCCTCATTTCTATTGAGTTTTGTCTGAGATATTTTTTAAGTTCGTTAATTCTCACCTGCTTAAAGTGAAAAACAGATGCGGCAAGCCCCGCATCGACGTTTACCTTTTTGAAAAGCTCTTTGAAGTCCTCGGCTTTTCCCGCACCGCCAGATGCTATTACCGGTACCGACACCACGTTGCACACGGCTTCGAGCATTTCGAGGTCAAATCCTTTTTTGACGCCGTCGGTGTCGATGCTGTTAAGCACGATTTCCCCGGCACCTTCTTCCTGACCGCGTCTTGCCCACTCCAAAGCGTCGATGTCAGTCATTTCCCTGCCGCCCTTCGAAAACACTTTGAATTTACCGTCAACTCGTTTCACGTCCATGGACAGCACGACGCACTGATTGCCGTACTTTTTTGCGGCGTTTCCGATAAGCGACGGATTTTTTATCGCTCCGCTGTTTACGCTGACTTTGTCGGCGCCGGCGTTAAGCACACGCTCGAAATCGCTCACTTCGTTTATGCCGCCGCCCACCGTCAGCGGTATAAAAATCTGCTCGGCAACCCTTTTTAGCACGTCGGTAAACAGGCTTCTGTTTTCATATGAAGCCGTTATGTCGTAAAAAACAAGTTCGTCCGCTCCCTCGTCGTTGTAAAACTTGGCAAGAGACACGGGGTCGTCAACTTCCTTTACGTTTTGAAAATTGGTACCCTTGACCACTTTGCCGTCGCGTATGTCAAGGCAGGGTATTATGCGTTTTGCAAGCATGTCACTCCTCCGCGATTTTTACGGCTTCAAAAAGGTCAAGTTTTTTCATGTACAAAGCTTTTCCCAAAACCGCGCCGTAAACGCCGATGTTTTTTAATACCTTTATGTCCTCGATAAAGCTCACGCCCCCCGAAGCGATGACGTTGAGCCCTTCGATTTTGTTTAACACTTCGTAAATTAAAGTGTTCGCCCCTGACAAAGTGCCGTCACGCGAAATGTCGGTGTAAACGATTGTTTCAACCCCCGTGTCCCGCATTTTTTTCGCGAAATCCACAGAAGGGACGTTTGTGACTTCAAGCCAACCGCGCGTTGCCACAAAACCGTCTTTCGCGTCGATACCCACCGCTATTTTGTCGCCGTAGTCCTTTACGCAGCCTTTGAGAAAATCAGGATTTTCCAATGCCGACGTTCCCAAAATGATTCTGCCGACTCCCAATGAAAGATAGTCATCAATTCGTTTGGCGTTTCTTATCCCTCCGCCTATTTCGGCAAAAAGCCCGCATTCCCTGACGATTTCCTCGATGACACTGCTGTTGACAGGTTTGCCTTCCCTCGCGCCGTCAAGGTCAACGAGGTGTATGTTTTTCGCGCCGCTTTGTTTAAAGCTTTGAGCAACCGCCACCGGGTTGTCGGAAAACACCGTCATATTTGAAAAATCGCCTTTGTAAAGTCTGACGGCGCAGCCGTCTTTAAGGTCGATAGCAGGAAAAATTTTCATAAAGCCTCCTTAAAGTTCGCAAAATGCCTTCAAAATTTTAAGTCCCGTTTCTCCCGATTTTTCAGGGTGAAACTGAGCACCGAACACGTTTTCGTTTTGCACGACACCCGTCAGGTCAATGCCGTAAAACGAGGTAGCGGCGGTAAACTTTTGACAGTTTTTGGCGTAGTAGGAATGTACGTAATAAACGTAGTCCCCGTCTTTGATATATTTGAAAAGCGGGCAATCCTTTTTGAAGTCAAGGCTGTTCCACCCCATGTGCGGAATTTTTTTAGGTTCAGTCAAATCCTTTTGAATTTCGTCCACCACGCCTTCGACAAATCCCAGCCCTTCGTGACAACCGTACTCGAAACTTTTGTCAAACAAAAGCTGCATGCCGAGACAAACGCCCAAAAGAGGTTTGCCTTTTTTGACCTCGTTTTTTATGACGGGGATAAGTCCCGTTTCCGAAAGTTTTTTGAAAGCGTCGCCAAAAGCTCCCACACCCGGCAATACTATTTGTTTGGCGTTTTCGATGACATTTTTGTCGTCGGTAACGACTACGTCGGCTCCCACGGCTTTAAGCGACGCCGAGATAGAAAACAAATTGCCTACGCCGTAATTTAAAATAGCAATCATTTTACAGCACGCCCTTTGTCGAAGGAATTTTGTCCTTGTTTTTTTCGTCGATTTTCACTGCCGCGGAAATGGCTCTGGCAAGTCCTTTGAACACCGCCTCAAAAATGTGGTGGGTGTTTGTGCCCGCAAGCTGTTTTACGTGAAGAGTAAGCCTTGCTTCCCTGGCAAAAGCCTGCAAAAACTCTTCCAACAGTTCGGTATCGAAGCCGCCAACCTTTTCGTTTTTGACGTTGAGGTCAAGCGAAAGATAGCTTCTTCCAGAAAAGTCGAGAGCCACAAGAGCAAGCGCCTCGTCCATAGGCAAAAGAAAACTGCCGTAACGGAAAATGCCCGCTTTGTCCCCCAAAGCCTCGTCAAAGGCCTGTCCCAGACATATGGCGATGTCTTCCGCCGAGTGGTGGAAGTCCACTTCCACGTCCCCCTTGCAGGAAATTTCAAGGTCAAAACCGCCGTGCTTTGTGAACAATTCAAGCATGTGGTTCAAAAAGCCTATGCCCGTGTCGATTTTGTATTCGCCTTTTCCGTCGACGTTGAGCAAAAGGCTGATGTCTGTTTCATTTGTTTTGCGTTTGATTTCGGCTTTACGCATTTTGACCTCCTGTTAAAACTTCCTTGGTTTTTTGAATTAGAATTTCCATTTGCTCGCGGCTTCCCACGGTAATTCGCACGTAATCGGAAATGAGCGAGTTGTCGAAATATCTGACGAGAACGCCTTTTTGCTTCAACGCGAGATAAAGTTCTTTCGCGCTTATGCCCTTTGGCTTTGTCAGCAAAAAGTTTGCCGTCGAGCTTACCGTTTCAAACCCGAGTTTATCTAGTTCCTTCTCGGTAAACTCCCTGTTTTCGATAATTTGCGAAGTAGTTTTTACAAAATAATCCTTGTCCTTAATGGCTTCCGTAGCAGCCACGATACTCAGTCTGTTGAGGTTGTAAGGATTAAAGGAAAATTTGACTGTTTTTATGTCGTCTGCAAGAGCCTTGTCGCAAACGCAAAAGCCCACCCTTGCCCCGGCAAGGCTTCTCGACTTGGAAAAAGTCTGCACCACGATAAGGTTTTTGTACTTTTTGACAAGCGGAATTACCGTTTGTCCTCCGAAATCCACGTAAGCCTCGTCGACCACTACGATTCTTTCAGGGTTTTGCTTAATGAGGTTTTCCACATTTTCAACAGACAAAAACACACCCGTCTGCGCGTTTGGGTTTGCGATTATTACGTTGTCCGAGATATTTTCGTAATCGGACACATCAATCGAAAAATCCTTTTTAAGCGGAATTTCACGGTAATCAATGTTGAACAGTTGGGCAAACACCTTGTAAAACCCGTAAGTTACGTTCGGAAAAACGATACCCTTGCTTTTTCCGCAAAATGCGCGGAAAATAAATGCCAAAATTTCGTCTGAACCGTTGGAAGTTACCACGTTGTCCTTGTCCACCGAGTAATAGTCGGCAATGGCACCCACCAGCATGTCGGCGGTCGGGTCGGAATAAAGCCTGAGGTCGGAAACCTGTCCTTTGTCAATAGCTTCGATAACTTTTGGCGAAGGAGCAAAAGGCGATTCGTTGGTGTTCAGCTTAATATATTTTTTGTCCCTAGGCTGTTCACCCGGAACGTAAGGCACAAGGCCATTGAGGCAATCGGAAAAAAACTCACTCATTTTTTAAGCTCCTTGCTTCAACCGCCTGCGCGTGAGCGTCAAGTCCCTCGCGCCTTGCAAAAGCCGCCACATCCTTTTCGACCCGTTTGAGGTTTTGCTCGGAATAGAAAATGTATGATGACTTTTTCACAAAATCGTCAACGGAAAGCGGAGAAGAGAATTTCGCGCTGCCGTTGGTGGGAAGGGTGTGGTTTGGGCCTGCGAAGTAGTCGCCAAGCGGCTCAGGCGTAAAGTGTCCCAAGAATATCGAACCTGCGTTGTGCACTTTTTCAAGCGTTTCGAAAGGATTTGCCACCGCAAGTTCAAGGTGCTCAGGCGCGATTGCGTCGGAGATACTAATTGCCTCTTCCATATCTTTTGTAAGTATGATTTTGGAATTGTTTTGTATTGCCGCCGAAGCAATTTCGTTTCGCGGCAGATTTTCAAGCCTTTTTTCAAGGGCGGCAGCCGTGTCGTTAGCGATTTTTTCGCTGTCGGTCACGAGAATTGCCGAAGCAAGTTTGTCGTGTTCAGCCTGACTGAGAAGGTCAGCCGCAAGGAAGTCGGGATTTGCGCTGTTGTCCGCGAGAATAAGTATTTCGCTAGGTCCCGCAATCATGTCGATACCCACTTTGCCGAAAACTTCCTTTTTGGCAATTGCTACAAAGATGTTGCCGGGTCCCACAATTTTGCAGACAGCCGGTATTGTTTCGGTACCGTATGCCAAAGCGGCGACAGCCTGCGCTCCGCCTACCTTGTAAATTTTGTCAACGCCCGCAATTTTTGCGGCGGCAAGTATCTCCGCCTTGACTTTGCCTGTTTTTTTATCAGGCGGCGTGGTCATGACTATATTTTTGACGCCCGCAATTTTTGCAGGCACCACGTTCATAAGCACGGTGGAAGGGTAGCTTGCCGTACCTCCGGGAACGTAAACCCCCACGCTTTCGAGCGGCGTGAACTTTTGCCCGAGAACTATTCCGTTTTGCTTTTTGATTTCAAAACCTTTGCGTATCTGTTTTTTGTGAAACGCCTCTATGTTGTTTTTTGCCTTTTTTAAAATAGCCAAAAAACTTTTGCCGACTTTTTCAAATGCCTCGTCAATTTCGCTTTGACTTACCGCAAAGTCGTACGGCTCCACCCCGTCAAAGAGTTTTGTGTATTTTCTGACTGCGGCGTCCCCGTTTTCCGCGACGTCCCTGATAATATCCCTAACCGTTTTTTCCTGTTCGGGATAACTTTTGATTTCCCTTGAAAGAATTTCCTTTTTGTCAATCTCGTCGGATTTTAAAATTTTAATCATATCAATCCTGCTGCCTCAATCCCTCGACGATTTTGTCGATTTGGCTTTGTTTGAATTTGTAACTGCTTTTGTTTGCGATAAGTCTTGCGCTTATCGGAACTATTTCCTCAATTACCGAAAGGTCGTTTTCCCTGAGCGTGGTGCCCGTTTCGACTATATCCACAATTACGTCGGAAATACCCAAAATAGGCGCAAGCTCGATTGAGCCGTAAAGTTTGATTATTTCGGTCTCTCTGTTTTTTGTGTCGAAGTAGTTTTTTGCGATGTTTACGAATTTGGTGGCGATACGCAGCGGTCTTGACAAGTCCTCGACGTAACCGTTTTTGGCGGCTACCGCCATGCGGCATTTGCCGAAGCCCAAATCCAAAAGCTCGTAAACGTCGGGAGAGCTTTCAAGCAAAATGTCCTTGCCCACGACGCCGATGTCAGCCGCACCAAGCTCGACGTAAATAGCAACGTCGGAAGGCTTGACCAAAAAATAACTCACGCCTATTTCGTCGTTGGTAAAAATGAGCTTTCTGCTGTCGCCGTAAATATCGCCGCAGTTGTACCCCGATTCTTCCAGTTTTTTGTAAACTTTTTCGCCAAGTCTTCCCTTAGGCAACGCGATGTTCAGCATAATTCGCCCCCGAAAAAGATAATTTCGTTTTGCTTAAACCCCGAAGGAGGATTTTTTTCCACTCGAACCCTGAAACCTTTTTGTCTGAGTTTGTCCGCCGCCTTTTCGACGGCGTTGATGTCGTCGCCCTCCCCGTAAATGATAACTCTTTGTTTTTTTGCCGCTTTTTCGTCGGAATAAAAGGCAGACATGTCGCTGAGGTAAATTGCAAAGCCCATACCCCCTACGCCGTTTTTGCCGAGTTTTTTGACAAGCCTGTCATACCTGCCCCCCGAAAGCACCGAATGCGGAACTTTTTTGACGTAACCCTGAAAAATAATTCCGTTGTAATAATCGGTGTCGTTAAGCAACGAAAAATCAAGCCTGAGTTTGTCGGAAAAACCGCACTCGCAAAGCCTCAGGTAAAGCTTTTGAAGTCCCTCCACCGCTTTGGAAAAATTAGGCATGCGGTCAAGCTTTGCCGCAGCACTAAGCGTTTTTACAAAATCGCCGCCGAAAGACAATATCTCCTCAGCGTCAGCCGCAAATTTGTTGGAAGCCCCAGCCTCCTCCAAAGTCCTCAAAAAGTCGTGAGGGTTTTTTGCCCTTATGCACTCGGCAATCTGACTTTTAAATTTTTCGCCGTCGGGCAGCGCCAAAAGAACATCCTCGAAAAACGCCGTATGCGACACGTCAAGCACAAAATCCTCGTCTATTGCCTCGAGGCTTTTGAGCGCCATGACAACAGTTTCAAACTCAACGGCTTCGTCTATGTTTCCCAAAACTTCAAGCCCTATCTGACTGATTTCCTTGTACTCGTGACTGTGTTTGTCGAAGCGGTATACGTTTTCATGATAATAAACCTTTTCGCTCTGACAAGCCGTTGCCTTTGTGTTTTTTACTATTGACAGCGTAATGTCAGGCTTTAAAGCAAGCAGTTTGCCGTTGTTGTCGGTAAAAGTAAGCACGTACTCACCCGTCAGAAAGCTTTTGTTTTTAAGATACAGCGAATAATCCTCGAACTTGTGAAGTTTAAACTTGTCAAACCCCATGCTTTCGTAAAGATTTAAAAGCGAAAGATAAACTTTTTCGTCCTTTGTCAGGTACTTTAAAACATCTTTCATAATTCACCTTCTTCCATTTTTGCAAGCAACGTGTTGTATCCTCCGCTGCCGTGCTGTATACAGCGGGAAATGCGGCAAAGCGTAGCCGACGACACGTCAGTTTTTTCCACAATTTGCGCGTAGGTTTCCCCTTTAAGCAAAAGTTTCGCGCATTTGACTCTTTGAGCCATCTGTTCGATCTCCTTGTAAGTGCAAAGGTCGTCGAAAAACATCGCAAACTCATCGGGAGTTTTAAGTTTTGCAAGCACCTCGAAAAGATTTTGTATGTCGTTTTGATTAGCGTCCTTTTTCATGAAAGCCTCCGCCCTTGTTTGTTTTGAACATTATACATCACCACATTAAAGTAGTAAAGTATTTTTTATTAATTTTTTAAAAATGAGTAATTATGCATTTTTTAATCAAAAAACCGTCGAAAAGACCGTATTTACTTGCATATATTTACATGTTATAATGATGCCATAATATATGGGGAGGTGAAGCATCAAAAAAGCGTATCATTAAATAAAATCAAAAGGAGGAATATATGAAAAATAAACGAAAACTATCGCTGCTGATTTTGGCGATGATATTTGCGCTTAGCGTGGCATTGTTGTCCGCGTGCGCGCCGACGAAATACGAATTGTTACTGAACGACGGGTTGGGAAACGCGAACTCGATTCAGACAACGGAAATCAACAAGGATGAGGAATATACGCTCCCGCAGATGACGCAGACAAGAACAGGTTATGTTTTTGAGGGCTGGAAACGCGGAAGCGACGGAACCGTTTTCAACGCGGGCGACACGGTAAAAATTACGGGACACACATCGTTTGCCGCGCAATGGAAAGGGAACTCATACACAATAGTTTTCCACTTCGACCAAGACAGTCAAATCACTTCCGAACAGAAAATGACTTACGGTACTGCCGCTTTGCTCAATCAAAACCAATTTACCAAAACAGGCTTTGACTTTGTCGGCTGGCAGGACGAAGACGGAAACACCTACACCGACAAACAACAGGTAAACAACCTTACCCCTGAAAAAAACGGTACTTTTGACCTTTGGGCGATTTGGGAAGTCAAAAAATACGATTTGACGCTTGTGTTTGACAACGGCGAAGAAAACCTCACGACAAAATACGCTTTCGAAGCCGACATTTCGGGGATTACCGACCCTGACAAAGAGGGTTATACCTTCGCGGGCTGGTATGAAAGCGAAACTTTTGAGGGTGACGAATATCTGCTTGGCACAATGCCCGCAAACAACATGACTTTGTACGCGAAATGGGAAATCAACAGTTACGACATCACCTTTGTGTTAAACAACGGTGAGGCCAACAAAGTAGTGTCATACGACTTCGGAGCGAACACATCCGAAATCACAAGACCCGAAAAAGTCGGCTTCACGTTCGGCGGCTGGTACGATAACGAAGCTTGCACTGGTAGCCCTTACGTATTCGGCACAATGCCTGCTAAAAACGTAACACTTTACGCTAAATGGACCGTTAACAGCTACACCATAACATTCGTTAAAAACAACGGCGAAAGCAATACTTCTGTGCCTTACAATTTTGGCGCAACAACATCGGCACTTGACAGCGTAAACAAAGAGGGCTACACCTTCGCGGGCTGGTACGAAAGCCAAACGTTTGAAGGCGAGCCTTACGTATTCGGCACAATGCCTGCCAAAAATGTAACGCTCTATGCAAAATGGAATATCAACAGTTATACAATCACATTCATTAAGAACAACGGTGAGAAAAACGAGTTTGTGACTTATAACTTCGGAGAAAAGGTTTCGGAAATAACACCGATTAACAAAGGTTATACTTTCGGCAAATGGTACGAAAGCGAGACTTTCGCCGGCGACCCATATGTCTTCGGCACTATGCCAGCAAGAAACGTAACTCTTTACGCTAAGTGGACGATTAACCCTTACACACTCACACTTGTCAAAAATAACGGTGAAGCAAACGCGGAAGTCATTTATGAATTTGACGAACAAATGAACGTTCCTTCCGTTCCCGTAAAGGAAGGCTACACATTCGCGGGCTGGTACGAAAGCCAAACCTTTGAGGGCGAACAGTATGCGTTTGGCACAATGCCTGCCAAAAACGTGACTTTGTACGCAAAATGGAATGTCAATAGCTATGACATCACCTTTGTTTTGAACAATGGCGAACAAGACGAAATCGTAACTTATGCATTCGGCACAACTACTTCAGCAATAGCTACGCCTGAAAAGGAAGGTTACACCTTCGCAGGCTGGTATGATAACGAGGCTTGCGCCGGTAGCCCGTACATATTCGGCACAATGCCTGCTCACGGCGTAACACTTTACGCTAAATGGACTGTCAACAGCTATGACATCACTTTCGTATTAAACAACGGTGAAGAAAACGCAACCGTGTCATACGACTTCGGTACAAACACATCTGCAATCGCAGACCCTGAAAAAGAAGGCTACACCTTCGCAGGCTGGTACGATAACGAGGCTTGCTCCGGTAGCCCTTACGTATTCGGCACTATGCCTGCTCACGGCGTCATGCTTTATGCTAAATGGGACGTAAACAGCTATACAATCACCTTTGTAAAAAACAACGGTGAGCAAAACGAAATAGTGTCCTATGACTTCGGAGCAGAAACAGCCGAAATCACAAGACCTGAAAAAGTCGGCTTCACGTTCGGCGGATGGTACGATAACGCAGAATGTACAGGAACCCCTTACATATTCGGCACTATGCCAGCACACGGCGTAACACTTTACGCAAAATGGAACATAAACAGCTACACAATCACTTTCGTTGACGGAAGCGAAGCTTTAAGCTCATCGGACTACCAATACGGTCAAATGCCGGTTGCGCCTGAAATGCCAAGTCAAAAAATCATTGACGAAAGTACGATAGCGGTATTCAAAGGCTGGTCCCCTGCAGTCGTTGCCGCAACCGCAACTCAAACCTACACCGCCGTTTGGGAAAATCAGACTAGACTTTACGACGTGACTTTTGAGCAAAACGAATTTGTAAACTTCTATTCCGCTGACGGAAGCGAAGAAATAGCGACAGCGCAGGTCGAATTTAAAAATTCCTTCAGCTTTACAATCAAAAAGAATGTCGGCGTGTATGTAGTTGACATGAAAGTTTACTGCAACGGCAATCTGCTTACTGCTGTGGACGGAGTTTACACCGCACCGTTTAATGCGGAAGGAATGAACATCACCGTTTCCGACGTAAGATGGGTTGAATTTGACGTAGACATAACCACCCAAAACGCAAAATACGAGATCAGCAAACAAACGTCAATTGCCTACAACGAAACAATTACCCTTTGGGCTGTCGGCAACGAATGGTATTCGGATGCCGCTCCTTCCGTAACTTTCGCGGGACAACCGATTGTTTCAACAGGCACGGAAGTTAAAAACGGAATCACTTATTACGTCTACAACATAACGATAGTTCAAAACGGAACGATTTCCATTAAAGGAATTAAAGATGTTTTTGATATCGTGTTTGTTGATATAAACGGCGGACGTACAGAAATGGATTGGACAATTTCAGACGGATTGGTTGAAAACGGATACAACTCTCCTCTTTATGAAATAATCAACCAATACTATCAAAAAGATGGAAATTCCTACAAGGTTTATTACGACTATGGTCAGCAAACCGGATGGACAGCAATTGTTGCAATGACCACGGAAGTGCTTGACTCTTATGTAATAACGCCTGAAGAGGGTGCCGTAATTACGTCATTTCTCTATAACAATCCTCTTGTACCGAAGAAAGGTGTAGAGAATGTATATTATCTGTACTTTATCGAATCATCCAGTAGTCCTTCGTCTGCCACAGCAAGGTTGGCCGGCGTTGCACTTCCGGGCAACATTAACCAAGTTGAATTTTATATACCGGGCGAAGAAAGCTACTGCAACACATGGCTCGAAACAATATCGATTTCTACTACCCCTAACAATTACGGAAACTTCTTTAAACCTTACACTATTAACTCTATCAACCAAGCATACAACTTCATTTCAATGAAAGTGGGAACTGAAGTATATCTCCGTTTCGCCTATGACGGCGAACCGCCTCTTTTAACGGGAGAAGACGGCGTTGAAACATTGACGGCTCAGACTTACAACGTGGGCGGCGAAGATGTTTTGTGCTACAAGATTATTGTAGGCAGCGACCAAGTCTATTACGCACCGCTCGGAGAAACCTTTACCGGAACATTTGAAATAATAAGCAACTCATCCGATGTGCACATTTATGACGTTTTGGGCAACAGCTTACCGAAAAATGGCGTCATTGTTGAAAAAGGTTCTTCTTTTACCTTCCGAACATCTTATTACACGAAGTTTACGGAAATCTTGAATTTCCTTGACAAACAATCGGACGGAAGCTACACAATAAAGGAGGAGTTTGAAAGTCAGCTCATTAATTTCGGTGGAGCAAGCGTTGACTACACATATTCGATACCGGCTCCGCCTTCATGGAGTGATACAGTAAATATCTATGTAACGGCCTATAACATTCAAAGCAATTTCCTTTTTACTTCTGAATGTAACAGTCTGGCAGAACATATCACCTTTACCATTGCCGAAGATTATGACATTTTCGTGAACGGCATACTCGTTGAAGGAGCAGTCGGCGAAAACGTAACTGTGCCATTGAATTACGATTCGGAAATAACTTTCGTAGTTAAAGACCAAAGCAAACAATTTGACGAAACTGCAGAAAGAAAAATTGAAATTACTTACAACGGCTACGGATTTGAAACCACAACCAGTCCGAATATATACCTGCGGGACAACAACAAGACCGGATATGTAAGTTACTCAAAATACACCGCACCCGGAATAGTATATTCTTCCCCTGTCAAAATTACGGGAATGACGGTTGTAAATGAAAGAGTTGAAGCCGTACGAAACGAAAACAAATGCCAGGCTACAGACAGCAACGGTGCGACGTTCCCTGACGGTATGCCTACTTTCGGTGAAAAAGCCGGCAATTTTGAGTTCAATCTTCAATTGTCTGCAGGACAATATCCTGTGCTTTACGTTGAATACCAAGACGTTCTGTCTGACGGCTATCTGCCTTTTACCTATACCGACAAAACGGAAAACGAAGCGGGCAACATTTTCTCGTTCAGAGTGCCTACAAACGGCAGCAACATCAAATGGTATGTCGAAATCAAAAATGAGGTTTACGAAATAACCATTCACTACGGCGAAAATACCGACGTAGTCAGTCTTGAACACGGCACCATACTTGCCAATTGCGACATGCTTCCTAAACAGTTCCAAGGTGAACAGGACGGTGTAAAAGGTATTTTCACTATCGTCGGATGGAGCGATACGGAAAACGGCACTGCTAATGTTATCATCGTGACGGGAAAACATGACCTTTGGGCAGTAACTTCTTTCCAAGCGGCAGAGGCGTCTTTCAACGGCAACTACTATCTTCGGCTAGAAGATGCTTTGGCTGCTCTCACTTCTGACTCAACAGGAAACCTTGACCTGCTTTACTACGCAGGTACGATTACGCTTGACAACGGCGAATACACAATCCCTTCGGGGGTTGTGTTGCGCCTGCCTTATGCCAACGGAAGCTACGGCAGGAAACTCGGCGACAAAACCGCTGACAATCCTTCGATGTTTTATGCTTCAGAAGAAAGCGGCTTCACTTCCCTCGTTTTGGGAAGCGGAGTAACTCTCAAAGTATGCGGCACAATAGATGTCGGCGGAATTGTCGGATACCCGCAATCAGCCTATCCTTACCAAGGGCAAACTTCGGCGGCTCACGCGATTTTACAACTTGACGGCGACATCAACGTCATGGCAGGCGGAGTGATTGACGTAAACGGTTATGTCGTAGGAAACGGAACAGTAACCCTCTTTGACGGAGCAACCTCAAAACTTCCGTTTGTCGTAAAAGATTATCGCGGCGGAACAAACTCATCAAGCGTTTACTATGCCGGGTACACGCCTTTCAATGTCTTTGAAATGCCAAACATTCAGACGAACTACGTCATTCACTACGGCGCCTCCGAACAAGCTTACGCAATGTTGGTGGCTTTGGGCGGATATAATGAAGTTATGGTTGAAGCTATCGGCGAAAACGGAATCATTCGTCTTTATGAGGGCGGCTACGTAATCAAACACACAAGAAAAATTGACAATCCTCGCTACAATGAGGAAACAAAAAAATACGAGCCACAGTTTGAGTTCCGCACAACACTTGACATTTACGGTGGCGGACGCGACGGTGCATTAGCACTTGACCTAGGGTTGACCGTAATCTCTACCGAAGGTATGTTTTTGGGAATTCCTTACACATACGAAAGTATAAACTTGCACGACGGCATATATGACCTTTACAACATGTACAAAATTATGCCCGGCGCAAGTCTGACAGTATGCGAAGATGCAACGCTTAACATTGCAAAAACTGCTCTTAACGGAAAAGATTATATCGGTGCCATAATTGTCTATGACGAAACCTTTGAAGAAAATCACGGCGAATGCACAACTTTTGTCAACAGCAAACAACTTTGGTATCCTCCACAACCTAACGGTATTGCAGAAGGAGGAAACTTCGTTGTCAACGGAAAACTTAATCTTTACGGTAAGCTTGGCGGAAATATTGACTGCACTGTTGCAAAAGCCTCTGTTGCAGTTTACTCGTTGCCATCTCACCTTACGCTTACATCAAGCGAAGCGGTTTATTTTGAAGCACAAAACATGATTTTACTTACATATTCACAAACATCTTCCGCAACGGTAAACGGTTCGACAAATCTGCAATACGGAAATCTTTACACCTCAGGCGAAGGCGGAGTTTGGGCTTGAGACAAAACAAAAAGAGAGGGACACACCCTCTCTTTTTTTATGCCGTTTTTTATTTATGCGGCGTAGCTCCATATATATTTTGCTCTCAGCAGTTTGCCGAAAAGATACTTGTTGCATGCCGACTCGTTCATGACGTAAATTCTTCCGTCGACAAACACTATTTCCTCGCTCATAGGCGGCAGTTTTACGTCTTTCGTCAAATCGTTTGAGTCCAAATACCACAGCGGAATTTCGCGTCCGTCAAGCGAAAACTCGCCCTCTGCTTCTCCTTGCGGCAAGTCGTAGTAATAGTGGTGGGAAGTCATCAAGGCAAAGGAAGTCGAAAGCACTATTTGTCCGCCGTCTGTTATGCACATACCCTGCACCGTATCGCAAATTGAGTAAACAAAATCCGCGTCATAGTCCTGCAAACCAAACTCGCCGTTTTCGTCAAGATAATAACCAAATATGGTTGCGGCATGCTTGCTGCCGTCGGGAGCAGTCATGGCATGCTCCTCTTTTGTAGGAAAACGTTTTGCTTTGTAATATTCTCCGACGTACAATGTGCCGTCTTTCACGTAGCAAAAGGACGCATTGTTGTCCACTTCGAAAAATCCTTTGGCAAAAACTTTTCCGCCGTTTTGAGCTGCCAAAATTTCATCAAGAGAAAACACGATTATTCTTGCCGGATCCCCTTCGGAATCGCAAAGGTAAACGTAGTCACCGAAACGCGAAAGCCCTCCCGCGTGAGAAGTTACGGCGCTGCCGTCTTCAAAGTAAAGGCATACGTACTCGGTCTTTCGGTTTTCGTACTTTGTCCCCTCGGTGATGTAAATTCTGCTTGCGCTTTTTCCGTCACCCATATAACCGCATGTCAAAAAGGTGCCGTCAACGTATTCCAAACCCTGTTGAACAAATCCGTCGTCTTTGCCGGGCGTATCAAATTCTTTTGCCGCAGTTTTGTAAAATCCGTTGAAAATAGCGGGTTCAAGCAGAACGAACAAAAACGCCATAAGCACTATAAAGGCAAGTATACCGCCTATTATTCCGCCTGCTATAATTAAACTTTTTTTAGCGACATTTTTCATAAATCACCTGTCAGCAGTCTTCCGCCATTTCGTAAAGAAGTTTTTCGGTGTCATCCCAACCGAGGCACGGGTCTGTGATTGACTTGCCGTAAACGCCGTTGTGGGCAATGGACTGGCTGCCCTCTACGAGGTAGCTCTCAATCATGACGCCCTTGATGAGCTTTTTGAGGTCGGGGTTGTACCTTCTGCTGTGCAAAACTTCCTTGACTATGCGGATTTGCTCTTTAAACTGTTTGCCCGAGTTTGAGTGGTTTGCGTCAATTACGGCGGCAGGATTTTTGAGTTCCATCTTTTGATACAGGTTCAAAAGCCTCATCAAATCCTCGTAGTGATAGTTCGGTATGTTTGTGCCGTACTTATCGACGCCTCCGCGCAGAATAACGTGTGCAAGTTCGTTGCCGTCGGTAGTGACGTCAAGCCCGCGGTAAATAAAGTTGTGGGACTTTTGCGCCGCGTAAACTGAATTGAGCATAACGGAAAAGTCGCCGCTGGTAGGGTTTTTCATACCTACTGGGATATCCATTCCGCTGGCGGTAAGCCTGTGCTGCTGGTTTTCGACAGAACGCGCCCCCACCGCTTCGTATGACAAAAGGTCGTCAAGATAGCTTCTGTTTTCGGGATAAAGCATTTCGTCGGCGGCGGAAAGCCCCGTTTCGCCGATAACTTTCAAATGAATTTTCCTGATTGCGACGATGCCGTCATGCAGGTTAGGCTCTTTGTCGGGAACAGGCTGATGCAGCATTCCCTTGTATCCTTCGCCGGTGGTACGCGGTTTGTTTGTGTAAACGCGCGGAATAATCATCAATTTGTCCTTGACTTTTTCGTTGACTTTAGCCAGACGCGAAACGTATTCCAACACGGCGTCCTCGTTGTCGGCGGAACAAGGACCGATGACGACGACAAAACGGTCGTCAAGCCCTTTGAAAATGTTTTTGATTTGTTTGTCTCTGTTTGCTTTGATTTGCTTAAGGTTTTCCGACAATGCGTATTGCTGTTTGAGAAGCTCAGGCATAGGCAAAGCGGAATTGACAGTCATACCCATAAAATTTCTCCGTGACCAAAAGTATAAAGCCTTTTTAGAAAAAAGTAAAGAGCGAATCCTCCCAAACGCCAAAAGAAAAACACGCTCAAAGAGCGTGTTTGGTTTAGTATGAAGTTTTTTCAGAAACGAAATGCTTAATTTTCAGTTTTTCTTTTTTTCTTCCCTAACCTTCGGAAGCGCTTTTTCAGTTTTTTGACAAAATTTTTCCTGTCAAACAAGAGGAAATATAGCGCTCGCATAAACAAAGGTTTTCGAACTATTCGTGACGGAATTTCCGGTTCCTCAAAATTTGAGGCAACAAAAATTCTTTGCAGATTTCTGTCCCAAAACTCCATTCCGCTGACGGCATGCCCTTCGCCGAGGTCATCCTCAAATTCCAAATCGGACAAAATTTTTCTGTCAAAGAGTCTCGCGGCGTGCATAAAGTACTCAAACGGCCTTGACAAAACCATGTTGGTCGCAAACAAATCCACAGCTTCGTCGCCGAAAAAGTCGTGTACGTCCGAAACAAATTGCAATGCGCTTTTTTGCAACAGCTGAGTAACAAAAACCGTAGGATAATTCATGTCAAATTCGTCAAAAACAGGCAACACGTCATCGCCCACAAATTCGTACCCTATTGTGGAAGGAGCAAGCTCAGACAAAATATGTTCCCTGATTACTCCGGTTACAACCGGTTTGTAATCATAGAAAGTTTCATTTTCGATGTCAGCCACCGCTGCTCTTTTTTCAATATATTCGTTGTTTGAGTGAATGTAAAAAGATTTTATTTTTCTGCCAAGCAATTTGCTCAAAACCAGCTCTATTCTTCCCGAGTAGCCGATATCGAAAAACACATCTTCAGGAGCGAACGTTTTTTCGAAGTATCTTTTAAGCTTGTTTTGATAACATTCGAAATCTGCGTCATAAAGATAGGTTTTATAGAAATCCGTCAAAAATTTGGAAAACTGTTCAATTTCGCAGAAATGAGCTTGTGCCGTCTGAATATTATTTTTACGATAATTTTCATAATTCAGCTTGCTTTGTTCGCTCATAACGGGCGAAAACAAATCAAAAATACTGTCAGGAGTTTGACTTGCGAAATTCAACTTTTGGATGAGAGAATGCAAGTCGTTGAAGCTTTTTATATCGGCAATGGCAAAAGCTTTTCTGGAAGCCCTGAAATAGCTGCTTGTCGGCACGTCCGACATGTTTTGAGTAAGAATATCGTAGGCTTTTTTGATAAGATAACCGTCTCTTGCGGCAAAGTGAATTTTACCGATTCCTTTGCCCCTCGTTTTTTGGATAAGCCACCTTGCCACCGCGAAGATATGCATACCTACCGCATAATAACCTATATAATTAGGATCGGCATTGAAATCGCTGTCCTTGTTGAAACTTACGAAAGGAAAATCGAAAGTTTTGTTTGCGGCAACGGCAAGCAGGCACCTGAGGCCGGTATAGCCGTGAAAGCTGACTTCCATATCGACATATCTGTCAGTTTTGTAAAACATTTTGAAAAAGGACTCACCCGAAAAAATTTCAGCGTTTCTCCCCAAAAACAAATCTATTGCCTTTGGATAATGTGCCGCGATAATACCGTGTTGCTGCGAATTTTCTATGTCCGAAAGGGTATTGTCGCCGATGTGCAAAATTTGGTTGGATTGTGCAATCTCTTTCAAATCCGAAATAATTGCCGGAAACATTCTGCCCGAGTGCTTTGTCAAATGCATTTCACTTGAAAGATACAGTTTTTCGTATCCTTCAACGCCGCATTTGGCAAGTATTTTTTCAATGCAAGACTTAGGCAGATACATGTCGCTTGCGACTATTACGTGTTTTCCCGCTTTTTTTGCCATATCAAACAGCTGTACGGCAGACTTTCGAGGGTAGGCAAATTTTATTTCGTTTTCAATTTCGATATTCTCTATAATACGCAGCTTTTCCCTGTCATAACCGTAAAGCAATGAGACCGTGTCATAAATTTCTTCGAGCGTAGGCTCTTCTATCCCCGGTTTAAGCGCTTTTTGAAGCTTGTGACAATGCTGTTCGGCATGTCTGCGTATCCCGGAAAAGTCAACCATCGAAGTTGTTTCGAAAACTTTACTGAAAGGTTTGTTCAGGCTCAAAAATACGTCAGCGGGTCTTGCGAAAGGTCTGAAAACAAGCGTATCGAAAACATCGAAACTTACGACTTTAATGTCATCGGAAAAAATTCTATCAACGATTTCGTCATATCCGTTCACCGATGCGTCTGAGACGTTTGTCATAAGCTTTACAAACTGTTCCGACTTTATATCGTTGATATTTTTGATTTTGTCCTGAGCAAAATCTTCTTCTATTTGCGATATTACTTTTTTAGGCAATGAAAGTTCTCTTGCCAAACGGTAGTAAATCATGCCGTATCTTTGCTTAAACAAAAGATATTGCTGGGCATACTTTTCGTAAACGCCGTATTTTACAAGCGTGTTTTTAAAATAATCAAAAACGGCAAGCAGGTCATCGACGTTTTTTTGAAACTTTTTGAGGCTGTCAGTATTTACGCTTTGATTGTCATGAATACAATAAATATAATATTGGTGGTGAACGTTAGTGATGTGTTTTGCAAAAAGCAGCAAAGTAAGCGAAAAGGCTATGTCCTCGCCCATGACAAGGTGACCTTTCTTTTCAAGGAAAGTTTCAAAATCCGCCTCGCATTTTTGCCACAAATCACGACGTATAAGTTTGTTCCACACGTAGTGATAATGTGAACACAGGCCGTGATTTTTCATAAACAGGTCAAAAATTTCTTCTCCGCTGTTGTCAAAATCCGAAAGCCTTATGGGATCGAGGTTATAAAAACAGCACTTTTCGGGATCTATTTCTTTTTGCGGAACTTTTCCCTTTTTCCTCATGTCACCGAAAACAAGGTCGGCTTTTGTTTCTTCGGCTTTGTCCAGCAGCGCCCCTACCCAATTTCGCGTAACAAAATCGTCGCTGTCCATAAACATCAGATAATCGCCGCTAGAATTTTTGACCCCTTGTATCCTTGCGTTAAACAAACCTGAATTTTTACTTAACGTCACGATTTTTACACGTTCGTCTTCATCGGCCATGCGCGATAAAACCGCTGCGGTAGAATCCGTACTGCCGTCATTTACGCAAACTATCTCGATGTTTTCGTAATATTGGTCAAACAGGCTTTTCAGGCTTGCGTTAAGATATTTAGCCGAGTTGTAACACGGCACGATAACGGATACTTTTTTGTTTTGCTCCATTTATATTCTCCCGAATTGTCGATTTTACGACGCAAATGTCCGACTTGTCGCCGGACATTTTTTTAAAACGAATAATCGTAAGTAATGACGACTTGGTTTTGATTTTCGGAAACATACCTGAGTTTAAGCTGAGAAAAACTTCCGTTTTTTGTTGAAGAAACAAAGGTCACGTCCCCTACTATTTTTGATGCGTCGTCTATACCCGCCTCTTTTAGTTTTGACGACGGTATGGTGGCAATCAAAAGAGTTTCGCCGTCAGCAGTTTTGTAAAGTGCCGATGAAAAAATACTTTCCGCAGGAAATTTGCCGAAATCGGCTTTGTCTGACGCAATTTGGGAAGCTTCGGAAACGGAAGTAGTAAAATCCTCTTCGCTTCCGATAGGGTTTCTGACAGAAGTGATAACTATCAGCTCATAACCCGATTGATTTTTTGTATATTCTTCCTTTACGCTTCTGAGCAAAGCGCCGTTGTTTGCCACTTCGATTGTCTTGACTATTTTGGTTGCAGAAGATACCTTTTCAAATGCCGAAGCCATTGCCTTGTAATCGGCTCTGTTGCCGCAGCCTGCTGCCGCAAGCACAAACATAACGCAGCAGACCGCGAGCGTAAACACTCGTATAAGTTTATTTTTCATTCCATCAAATCCTCCTCAGTTTGGCAATAATGCCCAAAGCCGCCAAAAGAGCCGCCGCTTGCGTTATATTCAAGAAGGCTTTTGAAACCACTTGCGCGTTTTTCAAATCCTCTTCGGAATCAGCCAAAGCTTGGTTGTACTTTTCGGTAACTTCAAAGTAAAGGCTGAGATCGACACCTTCGGCTTTTGCGTCGGTTAACTCTGTTTCGGACATGTTGTTCAAAATGCCGTAAATTTCATTGAGCAAGCTAATTTGAGTTTCCATCAAACCGCCGTAAGCCGCTTTAAGCGCATCGACGCCGTTTTTAAGATCAAGGAAGGATTGTGTATATACCACTTCGAATTTAGCCTCAAACGTCATATCCTGTGTAATCACAAGTTCCGGTGTAAATTTCACGTCATTGTTATACCAACCGTCAAATACAGAGTACTTTATGCTGTTTGAAAAGCCAACAGGATCATCAATCGAAGAAACGGTACCGTTTTCCACCACGGCTTTCCTGATAATATCGTCGCCGTTGACAAAGTTTACTATAAAGCATTTTCCGAGGAGTTTGCCAAGTCCTTCCTTAGGAGAAGAACCTTCCGTTCCGAACAGATATCTGACACCGTCTACAACGACGTCTCCTGTCGCCAAAACAGAATTGGATTGAGCGTAAAACCTTCCGTACTCTGTATCAACCCATTGATTGAAATAGTAAGAAATCCACAATCCGTCAGGATCGGCAGGCTTTTGAACTTTTGTATATACCCAGCCAGCGGAAGCTTTGTGGAAGTCGCCGTGCAGATATTTTCCGTCGGCGTCAAAAGTGACGGTATAGTTTGTCATGTAAGGTACTGTAGGTGTTTTGATGAGATAACTTCCGTTTGTAAGTTTTTGACCTATCCTGTCTTTGTTTTCCTCACCTACTTCGTTACCCGATGCAAAGTAATAAATTTCGCCGTCGATTTCGTACCAGCCGAGGTGCATTTTTCCGTCAATGAAGTATCTGGTTCCGTTGTCAGCCCAGTCTGTGCCTCCGCCTACGACTTTACCGTTTTCAAACACAAACTCAAACGGTTCGCCGTATCTGTTGTTTACCGTAAGCGTACCCTGGGCGCCTACGCCGTTTTCATCGAAGTAATACTCTTCGTCAAGGTACTGCATCCACCCTACGACAAACTCTCCGCCGGCAAACATCATGTTTTGACCCTGCGTATTTTGAATCATACCGCTGAAACCTATTTCAGAAGGTTCAACCGTGTAATGACATTCACCGCAGATAAGCACTCCGTTGTCGTAAACGAAATCATGACCGTTTTCACCGCAGGTATTGACGATTGTATATTCGTCCAAAACTTCAAAAGTGCCGTCTGTTTTCATGTTGTAAGCGGTAATTGTCATGTTGGTGTCGGTAGCGGTAACAGACATATAAACCGCATTAAAGTCCTCTGACACAATTTCAAAGTTAAATTCAGGGTTTTTTGTCACGTCGTATTTACCGCCTTCTTCCGCCGCACCTACGATGTAGTAAACCGATCCGTTTTCATCCACAACTCCGCCTGTCATAGGCTTCGTTCTGGCATAAGTATGGTCGTGTCCAGAGAATACTACGTCAAAACCTGCCTCATCGACGAGAGAAGGGATCATTTCGTGAACCGTATCGCTGCCTCCGGCTGCGTTTGTAAAGTAAGGAGGTCTGTGCATTGAAAGAACTTTCCAAATTGCGTCGCTGTTTGCGGCATCCTGCTTAATCCATGCTATTGCTTCTTCCATATCCGTTCTTGTGAAGCAGTTTATCACCGCCACGTAAACGTTACCGTAAGTATACGAATAGTAGGCATCTGACGGAGTGTAATGTATGTTTGCCGCATTGCTTGCGTCAGCGTCGCCCTCGTATTCGTGGTTGCCGAACACCGCGGCAAAATCGATGTCGGAAATATACTGTGAGAATACGTCAAGGATATTTGACCACAGAGAATATCTGCTGCCGGAGTCGACAAAGTCACCCGTTTGCAAAATGAAGCTGTAATTAATGCTGCTGTTTTTAATTGCCGAGCCTATGTTATTAAATACCGTAGGATTGTCTGCCTGCGTGTCTCCCAAAACCACAAAACTTGTTTCACTGCTATGTTTTGAAGTATTAAATGTTTTTACATCGGCAGACCAAACGGTTCCGTCGCCTACGATATAAACGTATTCTGTGTTTTCCTTAAGGCCGCCCAGCAAAACCTGATTGACGTAAACTGCGAAGTTTTCAAGAACGTTACCGTTGCCGTCTATCGCAAGCAGAACGCAGTTTCCTTCAAATGTTTCAAAAGCAGCCTCGCCTTTAAGGTCGTAATCGGCTTTCGTCGCAAATTTAATAAATGCTTTGTTGTTTGCCGCAACAGGGTTTGACATCCAAGTAACACGCTGCTGAGTATTTCCGTTTTTTGCCGCCACGCTTCTTACGTAAACAGGCTGAGCCGAAGCGTTGCCGTCCTGATCGGTAGCTCCTCCGGCAAGTACGCCGTAAACGTTTTTGGTAAAGGATATGCCGCCGTTGCCGTCATCCGCATAAACCGATTTTAAGCATGCTTGCGCGATAAACAAGTCGGTAAATATCTTGCCTTCCGAGTCGGTTACGCCGATTGCCACGCCGTCAACGTAAACGGTTACGCCTGCGGCAGGCAGGTCGGTCTGCGAGTCAATGACCGTGATATAACCGCCTTTGCTTCCCACAATCATTGTATCCACTATGAAACTGTAACGTCCCATAACTTCCGCCCTGTTGGTTTCGGAAGAAAAGCTGTTTTGCACTCCGCTTTGATATCCGTCTTTAAAAACAACCTGCGAAGACACAACGTTGTAACTCAATACCGAACCTTCAAGCAAGGTTGAAGGGCAGTTAATCAAAACCGAACCGACAAGCCCGTTTTCGCCTGAATTTTCATATGTGCCGTTTGATGTAAAAGTAATTTTGTAAATATTGTTGTTTACGTGAACAACCTCAAAAGACGAAGTAAAGCCTTTTACTCCCGCCACGTTTGACAAAGCAAATCCCGAAGGAAGCCTCAGTTCAAAGGTAATGTTTTCAATACGCGAAGGATCGGTAGCAAAAAGATCCACTTTAAAATCCGAACCCAAAATCGCGCTTTCGGAATCAGGTTTCAGATAGACCTTGTCGTAATCCTTGTCGTTTTTAACATTTACCTTGTACGATACGCTTTTAAGGTTTTGGAAGTTGTCGTATATATCGATTCTTATTTCGTGAACACCGTTTGCGAGGGAAATACTTTCGGTAACCAATTCCATCTCGTTTTTGAAAGCGAGAGCAATTTCGTTGCCGTCGATATAAACGTGAACGTTTTCGCTGTTAATACCCGTGGAGTATTGTTCGTCAAAATCGTGATACTGTGCGCTTATTGCAAACGGATCGTCGGAAATAGTCATGCCGTCGGAAATTTGTTCCTGACCTATCATGACGTTATCTATTTCAGGCGCATACAAGTCGTCTGTATTTGCTCCGTAAACAAACTGGAAGTTGTCGAGATAAATAAATCCTTTAGTGCTTGCTCCCGAACCGCTTACGTACATGATGCGGAACGTCTGTCCTTTGAGCACGTAAGTATAAGCAGGCGACGTAAAGTTTGTCAAATCAGCTTCAAAGTAATACCAGCCTTCGTTGTAAGGATCTTGTCCCGCCTTGTTAAAATCGCATACGTAAGCAGGATCACCGCCCCATGCGACGTTGCCGGGAGCTTCCGTTCCATCCTCGTTAAGACCGTAAATATACGAGCGGAACCAGAAGTTAGGAGTGCCCTCAGGTATATAAACCCAAACGCCGAGACCGGTAGGATGTCCCGGAACGTGTACTTCTTCACGTGGTCCGAAGTATACGCCTGCGGTAGGAGTTGTTTGAGTAAAGTCATAGTTTATTTGAAGCGCGTTTTGTCCGACGCGTACCTCGCCGTTTGAAGCGTCAACTATTTTCGCGCTGCCGCCTATACCTTCTTTGCTGAAAGTAACGTTAAAATAGCCGTCGCTGCCTATCGTATAATAATCTTCCGCTTCGATAACGCTGTCGTCTTCCTGAACTACGTCTTCAAAACCGTTCCAAGCAACGGTAGGAAGCTGACCGACCGATACCTCTATCGATACGGTAACCAACGGATTGACCTTGAGCTTTGCGGTTACCGTAGCGGTAACGTTTGTCGCGCTGCTGTCGGCAACAAACACGTTGCCCTTCATTACGCCGATTGAAGGATATTCTTCGTTTCCCGTTTCTCCTATTGTCCAATCAATGTCGCCGTCTTTAATGTGGACTTCTCTGGCGTTCCAGTGACCTTCCAGTCCGAAGTCGGTTTCCTCTCCGAAGTCAAGTGACACGGCGCTGTTTTTTACTGTGAAAGATGTAGGATTTTGAAATTCCAATTCGCTTTGTCCCACAACCTGACCTTCGTATACAAGCTGCAATTTTGCGGTTCCTACACTTCCTGCATCCGCAACGAAAACTGCGCTGTACTTGCCGCCGTCATAAACAACGTCGCTAAACGCACCAGATACCTGCGTATCGCCGGCAACCTGCCATACAGCCCCTTGCGGTATCCCGCATGCAAAACCGGCAGTATCCGCGCCTATTGCCGATACGTTTACCGATGAGCCGGGAGTATAAACTTCCTGATTAGGCGAAATTACTGCGGAATCAAAAATCCCCGTAGGCTCCGCGTAGGAAACCACCATGAGCGTACTTGAAACAGATCTTTCCTGTCCGTCGCTAGGACTGTTTGCAAGAGTAAGTTCGTCTGTTCCCTCGTATTTTGCAAGATAAGTAGTTGAGCCGCCGCCGTCAAGGTTCATCGCGGTAACGCAGCCCGCTTCTTTCATTTTTTGAGCGAGATCATAAAGAGAATAACCGCTTGAATATGGCGACTGCCTTCCGTCGGCAACCATAATGATAACGTTGCCGTCGGCATCGATACCTATCGCGGTACGCGGCTGTTTCGTCTTTTCGTAAACACTCGCTATGCTTTGGTCGATTTCACCGTCAACCAACATAATGGTAGAACCGCCTATTGCCTCTTTAACACCGCTAGGCAATGCACCCGTTCCGATAACGGCACTTCCGTCTTCGAGTATTGCAAAATAACTGCGCGTTCCGTTAGCGACATGAACTGTTTTACCGTTCATTACCAATGCGCCTGCCGGTTCGCCTGTACCCATGTTAAAAAAGTCGCCGTTTACTGCCGCCACAACCTTAACGCCGCGCTTGCTTTCAGCAGCCTTTGCCTGATCGCGTACGGTTTGCAATCCCCAGTTTCCGGAATTGTCATAATTTCTGTAACCGGCAATCAAGGTGTTTTTGTTGCCTGACAAGTCGACTTTTACGGCATAAGCTATGACCTGATCGTTGTTTGTTTCTTTGTCGTTTGTAATGTATTTGATTTCAGTCACACCGGTTGAAATGTTGCGTGACGATGTAACGACGTCATAGCGGTTACTTTCGGCAAAAACCTCTTCCGTTTTGAGCAAAAAGGAAGAAACAAGCGAAAAAACCCCTATAAAAGCCAAACAAACAAGCAGTGTCCAAAATTTTTTGCTTTTTGTTTTTTTCATAATCTTCTCCAATATATTTTTAACGTTGGTAAAAGTTTTGCAAATCTATGCAAAAACTCATTTTAATTATACCAAACTTGAAAAATATGTCAATACGGCAAGCTTGTTCAGAAAAGAGGTAATTTTTGCCTTAATTTGTGAATTCAGACCAAAACCTCATTTTTCAGCGACCTCATTTCTTCCGCCAGTTTTTCATCATATTTTTGTCTGAGTATTTCCAGCGTTGAAGAGTCGGCGTTTTCAAAAATTATTTTTTTGATCGCTTCCAGCTTATATTCGTCAGCAGTTTTGCAATAATGCAAATTCAAAAGGCCCAAATTGTGATTTTCAATCGAATAAGCATTTTTGACGGCAGAGATGTAGTGGCAACCCTGTAGCCTCTCGCGCATTCTTTTTTCCGCAATTTTAATCACTTTAATATATCTTCTGTTGTTGCAATCAAAAGGCTTCAAAAATTCGCCGTTCGAATAGCTTTCGGCAAATACAGTCTCGTTTAAAATGATTCGCTCCGCAGGATAAAGTTGCAACAAATCTTCGGCAAACAAATCAATCATTTCGATTAATTGGCTTTCTTCAAGCAAATACCGTTCTCCTGCAAACCAGTGTTTTTCTTTTGTTGAGTTTTTATCTACAAGACCATATTCCTGACATTTTTCAAAACATTTTCCGGTTTGTTTGCCAACAATGATTTTCGCCTTGGCCCCGTCTTTCCTTAAAACTTCTAAATACCAACTAAACCTCATGTCCGCACAATCCACTATTAAAAAATCGCTTTTGTGATATTTCAAATGTTCTTTTGCAAGATGATTAAAGTTTATGTATGCGCTTCGCTGCCAAAAAGGAGTTGTTTCGCTTTCCGCTAGTATCTTCATTGGGATTATTTTTTCATTGACTGAAAAATTGTTGTAAAATATGTTAGGGGGACACTGAAAAACATAGCCATTGATAAAAAACGATGATAAATCCAGATTAAAAAACTCACGTGAAACGCAGCTTCCCCAGATAGAAACTATCGTGGGCTTTATTTCAAAAGCCCTCAACCTTTCCATAGCACGATCATAGTCGTCCTCCGAGCATAGTTCGCAATATTTTAAACACCTGACACGCGTCATATAATAGTCAAGTCTTTTTTCGCCTATATTCAGCAAAGGCTCTACTTTGTTTTTTATCACGTTTCTTATGAATGATTGCAATTCGATGTTTGCCGTTTCAAAATTCCAGACACAAAACATAATGCTCCAGCTTAAAAACGACCTTTTATATTTTTCATAAACTTGTTTCTCCGCAAGTTTGTCTTTCACTGCCTTTATAGTTTCAAACATCGTGTCGGCATTTTGAATTGGATTAAACGAATATTTCGCTCTGCTTTCTTGGCATGTAAATATGATAGGAGTGTCCGACACCGTAATTTTTCCGCAAAGCAAAGCGTTTACAACAAACGGAACCGATTCAAATGATTTTTGGGAAGGAAAATTCAAACTGTTTTTTATCAAAAATTCTCGACGGAAAAGCTTGTCTCCGCTCCAAAATTTGCAAAACAAAAACAACTCGTCGCCCAAATCCTCAGCCCTGAAAACTTTTTTGCCGTTTTGTGCGTTTTGCCTCACTGTCCAGTCCGCAGGATATCGCTTCCCGTCAAATTCGTATTCCGCCGCTTTTGCTATCACTATATCCGCATTGTTTTGTTTGGCAGTTTCTATCATTTTTTTAAGCCCCTCATTCAAAAAACAAATATCGTCACCGGCAAAATACAAAAAGTCCCCCTTGGCTTTTTGCAACAGTTTGTTTTTTATGTCAAAAATCTTTTTTCCTTTACATTTCTTATAAACAAATTTGAAACAAGTTGCAATTCGTTTTATTTCTCGTCTGTCTTTTTTAGATTCACAAAAATCAAAGACAAAAACTTCTGAATTTTGAATATTCTGTGATTCAAGAGAGTTTAAGCATTTTTTTGCCGAATCGATATTTTTCGCAAATACACCTACGGTAACTATAACTTCTTTTTTTAAGTCAAACATTTTTTCTCCATAATACACTGCGGTTAAGCATATTTATCTTACAAGTGTCAACCTTACGCAGTCGGCACATCTGCGCCACAAAGCAATTTACTTCTACGCAAGTGTACCGCTTTCTTTGATTAAACAAAATCGGTTTATTATAAAAAAAGGACGCGTTACTTGACGCGTCCTTTGGTGTACCATAAGGGATTCGAACCCCTGACCTTTTGGTCCGTAGC
>CALVLA010000010.1 GCA_944336125.1 uncultured Clostridia bacterium | reverse complement strand
CAGTTGTCAATGTCCGTCGCTATCGCCTCTCGCGACAGCTTATTTATATTAACACCTTATCTAGCGGTTGTCAATAAAATTTTCAAACTTTTTTTACATTTTTTCAGGCAATTTTTCCACAAAAACTTGCCCTATATAATAAGGTAAAAAAATAAAATATTAACTAAAACAAAAAGAACGTTGACGGCGTCGAAAAATTGTGATATCATATCTAGGCATTCATGGAGAAGTACCCAAGAGGTCGAAGGGGCTCCCCTGCTAAGGGAGTAGTACGGGAAACTGTAGCGCGGGTTCAAATCCCGCCTTCTCCGCCAAGAAAACTCGTTTGAAACATATCCTATTCAAACGAGTTTTTAATTTTGTAAAAACGGCACGGCACGGTTTTCCGTGCCGTTTAGTTTCCGAAAAAGCTTTTGGGATGGATTGTGTGGTCGCCTTTTATGTCAAGGTGAGACAGTTTTTCGTCTTTTTTTATTGTGGCAAGCTGAATAATTTCGTGGCCGTACTTTCGCCTGATTTTGTCCACAGTCTTTTCCAGCCTGTCATTTTTTTCGTACCTAAAGTAGTCGCCGAAAATATCAAGCTGTTCGTCACCCGACACAAAGTCCAAAACCGACACACCGAGCCCCCTCACGGGATAGTCCCACGTGTAGTTTTGTTTGAAAAGCATAAACGCGAAATCGGCGATATCTTTGGTCAGTCTTGACGGATAGCGAAGTTTGCCCCTGAAACCGTTTCCCATAAGGTTTGAATCCCTGACGTGAAGATGCACCGTCCTTGCCTTTGAAAATCCCCCCTCCCTCATTCTTGCCGAAACGCTGTCAGAAAGTAAATAAATGAGTGTTTTAACCTCATCGTCATTTGTCATGTCCTTGTAGTTTGTGAGCGAATTGCCTATGCTTTTTACGTTTTGCAGCTCTCCTATTTTAGCCACGGGAGTTGTGTCCAGACCGTTTGCAAAAATATGCAGATACTCTCCCCATTTGTGTAGCTTGCCTTTTATCATGTCAAGCGGAGCGTTGGCAAGGTCGCCTATAGTAAACACGTTGAGCAGATTAAGTTTTTGTTTGGTTTTCACGCCTACATAAAGCAAATCCTCAACGGGAAGCTTCCATACCGTATCGCGAAAATTTTCCGGCGTAATGACTGTAACGGCGTCGGGCTTTTTCATGTCAGAGCCCAGTTTGGAAAAAATTTTGTTCCAGCTGACCCCAACGCTCGCGGTAATCCCAATTTCTTTTTTTATGCTCTCTTTAATTTCGAAGGCAATGTGTTCCGCGTCGCCGAAAATTCCGCTTTGAGTTACGTCAAGCCAACACTCGTCTATCCCGAATGCCTCCACCATATCGGTATACCTTTCGTAAATTTTTCTCACCTCTTTGGACACCCTCAGATATTCGCTGAAATCGGCGTTTACGGCAACAAGGTTTTTGCCGCACTTTTTTTCGGCTTCCCAAATGACGTCGCCCGTTTTGACTCCGAGATGTTTCGCCGCATAGTTTTTGGCAAGCACTACCCCGTGCCTCGCCTCCTTGTCGCCGCACACCACCAAAGGTCTTCCAATCCATTCGGGATGACGCATAAGCTCGACGCTTGCGTAAAAATTGTTAAGGTCGCTGTGCAAAATACTTCTCACACTTTTAGTGTGCGCTTTTGACAAAATCGTAACCGACTTGTCAAAAAAACAATATTTTCACAACAATTTTTGTTTGCAAAAAAACGTTTTTTAAAATAAAAAAAGCGTCCTTTCGGACGCTTTTTTGTTTTTCATCTGTTGAAAACAATTTTGACATTCATAACGGCATCTGTTTGACCTATGACAGCCAACTGCGCCTCGACGTAATTATATCCGTCGCTACCGGCAATCGTGTCCGCGGTAAACAGCGCGCCGTTTACCAGCATTTCGCCGCCAATCGACATAGTCATAACTTCACTGACGTAAGAGAAAGTCACTTTTCCGTCGCTGTCGACTATGTCCGCCGGCAGATAAGCCATTCCCTCGCCTAGAACGAATTTCCAATCTCCCGATACGCTCATGTCGTCAAACAGCGAATAACTTTCTCCGTTTTTGTCAGTCAGCGACAGCATTTCTTGCGCGAGGATACTGATTTCCATGACGACCGTTTTTGTGACGGTTTTGTCAGACGAAGTAAACGTCACGGTATAAACACCGTTTTCACTTATCGTCGCGTCGCTGACGGAGCCTATAGTGAAAAAGCCGTAATTAGTAAACAAAAGCCGTCCGTCTTTTTCGATGTCAATTTTAACGCCGCCGTTGCTGGTATAAATTGACACTTCATCATTGTGGTAAATTTGAAGCTCAAAATTTTCTTCTGTCACTTCGTACCACTCGAAAACGTAATTTTTGTTTGTTTCTTTGACCGCGTTGATGCGAATTTCATCAGTAGCAGCGCCTGCCTCGACGAATATAATAGGCAATCTGCAAACAACCGAAGCCATCTCATAAACTTTCACGATGCGAATGTTGCCATCTCCTTCGATTTGGAAAGGATTGTTTGAGAAAGTTTTGATAGCGATACGTTTAAGCATGTCGTCCGGAGTTTCACCTTGATAGAGGTCGAGGCAAAGCGGGTAGTTCGAAACAGAGTAAGGCGTGCAGTTGAAATTTTCATCGTCTCTGTCTTTTTCCGTGCGGTAAACAATTATTTGCTGGATGTAAGCGCCCGGACTTGTGCTTTGAACAAAATTGACCACTCCTTCAAACACGTCGCTTTCGCCGGCAAGAATTTCGAATTTGACTTTTTTACCATCAGTTTTCTGTTCCCAATAGACGTTTTCGATAGGAGTGCCGTCCGTTTCGTAAAGGTTTACCGTCTTGTCGCCGTAAGTTAACGTGAACGGCCCCTGCGACACGTCTTGAACTACGACAAACTCAGCCACGTCGCCGCTTACGTTCGGAGTTGCGTCAACCATGTCGCCGTTCTTGTCGGAAATCAGCACAGGCAGGTTGAATATGAAAGTAATAGGAATTCTTTCCACCTCGCCGGAAGAGGTTTCAACGACAAGCACAACGTCGTTTGAAATACCGAAATCGTTGAAGTTGTAAGCGGTTCCGTCCGGCGTTTCCCATCGTTGAGCGTACATCGCGCTTGAAAAACGCGCCTGAAGCTCAAATCTGTAACCGAAATCGAGTCCTGTGACAACGCCGGTTTCAGGGTCGTAATCACACGGTACTTTGATGAATTCATGCGTCGAGTTGTCGTAAGTCACCGCCAAAAATCCTTCAAGCACCGACTGGCCCGACAGAGTAATTGTATAATCCGACACCTGCTGATAGCCGTTTCCATCTTCAAATATTTCCATTACATAAATATCGATTCGGTTAAGTCCGTCATACATCGGGACGTTCAATTGCAAACCGTTCATGAAAAATTCTTTGTCGGAAAGGTTTGTTTTCCATCTCAGAATGTGATTTTTGTCCAAACGAGGGTTTACTAAAAAGGAAACGTCAATCGATGACGGAAGCGTTTCGTACTCGTAGTGATAAGAGAAATAGTTGTCTCCGGTCGGTTTAAGTTTCCAGACGGCATCGTTTATGTTTGCCTGACTGAATCTGTTTGCCACGTTCAGGCTCAACAGTACGAAATCGCCGTAGGTGTTTGTTACTTCAAACAAGAACCTCTTGTCAAGGTCATCTGACTTGATAACGTACGCGTTGTCGAACGAAAAACCGTCAATACCCGATTGTCTTACTGTGTAACCTTCAGAGACGCTGACGACGACCGAGTCATCGAGGTCAACCACGGTGCTAAGCGGTTTTTTAACGCCGTTTACCGTAAGTGTGAGCGGAGCTTCGAAAGAGATGTTGAAAGTGTAGGTTTCGTCATAAAAAGTCACCGCCTGAACGGAGTGATTTTTTGTATAATCCGTCTCGGCAAAAGTCAAATCGACTATATATGAACTCGGAGAAAACTGTTGCCATTCATTCCAGACATTCCCTGTTCCGACGCGATACTCTCTAAAACCGCCCTGACTTGAGGAAAGGATAACTCTGATTTGAGAAATACCGAACGGTACCGTTGCATTATACACGGCTCCGTTACCGACAAACGTGACAGAATCGCTAAACGCGTCGCCGAATTTGGCAATCGCCGAAACGCCGTCGGGAACAATGGCTTGCACCATGACGGAATAATACACTTTGTTGAAATTCGTGCTGTCAGGCGTAAAAGCAACCGCGTAATAACCTGTGCTTGTCACCTCGAGTTGAGGTTCTTCCCAGGACCACGTTCCCGAAACTTCGACTGATGCGACAGTTCCGGAAGCGCTTGTCTTTTCAAAAACGACTTTTCCACCGTTAATGCCGACGGATGACAACAGGCTGCCGATGTTTGCCGAAGCCGCGTCCGGTCCCTGCTGAACTTTGACGTCGGCTTTTTCTATCCTCAACATGCCAACGTATTTTTCCAGTGCGTTGTAGTTTTGACTTTCGGGTACTTTCGCCTTAATCCAATATTCGCCGGCATCCTCAGGAGTGCCGTCAAGTTTGCTTGCTTCCGACAAATTCGGGTCAGAATAGTACTCGAAAACAACCGTGCCGTACATTGCGGCTCCGGCATGCGCATTCGCCGCTTCGCCGTACGTCCACCCCTCTATTGACGGTTGAGTTGTCCAACTGTTGTTTGCTTTGGCTACGGTAAATTCAACAGCCGCAGAGGTAAGCGAATTATAATCTTCTCCTGCGGCAACTGTAGCCACCAGCCAATATGTACCCGCGTTTACTGGTGCACCGTCCAGCTTGCTTTCAGCCGACAGGCTTTCGTCGGAATAGTACTCACACACCACTGTACCGTATTTTGCCGAACCGACAGGAGTCTTAGGCGCTTCGCCGTAGGTCCAGCTTTCGATTGCAGGTACTTCCGTCCAGCTGTTGGTTGCCTTTGCAATGACAAACTGAACGGGTTCCGAAACAAGGCCCGTGTAGCCTTCGCCTTCCGCAACCTTTGCCACCAGCCAGTAAGTGCCCGCGTTTGCAGGAACGCCGTCAAGTTTGCTGTCTGCCGACAGGCTTTCGTCAGAGTAGTACTCAAACACCACTGTGCCGTATTTTGCCGAACCGACAGGAGCCTTAGGCGCTTCGCCGTACGTCCACCCCTCTATTGACGGCTGTACCGTCCAAGCGTTTTGTTTAGCTGTCGACACAGAGGAAACGGCAACCTTTACGTTAAACTCGGCGCTGCCACCGTTGGCGGGACTGAAAACAACCGCATGACTGTTGCTCCCCACGCTTCCCACCGAAGCGGAAGGAGTTTTCCACGCAAGTTGCGAAAACGGTAAAGCTATTTCGGACAAAACCTGCCCTTCCTTTGCCGAAAAACCGTCAAGGTCGACTACCGCCACGTCATAAGCGTATGACACGTCTTTTTGCAATGTCACGGTTACGGTATAAACGCCTTGCTTCTGTCCGTCAAAGTTTTGAGTTACCGTATATTCTCCGCTTTTCAGCGCAGTCGTCTTGCCGTCCTGAACTTTGTTTACGACGGCATTTTGACCAAGCGAGAAAGAACTTCCCAAGTCAAATACTCTCTGCACTCCCGAAACTTCAATTTTCGGTGTTGTGGGGTTGCAACCTACTACCGCAAAAGACACAGTAAGCCCCAAAACCAAAGCGAGACACAGCTGCAATATCTTTTTTTTCATAACTTCTCCCCCTTTTTATCATATTTTGCACACAAAACAATTTAACTTGTTTTAGTCATATTAACATATTCAAATTTAAAAGTAAATAGCGATTTAGTTTTGCGGCAATAAAAAACGGCGTTTTTGCGCCGTTTTTGTCAGTTTTTGTTTTTCAAAATAACCTTTCCGTTTTTTGTTGCCATAAATTCGCCGTCTTTCAAAGCAAATTTGCCGTTTATAATTACGTATTTTATACCGCTTGGGGAAAAGTTCGCTATTTCTTTGTTGACTTCAATGCCCTTAGGGTCAAAAATCGTTATGTCGGCAAAAAATCCTTTTTTAATTTTACCTCTGTTTTGTATTCCGAATCTGTCCGCGGTTTTGCCCGTCATTTTTGCGATTGTTTTTTCTATCGGAATATCAAATTCTTCAGAATACTTGACAAACAGCGGAAAAGCCTGAAAAGCGGCGCCGTTTTGTACCCCCTCTTCTTCCACCCAAGCGTCAGTCATAAACACCGACAGATCATCCTGCATAAGGCGACGGATAATTTTTTTGTCGTAATATTTGCCGAGATACATTCTGCCCTTTCCGTCGCTTAACTCGACGAGTTTGATATAGGTATCAAAAGCGGAAGCATTTTCCTCTTTGGCAATTTGCGCCACGGTTTTGCCCTCGTAGCACTTGCGATCAGGCGAAACGTAAGCCACTGTAAAATCACAAAAATCTATGCCCAGCAGCTTTTTGGTAATCCACACCATTGTTTTGAGCTTAAAACGCGGCCAGCCTTTGTTTCGTTTGTTTTTGTCCATTTTCATGTACCATGCCGGAAGCACAACGGTAATTACCGACGCGCCGTACTCGAAGGAATAATTGTCGTAAGCAATGTCAAAACCTTCTTCCCTTGCGTCGTAAAATTTTTTAAGCATAGGCTCTAACGACTTCCACGAAGTTTGTCCCACAAAAATCAGGTGCGAAAATTCTGTTTTCACGCCGCTCTGTTTCATGACGTCAATGACTTCGTCAAGCGCAAGCTCGAGGTGAGGTTTTGATATCAAAGGAAAACCCAAAGCAACCTTTGAGCAAGCTCGAGGATGCACAGTCAAAATTCCGCCGTATTTTGCTATTGTCTTTGCAAAGGACACAAGCTCGTCCTTTTGGCAGTAAATGCCGGGTTCGTACATAAGTCCAAGCGAACCGCCGAAAGCCCCGTTTTCCATAGCTTCTTCCACAAAAGACAGGCTTTTTTTCAACTCTTCGTCTGTCAGTTGTCGCGAATCGTAACCGCTGACGCCTATGCGCGCGGTTCCGTGCCCGATAAGCGGCACGATGTTTACAAAAAGGTTGTCAGTCGACCTTTTTACAAAATCGCAAAAGCTTCCCACGTGTTTTGCGTGAAAAAGTCCGCCGCCAACCTTGTCGGCATAAGGACTTTTTTCGTCGATGCCAAAGGGAGAAAATCCGCAGTTTCCGGTAATCTGCGTGGTTATTCCCTGCCTGACGAAAGGTTCAAAAAATTTTTGAGCATCCTCTCTGTCCGCAAAAAAATCGTTGTGCGAATGCGCGTCAATCCAACCTGCGCTCACCGCAAGATTTGTGCAATCTATTGTTTCGTCAACTTTTTCCGTTATGTTTGTTCCGACGTCTGCGATTTTATCGTCCTCAAGCAAAACATCGCCGACAAAACCTTTTTCACCGCTTCCGTCAATGACAAAACCGCCTTTTAACAATATTTTCACGGTTCACCTCGCAATTTTTTTGAATTATACCCCGCTTAAACAAAAGGTGTCAATATCGGCTCATTTTTCAAACCGACATATCTCCGACACACGTTTAAGCTCTTTTAGCCCCCAAAAAACAAAAAAACTTCGCTTAAAGCGAGGTTTTTTCTTTCAGCATGTTTGCTTCGTCTTTTAGGTCATTGGCAACTTCCCTTATGTTTTTTCCTTGCGAAGCAAGGGTAAGATAATCCTTTTTCGGCGCGACAAAAACTCTCTTTGGTTTTTTGTCGAGATACATGTTGAATATGGAAAGGTTTTTGCCAATAGTTTTGTAAGTGCACTCCGCAAGTTTCATAAAACCGGCAAAATAGTGTTTCAGCACATCATGATAACCGTCGGCGGAGTCCTCGGGAAAAATAATTATCGAACAATTTTTTTCAAGCACCTTGACGCTGTCGTAAATTGTTGTTTTAAGCCTTGCGTCTGAAAAGGTAGGCAGCGGTCTCAGCCCGAGATAAAACAAATGAATGAAAGGACACGCCACGGTAGCAATGATGACGCTCAAAAATTTGCAAATGTGTTTTTTGCGGTAAAAGTAAGTGAATGCAAGGTACTTCCATCTTTGCGAAAAAGTGCCCATCATTTCGTGAGTTCCCCAAAACAAAAACGGCTTGGGAAAATAAAGTTCGTAAGTAAGCGGCGCGCAAGCCCCCGCGTGATTTGAAAGATAAATCGCACCGTCCTCAAAATCGACGTCGCCTATCCAATCAGGCTTTTTGATAAAAAGTCTCATCACCGCCTTGAGACACTTGAACCACCACGGCTTTTTGATTTCGCCCCTGTTTCTTTTCATAGTTTTATTATAACACAGTTGTTGAAAAATGAAAAGATTAAATTTTAGTTCATTTAAAAAACGCTCGTCAATGCGAGCGTTTTTTTGATTTAATTTGTCGTGAAATGAGTTTTTCGATTTCGACGATAGGGATAACCGCCAAAGCCATAGCGACCGCTATGATATATTCGGTAAAGCTTATAGCCGAAAATCCGAAAGCATTTGCCATAAACGGAATGTAAATGACTGCGGTGGTAAGCACAAACGAGAGAGCTGCCGCGCCGAAGAGATATGGGTTGGCTTTTCGTTTTGCGAAAATACTGTCCTCTATCGACCTCATATTGAGCGAGTGGAAAACTTCCGAAAGCGACAATGTCAAAAATGCCATTGTCATACCGTCGGCGGAATTGACAAACTCCCACACGCCTGATTCGATATAGTGGCCGATAAGATATGACGCCAAAGTAAGCACTCCCAGCATAACGCCCTGATATATCACGCGTTTTCCTACGCCTCCGCTGAAAATACCCTCGTCAGGGTCACGCGGCGGTTTGTTCATAATATTTTTTTCCGCGCTTTCCATACCCAATGCCAAAGCGGGGAAGGTGTCGGTCAAGAGGTTTATCCACAGCAAATGCGCAGGACCCAGCACCTGAAAACCTATAAGCGTAGCAATGAAAATCGCAAACACTTCGGCAAAGTTTGAGGACAGCAAAAACTGAACAGCCTTTTTGATGTTGTCGTAAATTTTTCTGCCTTCTTTTACCGCGGTTACGATTGTAGCGAAGTTGTCGTCGGCAAGCACCATGTCCGCAACGTTTTTCGTAACGTCGGTACCTGTGATACCCATGCCCACGCCTATGTCGGCAGACTTCAAAGAAGGAGCGTCGTTTACTCCGTCACCGGTCATGGCGGTAATTTTTCCGTTTGCTTTCCATGCGGAAACGATTCTTACTTTATGTTCAGGCTGTACCCTCGCGTATACCGAATAGTTTTGAACGTTTTTGACAAGTTCGTCGTCAGACATTTTTTCAAGGTCGCTTCCCGTAATAGCCTGACTGTCGTCGGTAAGAATACCCAGTTCTCTTCCTATCGCGGAAGCCGTGTCTTTGTGGTCTCCGGTAATCATGACAGCCCTTATACCCGCAGTTTTGCACTCGGCAATCGCTGTTTTTACTTCAGGTCTTACTGGGTCTATCATACCAACCATACCTACAAAGGTTAAATCGTTTTCAGCTTCGTCAAATGCTTCGAAAGGCGGTTTTTCGTCGTAGCTGCGTTTTGCCAAAGCAAGTACTCTCAACGCTTTTGATGCCATTTCCTTGTTTTGAAGCATTATTTTTTCTTTGACGTCTTGCGAAAAAGCCTCTTCCTTACATTCCCAAACGACTTTGGTGCACCTGCTTAAAATTTCGTCCAAAGCGCCCTTGGTATACTGCACGTAACCGTCATTTGTTTTGTGCAACGTCGACATCATTTTTCTGACAGAGTCGAAAGGAAGTTCCGCAACTCTCGGCAAAGCTTTTTCAAGGTCGTATTTTTTCAAATTGACTTTGTCGGCAAAGTTTACCAAAGCACATTCGGTAGGCTCGCCCTCCGCACCCTTTTCGCCAAGTACCGCGTCTGAACAAAGCGCCATACCTTTGGCAACTTCCTGTTCGTCGCCGATGCAGTCCACAACAGTCATTTTGTTTTGCGTAAGCGTACCCGTCTTGTCGGAGCAGATAATTTGAGTGCAGCCCAAAGTTTCCACGGCGGTGAGTTTTCTTATTACCGCCTGCTTTTTGGACATAGTGGTAGTACCTATCGAAAGCACGATTGTAACAACCGCGGCAAGCCCCTCAGGTATGGCGGCAACGGCAAGAGATACCGCTATCATAAATGTATCAAGCAAATCCGCGCCGGTGACGTCAGGTAAAATTCGAAGTACGTCCACGGCAAACACTACCACACAAATGCCCAAAACCAAAAAACTCAAAACTTTGCTGAGAGATGCCAGCTTTTTTTGCAAAGGCGTTTTTTCGTCTTTCGCGTTAAGCAGTTTGTCCGCGATTTTTCCCATTTCGGTGTTCATTCCCGTTTGCGTAACGACAGCCAATGCCCTGCCGTAAACAGCGGTAGTTCCCATAAACACCATGTTGTCGCGGTCACCCAAGGCAATGTCATCGCCTTTCAAGGTATCGGCTGTCTTTTCAACAGGCACCGACTCACCGGTAAGCGCGCTTTCTTCCGCTTTAAGGCTGTAACACTCGATGATTCTTGCGTCGGCAGGCACGGCGTCCCCCGCTTCAAGTACTATTACGTCGCCCGGCACTATTTCGTCGGAACGTATCGGCACTATTTTTCCGTTTCGAAGCACTTTGCTTGTGGCTGCCGTCATTTCTTTCAGGGCTTCTATGGCTTTTTCGGCTTTGCTTTCCTGCACTACGCCCAAAACCGCGTTAAGAACCACGACAAACAAAATAATAAAGCTGTCGGCAAAAGATTCCTTTGAATACCATGCCGTAAACGCGCTGACCACCGCCGCTACGATAAGTACGATTACCATAGGGTTTGCAAGCTCTTTCAAAAATTTTTTGAAAATCGAATCTTTTTTCTGTTCGGCAAGCTTGTTTAACCCGTATTTTTGTCTGCGCTTTTCAGCTTGCTCTTCCGAAAGTCCCTGCGGCGACGTTTCCAAATTTTTAATGACCTCTGCCGCATCTGACAAAAATTCCTTCATAGCCTTCTCCTTTTAAAAATATAAAAACAGACCCAAACGGTCAAAGCCGTTTGAGTCTCATTCATTACAATATACCGGGCATAAGCCGTGATGACGATATATTTCGCTTTGCAGCGGAATTACTCCCTCAATTGTTTTGTAAGTATACAACAGACAAATTGCAAAGTCAATAAAAAACAAGACTCCGTTTCGTAAAATTTTAACAGAAAAAAGCGATTCACTGTTGACTTGTAACATTAAAGGACATAAAATGATAAAAAGAACAAAAAAATCACAAAGTTTGGGGGGAACTTATGCAGCAAATTATTGATTTTTTGCAAGCCAACCTTGCGTTGGTAATTGCAATCGCTGCCGTGATTGTTTTGCTTGTTGCGGTTTTGATAACCGCTGCGGTAATTAAAAAGCGAAAACGCGGCGAAAGCGAGCAAGAAGACGAAACTTCTGTTTTGAAGGAACAACTGCCTGCCGACGAGCAGCCGAAAGAAATAACTGCGGAAAATGCGGAAAACGTCGAAGATAGCAGTACGGTTGCGGAGCCTGAGGCAGCGGCGGCAGAACAGACAAAAGAAGAGGCAACAGAGCCAAGCGAGGAAAGACAAATGAAACAGGAAAAGACAACAAAAGCGGCTACGGAAAAAGCCCCTGCCGAAAAGAAAAAATCATCGGGCAAATGGGCAATCAAACACAAGGGCAACAACGAATACATGGCATATCTGTTGGCGTCAAACGGTGAAGTGCTTTTGACAAGCGAAGTTTACACCACTATAGAAGGCGCTAAGACGGGTATCGAAACGATAAAGAAAAACATTGCCCTCGACAACTTCGAAGTGGTACGAGACAAAGCGGGCAGGTTTTTTTACAAGCTTAAAACCACCGCAAACAGACTGCTTTGCGTAGGCGAGGTATACGCTTCGAGACAATCGTGCAACAGCGCAATCGAATCGGTAAAACGTTTTGCTCCGTCGGCAATACTAATCGACAAAATCGAGGAAGATTTGACTGTAATCGATTACAAACCTAACAAAAACATCGACGAAAAAACTGCTTACAAGGGTAAATGGAAAATCATCGAAGACGACGAAGGTTATTTTTGCCCGCAGCTCTACGCGTCAAACGGTGAACTTTTGCTTGCCGGCGAATGCGTAAAAAGCTACGCGGCGGCAAAATCGTCAATGCTTAACATCAGGAAAAACGCCTTGGAAGAAAGGTTTGTAATAGATAAAGATAAAAGCGGAAAATACGTTTTCAAACTGAGGAACGCGCAAAAAAGCATTTTGTGCCTCAGCGCTTCATACGAAACGCTTGCCGCATGTCAAAAAGCGCTTGACTCTACCTATCGCTTCTGCGTAACCGCTACTTACGAAAATCTTTAAAACACAAACAAAAAAGACCGCATACGCGGTCTTTTTTTTATGCCTTTTAGTCAAGTTTCACCGAAGGCACTGTTTCGTTAGGATTTTGCTGACTTTGATAGTCGTTTTGACTGTTTTTGTCGTACATATAAAAACGGAAGTCCTCAACACCCGCCGCAAGCGGAAGCATCTGTCCCTGCGTCTGCAAGTTAGGGTCTGACGAATTTGCAAGGATGCTTATGTTTATGTTGTACTGGTTGAGCTTTTCGTTTCCGAAATCCGACATGTCAAGCTGACTGTAGTTTTTACCGCCGCCGTAAAAGGCAATGCCGCCGTGAACGTAAGTTTCACCGTCAATGACGTCAAACAGAGCCGAGTATTTCGGATTGTCTTTAACTTCGTTGAACATAGCCGCTATGTCAAGCGTAAGGAAAGCATCAGCGCCGTCAGAAGTTTCAATCAAAGTGGAACTGTCGATGTTTTTGATGTTTTTCCAGTCATAAAATCTTACGTCCCCCACAAGCCTCAAAACCGAAGGATAACTTGTAGCATTTATGCCGTACCATGCAGGAATGTTGATTTGATCGTTTTTTGTCATTATTACGCCGGCAAAGTTTGTTTCCATACCGACGGTAAAAAGTCCGCTGGTTTTGAGGACGCTGTCTTTAAGCGTAACTTCGGTGAGCACGTAATTGTTCATGAAGTACTCGTCGCCCAGGAAGTCGTATGACGGAGCTTTGGCAGGCGTTTTGTAAGGTGTTCCTGAAGCATTTTTAAGCGGAGGAGCAATGTCATCCTCACCGCCGCTTTTACCCTGCAAAGCAGTGTTTGAGTTGACTTTAAGGATAAATTCCCTTGCCTGAGACAAAATGCAGCCGTCTATTGTTACTGAAATTTTTTCAGCCTGCGGATTAACCTGCGACACGTCGGTGACAAGCGGATTGCCTGCCGAGCGGTTTCCGCCGTAAATACGTATGCCGGTCCTTCCGTTTTTCACACGGCAGTTGAGAATGTTTACGCTTGCGTTGATGTCAAGCACCGTACCGGTATAATTGAGTTTGGTCAGGTCGTTGCTGCTTCCGTCCTCACCCAAAAGCTTGTCGTCTCCGCAGCTCATAAGCGTTGTGTTGAACACAGTAACTCCGTCGGTGCGCATGAGGAAAACAATGTTGTCCTGCGCCGCTACGCTGGCCGTAGCGATGGAAGCGAAGGAAAGCGGACCCTTAAATATTTTGTCGCCAAGCTGTTCGTTGGCGGTAAACAGTTCCGCATTTATCGAGTAACCGTTTCCGTAAAGGTTGTTTTTAAACTCCATGATGTATTTCACTTTAGGCTGACCCAAACCGCCGTTGAGGTACAGCTGCCAGTTGTAAGTTGTAGGAGTTTCCTTTACCTTTGAGCGGAGCCTCGTTTCGTCAATCGCGCCGTCTGCGTTTTTGAGGTCGCTGCCAAGCAAAATGTCTTTTGTGAGGATTACTTCCCTGCCCTCTTCGGTAGCTTTAAAAAGCTGTTCGCTTGTTTCAACTTCAATTCCGTTGTAAACGACGTATAAAGTAATCTGTTCCGAGTCGCTTATGCCGAAATAATCGTCATAAATCCATTGTGCGGTAAAGGTGACGTAACCCGTGTTTTTTATTCTGATGACATAGTCGTTGCCCACTTTTGCGGCTTCGGCAATGTTGTTGTCGGAAGACACAATATCTACCGCACTTGCGTTGATGGATGACTGCAATCCGTTAACTTGCCCGATAAATTTCAACGCAAAATTATTTTCCGTTTCTGTAGTGCCGATATATTTTTTCGAGCCTATCACAAGCTGATTGCCAAGTCCAACGTTCGTTTCGGTGACAAATTTCAATCCTTCCACATTGTCCACGCAATTTATCTTCAAAACAACGGGATAACAGTCCACCACCGTATCGCCCTGTTTTGCGACAACTGTCACGGCATAATTTCCTTTTTGCGAAACAATTACGGTAGCCTTGCTTCCGTTTGCCGAAGGCGTGATTGCAATTTTGTTTTCGTCGCCCGAAGTAACTTCCCACGTGTACGAAACACCTTCGAGATACACGTCGGACACCGCGTAATATGTCGCCGAAACGTTTAAACGCTGAACTGTGTTTGAAGGTTCGAATTCAGGCGTAGTTGCGGAAATTACGTCAAAGGAAAAATCGCTTATGACGATTTTGAATTGAAGCCCCTTTGCCGAAGAGGAAGGAGCAGCCTCAAAGATATAGCTTTCGTTTGTTGCGGAAGACAAATCGATGACGAAGTAAAAACGTTTGTCGTCTATTTTCATGACGGCATAGTCAAGCGCGCTGTTTTTAAGCACAGGGTTTGCCGAAAGCGGAGTTTTGAACTCTGCCGCGATTTTGATTTGTTTTTGCGTTTTGTCAACCGTTATGTCCTGCGTTTCCGCACTGCCGTTTACAGTAACGCCTTGACTGTTTTGAGCCATGGAAACGTTGAAAGTTATCTGTTTGACAATTTCACCTTTAACGGCATTTTTTGCGGTGAAATTAAGCACGTACACACCGCTGAAATCAAACCTGACGGTAGCCGCCGCGTCGTTTATTACCGCGTACGTGTCTGACGAAGAATACTGTACGCCGTTTTGCGACACGAGGGAAATGTCAATGTCGTCAAATGTTCCCGTAGGGTCAAATGCATAAGTAAAGGAGTACGCACCCGAAACCACGTCGCAGGAATAGCTGTTTTCGCTGATTTTATCAAGTTGGATACTGTTTTGACGTTTGTCAAAAACGTTTACGTCAAAGCCGAAAATTTTGCTTGCGGTTGCCACTACCGTAAAACTGTCGGTATATCCCCCGTCTTCCGACACGGCAACGACTCTTGCCCTGCCCACCGAGTTTACGATGAGCTTGTTGTCGGCGGAAACGGTTACGTCGGCAAGCTGACTGCCCTCCACCGCCTCGGTTTTGTAGCTTATTTTTTTGTTGCTTGCTTTAAGCGGCAAAACTTCCGCCTCGATGACGAAATCGTTATTGTATTCTGCGATATCGACGTAAAGCACACCGTTTTCAGGCTTGTTGCGTATGACTACTTCGGAAACGGCGATATCGACGTTAATGCTTGCGACGTTGCCCACCGAAAAGACGGTAAACATGAATATAAGCGGAATAATCGCGATAAGCGCAACGATAGTTTTTTTCATAAATCAAAAACCTCCGTTGAAATCGGCATAGCGTTTGTCCAGCTTGTAAATGAGGTAAAGGTATGAAAGCAAAGCAAGAACGAGAGCCAGCCCGCCGGAAATGAGGTATGACCAAATCGGCGACTTGTAAGCGGAGCCGAAGTTGGTAACGAGTGAGATGTAAACGAGAGCCGCGCCCATAACGCTAGCCACTACAAGACCTATCACCAGAATAACCGACAAAGTGTTTGACGATTCTCTGATGACGCCGTCCTCTTCGGACGAGAAGCAAGGACGCATAAAGTCCTTTTTGGTAGCGAAGCAAATTTGAGCGAAGCCCAAAAGAAGACCAACCAGACAGACGAAAAACGCCTGCGGCAGGGAAAGAAGCGAAGTAGCGAAAAGCACTATAGCCGAAGCGAGGTTTGAGAAAGCGGTAACGACGAAGCAGAACACCACTTTGGCGGAAAGCACTTTTTTGCCGTAAACAGGCATGGCCTTGACAGAATAAAACACTTCGCCGTCGCGGCTGATGTTGGTCGAGCAGAAGGTGTTTGTCAGCACGCCGAAGATAGCGGTAAGGAACAGCGCCAGTTCGAAGCTCGCGTCGGAAAAGACGAGAGTTTTAAGCATGGCAAGTCCTATCGACATGCAGAAGTAAACCATAAGCGGCATAGCCACCGCCACGGAAAAGTAAGAAAAGGCGTAAGAAGGAGTACGCAAAACGTTGTTGAACTCCTTGGCGACAAGAGCCGAAAACACCGACTTTTTCTTGAAAGACTTTTTTGTTTTTTGTTTAAACACCGCGTTTGCCGAAATTTTGTTTTGCAAAGCCCTTGTGAAAAGTTTTTTGATGATAAACATTGCCACAATGAAAGCTGCCGCAATAAGCAAAGCGATGACTATCGCGGAAAGAACAATGTCTCTCGCGAAAAGCAAATTGATGATAAAGTTTACGGGATAAGCCGCTGCGACAAAAGCCGCGATAGAATCCATAACGGCGTTGCTGAAAAAGAATTTAAGCTCGTTGCCGACGAGAATTTGCCTCAACGCGTCAAGCAACGCGGCATAAAGCAAAATGGCAGCCACCGTAACTATTGTGATGATGATAAATCCCGCGATGAAGTGAGTGTGAACAAACGCCCTGACGTAGTGGTAAGGCAAAGCGAAAAGCGAAGCCACGGCGATTGAAACCAGCGGAATAAGGAAGACTGAAATCGCGGAAAAAACGAAGTACCAAGCAGACTGTTGAAGAATAATAGCAGGCGTAACGTTTACCGCAAGTACGGCAAAAAAGGTGTAAACCAGCTGTTTGATGTAAATTGTGGCAAGCTTTGAAGCGAAAAGCGTTTGCGAGTTGATAGGCAAAGCCGACAGAATTTTGATGTCGTCAGACTTAAAGATTGCCGAATTGATGTTTGAAACTGCAGAAACGATGAGCGCGATAAGAAGCACGCAGTAAAAGACCGTCATCAGTTCGTATTGCCTTTGATAAGGGTCAGTTACGCCGCGTACCGAAAGCCCCAAATACATTTTGGCGAAACTGAAAAAGAAAACCAAAAATACGGCGGCGATTGCGACGGCAAGGAAGGCTTGCAAAACAATGCCGAACACGTCGGGTTTTTTGCCTCGTTTTTTGAAAGAAAAAGTTTCGTTAAGCTGCTTGCGCAAAAGGACGCCAAGCAGTTTGGTATCGATTTTGTTCATTTGTTGAAATAAAAATCTTCGAGGTCCGCATCAGGGTTTTGTTTGAGAAGCGACGGAATATCGATGTCGGCGACCTGCCTGCCTCCTTTGATAATGATTGCTCTGTCGCAAAGCTTTTGGACAGAGTTGATGTTGTGCGACGAAAACAAAATGGTGTTGCCCTCTGCGGCGTAGCTTTTCATAAATTCAAGCACGGCGCGCGCCGTCATAGGGTCAAGCCCAACCATAGGTTCGTCCAAAATCCACACCTTTGGCGAATGAATGAGCGAGCCCATCATGCAGATTTTTTGCTTCATGCCGTGCGAGTAAGATGAAATGATGTTGTTGATTTTGTCCCCCAGCTTAAAAATGCCGTTGAGAAACTCAACCCTTTGTTTCCTGAGCTCGGTAGGCACACGATAGACGTCCGCCATAAACATGAGATACTCGATACCCGTCATTTTGACGAAAACCGAGTGATTGTCGGTAACAAAACCGAAATTGCTTTTTGCCTCGACGGGATTGTCCTCGATGTCAAAACCGCAAACGGAAATTCGCCCCTCGTCAAAAGGAAGCATGCCCAAAAGGCATTTGAGAGTGGTGGATTTGCCGGCGCCGTTGTGGCCCAGCAAACCCACGATTTCTCCCTCAAAACAAGTGATGTTTACGCCGTCGACGGCGAGGGGGGCGTTAGGCGAATAACGCTTTTTCAGCCCCGAAATATTGACCGTGATGTTTTTGCTCATTTGTACACCTTAACTTTTTACCCAACTGTCACCGCTCGCGGTGTAAGTCTCATTGTTTTCAAACGCAGTGCCCTCCACTCCGTTTATCTTGCCCGTGCAGGTTGCGGATGAAGTGAAATACCCATTGCTACCGCTAGCAGAATTGTCTTCTGTGATAGTCAGGTTTATATTTGCGTTATTAAATACAATTTCTCCGTCTTGAACAGCTAATATTTTTCCGCCAATCGAAGAACTATCAACATTGATTGTGCCGGCAACAGACACCTTTGCAGGTGTATTACCATCAAATCCCATGTTTGAATAAGTTGATTTATTTCTAAAAACCGAATTGTAATAGGAACACGGATAGCCTCTTCCCAATGCACCGTCTACATAGCTGCTTACCCCGTCGAAAGTCGTATCACTTCCGTATACAAAAAATCTTGAACCGCCAGTCAAATTCACCGTTGCACCGGATTTTACATCAATCTCCGCACCTGGGAGAAGTTTAATACCGACGTTATCAATATTTGTAACCGAACCTTGTTCAAAAACAAATTTAAAATTACCAGGGAAAGGTATTTCCAAATTTTCAGTAGACAACGTATATTTTATTGGGAAAAACACTATTTTTATTTCAATTGTTATAGACATGTTATTAAATTTCATGTCTCCTTTATTGGTAAATGTAGTTTTACCGTTAGCAATGTTGTATTCTTTTACTATTGTGCCTGAAGACATTTGCAACATAGGCAAAGTGCTTCCGTTACTTGCCTCACCTATCACATACACGTCTTGAGTTACTTCAACTCCCCCAGCTTCAAGCATGGTATTACCATATAGCCTTCCTCCGTGCATAATCTCCAAATAAGTTTCTATATTGCTTATTGTATATTGGCTTATCGGGAATACTTTTCTGTATATTGATGTGGAGATAGTGCCACCCTTGAAGTTAACAATAGTAAATGAATCATACGCATTACCGCCGCTTTGTACATACATTTTACCTAAACCAGAGGTAATACCGCTGCTATAATACGTTCCGTAAACATTTACAGTACTGTTTTCGCCAATATCAAATACGGCATAATTATTTCCGCATATACCGCCTCCGATTGCATCTCCCAATACCCTCAATGCCGAAACAAGCATTTGTCCTCTTATATCAAATGTTTTTCCGGCAGGCAAAGAAAGTTTTAAATTTTCTTGGGAGCCGATTGCTTCACTAGAATTAATTGTAACTTGATAATTCCACCAGCTCGAATTACTTACTTCGTCAGAATACGGCAACAACAGTTTAACACCACTTTTCAAAGTGTAATAACTTTCGCCTACGTAAACACCTGCCGCAGTAGTGAAGTTGGTGTCGTCTTTGACTACAATTTGTCCGCTGTCAGCCAAGTTCAACGCTTCCTCAATTGTATAGTTGTTGCCGTTCCACTCAACTGAGGTGATTTTTACGGTAACATCAACCGAAGGATCGTCGCATGTTACATTTTGGTCGTCAAGAGTTGCCGTGATGACGTAAGTGTCGCCCACGTTAGGCACGATGACCGAGTTGTCAAAAGTGAAGTTCACACCGCTGACAGGCGTTCCGTCGTCGGCTCTCACGATTTGAGGCACGATTGTTTTTGCCTGCTCGGCAGTTGTTACTTCCGCGACATCCTTGCGGATTTCATCGCCTTTTATAGCTACTTTGATTTTTAAAATGCTGACGGTAACCGTTTCGACAAAGTCGTTGTAGCCTTTTGCCGACACGGTCACTTCAACAGTGTATTCACCGGCGTTTACAAACGAGCTTTGGACAATGCCGCCCACTTTAAAGGTGACTGTTTTTTCGGTCAGGGTATCTCCCACAACGACAGGAGAATGATCCTGACCGTCGTATTCTTCAGTTACGTCGACCACAGTCACGTTCATGTCGATGTTTTCAATGACGACGTTTACAGTGCCGAGCTGAACGTCATAGTTTGCTGTGACGTCGGTTTCACCGCGTTTGCCGTCAACGGTAACGACAAGGTTTGCTCCGTCGGTATAACTGCCGATTGTGTCGTTTGTTTTTACTGTTACCGTGAGGCTGTCACCCGCGAAAAGCTGTTGGGCAGGTATCGAGTAGGTGTTTGACCAAACGGTGTTGTCAAACGCTTTTGTGCCGTCAACGTCAAGCACGATGACTTTTTTGCTGACTGTGAGCGTACCGTTGACAAGCGAAAGGTTGTAGTTGTCGTTTGCGTAACTAACTGCAATCGGATAGCTGCCGACATTTGAGCCTTGTTCGTAGTCGCATGAAAGGACGATGTTCTTTTGAGTTTCGTTTTCCACAAAGCCTTCGGCATTGTAGGTAAGTTCAGGTTTTGCGGCGCCGTAAGTGACTGTTTGGTCATCGGCGGTTATTGTCAAATCCTTTTTGCCTATTGTGATTGTTACGCTGCCCCTTGCTTCATAGTAGTTTGCCGCAGTTGCCTTGTAATATACGGTGTAAGTGCCCGCGTTTGTGAAGGAAGGCACTTCGGACGAATAAACTTTGCCGTCTGTGCTGAACTGCAAATCCGCTCCGTCGGCAGGGTCTGTCACCTTCACGTCAGGGGTGTGAGCATTGCCGTCGAAAGTAACGATAGTGTTGTTTTTCTCGACGCTCATGTTTTTGATGATTTGAACATTTATGTCGTAACTTACGGTGTAGTTTTTGCTGACGTCAACGTCTCCCGCCATTACTACCCAAAGGGAACTCCACTCAAAACTGCTGCCAAGTTGGCTTCCGTTTGCCGTGTAATCGCCGTTTTGGAAGTTTGTTGTCGCAAGAGTTCCCTCAAAGGTATGACCCTTGACAATGTTCGTGACCTCTTCGCCCCACTGCGATTTTTCCCAAACTACGCCATGCTCATAGTCCTTTGTCTCGTTGACGCGAAGCACTATTTCCCTTTTCTCAATTGTTACCGTGAGTTCCTGCCTGAAATCATTGTAGCCCAAAGCCGTTACGCTGATTGTAATGTTGTATTTGCCGGCATCTGTCACTTGCGACGACGGCATACCGTTGACGAGAATAGTAACTGTGTTTTGAGTGAGTGTTTCATCAACCGTTACTTCAGGCAAATGGTTTTGTCCGTCGTAAACACCGTCAAACGCTTGGCTTATTTCAACGTTAAGGTCAATGGCGTTGATTTTTACGTTGCACACAAATGTTACGGCATAGTTTTCGCGTTTGTCGGCGCCGTCCCTTGTGATTGTAAAGTCGATGTCAAAATCGCTTTCGTTTGTGAAAGCATTTTTAGCGAAAGTATGTTTTGTGCTTGCGGTGCCTGCAAAGGTATCCATCGAAATCACGCCGTCCGCAACGATTTCACCGCTCCATACCGTATTGTCAAAAGTTTTGCTTCCCTCGATTGTCAAGGTGATTTCCTTTTCTTTGACGGTGAGGGTTCCCTTGTTAACGGTAACTTCGTAGTTGCCGTCGGTATAAACCGCATTGATGTCGTAGCTGCCGACATTCATACCCTGAACGTAATCACAGCTAGGTTTTACGTCAAAATTGATTTTTTCGTCGTCGCCGTTTACCGCGCCGCTGACTTTAAAGTCAAGCTGAGGCAAAACGTCGCCGTAAGTTATTTCGCCGCTTGTCACGTCGATTGTGAGAGCAGCTTTGTTTACCGTGATGTTAGCGGTAACGTCAGACCACACGTAGTGCTCCGTTTCGCCGCCGGCAAGGGTGATTGTATAGCTTCCTACCTGTTGTTTCCAGTCGGAAGTAATTGCAAAGTCAAGTTGGTCGCCTTCGGCAAGTCCTTCGACGTGAGGCACAACCTCGCTTATATCAAAGTTTTGACCGTACGTTTTGACAACGTCGTCAATAGTTATGTTGAGCGTTGCTTTTTCGATAGTTATCGTAAATTTGCCGCTTTCGTCAAAATAGCCTTCTGCCGTAACCGTATAAGATACGGTGTATGTTCCTACTTCGGTAAAGGAAGGCGCAACAGAAGTTTCCTCGCCGTCGCCGACTTTATAGGTGACGGTAGCGTTTTCAGGTGAAACAACGGTAATTGCCGCCGAGTAAGGTTTGCCGTTGTAGGAAACGGTAATGCTGTCGTTGCCGGACACTTCGATGTATTTACCGATGTTTATACGCAAATCGTAGGTCAAAACGTAGTTTGCAGTCACGTCGGTTTCGCCCGACATAATTTTGTAATTGCCGCCTTCCCAAACAAAGTCGCTGCCAAGCGAACCGTCGATTGCTTCATAAACCTTGTTTTGGTAACCGTTTGTTTTGAGAGTTCCCTGAAGCTGATCGCCTGACACAAGCCCCTTAGCGTAGCTGTCCCAAACGCTGTTGCTCCAAGGTTCGTTTTCCTTAAAGTCCTTTTTGCGGTCAATTGAAACCGAAACTTGTTTTTGAGTTATTTGAACGTTTACTGAAGAAGTATAATCGTCGTAGCCCTCCGCCGAAACGGTAACTTCAACAGTGTATTCACCGGCATTTTTGATTTCGGTGACGACTTCGCCGCCCACTTTGTAAACGACGGTTTTTTCCGTCAGCGTTTCACCGTCAACTTTAGGCAAATGATTTTGTCCGTCATAAACTCCGTCAAAACCGTCAACGGTCATTTTCATAGTTATGTTTTGGATTTCGATGTTTACTTCGCCCAAAGTCAAAGTATAGTTTTCCTTGACGTTTTGACCGCCGCGCATTGCGGTAAACTCAACCGAAACGTCATCTTTTCCGAAGGTCCCGCTCTTGCCGTTGGTAGTCACGGTGGCTGAAACGGTGTCACCGCCAAACACGCCGTCGGTTACGGAGTACTGTTTGACAAACGCCGTGTTGTCAAAAGATTTTCCGTCCTCTACGTTTAAGACAAGTTCCTTTTGGCTGACGGTAAGTTTGCCCTTGTTTAAAGTGATTTTGTAGTTGGCGTCGGTATATTTGATTTCGACGTCGTACGAACCCGCAAACGAACCCGCTTTGTAAGCGCAGTTAAAGGACACGCCTGCGGCGAGTTTTTCGCTGTCGGAGTCGACAAGTCCGCTTTGAGTGTAAGTGAACTCAGGAATTGCGTCACCGTAGCTTACGGCCTTGTTGTCAGCAGTAAGAGTGAGGTCTTTTTTGTTGATTGTGATTGTTACGCTGCCTCTCTTGTCATAGCAGTTGTCGGCAGATATCACGTAATCAACTTTGTATGTTCCCACTTCGGTGAAAGATGGAAGAACGCCCGTTTCCTCGCCGCCGTTTACTCTGTAAGTGATAACGGCGTCCTCAGGAGAAACTACTTTGATATTTGCTGCGTGAGCCTTGCCGTCATAGGTTACGGTAGTATCCTTTGCCTCTGCGTTGATTTCCTTAATGATTTTTACGTTAAGCGCATATGTCAAAGCGTAATTTTTGCTGACGTCAACGCCGCTTTCGGTAATTTTGTAACCGCTTTGCCAGCCGAAATCGCTTCCCAGTTCGCTTCCCGAAGAAGTGTAAACCCTGTTTTCGTATCCCGAAGTAACAAGTGTTCCCTCAAAAGAGTGTCCTTCGACAAGGTTTGTCACTCCGTCCGCCCAGTCGGATTTGCTCCATACCTGTCCGTAGGAATATGCCATTTCATCGACTGCCGAGACGATAATTTTTCTTTTTTCGATTTTTACCGTAACTTCGCGGCTGAAATCATTGTAGCCCCAAGCCGTTACCGAAACGCAAAGGTTGTATGTCCCCTGATTTACGATTTTGTCGATAGTTTCGCCGTTGAACAAAATTTTAACTTCGTTGTCTGTCAAAGTTTTTCCAACGGTTACTTTAGGCAAGTGGTTTTGTCCGTCGTAAACACCGTCAAACGCTTGGCTTATTTCCACATCAAGGTCAATGGCGTTGATTACTACGTTATACTCAAAGGTTGCGTCATAGTTACCTCTTTGGTCTGCGCCGTTACGCGTGATAGAGTAGTTTACGTCAAAATCGTCGGCGCTTGTGAAAGGCAATTCGCCGAATACTTTTTTAGTGCTTGCGGCACCTTCAAAAGTGTCAAGCGAAATGACGCCTTCCGCAGTGATTTTGCCTATCCACACTTCATCATCAAAATCCTTGCTGCCGTTAACGAAAATGGTAATTTCCTTTTTAGTTACTTTGAGGTTGCCCTTTGTTACGTTAAGCGTGTAATTAGGCAAATCGAAAGTGACCGCGTCTATCTTATAATTACCTGCGTCATCGCCTTTTTCGTAGTCACAAATGATTTGAATGAGTTGTTTAAGCTCATCGATGTCGTCAAACGACGCCGCGTTGCCGAGGCTGAAAACAAATGTCGGAATTTCGTCGCCGTACACAATGCTTGCGTTTGAAACAGTTACGTCAAGCGTGCGTTTTTGAGCAGTCAGCTCAACGGATGCGTTTGCGACAGAGGAAGCGGCTCCTTCCTTGCTTATCGAAACTTCGACGCTGTATGTGTGTTTGACAACGTCCTGAGCGACAACCTGCAATGTTTTTTCGTTTTCGCCGTTTATTTCGACGCCGTCTTTAAACCAGCGGTAAGTATAAGCAATGCCGTCTTTTTCGTCGTGAAGGGCAGTCAGCACAAACGTGTCGCCGTAAACAACGTTGGTTACGGAATTTTGAATGGAAAGACCGATATCCTCTCGGGCAGCCCATTTTGCGTAAAACACTACTTCACTGTCAGGCATGACAAAAGTACCGAAGTCGACAAGCGAACCCTCGGCATAATTTTCGTCGGTATACCATCCTTTGAAAACAAGACCTGCGACATTAAGCTGAGGAGGTGTAATTGCCGTTCCGAAATCCGCTTCGGAAACGACGTCATCGCCCTCTACTTTTTGTCCCAGCGACATAAACGTAACTTTGTAACTGTTTACTTCGTATTGCGCCGTTACGCGAAGCCTTCCCTGAACGTTGGAAAAATCGGTATCCCAGCCCACAAAAGTATAACCTTTGCGAGTAGGGTTTTCGGGAGGAGTTGCCGCCTGACCTTTTGAGACTTCGCGCTGTACGATAGTCGATCCGTCGTAATCGACAAAAGTCACGGTAAAGGTCTGCTCTTTTTCCTGCCAGATTGCGTAAAGAGTCACGTCATACTGCGGCTTTATCGCTCCTTTTGAAGGAGAAGAACTGTTTTCAGTCTCGCCCCAACCCAAAAACTCAAATCCGTCTTTTGACCTGTCGGGCAAAACGAATGAGTCGCCTACTTTGACTTCCTCCTGAAGCACCACTTCCTGACCGTCGTAAAGAGTTACCGTAACGGTCTTTGGCGCGCATGCGGCAAAAGCCAGCGACAGGCAAGTCACCATAATGAACAGCAAGGCTGCCAACAGTTTTTTACTTTTGTACATGAATACACCTCACATCGCCACAAAAGAAGCAATACGAAAGCTGTCTGCGAATTTAAAATTTAGTATAAATATATTTAAGCTTCGAGTCTGACAAGACCAGAAGTAGTTTTTTTGCTTTTGCCTCCCAAAGAAATTGCGACAAGCAGAGTAGCCGCAACAAGCATAAGGGCAAAAATCACGTATTCGATTTCGCCGAATGAGATAAGTCCCGAAGCGGAATCGACGTAAACGGAAGACACGGCGTAATAAACGGCGTACACTCCGGTAATAACGCCCAAAGATGCGCCGGCAAGCCTTACCCAGGAAGGGAGCGAGAGATTGAAGGAAATGTCATCTCCCCTTTCGACAACTTCCTGTTTCGAAGCCTCAAGGAGACCGAACACGAAGAAGTTGTGGTAAACCATGAAAAATTCCGCGTCGATAAAGGAATAGAAAAGGTAAACCGCCATTGCAAGCCAAACGAAAGTCGTATAAACCGAACGGTTTTTAAGCAAAATGCCGTATTTTTGGTAGTAGTGATAACAGAACACCACCAGTCCGACAATGCCCATGTATTCCATAATGAGGAAAAGGCTGGAATGCGGAACCGATTCGATTCCAGTTGCCATGCCGAAAGACATTCCGCCGAAAAGCGGATTTTGAGCAAATACCGAAATGGCAAGTCCCCACAGGTGACGTCTGTCTGCGTTGTAAGCGCCCTTTTCAAACATCCTTGTGAAAATGTCGACGAAGGTATCCCATTTCCATATGAGACACGCAACACCCAAAAGCACAAATGCCGCAATTACAGCCAGCGCGGCTTTTTTGCGGTTTGAGTAACGGAACACGAAAAACACCAAAAACGGCATGCAAATCACGACGGACAAAATGTTGCCTCTGCTGAAGGTAAACACAACGCCTATCGCGAGAAGTCCGCACATGACAAGGAAAAGCGGTTTGTCTGTTTTTACGAACAGGTATGCCGCCATCATAACCGCCATGCCGAGAATAACCGCTATGTTGTTTGAAATGCCCCATCCGAGGTCAAGCAGTTTGTACTGCAAAGCCTCCATGATGTCCTCGGCGCGAAGGTAATAAACAACCGTTTCGAGAAGAGCCACAAGCCCCGCCACGTAAAGGACGCGAGGAATATAATCCTTGAAGTTTCTCAGTCCGCCGGAGGAATAGACGAGATACATCACAAAAGCGATGAGATAAACCAAAATATATTTGAGGTTGCTGACTACGTCAAACTTGTCGCTGGTAAGTCCCGCGAGAGCGGTTGCGACAAACACAAATATAAAAGCAGGTATCATATTGAACTTTTGCGTACCCTTGTAGCCGTATCTGCAAAAACGGATGACAAGCGAAAGCACAAGCAACCCGATAAGAGCCGCGGCAAGAATAGTAAACTCTTTGTTTTTTGCAAAGTCGTAACTGCCGTCGATTATTCCCTCGGGAATAGCGGTAAAGGTAAGCGAAAAAGTCAGCAGGCATATGATAGTCACAAAAGGCGAGCAGTCGCGTCTGGCTGCAAGCAAAATGCTTGCCGCAACTACAAAAACAATGAGTCCTGCGATTTCTGCGCCTGTGAGCCAAACCGCAAAAGTTAAAATACCTACGATATAAATAAAAAGATAACTGTTGAAAAAATCTTTTTTGCTGTTTACAGTCATAAAAACTCCGATACGATATTTATTCATTGTAATAATAACATAAAACCGCCGAATAAGCAAATATAAGTATCGGCAAGGCTTTCCCCTTAAAAAAAGTATTTGTTTTTTAACAACCTACTATGCTATAATGATTAAACAAAGAAAGTTCCTTTTTACTCAGGAGGGCGACATGCAGGACAAACCGAGAATAGCGCTGTTCGTCGACAGTTACTTCCCGATGGTAGACGGAGTGGTAAACGTCGTAGACAATTACGCAAAACTTTTGGGCAAGGAATTCGATGTGATGGTATTTGCGCCGAAAAGCAGAAACAAAGGTTATGTTGACAACGTGCCTTACAAACTGCAGCGCTGCAAAGCCGTCAAAATTTTCTTTCTGGAATACGACATGGCAATGCCGGGACTTGACTCTTCCTTCAAAAAGGCATTGAAAGAGTTTAAACCCGACATAGTTCATTTGCACTCCCCTTTCGGAGTGGGCAAACTTGCCATAACCTACGGAAAAAAACATCACGTGCCGATTGTCGCGACTTTCCACAGTCAGTTCAAACGCGACTTTTACAGGGCGACAAAATCAAAGGCGCTGTCGGCGATTATGCTCAAAACAGTAATGTCGGTGTTTAAAAAAGCCGACGTCGTATGGACGCTCAACGATTTTTGCGTCAACCTTGTGAGAGAGTACGGCTACAAAGGACGCGTCGAAATTGTTCCCAACGGCACAAACTTTGTCATTGACAAGGATACCGAATATTACAAAAAAATCGCCGAAGAAAATTTCGGCATAAAATACAAACAAAACAACCTGCTTTTCATAGGACGGCTTGTCGAGGAAAAAGGCGTTTTCGAAATAGTTAACGCCCTGAGTGAGCTTAATAAGAAAAATTTTCCTTTCAACATGATTTTCCTGGGTGACGGCACCGACCGCAAAAAGCTTGAAAAAGCACTGGAGGAAAAGGGCGTTAAGGAAAACACCCTCATCACGGGAAGGATACTCGATCAGGAAATCATCAAAAGCATCATCGTATGCTCCGACTTGTTTGTTTTTCCTTCGATATACGACAACTCTCCTCTCGTAAAAATCGAGGCGGCGGCAGGCGAAGTGCCTAGTATCTGCCTTAAAAACTCGGGAGCGGGTTCGTCAACGACAGACGGCGTAAACGGCTACCTTATCGAAAAGTACGATGAGCTTGCCGACAAAATTATCGAGGCATTGTCAGACAGACAAAAGCTGAGTGAAATCGGAAAAAACGCAAAAGAACAAATTTACGTAACTTGGGATCAGATAATCGACATCGCAATCGAAAAATACAAAAAACTCATCGATGAGTTTAAAGCTAACAACGGCAAAAGGAAAAAAACAAAAAAATCCCGAAAACTTTCAAAAAAACAAAGAGGCTGAAAAAACAGCCTCTTTAATTTTTTAAATTACCTCGCGGTACAGTTGTTCAAAGTCATCGGCGTCAAAAATTTTAGGTACAGGATAAAGCGGATTTGATTCTTTCAAAGCCGTTTTTATCATAGCAGGTATGCCCTCTGCCGAAACGTTGAATTTCGCCTCGATTTTTGAAGGAATGTTCATTGCGGAATTAAGCTCGTCGATGGCGTCGATAAATTTGTTTGCCTTTTCTTCATCCGTATTGCCCGTTATACCAATCGCGCCTGCCAGCAAAGCGAGTTTTTTGTGCGCGCTTTTGCCGTAACGTCTGAGAACGTGAGGCATAAGCACCGTATTGGCATATCCGTGCGGAACACCGTACATTCCGCCCAAAGCGTGTGCCAAAGCGTGAATATAACCCACGTAAGCCCTTGTGAAAGCAAGTCCGGCATAATGAGCGGCAAGCTGCATTTGCTGACGCGCCTCTATGTCGCCGCCGTTGTCGTAAGCTCGTTTGAGATATTTGAAAATGAGTTTTACGGCGTCCACCGCTTCTTGTTTGGTGTGCTTTGTGTTTGAATTGCCGATAAAAGCCTCAACCGCGTGGGTAAGAGCGTCCATACCCGTGGTTGCGGTGAGAAAAGGCGGCAGACCTACCGTAAGCAGCGGGTCAAGCACCGCGTAATGCGGAATAAGCGAAAAATCGTTGATAGGATATTTTTCGTGAGTTTCGGAATCGGTGATTACGGCGGCAAGAGTAACCTCCGACCCCGTACCTGCCGTTGTAGGTACCGCTATGAACATAGGGAGTTTTTTGCGTATTTTCAAAAGTCCCCTCATTTTGGAAACGGGTTTGTTTGGTCTTACCCATCTTGCGCCTATGACCTTGGCGCAGTCGATGACTGAACCGCCACCTATAGCCACCAGACAGTCGCAGTTTTTGGATTTGAAAAGGTCAAGTCCGCTTTCAATCATGTCGATTGTAGGGTTGGGAAGAACGTCGTCAAAAATTTCGAAATCCACGCCCTGCTTTTCAAGGCTGTCGACAAGAGGTTTTAGCGTACCCCTCTCCATCGCAGGCTTGTCAGTTACGATAAGCGGTTTTTTGCCTCCGTTGTTTTTAATGAGGGACGAAATGTCGGCAAAGCTGCCTTCGCCCGAAATAATTTGGGGTTTACGCCACGGCATAAAAAACATGCCGATGTACATTATTTTTTGGTAAACACGATAGAAAAATCTTTTCATGCCCTTGCCTTCCTTTTTTTGAAGTATAACATCAACAAAAAAAGCGGACAAGCGTTGAAAGGCAAGATGTCCGATTGTTGTTTTTTAGACACATATGGCGAAAAATTTAACAAAAAAAGGACGATTTAACGTCCTTTTTTGAATTTTTTAACCAAAATATTAACAATTAAAAGCACAATCACAAAGGCGGCCAAAACTATTGCCATTTCAGCCGTGCCAAGCGACAGCCCGAAAAAGTCGATGTTTAGCGAATAGGTGTCTTTAAGCGTCTGACTTATCACAGGCGCGTTTTCCGCCAGTTTTTCCAAAGCTCCGTTCATAAACAGGTTGCGGAATATGCCTGCGGAATAGGTCCCCGGCAAAATCAAAGCAAAGTACTGCACCGCCTTAGGAAACATGGTAAGCGGCATATACGCGCCGCACAAAAAGCCTATCGCCGCGCTCATGATGCCTACCAACCCGCCAAGCGCCGCTTCCGACCTGATAAATCCGCATATCAACACGCTCAAAAGCGTGGATGCCGCAGCCGAAAAAAGAGTCATCCCGATTATGCCCAATACGTCCGCCGCGGTGAGGTACCAACCGCTTAAAGCGAGGTAAACAAGGCTTATCGCAAGCAAAACAAAACATATTACCGTCGTGACCAAAAAGTTGTAAACAAAGTAAAAGGCGTTTACCACTCCGCCTTTGACGGGAGACGCGACAAAGTCGTCGACAAGTCCCCTTTCCCTGTCCTGCACCATGAGGCTGTTTGCCGAAAAGGAAACGGTTATAGTCGACACCGCCATTACGCCGGCAAGCATCCATCCGTCGACAAAGGCGTTTAAAGCTTTTTCGTCGACTTCCATCCCCTGAAATGCCTGTTTGAGGGAATCTATCTGCAAATCGCCGAGAAACAATACATAAAGCAAAAATATGATAAGCGGAGCAAGCAAAGAAAAAAACACGTTCATTTTGTCTTTCAAAAACACCTTTACTCCGCGCCTGACGAGAAGCCCGAGGCTAATCAAGTCCTTTTTCACAGTGCGCCTCCCGAAAGGGTTTTGCCCGTAACTTTCAAAAACACGTCGTCCATGTCTCCCTTTACTATTTCAAAGTCATCAATGAGGTCAAAATTGTTTTTGACAAACAGCTTTGCTTCGCCGCTTCCTTTCATTTTCACGACGTAACAGTTTGTATACTCGAAGTCGTAATTTTCAAGCATTTTGTCTGTACGCTGCGACCTTGGCAAATAAAGCTTTACGTAATCGGAGGAATAACGTTTTTTAAGGCTAACCGGATTACCCTGAGCGGCGATTTTGCCAGCGTCCAAAATAACCACGTCGTCCGCCTCGTTTGCTTCTTCCATATAGTGCGTGGTGAGAAAAACCGTCATGTTTGTGTTTTTGCGAAGCCTGTCAATTACCTCCCACACCTTTTTGCGGTTTTGCGGGTCAAGTCCCGTGGTAGGCTCGTCCAAAATCAACAGCTTTGGTTTGTGTATCAACCCTCTCGCCACGTCGGCGCGCCTTCGCTGACCGCCCGACAACTTGCCGTAAGGCCTGTCAAGCAAATCTTTCATTTCAAGCAGCTCGGAAATTTCGTCAAGACGCTTTTTCCACTCCTTGCCGTAAATTCCGTAAAAACTTGCCCTCACTTCGAGGTTGTCCTTTACCGAAAGGGAAGCGTCGAGTATCGAGCCCTGAAAGACTACTCCCAGCTCTCTTTTGATTTGATCCATTTCAAAGTCAATGTCGTGTCCGGCAACCACCACATGCCCCTCGTCCTTTTTCAAAATGGAACAAAGTATGTTTATCGTGGTGGATTTTCCCGCGCCGTTGATTCCCAAAAACGCAAAAAAACTGCCTTCTTTTACCGAAAAGCTTATGCCGTCAACAGCCTTTATTTCACCGAAACTTTTTTTAAGTCCCTCGATTTTAACGATTTCTGCCATATTTCCTCCGTGAAAATTATGCCTTATTAAACTGTACTTGTCAATTAAGTCTCAAATATTTTTGTCTTTAACCGTTTCGTTTCTTTTTAAATTTAATGCGAAAAAACCGCGAAAATTTCGCGGTTTTTTCGATGAATATATTTTCTGAGGATTTATGAAAAACTTTGTTTATGAAATGCCGAGTCTTTTTTGTTGTCTTTGTTCAATTCTTTCACGAGCTCTCGTTTCCGCCTGCTGCATGGTTTTTTCGAATTGCTGTTCCAACTTGTCAAGCGCCTCGTTCATTTTTTTGCGGGCGTTTTCTACCTGCTGTTTTTCTTGTGAAGTAAGGTTTTCGTCAAACCATTGTTCAAGGTCGGCGGCTCGTTTATCGAGTTTTATTATCACGTAGTTTTGCAGGTCTTCGATGCTGTCGATTTCCCTCAGTTCGTCAAGGTCAATTCCCGCATACGCCGCGACTATTTCCACCTGAGCGGTAATTTCGTCTTTAAGCGAGTTGCCAAAAACTTTCAACGCCTGTTTTGAGGCTTCGGCAAACTCTACCGCCTCTTTGTACACGTCTTTTACTGCCTGCTTTTCGGCGTCTGTCATTTTTTCGTATGCTCTGTCAAGGCAGTATTCGATGTTTTGAGCGGTTGCTTCGCCGTATTTTTCGATTTCCGCTTTAAACTCATTGATATCCTTGCCGAGTTTTGCGGCAATTTCCTCAATCTGCTCATCTGTCAAAACAGGTTCGAGGTCGATTTCCACGTCGCGCAGATATTTCATGGCTCTCGAAGTGTTTCGAACCGCAACATATTCGGCTGCTTTTATTTTGGTCTGAGCCGAATCGGCAGCAAGATACGCGGTGTCGAGAAGAGCTTCCCTTGCGTTTGAAAGTTCGGCTTTTGCCTTTGCGTAAGCCTCTGCAAATTCCCTGCTTGCCACTTCAAGTCTGTAACACTCGCAGTCATAAAGCACTTTACTCAACTCTTCGACGCTCATTTCCGCCGCTTTTTCAAATGAAAGGGATCTGTCCGCTCTCACGGCAGCTTCCACCAGACGGAATTTGCCTACGGATAGCGACTGAACGGCACTGCTGTCAGGATATGCCTGTTTTGCTCTTTCAAGCCTTATCTGAGCGGCAAAACCGCTTGCTTTTTCCACCGCCGCCCGTATGTCGTTTTTGTCAAAAACTTTTTTGAAGCTTGCGTCCACCGAAGCGAAAATTTCGTTTTCCTTGTTTTGGTTTTCGCCGCTTACCGTGACGTTGATATTAACGCTGTCCTCGTCGACGTAGGAATATTTTACGGCAAGTTCTGCAATTACTCTCGAAGCGTCGCTTATTTTGCAATTGAGTATGCCCTTGGCGCCGTAAAGCATAACCTCGGCGTCCTCGTTTGCCGCATTGACTGCTATTACCTTGTCGTTTTTGTCAAGCACCAACTCGATTGACGGATTGATGTCCATCGCGACGTAGCTTGCCGCCTCGGGATTTTTGTTTGAGCATGCCGACAAAGTAAACACGCCCGCAAACATCATGACGACGGCTAAAATTACCGATAACTTTTTCATAACCCACCTCCGTTTCGGCAATTTTGTTTTTTTCGTATATTAAACAACGCCGCACGGCATTTTATTGGGACAAAGAAAAAAAAGTTTCCCAAACGGGAAACTTTTTTTTCAAAACGCTTTGCACAACGTTTGAAATTCGTTTTTAAAGGAAGTATCCATTTTTTGCAGAAAATCTTCGCTGCCGCTTACGCTTTGGTTTTTAACGTCGTCGTAAAAATTTTTCCACTCTGTTTTTACATACTGATAATAGCTTTGAGCCTCGCCGCTTACCACTCCTATCGCGTCGCTTATACCCTTGACGATGTCGGCAAGCGCCGCTCCCGCCTCGATAAAGACTTCCGCCGTAAACCGTACAAATTCGGGACTTACCAAAACATAAAAGGCTTTTGCAGCATACAAATCGTCGTCTTCCTTTATGTCAAGCCCCAATGCCATGCAATCGGAAAGTTGTTTTTCCAACATCTGACGCGTATTTACCGAAACCTCAACGCCTTCCGTTATCTTTCCGTTTTCCAAAAGATTGTCAAACAATCCCAAACCTGCCTCGGTTTTTGCCTGTTCGAAAGTGGCAAACACATTTTCACAGGCAACGCTTCGAGCCTCGTGCAAAGTGATGTACTCGTTGAGCAGCTGAACGGTATACGAATCGTAAAAGGCATCTCCTCCTTCCTCGGAGGCTTTTTTCAGCATTCCTTCCAGATAACCGTCTTTTTGTGCGGCGGCGTCAAAAGCCTCGGTCAACGAAGCGTCCGCGCTTAAACCGTAAGTCTGACAAAACTGACTTTTATCCTTTTGCGTGACGCTGACGTAGTTTTCAACCTCACCCTCAAAATACTCCTGACAGTTTTCCGCAGCGTCTTTTGTCGCCTTGTCGCCGCGCGAGCTTATTACCGAAACATTCATAAGCCCGTCACTAAAATATCCCGCGTTAAGCGCCGCTTGGGCAATACCGCTCAAAACGCTTTCCGCCCCGTTTTCAGCCGAATACGAGGAAGAACCCGAAACAAGTATCTGTCCCTTTCTGTCCTCTGCCGAAACCTTGACTACTTTTCCTTTTTCGTCGGCAATGACGGTAATATTTGTTTTGTCTGACGATTTTGCCTGCGTCTGTGAAATTTCGACGGCATAGCAGGTGTCATACTTCACATAACCGCCGAAAACGCCGGTGATTGCCAACACTCCCGTTGCCACCAGAAGGAAGGAGCAAGCGTATGCCGCAATTTTTACAAACGGTGATTTTTTTATGCCGTGCTTTTCGGGAAGGGTTTTGGCCGCCGAAACATTCAATCGAGTGTTTTTAAGTTTATCCGACATTTCGGGAGTCATCTGCTCAAACTCGTCGTTGAGCATTTTGAAATATTTTTTGTTTTTCATTTCAATTTTCCCCCTCAATATAATTTTTAAGTTTTCTCATCGCGTTTTTGTACGTCCAGGTAACCGTCCCCAGCGGCTTGTTTAAAATTTCCGCAATTTCACGGTGTTTGTAACCGCCCACCGCATGCAAAACCACTATCTGCCGTTCCTCTTCTCCCAAAACTTTTTGAAGCGCCTCCACCGCAACGCCTCCGCTTTCGTTTATCGTGTAGCCTCCCTTTTTGTCCGCGTCTTCGAGAGGAGTTTCGCGTTTTGCTTTTTTTATATGATTGAAAGCCATATTTTTGGCAATTTGAATAAGCCAAGCCGAAAAGTTTCCGCCGTTAAAAGAGTTTATGTTTTGCTTGACCTTGATAAAAGTGTCCTGCATTATTTCTTCCGCGACGGAATAATCGCCTACTACCGAGTAGACGAAGGAAAAGACGCCCTTTTTGGTAATTTGATAAATTTCGCAAAAAGCGTCCTCATCCCCTTTTTGCATTTGCAGGGCAAGCTTGTTAAGCCTTGCTTTGTTCACAACACACACCCCTTTTACAATAATTAAACAATCGTGAAACCTTTTTTATTTGGTTTATTTTAAATTATCCGTGACAACTCGGTCAACAGCAAAAATCGTCAAAAAAAGAGCGCGGCAACCGCCCCTTTTTCAGTCAAATCGATGCGTTGATTGCGGCAACCGCTCCGTCCGCGACGGCAGTGGCAACCTGTCTTACCTGTTTGAAGCAAATGTCGCCCGCGGCATAAACGCCTTCAATTGTCGTTTCGCATTTGGCGTTTACCGGAATAAAGCCGTCTTTAAGCTCAAGCTCGCCGAAAGCCGAAGTATTAGGCACCGTACCCGCGTAAACGAATATGCCTGCGCCCTTGTCTGAAATGACCTGCTTCGTTCCGTCAATTTCGCTTGTGATTTCAAGCGTTTCGAGACAATCGGTTCCGCTGACCTTTGTCAAACGGGAATTTAGCACAACCTTGATGTTTGACGAGCTTTTTACCTTTTCGCCGAACTCAGGAATACATCCCAGTTTTTCCTCAAAATGAATTATCGTGAGTGTTTTTGCAAACTGCGAGAGATAAAGCGCTTCCTTAATAGCTCCGTCCGCGCCGCCTACCACGTAAATGTTTTTGCCTTTAAACCTCTCGCCGTCCTTTGCCGCATTGAGGTAAATGTATTTTCCGTCAAGAGGTTTTTCTCCTTCGATGTCAAGCTTGCGAGGCGTGCTGCCTGCGGCGATAATGACTTTTTTTGCCGAATAAGTGTTTTTGTCGGTAGTTACGCTTTTTACGTCGCCTTTCAGACTTGTAGACACAACTTCTTCGTTAATTATTTCGACGCCGCAGTTTTTGATTTGATTCCACATGCGCGTCGCAAAGCTTTCTCCCGTTTCAGGCTGCATAATTGCCGTGTAGTGAGTAACGGTGGAAACGTTGCCGATAATTCCGCCTATCCTCTTTTTTTCGATGAGCAAAGTTTTTTTGCCGCGGCTTGCCGCGTATATTCCTGCGCTGACTCCTGCGGGGCCTCCCCCGATAATTATGATGTCGTACATAATGTCTCCTTTTTGTCCATTTTAATTTAACAGGCATATTTAAGTCAAACGCACTCGGCAAAATAAAACAAAAACGAACATTAATATTTACGTTCGTTTTTAATGTTTGAATATCGTTGCGTAAATGGCATGAGTTCATCCTCAAAAAAAATTACATAACTCTGCCTTTAAGCAAAAATTATGTAACGGTTTGATTACTACGATAAAATATGTCGTACTTTATACTATGAACTTTGTTTTTTCTTGTGAAAGAAATCTCTTTAGGCTATAACTTCAAGCACAAAAACAAAAACGCGGTTACCCGCGTTTTTTACCTTTTCCTATGAGTTTTTTGACAAATTCTCTTCTGCCTGTGCCTATCGGAAGCAGCTTGTCCGCCACTTTTCTGACAAAACTTTTTTTAGGTTCTTTTCCTCTTGTTTGCGCCGCTTTTAAACTCATTCGCAAAAGAGCTTCTTCGTAGTAAACCGTTTTTCTGGAATAATGCCAAAATTCCTCGGCGAAGTCGCCGCTCGGGTTTTCCCACGGTTTGTCAGGTCCCGCAAAGTGAATTATCTTTGGGTTTTTTCTTGCCTGCATATACTCGTTTTTGAGATAATGCGGCGCAAGAGAAATGATTTGGTTGATTCGTATGTTGTTCCAGTCCATCATGACGTTCCACGCCATGTCGGCAAATTTTACTCTTCCCTGAGCGAAATAGTTGAGTACGTCCTGATCAAGCAGCTCCCAGTTGTAAGACATGGCAAAGGTCATAATTTGCTCGACGGAGTAAGTTTTTCTGAATTCGTCAAGATTGAACAAAATGGTGCCTGCCTGAAAGTAATCGTAAGGCTTTGCTATTTTCAAAACCTCGTCCATATACTTTTTCTTGCCCGGTTCGAAACCGTTGTAAAGTCCCGCCGTGTCGGCGTCGCGGCATGCGGCAAGCAGATAGCCGTCGATGTCGGTGTCGAAAAGTTTTGCTATGTCGTCGCACACAACCATGTCGCTGTCGAGATAAAGTACCTTTGAGTAACTGTCAAGAATTTCGGGAAGCAGAATTCTGAAATAGGTTTCCACCCTGAAGTGTCCGCGAAGCGGCAGGTTTTCGTATTTTTTCATCCTGCGCCTGACGTCAAAAAATCTGAGCGAAAAGTTTTCCGCCTCACATTGTTTTTGAAGAAGAATACGGTTTTTTTCGCTTATGTCAGTGTGCAGAACGATAATGTCGTAGTTGTTTTTGTGGCAGGAGTTGTCTTTTACCGACTGCAGCACTACCGACAAATACGGTGCGTAAAAATCGTTTGCCGAAAGCACCAGAGTCTTGTTGTCATGTTCAAAGGCAGGCAGTATTTTTTCCTCTTTGTCGGCGTTTTTGAAAAAAATCTTTTGCAGTTTTTTTATTTTGTATTTTGAAGTTTTTTCGAGATAGTAAATATAAATTCCGCAAAGTCTTTCGGCAAGATAACCGTGTACGCGGTAAGCCTGTTCGCTGTAATCCGAAATATCGATGTTTTTTTCATGCTCTTTCAGTATCGAAAAAAGCCACTCGCTGTAACGGAAAAAGATGTCCTTTTTCATTATGAACATATTGCAGAAATAGCCTTTGTTTCTGTTTATGTATTCGAGGGCATACCGATACATTTCGGGATAGTCGCGTTTAATAATGTCAAGCACAAAATCCATGTCGCGTATAAAATGCGACTGTGAATTTTCATACTGCTTGTAAAGCGTGAGCTTTTTGTCGGCAAAGCCTCCTTCGACGGGTACAATCAAGTCATAATCTTCTATGACCGACGCCATTTTTTCTTCGTCGAGGCAATATTTTTTCAAAGTCTCGTCGTCGTTGAAATCCTCGACGATTTCGCCGAAAGCATTTGCGTCAAACACCTTGTCCGCAAAAGCAAAGTATCTGCGGTAGTGAAAAAAACCGTAATAATCGGCATCGTCGTTTTTCCACGCCCAATACTGAGCCGTCAGCTCGCAGTAGCTTTTGTTTTTTGACGAAATATTGTCCCCCTCGTCGTCGTGAAGCATATCGGGCAAATATCTGCCGTTAATGCTTGTCCCTACCTGAACAGGAAACAACAGTTTATTTGTCGGCACGTAACTGTCTTTATGGCATGAAACGTAAATTTTTATGTTTATCGGAGCAGATGACATTTTGTTCCTCTCTGTTTTGTGTTATTGAAAAAATAATATCATACAAAAATGTTTATCGTCAATTTTAAAAAGGCCTGCCGGTCAACGCATAAAAGCGCAACGTGTCGTTTTTTGTTGTTTTTGCAAGTAATCGCGTTTTTATGTTTGGTTTATGTCAAAAATTCGGACCGACAACAAATGAAAATAAAGCGGTAATTTTTTTTGATTTTTTTAAAAAAATTTTTTCCGTTTTGGAAGAAAATATGATATATTTTATCTATTGAAGTTACATTTTTATTGTTTTATCGACCTATTTTACTTTATGAAGGAGTGAAAACCATGCAAAAAATTTACACCGGAAAAACAAAAGACGTTTTCTCTTTGGAAAACGGCAACGTACTTTTGAAATTTAAAGACGACTGCACAGGCAAAGACGGCAAATTCGACCCGGGCGAAAACTCGGTAGGCCTCACCATCGAAGGTATCGGCAAGGCAAACCTCAAAACTTCGGTTTACTATTTCGAACTTCTTAAAAAAGCAGGCGTTAAAACCCATTACGTAAGCGCGGACATCGACAACGCTACAATGGAAGTTCTTGCGGCAAAAGTTTTCGGACACGGTCTTGAAGTCATCTGCCGTTTGGTTGCTACAGGCAGCTTTATCCGTCGTTATGGCGACTACATCAAAGACGGCACTAAGCTCGAAGGCGGCTATGTCGAAACAACTTTCAAAGACGACGCAAAAGGCGACCCGCTGGTAACTAAAGACGCTCTTATCGCTCTCGGCGTTATGAGCGGCGAAATGTACGACAGCATGAAAGAACAGACTCTCAAAATCACAAAAGTCGTTGCAGACGACCTTGCAAAAAAAGGCATGCAGCTTTACGACATCAAATTTGAGTTCGGTTACGACAAGGACGGCAACGTAATCCTTATCGACGAAATCGCAAGCGGCAACATGCGTGTTTACAAAGACGGAAAAATCGTTGATCCTATGGATCTCACCAAATTGATTTTGGCTTAATTAAAACAAACAAAAACGGCGGAAGTTTCCGCCGTTTTTTTATTTTTCTTTTTTATCGTCAGTTTCCTTCGTATTTTCGCCGACAATATGTTTTTCTTCGTTTTGCCTTTGGCGGTTTTGACTGAAAATACTCCGCCTAAGTGCGCTTCGCGTAAATTCTTCGTCTTTCGTAGCAGGTCTGACTTTTACACGACACTCCACTACCACGTATATAATCAAAACCAAAAGGGCGCAGAAAAAACATACCGCCATTATAACGTCGTAAACCACAGCTCCGTTACCGACAAAACCGACAGATTTTGTCTTTTCCGTTTCACACGTAAATATTACCACGGTGTTCATTTTGGTATATTTTATCGGAGTTTCCAGTTCCAACAAAATTTCTCTTTCTTGCCCCGACTCCATTTCTGTTATTTCCGGATAAAGAGTATATGAACTTCCGCCGTCATCGTCTTCCAATTTAAGCGTTAATTTAACGGTTGTATAAAAATTTTCGCTGTTGTTTTTGATTTTACCCTTTACTTCCACCCTTACGTTGTCACCGTACTCGTTTTGGCGATAAGAATATACAAACGGCTCGGTAATTTTTAGCCCCGTAGGATTGATTCTTCCTGCCTCCATGAAAATTGCGGCAATCATAATCAAGAAAATAAAAATCATGCTTAATCTAAAGGACATTTTTTGCTTTTTCGTCATAACAATCACCGATAATTACAAAATTTTTCCAAAGACATAAACAACTTTTTTATTTATTGTATTTCACAAAAATATAGTCTGTCAATATCAATCTGTTAATGCTTTGTAATTTTTTAACTTAAAAAAGTGCAAAAAACATCTCTGTGTGTCACTAGTCTTAAAATAGATATGGCTCCACAATCTTTACAAATTTTGACAAAAATTAAACCGTTAAAAACGTCTAAAATTCTTTATTTTAAAGGGTTTTATGCTTGTAAGGAGCGCCGGCGACGGAACAGCGAGCAGGGCGAAGCGTCACGTCATTTCAACAAGCGAAGCACGAAATTTGACGGCGCAGCGCACACGGAGCAAGGGCAAACAAAAAAGAGTGCTTCTGCACTCTTGTTGCGCTTGCGACCTAAACGCAAGCCGTCTTTATGGAGCTGCTGAGCGGACTTGTAAGGAGCGCCGGCGACGG
>CALVLA010000009.1 GCA_944336125.1 uncultured Clostridia bacterium | reverse complement strand
ACAGTCAGATAATAGAAGAATGGAACAGAATTACAAACATAATCGGCGCGGACATACTCGTGTTGGATATGCCGCTTTTAGACACCCGCACGAAAGCGGATACTTTGGTTGGCAAGTTTATTTCGGATATTGTGTTGCAAGTTTTATCCTTTGTAGCGGAGAATGAGCGGGAGAGCATAAAGGCGCGGCAAGCCGAGGGAATAAAGATTGCACATCAAAAGGGCGTCCGTTTCGGTCGCCCTTCGTTCGTCTATTCGGAAGAATTTTTATCCGTCGCTAACGACTATCTTTGCAAACGCATTAAATTGAAAACCGCGTTGCAGTTATTGAATATAAATCAAAGCAATTTTTTCTATCATATCTACAAGATAAAGAAAAACAAGAGCATTTTACAATAGCCGACTTTTTACGCGGTATTACGGCAAAATAAGGCGTTCTATCTGTGATGCAATGAAAACCCGAATTATCTGTGTTTTATAAGTATTATATACGCGTCTTTTGCCTGTGCTCAACCGCCTTGCGGGTGTTTATCACCGCCTTGAAAAATCGTCAAGGACGGCTATTTATCTCCCGTGAGGCATAAACCGCCGTTTGTGTGCAATCTCGTTAAACTACACCATAACGGCTCTTTAACGGCTTAAAATGGCAGACACAAAGCCTGACAAGAAAAGAAAAAACCTAAAACTACTTTCACTTGATAGTGGTTCGTTTTAGGTTTCGTTTGGTGGGCAATAACGGACTCGAACCGCTGACTTTCTCCACGTCAAGAAGACACTCTCCCAGCTGAGTTAATTGCCCGTTTAAAGCAAGTTTTTAAATATCAAACTCACGATTGCAGTTATTATAGCACATATCAGTGTAATTAGCAACCGTTGTGCGATAGTTCTTTTTTGTTGAATAATTTCTCTTTCAAAAGCCTCACCGTTTTTGTTGAGCTTAATTATCAAAAGCGGCTGTCCTTTTTTTTCGGAATGAGTCATTTCGAAATAATTGTCGATAGCAAGCTGACGCAAAATAACTCTCATTTCATCAAGAGTGATTTTTGCTTTTGGAGGAATTTCATCAAAAATTTCCTGTTCGGTAGTTATGAAAGATTTTCGTTTGTCCTTTGCTTTGTCGTAAATGATTTGCATTACGATTTTTTCTTTTTTGCTAAGCATTTAAAACCCCAAAAACTTGCCGACAACCGTTCCGAGAAGAGCCCCCAAAAAAGCAACCACGGCGACAATGTAATAAATTTTTTTGTCAAACTTAGGTCTTTCGATAGACTTTGTTCGTTCAATCAAAACAGAATGACCTTTTGCGGTCAGTGATACGCAAACCTGCTCATCGTCGTTGTACTTCAAAACGAGAAATTCTCTTTGAGTCAAAAAGCTGATTATGTCGTCGAGAATTTCGCATGAAATATTAAAACGTTTTGGCATAGCGGCCACTATGTCGCATTTGTCAATGACTTTGTAATTTCCTGCCGGACACTGATTTTCCAGATAAGCCAGCACGGCGTAAATTCTTTTGTCAAACATAATTAAGACCTTTTTTGATTATAACAAAAAAGGTCTGTTTTGTAAAATATTTGTTTATTCACTCAGAAAACAGCTCAAACGAAACGTATTCAGGCTCGCAAGTCAAATTAATGCCAAGCTGTCTGAAAACTTTGCAGTCAACAGAACCAATCATATGAGTGGAATGTGCCTCGCAATCTTTCAGTTTCCTCAAGCAGTCAAGAGCCACCGCTGCTTTTTCGTCGAGAGAAGCCGAAACAGAAAGAGCGATGAGCGTTTCCTCTGCGTCGAGGTTTGTTTTTCTGCTTTTCAAAATATTTGATTTCAGCATAATTACAGGATCGATTGCCGACTGAGCTATAAGCTTCAAGTCGTCAGGAAAACCTGCAATGCTTTTTACCGCGTTAAGAAGCGCGCTTGCGCCTGCAGAAAGAAGTTCCGACTGTCTGCCTGTGACGATTTTTCCTGAAGGGGTCTGTATGGATATAACGGGAACTTCCACTTCTTTAAATCTGTCAAGCGCAGGCTGAACAACCTTTCTGTCATGAGGTTTAAGTCCTAGCTCGCCAAGCAGCATTTCGATACGCTCGACGGTAGCCTCTTTTTCCTTGCCTTCCCTCACGTCGCATAAAGCCTTGTAATACCTTCTGATGACTTCCTGACAAGCGCTTTCCCTCACGGCCTCGTCGTCGGTAATGGCAAATCCTGCCATGTTTACGCCCATATCCGTAGGAGACTTGTAGAGATCGTCACCGGTGATTTTTTTGATTATTGTTTTAAGGACAGGAAACACGGCGAGATCCCTGTTGTAGTTAACGGTCTGAACACCGTAAGCCTGCAAATGGAAATGGTCAATCATGTTTACGTCTTGTATGTCGGCAGTAGCCGCCTCATAAGCGACGTTTACAGGGTGTTTCAACGGCAAATTCCAAATCGGGAAAGTTTCAAATTTGGCATAGCCCGCTTTGACGCCTCTTTTGTATTCGTGATAAAGCTGGCAAAGACAAGTTGCGAGTTTTCCGCTGTTAGGTCCGGGCGCGGTAACAACCACAAGCGGACGAGTCGTTTCGATGTAAGGGTTTTTGCCGTACCCTTCTTCCGAAACGATAGTGTCCACGTCGTTAGGATAGCCCTTTGTCAATCGGTGAATATAAACTTTTTCACCGCGGTTTTCAAGTTTTTGCTTAAAGGCCAAAGCCTGTGACTGTTCGTTAAACTGAGTTATGACGATTGACGAAACGTAAATGCCGTAACGGCGCAAGTTGTCTATAACGCGCATAACTTCTTCGCCGTAAGTTATTCCGAAATCGGCTCTGATTTTGTTGCGCTGAATATCGTTAGCGTTAATACAGAATATAATTTCCGCATTATCTTTGAGTTTTGAAAGCAGCTTTATTTTGGCGTTAGGATCAAAACCGTAAAGCACACGCGCGGCATGCAAATCGTCAAAAAGTTTTCCGCCAAATTCGAGATAAAGTTTATTGTCGAATTTTTTAATTCGTTCAAGTATGTACTGACTTTGTTTTGTAACATATAAGTCATTGTTAAAGCCTACTTTCATTTTCTCACCGCCTTTTCTTCAGATTTCCCAACGGTATACCGACATGTCCACCTTAAAATCATCGCTAACTTGCACACCTTCGCTTTGAAGCAAAGCTTTTTGGACTTCCGCACCCCCGAAAGCAAAACTTTTGGTAAGGCTTCCGTCTTTCATTACTACTCTGTGACACGGAACAACCCCAAAATAAGGATTGGAGTGAAGAGCCCACCCCACTTGCCTCGACATTTTAGGATTGCCTGCCAAAGCCGCAATCTGCCCGTAGGAAGCGACCTTTCCTTTTGGGATGCGCATGACAATCTGATAAACCGTTTCAAAAAAATTCATATAAAAACAATTACGGGTAAAATTGTATATGATTTCGACATTTTTTTCAATAAATAAAGTTAAAATAAAAATAGCTATTTTTCCCTACAAACAATTGACTTTTTCGCCGACAATTTTTATACTATTAGCGTATCACCAAAACGTTGGGGTGTCGCCAAATGGCAAGGCAACGGACTCTGACTCCGTCACTTGCAGGTTCGAGTCCTGTCACCCCTGCCATAAACAAAAAGAGAGTTATCCTTACTTAACTCTCTTTTTTTGTTTCTTAATTTCCTGCCGGACTCTCACCCTGTGACGCGATTGACGCCTCGCGTAGCAATCGCTACTCCGTCGCTTCGCTCCTTACGAGTCCTGTCACCCCTGCCATAAACGAAAAGAGAGTTGTCTTTGTTCAACTCTCTTTTTTAACCCTGTTTCCCCAAAAGATAATCACAACTTACTTCAAAAAAGTCTGAGAGCAATACAATATAACTTGCCTTAGGCTGATTCACCCCTCTTTCCCAAAAATCAATAGCTTTCTGACTTACTCCTATTGCATTTGCAAGTGCGGCTTGCGAAATTCCTTTTTCTTGTCTCAACTCTTTAATCATGCAACCGATGTTCATATGTTAAATACTAGTAGAAAACTTCTATTTTTGTATTGACTAAGAAGTTTTCTTCTGATATATTTTTATTGTTGAATATCCGTGCTAATAACAAACAAAAATAAAAAATCGGAATTAAAAACAGTTTTATTTTTATTAGTAATTGTTATAAGGAAACTTAAAAATGAAAATTGATAAACAAGTACTGCAAAACTTTATATTAGATTTTCATGAAAACATTAAAAAACCGCTTTATGACAACGGATATGAAGGTAATAAATATAATGTTTTCGACATTTTAAATATCAATTCACAAGAACTCAGACATAGCGACTTTTTAGCTTTTTTAATGAACCCGGAACGCAGCGGCAACCTGGGTGAACAATTCATTCGTCAATTACTAGTTTCATTATCACAAAGCTATTTTAACGAAACACTTGACTTTTTTGATTTATTTTTTGCTGTATTTAAAAAAATAACTGTACGACGTGAATACAAAAACATTGATATTGTTTGCGAAATAGAACTCACAGATAAAAACTTTGTTATTGTAATTGAAAATAAAATTTATGCAGGAGAACAATTTTATTTTGGAAAAAGTGAAAAAAGTCAACTTGAAAAGTACAAGAAAACTGCATTAACTGAGTACAAAAATTATACACCAATATTTCTTTTTCTTTCGCCAGACAAAAGACCTGCCAGTGACAAAGATTGGATTGCGATAGATTATAATTTTATCTATGAAATTTTATGTAAAATAAATCTTGCAAATGTGGACAATGCCTTAAAAACCCTCGTCACTGATTACAAAAAATTAATAAGGAGACAATTTGAAATGGAGGCAGACAAAGAATTAAGAGACATTGCGTTGAAAATTTATAACGCAAATAAAGATATATTTGACTTCATTTTCGAAAATAGACCAAACAGAACAAACACTACTGCCGAACAAATCCGCGATTTCCTGAGCAATTTGGATTTTATTCGTTTTGACAAAGAAAAAAGTAAAAGACAAAATTCAAATATTATTTTTACAACTAAAAACTTATACACAATCTGCGACCATATTTATTTTCAAATCAATGTCAATGAAATGATTATGTGGGTGTATATAGAAAATGGCACAGAAAAAGAGCGAAGAATCTTCGATATGAAAGAGACTGCTCGATTCAAAAATCTAACGAAAATATTTTACTTTTTTGGAGACAAAAGTAAAAACATCAATGGTGTAAAAAAATTTGATGACATGCTTTTAAAAAACAATCGAGAAGAGTTGCAAGCCGAATTAGAAAAAATTCTTAAAAAAGCATTCGCACCGGACGGCTGGGTAGCAGAGCAATCAAAATGCATTTTTGAACTTTTGAAGAAATAATTTGCATTTTGGCCAAATTATAAAATATTTCTAAATTGTATTTAAAGGAGAACACGATATGAGAAATTATGAATTCCGTTTTAGATTAAAAGAAAAAAGTTTTCTTGCCTCGTTATTGAGGTTAGATAATAGCATACAAACTGTTGTTATCCCTGCAAGTTCCGAAAAAGAGGCAAAACAACGACTTAAAATGATGTATTCAGATAAAGATGTACATATAATAGCTTGTCGCATTGTTTAAGCAAGATAAAATAATATTAATAAAATATTTTTCGTGCTTATTTCGGTTTTTAATATAGTTCATTCTATATCTAAAAGTATATTGAACATAATAGAGGCAAGTCGAAACAAAATGAAAATTGCTAAGGCTTACATTGGGAGATAAATAATGCAATGAATACAAATAATATGGTTACTAAATTCTTTACAGCAGGCAGCGAAGCAGTGTTGACGTTTTTAGTTCAATCGTATATTAAAAGTATGTCGTATAAAGGCTATGTTTTACACTACCAATCACCTATATCAAAAGGATTATTTGGTCTCTTAACCACATCTGTAACACTGATGAAAATTGATTAACTCTAATATTCAAATCTGCAAATTTAAAAAAAAGAGAAAGTTAAAACGCTTTTTCTTTAGAATAAATAATCATTAAAAAAGCACTGTATTAAACAACACAGTGCTTTAAAAAATTAGAGTAAATTACAATGTTTAAATGGTGAAAAAATATTCGCATTTAACCGCAGACATTATTATCATTGGGTTACTGATACATTAACTGATACACAATTTAATAATCTTAATGAATTTAATTAGGCATCTATATCACTAATATAAATAAAAATCATAAGTATCTCAAAAGATAAAACAGAATTATATTTCAAGTGTTTTATATATTTGAAAAAGACGGGAAATCCCGTCTTTTTTACTGTCTTTGTTCAATCATATCCTTGACTTTCATGAGTCTGACAAGTGAGCCTCTTTCGTTTTCGTCAAGTTTAAGGACGATGTATTTTATCGTTTCCTGCATTTGAGGAATCATTACGTGTTCCAATGCGTTGACACGGCGTTTGTTTTTTTCAATTTCCTCGGCAAGCATGTTTGTAGTTTTTTCTATCTCGGCAAGTTTAATAAGTTTTACAAGCAGTTTGTTCAGCGTTTCGATTGAGCTGTCCATCTGGTCGGTAACCGAAATAAAGCTGTATGGGTAAAGGTCACTTTGATCGCTTTCGTTAATTTCGATTGACGGAACGACTACGCTCATGACGCTTTTTTTGGCACATGAAAGACTTACCGAGCGCGACGGCATGAGTATTGCCTCTTCCACCGCTTCGGGAGTCATAAGCGCCCTTGCCAGCACAAAGTTTTTCATAGCTTCGCCGAGTTCATATTCTACCTCTTCGCGAAGTTCTTTGTTTTGTCTGGCATAAATTATAAACTGCCTGACCATTTCGTCGGTTTTGTCTTTAAGCAGTTTGTGTCCCCTTTCGGCGGTTTTGAGTCGGTTTTTAAGCCGCTTCAATTCCATACGAGTAGGGTTAACGTTCATAATTGCCATTTTTCACCTTAATCGCCGTAATATTTGTCGAGATATTCGTCCTTAATACGTTTAAGCTCGCTTCTAGGAAGTATTTTCAAAAGCTTCCAGCCGAGGTCGAGTGTTTCCTCAATGGTACGGTTTGTTTCAAACCCTTGCGCGATATATTGTTTTTCAAACTCTGCAGCAAATTCCGCGTAAAGTCTGTCAATTTCGGTAAGAGCCGATTCACCCAAAATTGAAGCAAGTTCCTTTGCCTCCTTTCCCCTTGCATAGCAAGCGAAAAGCTGGTTCATGGTGTTTGCGTGGTCTTCCCTTGTTTTGCCCTTTCCGATACCTTTGTCTTTAAGACGCGAAAGGCTTGGCAAAACGTCGATAGGAGGATTGAAGCCTTTTTTGTAAAGTTCACGCGACAAAATGATTTGTCCCTCTGTGATGTAACCGGTAAGGTCAGGTATCGGGTGAGTTTTGTCATCCTCAGGCATCGTAAGGATAGGAATTTGAGTGATAGAACCTTTTTTGCCTTTAATTCTGCCCGCCCTTTCGTAAATTGTAGCAAGGTCGGTGTAAAGGTAACCGGGATAACCGCGCCTGCCCGGGACTTCCTTCCTTGCCGCGGAAGTCTCACGAAGTGCCTCGGCGTAGTTTGTGAAGTCTGTCATAATGACAAGCACCTGCATGTCTTTTTCGAAAGCGAGGTATTCCGCCGCAGTAAGTGCCATACGAGGCGTTGAAATCCTTTCAATTGCAGGGTCGTTTGCAAGGTTCATGAACAAAACCGTTCTTTCGATTGCACCGGTTTTTTTGAAGTCGCTTATGAAAAAGTCTGCTTCCTCAAAGGTGATACCCATTGCGGCAAACACGACCGCAAACTTGCTGTCGCCGCCGAGAACTTTTGCCTGCCTTGCGATTTGTGCGGCAAGTTGTGCGTGAGGCAAACCGCTCGCCGAAAACACAGGAAGTTTTTGTCCTCTGACCAACGTGTTCAGACCGTCGATAGCCGAAATACCCGTTTGAATAAACTCGTTCGGATAGTCTCTCGAATACGGGTTCATTGGCTGACCGTTTATATCCATGCGCTTTTCAGGAATAATTGCAGGACCGTCGTCGATGACTTCGCCCATGCCTGAAAATACGCGTCCCAGCATATCGGTGCTGACGTTAAGTTCAAGGCTTTTGCCCAAAAATTTTGCCTTTGCTGTGGAAATTTTAAGTCCCTGCGAACCTTCGAAAAGCTGAACCAACGCTCTGTCGCCGTTTACTTCAAGTACTTTTCCGCGGCGACGTTCACCGTTTGCCTGCTCGATTTCCACCAGTTCGTTGTAAGTTACGCCGCTGACGTTTTCAACAAGCATAAGAGGTCCAACGACTTCTTTAATGGATTTGTATTCCTTTAACATCAACGACCTCCTTTATCCGCCAAGTCGGAAATACTCTTTTTAAGTTCCCTAGCAATTTCGTCAAACTTGTTCATTTCCGTTTCAGGAATATATTTCGAACGGCCTATTTTTTCTCTTACAGGCATGTTCAAAATATCGTCAAGCTCGACGTCGCTGTTTAATGCCGAAATTCCCAAATTGTAGCAATCGAGAATAAGTTTTAACATTTTGTATTGTTTTTCAAGAGAAGTAGCGGTATCTACTTCGTGGAAAGCGTCCTGATGCAGATAGTCTTCCCTTATTGACTTTGCCGCTTCCATGGTAAGTCTGTCTTTGTATGACAGCGCGTCCATACCTACGAGACGTACGATTTCGTCAAGCTCCGACTCTTCCTGCAAAATACGCATAGCGTCTGCCTGCAGTTTTGAAAAATCGTTTGCCACGTGCTCGTTGTACCAAGCCGAAAGTCTGTCTGCGTAAAGCGAGTAACTTTGAATCCAGTCAATGGCAGGGAAATGACGTCTGTAAGCGAGGCTTGCCGAAAGTCCCCAGAAAACCTTTACGATACGAAGAGTTGCCTGAGCGACAGGCTCCGACAAGTCGCCGCCCGGAGGCGATACCGCGCCGATAGCCGAAATTGCGCCAATACGCTGACCGTCGGAGGAGAGAGTTTTGACAATACCCGCCCTTTCGTAAAATTCCGCAAGACGGCTGGAAAGATAAGCAGGATAACCTTCCTCACCGGGCATTTCCTCAAGACGCCCCGACATTTCACGAAGAGCTTCAGCCCAACGCGAAGTGCTGTCCGCCATGATTGCCACGGTGTAACCCATGTCCCTGAAATACTCGGCGATAGTAATGCCTGTGTAGATAGAAGCTTCCCTCGCCGCAACCGGCATATCCGAAGTGTTTGCGATAAGAACGGTACGCTTCATGAGGGGCTGTCCCGATTTCGGGTCAACCAGTTCAGGAAATTCGTTGAGTACGTCTGTCATTTCGTTACCGCGCTCGCCGCAGCCGATGTAAACGATAATCTGTGCGTCTGCCCACTTTGCCAACTGGTGCTGTACGACTGTTTTTCCGCTTCCGAAAGGACCGGGGACAGCTGCCACGCCACCCTTAGCTATTGGAAACAGCGTATCTATGACTCTCTGCCCGGTAACCATAGGTTCGGACGGAGTAAGTTTCTGTTTGTAAGGTCTGCCCTTTCTGACAGGCCATTTTTGCATCATGGTGACGTCTTTGACGCCTTTGTCAGTTTTTATTTTAGCGATGACGTCAACAACGGTTTTTTCGCACTCGCCGCAAATTTCGACAATTTCGCCGCTTATGCCGTAAGGCACCATGATACGGTGTTCGACAAGCGGAGTTTCCTGAACGATACCCAAAACGTCACCCGCAGAAACAACGTCGCCTTTTTTGAGTTTAGGCACGAAAGTCCACTTTTTGTCGTGGTCAAGCGCGGTAACTTCCACGCCCCTGCCTATACGTTCGCCCGTCATGTCGTAAAGTTTTTTAAGCGGACGCTGAATACCGTCGAAAATACCTTCTATAAGTCCCGGTCCGAGTTCCACGGAAAGAGGCGCACCGGTCGAGACGACTTCCTCGCCGGGACCCAAGCCGCTTGTTTCCTCGTAAACCTGAATCGACGCTTTGTCGCCGCGAAGTTCAATAACTTCGCCGATAAGTTTTTGACTTGAAACTTTGACGACGTCGTACATTTCCACGTCGCTCATATTTTCAGCCACGATAAGCGGGCCGGAAACTTTTACAATCCTACCTTGCATTTATTTTTCCTCTCTATTAAACAGAATATCAACGCCGATAGCTTTTTCAACGTCGTTTTTAACACACTGCAAACCGAAGCCGGTGCTGCCCTTGCTGGTAGGTATAGGCACAAATGCCGGAAACGGTTTAGTTTTTGCTTTTTGGAGGAGCTCGTCGTTTGCTTTTGCGAATTCTTCGGTAATGAAAAGCACGGCGAAATCCTGTTTTGAAAGTTCCTTGATAAGTTCGCGGGCATCGTCGGCGTTTTGGGCGTCAAACACTTCAAGTCCTATTGCCTTAAAAGCCAGAACGCTGTCGCTGTCCCCGATAACTCCGACTCTGTTATTCATAAGATTCACGCAACCTTTTCAAAATTTGTTGTTTGTCCACGCCGTTTTTGAGGCACACGAAAATAAGCCTTACGTTTTCGGTTTCGGTGTTAGCCGCGAGAAAATAGTTAACCAGCGGCTCGATACCTTCGAGGTTGTTTTTTGAATTTGACAGCAGCTTTTTTTTGTAATCGAGACAATAAACCTCTGATTTTGAAAAAGCTTTTCCCTCTTTGATTTCTTCCGAAAGAAGTTTGACAAAATCGACGTAAGCCGTACCCGAAAACTTAATCAAAAAGTTTTCGTCGTCTGCGGCAAACAGTGACGTAAAGAAATCCTTGTCAAGGCTTGCGCCCTCGACAAAAATATTGAAAAAATAATCCTGACCAAGCCCCGCTTTTTTCACCCTGAAGAAATCGAGAATATTTTTCATGTCGACTTCCGCCGTGAAATAATTTTTTATTGTCTCGCTTTTTGATTTTTTAAGCAGCCTGAATACGTTTTTGTAATAAGCCTTGTCAAGCGCAACGTCGATAACGGCAGGTTTTCTGTTGCCAAGATAAAACTGTTCGTCAATTTCGGCAAGGGCTTGTGACATTTCTTCCGGAAAATCCGAGTAATCGTCGTTCAGAAGTTTTTCCTTAAGTTTTTCCGCATCAAAAATTCCATTTGACAAAAGAGGCACTTCTTTTCGCGAATATTTGCACTTCATCACCGTTTTTGCGTTGCGGTAGTCGTTAATCAGCAAAAAGCAGTTTGTCGAATTAGGTTCGGGAGAATTTTTCAAAACAAGGTCAAACGCTTCGTCAAGTCTGTTTTTAAGCGCTTCCTCGAAATTTTTGACAGTCAAAGCCTTGCCGTCGGCAAATCCTGCTTCCAGCAAAAGTTTGAATCCTTCTTCAACCGAGTCGCATTCCGCCAGCCGCAGAATTTTTTCGTGCGTCAAAAGCTTTGACGACAAAGCCACCGCGCTGCTGTTGGCGTAAAGATAACTTTCCTGCATTGTTACTCCTTAAAAAGCAAAGCGGCGACTTCCGCTTCGCATTCTTCCCTGACCTGATTGAGGAGAACTTCGAAGGTCATGTTTTTGTCATAACCGTCTTTAGAAAGCACTATGCCTCCCGAAAAGTCCCCCCTTTCCTTTGAAAGAGAAACTTTTTTGCCTTTGACGTTTGATTTTACGAAATCCGAGGTAATGCGTTTTTCGTCGTTACGCGAAATAACTACGCTTTCCCCGTCTTCCGCGCAAGAAAGCAGCGACGAAATGATTTGAAGATACTGCTTGTCAGGCATAGAGCACAGCTTTTTCAAAGCATCTTCAAAACAGTCGCTCAAAAGATTTTGTTTTAAACTCAACAGATATTTTTTCCCTTCCAGCTCGGCTACCGAAACGCGTCTGTCTGAAATGTCCTTGGCTTCCTTTTCGGCTTGCTCCATGGCTGCCTTCATGTCCGCGTCGGCTTGCTCGTTGGCGTTTTTCAAAATTTCGTCTGCTTTTGCCTGTGCTTCCGCGACAATTGCGTCTGCTTTTGCCTGTGCTTCGGACAAAATACTGTTGATAATGGTTTCTTTACCTTTCATAAAACACCTTGCTCAAATTTAGCGAGCGAAATGATTTTTTTTCTTAAATACCCATGTAGCAAAGGAAGAAGGAAATGATAAGCGAGAAGATAGCGTACATTTCCACGATAGCGGCGCTGGTCATTGCGCGGCCGAGAAGCTGCGGCTGTTTTCCTAACATCATGATACCGGAAGCAGCGACTTTACCTTGGTAAACGGCACTGAAAAGACCGACGATACCGATAGGCAGTGCGCCGAAAACGAGACCCATGCCCTGTTCGAAAGAAATTTCGGCAAGACCGCCAAGGACGCCCATTTTAAGGATAATCAAAAAGCCTACGATAAAGCCGTAAAGACCTTGAGTTGCCGGCAAAAGTTCGAGAAGCAGGCACTTTGAAAATCTGTCAGGGTGTTCTGCGCAGACGCCTGAAAGAGCCTGACCTGCTTTAGAAACGCCTATAGCCGAACCGATACCCGAAAGACCTACCGCGATAGCGGCGCCGAGGAATCCGAGATAATGACCTATGGTGAACATAATTTTTCCTCCAATCAGTTAATAATTTTTGTATATTTTGTTTCGCCGACGATAGGCGTAAACAGATAGCCCTCACCGGTGTAGAATTTTGAGAAGAACTCGATATATTGCAACCTGCTGTCATGGACGTAAACGCCGAGGACGTTGATTGCTATGTTAAGCGTATGACCTACGAGGAGAATAACGACCGCGAAAATCATACCTATCGGCCCGGTAAAGATGTTTGCTATTTCGTTGAAAACCATACCGATAACGCCGGTAGCAAGCCCCAAACCGAAAAGCCTCAGGTAGCTTAACAAGTCTGACAAAAATCCTATGATGTTGTAAAGTCCGCCGAAGCCGCCGAAAATTTTTCCGAACACGCCTTTTTTGTGTCTGCCTGCCGTAAGAAGGACGACAACCAGACAACCCAGCATGCCGTAAAGTCCGACGTCCTGCACCCTTTGAAGGCTAAGTGCCATGCCCACAGCCAAAGCGGCGATGAACAGGAAAAACAGCACCCAAACCACGTCATCCAGCAAACCGTCCAGCCACTTTCCTCTTTCAGCCTTTGCCACGGCGTTAAGTACCATACCTACGCACAAATGCAAAGCTCCGAGTCCTATTGACAACGCAATCATGCCTATCGGGTTTTCCAGAGGATTGAACAAAATCGGTTGCAAAACAGTACCCGCGGTATCTATAGCAAACCAACCGCCAAACATAAATCCCCAAAGCACCGTGCTTACGCCGCCCATAGCCAAAACGAAAAGCAGTTTGCGCATGCCCTCATGCGGTTTGACTATTTTTGCGAAAAGCAATGTTGCCACCGTGAGAATTATGCCGTAACCGGCGTCGCCAAGCATTATGCCGAAAAACAAAAAGTAAAACACGGCGACAAAGGAGTTAGGGTCACGTTCGCGGTAGTTTGGTACCGAATACATGTTAGTGATTGATTCGTAAGGCGAAACGATTTTGTTGTTTCGTGTAAGCGTAGGAGGTTCCTCGTCGTAAAACGGATCTCTGAAATCAATCATTTTTGCCGACATTACTTGGTCAAGCTTGTTTACGACATCCTCTTCGCGGTCAAAAGGAATCCACGCGTAAAGCAAAAACGTCTTTTGCGTTTTGTTGAGGTTTCCCTCCGCGTTGAGCTTTTGCAAATTTACTTCGTAAAAGTCATAAAGCATTTTTACGTCGTTCATTGACTGAGCGTAACCGCAGGCTTTTACTATATACTCTTTTTTCTGACTTTCAAGCTCTTTGATTTTTTCCTCGCATTCGGCAATTTTTTCGTGAGCGGAAGCAGGAAAATCAAACTGACACTTGACAAATCCCAGCTGATTGAGCTTTTCGGCAAAAACTTCTCTGTCATTGTTCAGGCAAACGGCAAAAACAAGCGAAACAGATTTTGACTCGGTAGGATAAACTTCCGCCACACCCTCCGTTTCTTCAAACGCTTGCAAGATTTTGTCCTTTTCCTTTTGACAAAGACCGAAAAATACTGAAGTATGTTGCGTATCTTTTATTTCGTTAAAAGGAATGTTTGCGTTTTTAAAAGGAGTAAGTTCCGCAATAAGGTTTTGAAGCCACTGAATATTTGTTTCCGCCTCGTAATTAAGCCTCGACAATGAGGACAAAGGAGAAATAACTTCGTCATACAGCCGCTTTTCTTCCTTTTGCATGAGGTCGGAAAATTCCTCCAACGCCATTTCGGCTTTTATGGCAGGTGCTTTTTCCGGCTTATGCTGCTTGTCAAAAAGCTTAAGTTTTTCCCCTTCCTTTTTGCAGAATTTAAAAAAGGACAAGCAATCATTGACCTCGGAAATTTTACGTTGCAAATCTCCGCGACCTTGCTCATCCGCGTTTTTTAAAGTATTTTCGATAACTTGCGTTTGGTCGAGATGAACGCAGCCGAGATTGGCCAAAGCGTCGACAGTAGCCGCCCGCTCGCCGTAAAGTCCGACAAGCGTCATCCTTCTCATTTTTACTATTGACATTTTGCTTTTACTTTTTCAACGATAAAATCAACGGCGCAGCCCTTGTTTTTTTCGTAAGTTTTGATTTTTTCGTCGGCTTGAGTTTTTGCTTTTTCAAAAACCTTTTCGCCTTTTTTTTCAGCGGCGGCCAAAGCTTTTTGTCTGCTTGCGTTTGTCTCCGCCTTACGCTGATTCAACGAGTCGGAAAAAATTTCGTCTTTTTTGCCGTTTGCCTCAAAAAGAATATTTTTTGCTTTTTCCTGAGCGTCGGCAATTGTTTGTTCAGCCTTGTTTTCCGCTTCGATGATGGAATCGACAATTTCTTTAATCATAAAACACCTTATCTGGTACCGAACAACCTGTCTCCGATATCGCCGAAGCCATCGGTGATAAACCCTTTTTCGTCAAGTCCGTCAACGGTGCTTGCGCAATATACGGTAACGTCAGGGTGTACTTTATTTACGTTTTCGACACCCTGTTTGTTTGCGATTAGGGTGAAAAACTTGATATTTTCGCAGCCTTGTTTTTTAAGCTCGGAAATTGTTTCGATAGCCAAAGAGCCGGTAGCCAGCATAGGGTCGCATATAATTACTTCCCTGTCCGCTATGTCGTCAGGCAACTTGCAGTAATAAACCACTGCCTTTTTGGTTTCGGGATCACGGTAAGCACCCATGTGCCCCACTTTGGCGTTAGGCATAACTTCAAGCAAGCCGTCAAGCATACCAAGTCCGCCGCGGAGAATAGGAACGAAAGCCATAGCTTTGCCTGCGACAAACTCGGTTTTAATGACTCCCATAGGCGACTCAATGGACATTTGTCTGAGCGGCAAATCCCTTGTCATTTCGTAGCACATGAGCATTGAAATTTCTTTGACTATGGATTTAAAATCCTTTGTTCCGGTATGTTTGTCTTTCAAAAGCGAAACCTTGTGAGTAATAAGCGGATGGTCCATCACAAAACAGTTCATTTTGTTCCCCCTTAACCTTATTGATTATTTTCTATTTCAGAAATTTTGTTTACACGTTTCAAATGTCTGCCTCCCTCGAAAGGCGTGGACAAAAATTTATCGACAATTTGCAATGCCAGTTCAGGCGCAATAACTCTCGCGCCCATAGCCAGCATATTCGCGTCGTTGTGAAGTCTTGTCATTTCGGCGGAATAAAGGTCGCCGCACAGAGCGCATCTGATACCCTTTACTTTGTTTGCCGAAATTGAAATTCCTATACCGGTGCCGCAGATAACGATACCTTTGTCTGCAGAGCCGTCGGCGACTTTTTTAGCCGCGGCATAACCGAAATCGGGATAATCGCAGGAGTCTTCGGTATAGGTACCCACGTCGATAGTTTCGTAACCTTGTTTTTTAAGGTGCTCAATAACGGTGTTTTTCAACGAAAGAGCCGCATGGTCGCAGCCAAGCACGATTTTTTCCATAAAATCCTCGCAAGTAAAATAAAGTCAGTCGTTTTTGTCGCTTTTCGAAGGAAAAAGCAAATCAGCAAGTTTTTCCGTTTCGGATTTAAGCTGCTGGAAACACAAATTGTAAACAGCCTCGCTGCCGCCGTACGGGTCGCCCACGTCGGGCATATCCACAACTTCGCCCAAAGTTTTTATTTTTTCAGACTTCGGCAAAGCGTTTTTGTGATTTTGAGTCATGCAAAGGATAAGGTCAAAATTTTCCAAATCCTCCCGCGTGATGTTTTTGGATTTGAAACCTCTCGACTTAATTCCGTTTTTTTTCAACACGGCCTTTGCCTTGTCGTTAATTTTGTCGCCTGCCTCGACACTGATACCGGCAGAAGCCACTTTAACGTCGGTAATACGGCGTTTTTTTAAAATGTCTTTAAAAAGAAATTCCGCCATAGGCGAGCGGCAGGTATTTCCTGTGCAAACAAACAAAATACCGTTCATAAGTACACCTTAAAAGGTTTTTCCGCCGCAGCTTTTAATCACTCGGTTAAAAACGCTGTCGGCCTTTTCGGACTTAACGTCCCAAATAATTATAATTGCGTCGCACTGCTTTTCGGCATCGCGAAGTTTTTTGAAAATGTTATGCGCGCCGTCCTCGACAGTATTTCCCAATGAAAAAAATTTAAAGCCGGCAAAACTTTTTTCGTAAGCGTCACTTGCCACGATTCCGACGTTTTTTTCAAGAGACAAAGCAAATTTTTTAATCTTTTCCCTGTCGCCGTCTGTGTTCAGATAAGTGTCGCACTTTGGCGCGTAATGTTTGTATCTTATTCCCGGCGAGTTCATGCTTTTGTCAAACTTGTCGGGTATACCGACTTTTTTGCCCAAAACGTTTTCGATTTCGCTTTGAGTGACAATCCCCGGCCTCAAAATAAGCGGCATTTGGTGAGTAAGGTCAAGCACCGTAGACTCGATACCCACCTGACAGTCGGCTCCCTTCAAAATCAAAGGGATTTTTCCCTCCATGTCTTCCGCCACGTGTTTCCAGGTGGTAGGACTCGGTCTTGTCGAAGTGTTTGCGCTGGGAGCGCATACAGGCAGGTTGCATGCTTTCAAAAAAGCCTGCGCCTCAGGCGACGACGGCATACGCACCGCAACGGTGTTGAGTCCTCCCGTAACGCAGTCGGGTATTTTTCCGTTTTTTTCAAGCACTATGGTGATAGGTCCCGGCATGAGTGAGTGCATTATTTTTTTTGCGTCGTCGCTGACGTTAAGACAAATTTTTTCAATCAAAGCTTTGTCGGCTATGTGCACGATAAGCGGATTGTCGCCGGGTCTGCCCTTTGCCTGATAAATTTTTTTTACTGCGCATTCGTCAAAAGCGTTTGCCCCCAAACCATACACCGTTTCGGTAGGAAACGCCACTATGTCCCCTCCCGAAATAAGTTTTGCCGCAAGCGTAAGACTCTTCGCGTCAATGTCCAAAATACTGGTGTCCATTAAAAGAAGTATATATTAAATCAAAGTCGATGTCAAACTGAATTTGCCTTGATAATTTAATTTTTAACAAACAGTACAAGTGCAAAAGCTGTCAGTTTCTGCCGTTTTTAATTTTCAGCATATAGGTTTTCGCGCCGCTTTCGTTGACTTGTTCGACCTTTACTTCAAAAATATCAAGCGCCTTAATCAGGTCGGAAAACTTTTTGAAGCCGTAGTTACGTTGGTCGAAATCGGGAAAAAGCTTTGTCATCCTGTTGCCTACGTCAGCAAGATTGACCCAGTCCTCCTCATTTTCGGAGACCGCCGCCACAAGGGCGTCGATTTTTTCCTGTCCTATTTCGTCAAGCAGGTTAATGTGCCTGTGAGTGGATTTTGAGGTTGTCTTTTTGCCGCTTTTAGGCTCCTTTTTTTCATTTACGTCAAGATAGATGAATTTGTCGCATGAGTTAATGATTGATTTAGGCGACTTTTTTTCGCCCATGCCGTAAACTGTTTTTCCGTCCTCGCGAAGCCTTGTGATAAGCCGAGTAAAATCGCTGTCGCTTGAAACGATGCAAAAACAATCGACGTCCTTTGAATAAAGAATATCCATAGCGTCGATAATCAATGCCGAATCGCTTGAATTTTTGTTGTTCGTGTTTTGAAACTGCTGAATGGTAACAAGCGCGTTTTCGGCGATTTGAGCTTTCCACGAAGCGTTTGAATTGTTTGTCCAGTCGCCGTAAATGCGTTTGATGGTAACTACGCCGTATTTAGACATTTCGTCGAAAATAATTTTGATATATTTTGGCGAAACGTTTTCGGCGTCGATAAGCAAAGCTATTTTTTTATTGTCAGCCATAACCCCTCACAAAAGAAAAAAATCCTATGTCCGGCTGCATTCAACCTGCCTGAGCAGGTGGGTGAACTGCCTGCACTTACTGTCTTCCGTTCGGCTTTCGCACTGCGCAAACTGCGCCGGCATGACATCTGTGCACGGACTCCGTCCTCCCTTATAAGAAATGTGGTTGACGCACAAGCCTTTAAACATAGGACAATTAAATTATACCCGATAAAAAGTATTTTGCAATAGTTAAAACAAAAAGCAAAAAAATATTTGAAAAATTTTCGTTTTAATGATAATATATTAGAGCTTAGGCCCCCATGGTCAAGCGGTCAAGACGTAGCCCTCTCAAGGCTGAGTCAGGGGTTCGATTCCCCTTGGGGGTACCACTGCCGTCCTTTCGGACGGCTTTTTGTTTCGTTTGGGAATCTCACCATGTGACGCGATTGACGCAATGCGTAACAATCGCTATTCCGTCGCTTCGCTCCTTACGATTCCCGCCGGGAGTACCACTGCCGTCCTACGGACGGCTTTTTGTTTTTTATATAATTCATCGGGCAATATTAAAAAGCGGTATTTAAAATACCGCTTTTTGTTAAAAGTTCATTTTTTCTAAACAGTCTGACCAATATAAGATTTCACATACATTCTTTGATTTTTACTAGCATTTAAATTCGAGTAATTCATTTTTGACGATTCGATGTCACAACCGTCACCCATTGTTCCTGAAGAAAGTCTTCCTATAATTCCACCTATACGCGGCTGATATGAAGTAGAATACCAATCTTTATAAAGAACATTTATTTCTCCGTAAAATCCGCTTGTGTCAATTGTTCCTCCATCAAACATTTCCCCTATTAAGCCGCCAATGCAATTATATTTAACGATACTTGTAATGTAATATTGATTATAATTTATAATGCCGTCAAAAAATACTCCGTCCATTGTTCCTGACGAGGTAGCAGCTATGCCTCCTATATAAGTTCCACCTGTAATAGTCACATAACTATATGAATATAGAACTGTTCTGTTGTTTAAACCGACGATACCTCCTGAATAAACACGGCCAGTTGTCGTAATTGAACCGTAACTGTTTACTCTTTCCAATGTACCATTATTGGCACCACAAACTCCTCCCACGGCGACATAATCATATGTGTTTAAGGTTTTTGTTATTCTAAAATTAACGTTTACGGTAAGATTAGAAATAGTACCCCAATTAAATGTAAATACTCCATGATAAAGTGATCCCGGATTGTTAATTGTACTTGCCGCGTTTGAAACGGAATAGCCGTTGCCGTTAAAATTACCGTTAAAACCATCCGTACCAAAACCTATAGGTGACCAACTTGAAGAAAGCGTAATGTTGTTAAGTAATTTATAATATCCTGTAACAAATGTAACGCCGTCTATATCGTCGTGATAAGTTATTTTATTAATATTACTGAAATGTTCAAAAGTTGAAATAATAAAAGGATTTTCACTTGTACCTTCACCGCCTGCAAAATATCTGTTAAAACCGCAAACTACATTTTTATTTTCGCAATTTATTAAAAAATCCGTAATTGTATTTTGCTCACTAAGATATTCTATAGTAATTGATTTGAGTTTAACGTTTATTACTGCGACGTTTGAGGCAATAGATGATATTTGATTAGTTATATCGATTTTTAAGCTGTTTTGTGCAACATTTTTATCGACAAATACTGTTCTGGAATTATTTAATACTTCAAATGTTATTGATGTAACATCAGGTATTAATCCCCAAGTCAAAAAAACTTTTCCGTTTTCGTTGATAACATTAAACTCAAAATCATCAAATTCATACTCCAAGCAGATAAACACTTTGCTTGCGTAATCTCCTTTAAGACGCATTTCATGAAAACCGCATTCCTGTCCTTCTGTGTTTTTCCAATAATTTGTGCTTTGCTGATATTTCTGAAAAGTGCTGCCGGCATAAATAAGATGGCTTATGTTTTCGCCGTTAAGAAAAACTTCCGCTTTAAACACTTCTCCCCTCTTAATGCTTACCGAATCGCCTGAAGCAATATTTGCGTCATTGACATACCAGTCTATGACCTTGGTATCAACGTCAAGCTCGAAGTTCAATGTTTGAAATTCACTTGATTGCGTTGATAATCCCACAAAAATTTTTTCATTTTTTCCCAAATAAATTGCATAACCTAAAATAGTGTTATTTTCCATCAAAACAGTTTCAGGCGCTATAACAGTTCCGTTTTCTTTATAAAAAGCAACTTTTAACCAACTGACTTTTTCCTTACAGTAAAAAATATATGTACCCTCTGTCGGAGCGATAAAATACGAAATTTTAGCAATCTGATTTATACTGTTTGTTTTTTGAAATTCCGAAACTTCCGATTTTTGAATTGAAACAGTTTTGTTTTGCTGTGAAGGATTTTTTAATTCAATGTAGTAAAATTTTTGATTGTCGAAATAAAAATCCTTGTACTCATTGTAAGGCTCAAAATTTATTTGCTCCCAATTTTCATCATAAATTGCTCCGATTAAAGCCCCGTTATTTGCTGTCAGGTGAAAAGCACCGCTGGTAGAAGATTGATATTTTATAAATATGTTACTGCAATTTGGTGGCATATGTATTATCGCCTGATCGACATAACTATTCATTGCCAGATGTAAATTTTCATTCAATGCAACAGAATTGTCTGCAATTTTAATTTCAATGTCATAAACTTTATCTTTCTCTAAAAACACCGAAAAACCATTTGATTCATAGTCAACTTGAATTGTCTCTGATAGATGCTTTATTACCGCAATCATATTTTCTGACATTTCAGAATAGAATATATATTTACTAGAATATACAGGCAAAAAAGTATAGCAAGCCTTTCCGTAAGGCAAAATGTAAAGATCATTATTTCCAATATTAACGGTTAGGTATTCTTCAGACTGTCCCCTCAAAAACTGAGGAGTTTTTGCCGGTTCTCCTTCGCATTTTGCCACCTCTACAATATTTTGATTTGTGCTTAATCTGACAATTTGTGCGGCGATGTTGCTTACAAAACGTGTTTGCCATGCAGTGTCGGCAGTATGCGAAACCTTAAATTTTGCCTGAATAAAATGATTTTGTTTAGTGCTGAACAAAATCGGATCATCTTCGCTGGAAGTTATGCCTGCATATGCCGAACGTATAAGTCGTCCGTAATTTGCAATTTGCGACTGTTTGGAATTGAACATTTCATTTGCCAACACGTCGTAAGAAGTGTTGCTTTTTATGTTTGATACTTCCGAAACCAATTCGCTGTTTGCCTTATCCAGCGCAGCTGCATAGTCGGCAAAACTTACTGTCGCCTTGATTGCGTCAAGCCCTGGCAGCAAATCAAAAACAAGTCCTGCTGTGGCTCCCAAATATGTAATAGTCAAATCGTCAGAACTGTTAATATTTGTGGCTTTAAACTGCGTATTAATTGAGGTAAAAAACGAACCGTTATCTTCATTTACGCTGTACCCCTCATCTCCGTCATTTAAACGGTGCTCGTTGTAAATGTTTGCATTAAACACAACATCTTTTAAAAAATAATTGTTGTTTTCAACAAAACCGCTTTCACTGTTCCTGGTATCTATAAATTTTGCGGCAACAACAATGTCGTTTAATCCTTCCGAAACAGCCAAGTTAAAAATTCCGTCATAACCCATAAATTCTCCGGAAGTAAAAATTTCCTGCTTATATTGAAAATTGTTTTCACTTGTCAGATAGTAAAATTCATAGCAAAACAACGGCGTTATTTCAACAACCGCAAAGTCGTTTTCTTCAAGCGATAAGTCATACGTTATGTCAAATACATAAACAGTAGACGAGTTGCCGAATTGAGTGTTTTCACGGGTATAAACAAAAAATCCGTACTCTTTTCCTATGTAAAAATATTGCCCCTTGTTTTCAAAAAACTCTCTCGGCACTATCTGTACAATAGGGTTGTCACAAGTATAATTTGTGGTGTATTCAGTATACAGTGTACTTTTATAATCCCTTATCCACTCTCCCTGTAAGTTTGATGTCTCTACCGGCAAAAGTAAGTCCGAATCGGTATATTCTTCAACGTTTATTGCAGTTTCGTCCGAAACGCTTAAAAAAGAGCTTTCGGTCAAAGCATACGATTCATCCGAAACAAAAAAAACTCCGCATAAAGCAAACAAACAAATTGCAATCAAAAAAGCAAAAGTCTTTGTTTTCATTTTTCTTCTCCTCTTATTTATCAGACAATATACAATCCTATTTGATAAGTTTTTCTGCTAAAATTTTTGTAACCTTCAAAATAAAATCTTACGGTATACTCTCCTTTTTTGTAAGGAGGTTCGCCCAATAAAACCGTATATTTGTCGCCGAACGAATCAACCCCGAAGTATGTTACCCCCATGTCTCTTTTTCCCTCTGTTATCAATTCCTCGGTTTCAAGGTCATACACTTCAAATTGAGGCAAATGCGAATTACCGTCATATTGATAAATCACATAACTGTTAATGCTAGAATCTGTGTTCCGAGTGTCATAGCGGTAATTTACGCTTTCGTCATAAAGTATCATGTAAACGTCTCTGTACCCTCCGCTGTCCTTAGGTAAAAAAACTGCAAGCAATGCCGCAGCAAATACAATTACCGTAAAAACAACCAACACAATTTTTTTGCTTTTTTCCTCACTGTTTTCCATAACATCCTCCTTTTTTGAATGATACTGTTTTTTTTAAAAAACAAATACCCGAAACAGGTAAAGAGAATGTAATTTTTGAGTAAATTGTCAAATTGAAATTTTCGAGTATATTGTTGACAGCGGAAAAAACTTGAATTAAAATACAAAAAAACTGCCACCGGGTAGAATGAATGCCATGCATTCGTGTGCGCGTCGTTAGGTCTTAGAAGAAGCGCATGACGGGTGCTTTTTTGTTTGTTATGAAAAAACTTTTAAGCTTAAAAAACTTCACTAAATTTGAGATTACGTTGTGGCTGTGTTCGTCGCTTGCAATAGTGCTGTCCTTTGTTGCCGTTTCGTCAAACGACATTCTGACCCTTATGTCCTCTTTGATTGGCATAACGTCTTTGATTTTTGTAGCAAAAGGCAACGCATTCGGACAGCTACTGATGATTATTTTTTCGGTATTTTACGGAATAGTGTCATACTTTTTCCGTTATTACGGCGAAATGATAACATACCTCGGAATGACGGCTCCCATTGCTTTGCTTACTATGATAGCGTGGTTGCGTCACCCTTTCAAAAACACGGCTGAAGTAGCCGTCATGAGAATGACAAAAAAACAAATCGCCGTCATGACAATACTGACGGCAGCGGTAACTTTTGTTTTTTATTTCATATTGAAAGCACTCGGAACGACAAATCTTGCCGTCAGCACGGTTTCGATTGCGACAAGTTTTTTTGCGGCATATCTCACCCTGCTAAGAAGTCCTTACTACGCGCTGGGATACGCTTTGAACGACATAGTACTCGTTGTGCTGTGGACTGCCGCAACGATTACTCAAACAGATTATCTTCCGATGGCAATTTGTTTTTTGATGTTTTTGTTAAACGACCTTTACGGTTTCAAAAGTTGGCGAAAAATGCAAAAGCGACAGGAGAAAGAATTAAAAGCGGCGTGAAAACGCCGCTTTAATATTAAACATTTTTACCCGTTTCGTAAGCTTGTTTCATAGCAGGAGTATTTTTGATATCACCTGCGGCTTCCGCCCCTACGCCGTAAACCACGCCGCCTAAAGATACTCCTTCAAAGCAGTCGATAAATCCCTGAACTCCTTTTATCGCTCCTTCCATTGCGCTTTCGGAAGTATCGGCGGACGAAGCAAGCAAATAAACTTTTTTAAACTTGTTATCCTTAGGGAAAAGCGGATTAAGTCTGTCGATAAAGGTTTTGAGCTGTCCCGACATTTCGTAGTAGTAAACGGGCGTCGCAAACACCAGCACGTCGGCGTTTTGCACACGTGAATAAATTTCCGTCATCCCGTCGTTATGCACGCACTTGCCGCTTTTTTGACATGCAAGGCAGCCTATGCAAAATTTAAGCTGAATATCTCGCAGCGAGATTTTGTCAACTTCGTTTCCTGCTGCCGCAGCGCCTTTTGCAAATTCATCGGCAAGCAATTCCGAGTTGCCGTTTTTTCTCATGGTAGATGAAACTATAAAAACTTTTTTTGACATAACCCACCTCATTTAACGTATTTTTTTGTTTTAGCAGGAACACCTGCCACAACGGCGTTTTCAGGCACATCGCAGGTAACCACCGAACCGGCAGCCACAACGGCGTTGTCTCCTATCGAAACGCCATGCAAAATCGTAGCATGTGAACCTATCCAAACGTTTTTGCCTATTTTTACTTTGCGAGCAACCATGTCCTGCCTGTTTTCGGGAATTAAATCGTGATTAAGCGTCGCAATAACTACCTGATGTCCTATCATAGTTCCGTCGCCTATTTCGATACCGCCTTGATCCTGAAAACAGCAGCATGAATTGATAAAAACATTTTTGCCCACTGCAATGTTTATTCCGCAATCGGTGTAAAACGGCGGAAACAAACCGAAGTTTTCGCCCACTTCCTTGTCAATCAGTTTTGAAAATAATTTTGCTTTTTCGTCGTTTTCGTGAAAGCCGCAGTTTAACTCTGCCGTAATTTGCTGAGCTCTTCTTGCAAGCTCATGCATTTTGAGATGCGCTTCGGAGTTTGCCTTAACCGTGTTTCCGCTTTGCATATATTCCAAAAATTTTTCGTTTGTCATACCTACCTCGTATCATATAAATTTTTTACATAAAAACAGACAAAACGCAACGGTTTTGTCTGTTTTAAACAACCGATTTTATAAAGTTTAACACGTTTTGCAGCGTGTCGGTTTTTAAAATACCGTTGCAGGCTTCGCTCATTTCCTTATACCGCATGCGATTTTCATTAAGGTCGTCGATAATTTTAGGCAATTCATCCAGTTTTTTCAGTCGTACACAGCAGCCCCTTTGTTGAAGAAAATCAGCATTTTCGGCTTCATTAATGATTATGTTTTCTCGGGCAATGACAGGAACGTTTTTTGCAATTGCCTCACATAAAGTTGCGCATCCGCCTCGCGAAACGGAAACGTCGGAGCAACCCAGCAACTCGTGCATATTATCCGCAAAGCCTAAGTTCAAAACGTTTGTTAAATTTTTTGATTTTATGATGTTTTGACAATGGACAAAAGAGCTTTTGTTGTGACCGTTTGCTATAATAATTTGAACTTTACTTTTGCACAACAACAGTTTTTTCAGCACATTGTAATTTCTGCCTATACCGAAGCCGCCGCTTGAAACCATAACGGTAAAAAGATTTTCGTCAAGCCCCAGTTTTTTGCGAATTTCCCTTTTGTCGGTTTTTTCAAAAAACCTCGCGTTGACGGGAAAGCCTACTTCGACAAGCTGCTCTTTTTTAAAGCCTTTGTCGACAAGCTGCTTTTCGGCGCAGGAATTGATAATAAACACATAGTCCACACCTATGCTGTCCTCCCAACACGGATGAGGATAAAAATCGGTGAGGTAAGAAAACAGTTTAATGTTTTTGTCTATCCTGTTTTCACGCCTGAGCCTGTCCACTACGCCGCTTGCGTTAAAATGAGTGCAGACTATAAAATCAGGCTGAAATTTTTTAATTTCGTTTTCGACGTCTTTAAGGCAGCACTTAATTGACGTTTGAAAAGTATTTTTGTATCTTCTTTTGTCGGGATCGGAGTATTTAAGCCTTGTCCAAATTTTGTGATAAATTTTAGGAATATACTTGCATGACAGCAGATAAGCATGATTATTTATCCACTTGTCAAATTTTTTGGCACGGTAAATATCGACGATTTCGGTTTCGACGCCGGCGTTTTTAAAAAATTCGGCAAAATTTTTTGCGATGCTGTTATGTCCTTCGCCGCACGTCATAGTAAGAATCAATGCCTTCATCGAAAACTCCTGTCATTAAATATAAGTGTATTATATTATATTTTAATTTAATTTACAATAAACTGACAAAATTATAATTTTAATAAAGACAAAAAACGAATCGGATTTATCTCAAAACAAGTGTCAAAACAAAATTTTTGTGCTAATATTTGAGCAAGGAGAAAACTATGTATTGCACAAAAAAAATAAACGAAGATTACACATGGATAGGCTGCGGAAGCAAAAAGATTTCTATTTTCGAGGGGATGTATCCTGTTCCTAACGGAATGAGCTACAATTCGTATCTTCTTAAAGACGAAAAAACAGTATTGTTTGACACTGTCGACAAAATCGTAGGCGAACAGTTTTTGGAAAACCTTGTTTACGAATTGAAGGGAAAAAACATCGATTATCTTGTGGTAAGCCATATGGAACCCGACCACTGTTCCCTCATTAAAGAAATGGTTTTTCGTTATCCTGAAATGAAAATCGTATGCAACGCAAAAACTCAGACGATGATCAAACAGTTTTTTGGTGAAGACTATCAATCAAAATCTGTTTTGGTAGGAGAAGGCGACGCATTGAACACAGGACGTCACACTCTTCGTTTTTACATGGCTCCTATGGTACACTGGCCTGAAGTCATGGTAGCATACGACGAAACTGACAAAATTTTGTTTTCGGCAGACGCTTTTGGCGTATTCGGTTCGCTTGACGGACAGCTTTTCGATACGCAAATCGAGGTTTCAAAATGGTTGGGAGAAGCAAGAAGGTACTACACAAACATAGTAGGTAAATACGGAACTCAGGTTCAGATGCTTTTGAAAAAAGCAGCAGCTCTCGACATAAAACTTATCTGCCCTCTTCACGGCTTTATATGGACAAAATGTATCCCGTATATCGTAGAAAAATACAACAAATGGAGTTCGTACGACGCATGCGAAAAAGCGGTCATGATAGTTTACGGTTCCGTTTACGGACACACTGAAAATGCGGCACAGATTTTGGCATCAAAGCTTGTCGACAAAGGAGTCAACAACGTAGTGCTTTACGACGTATCGATGACGCACCTTTCATATATCATTGCCGACGCATACCGTTGCAGCCACATCGCATTTGTTAGCCCTACTTACAACAACGAAATTTTCACCAATATGGAAACGGTCATTTACGACATGAAAGCGCACAACATTCAAAATCACAAGGTCGCTTTCATAGAAAACGGTTCATGGGCGCCTAACTCGGGCAAAAAGATGAAAGAGCTTGTTTCACAAATGAAAAACATGACTGTAATCGAGCCTATGGTCACCATAAAGTCGGCTTTGGACGAAAAAGGTCTTGACGACATCGAAACGCTTACCGACGAAATTATTAAATCAATGTAAAACAAAACAAAATAAAAAACGCTTCCTTGCGGAAGCGTTTTTTTATTTAATCAAAGACTGTCGCCAAAATCCTTACGGAATTTTTCTGCGAGTTTTTGCTGCCAGTCGCCAATCGGCTCAAGTCTGCCAAAGAAGAAACGAAGTACTTTCGGTTCTTCGACGAATTTCAAACCACCGATAAGGTCTCTGTTCTGGTACAGCCAAATAATGCGGTCGATTGCGTATTTAACTTGCGACAAGGTGTAAACACGGCGAGGAACTGCAAGTCTCAAAAGCTCTACCGCAGCCATACGCTCACTTCCGTCAGGTTCTCTTTCTTCGGAAATTGTTCCCCTTTCCATACCCCTTATTCCGCCTGCGATGTATGCCGCACAGGCAAGAGCGCCTGCAGGGTACTGGCTTTGAGGCACCTGAGGAATAAACCTTGTAGCGTCAAGGTGGCAGCCGAGACCGCCGGCAGGAGTAACGACAGGTACGCCTGCTTTTTTGAATTCCTCAACCATGTAGCTAATGAACTGCGGTGCCTGCGAGATGACGTCCTCATCCATTGTCTCGTCAAGACCAACCGTCATTGCTTCCATTTCTCTTACGCTCATTCCGCCGTAAGTCAAAAATCCTTCGAAAAGCGGAACAAGTTCCTTCATTTTTTCGCAAAGCTCTTTGTCGCGCATGCAGATACCGCCGCCTCTGGCAAAACCGAGTTTGCGTCCCGAGAAGTAAATTATATCAAAGCCTTTTGCCACTTCAAGGGTAATTTCCCTGAGCGACATGTTTTTGCAAGCTTCCTCCCTTGTTTTGATGAGGTAAAGGTTGTCCTGCCAAAGACTTGCGTCAAGCACCGTCATAATACCGTACTTTTTAGCCAATTCGCAAACTGCCTTTGCGTTAGCGAGTTCGAAAGGCTGACCGCCGATAAGGTTGGTGCCTGCTTCCATACGTATAAACGGAATTTTACCCTTGTTTTCCAAAATGCATTTTTCGAGTTTGTTCAAATCGAAATTGCCTTTGAAAGGATGGTCGCTTACAAGGTTAAGACCTTCGTCTATAAGCAGCTCTTCTACCCTGCCGCCAAGTCTTGTGATATGAGCTTTAGGCGTAGTGAAGTGAAAGTTCATAGGAACAACGTCGCCGGCTTTAACAAAAGTCATGGCAAGTATGTTTTCGCAAGCCCTGCCTTGGTGAGCAGGCAAGAAATATTTAGTACCGAAAATTTCGTTAACTTTGTTTTCGAGTTTCGTGAAGGTTGCGCTTCCCGCATAGCTGTCGTCTGCAACAAGCATTGCAGCCTGCTGTCTGTCACTCATTGCGTTTACGCCGCTGTCAGTAAGCATATCCAAAAATACGTCCTTGTTTTTAAGCAAAAAAGTATTGTTGCCTGCCTCGGCGATACACTTAACCCTTTCTTCCACAGGAAGAAGGTTGAGTTTCTGAACGATACGAACCTTGTGCATTTCGAGAGGAATACTCTCACCGTTGAAAAATTTTACGTTAGCCATTGTTACACTCCCAAAAAATTTTTGTCAGATTACAAGGCAAACAAAAAGCCCGCCCCGCAAAAGCAAGAGGACGAGCGACATTACCCGTGATACCACCTCAGTTCGTCCGTACTTCGCAATACGGACCTCAGTGAGTAAAACTACTCAGCCGCTTTAACGTGCGGCAACCCCGGCCAAGCCTACTTAATTCAACAGGCAGCTCCCGTGTGTATTCGCAAAAGTCGGTTGTGTTTTTTCACCTGCCAAACACTCTCTGAAAAACCGAAACAAAAGCTACTTGTCACGTTCACAGCATTTCAATAGAATCATTATAACATAACATTACTTAATGTCAACAACAAAAAAAGAAAAAGCGGAACAACGCCCGCTTTCAAAAATTTAATCTTCGTTGTCGACAGCTTTCATTTTGTCGATGTAAAAACCGAAGTTGCTGTGTTTGTAATATTCGATCATACAGATAGTAGAAGCAAAAAGCTCATTGTTGAGGAAAATAACCAAAGCCACAACAACGGTAACCCAGTGCACAATTCCCAACAGGAAAACCAATACAAGCGCGCAGGTAAACAAAGTCGTAAGAAGCAATTTACCGAAAACTTTGCCGAAGCAGTCGCTTATGCCTTTAAACCCTTCAGCCATGGAAGCTTTAGGAGGCATTTCGTTAATGATCATTGCAGGGATCCAAAAAGCGAAAAGCGTTTTTCTGAGGGTGAGCAAAACAATCATTATCAAAGTGGTAAGGACAAGCCCGATAAGCCCCGAAATTGAAAGCATTGAAATGTAAATGCCTATGCTTCCCAAAACGATAAAGACGTCAAGTAAAAACGGAAAGAAAGTATCAATGAGCTGAGTTTTGGCAGCTGTTCCGAAGCTTTTGAAAAACCTCCACATAAAAGGAGTTTTTGCCGAAGTCGACATGAAGTCGTTGAGGTTTTGGTTAAAAGCCACCTTGTAAAAGTCGAGGAAGTACTTGACAATCAAAACAACGACAAATGCCAGAAGTCCCGAAACTGTAAGTTTTTGATAAAAGAAATCTACCGAAGAAGCCCACTGATAAAAGCTTGAGCGCAAAGCGTCCATCATCTCGTGAAAACTCTCTGTGGTGAAGTTGTTTTGAGCTATTGCCTGAAAAATAGCGTTAAGGTTGTCGATAACGCCAAACTCGGCGAGCCCGCTTTCCACGTCCACCACCATATCTGCGATAAAAATCGAGCCCACGCCGATAAAGATAGCCAGCATGACAAGCTGTGTTACCATTACCTTAAGCACGAGAGAGTAATTTTTGAAAAAAATCTGAAAGGCGTTTTTGATTTTCATTTCTTTTTAGCCCCCAACGGAATATCTGCCGTAGTAAAATAAGCGGCATAGCAGTATGAAGGAAGGAATACGCAAAGCAAGACGTTAAGCACGGCGCAAAGCGAGAAGTATGAGATAAGGCCTGCCAAAGTAACAAAGTAAACGGCAACTCCCAAAACCACGATAAGAGCCGCTACTGTGAGGAATATCCTTGTGTGAAATTTAGAGAGCATACGTGAGGAAAGGCTGGCAGCGGTAAAAAACTTCAAAGCCTCCATCGACACGCAAGGAATCCAGCAGAAAAGGTAGCTCACTAAGGAAATGAAAGCGTAATAAATCAAAAGCGTTGATATTGCCGAAAGCACAAACCAACCCCAGCCGAAACCGAATACCGAAAACAACGCGATAAACCCGCTTGCGATAAGACCGACAAGTTCCACCGCAAAAAGGAAAAGCAGTCCCGCAGGCAAAGTAATAAACAATGCGTCAAGCAGCATTGCGCGTATACTGCCGAAGGTAACGGTATCGTACTTCATGTTTCTTTCGACAACGCTGAACAGTATTCCAAGCAAAAAGATGCCCACTATAAAAAGAAGAGCAAACAAAGGACGCTTGATGTCAATCAACGAAAAGCTGTTGAAAATTTCCGAAAAAGCAAAAGTAGTCTGCCCGCTTTTGATACCGTTGAACATTTTTACAAACAATTCGATAATGGTAAGCGGTTTTCCGCCCAAAGTAAAGCAAGCGGCGGCAGGCAGTGAAAGCAACAGCAAATAAAGTATGTTTTTGTTTGTGTAGTGCAAAGTTTTTCTTAAAAACATAGGTTTCGACGCCTTTACGGCACTCCGATATTATTTACAGTATTTTACCACCAAAAAGGCGATATGTAAAGTTAAGAAAAAAACGTAACAAGTTTGTCATGTCGAAAAGAGTAAAAAAACACAAAAAGCGCGTGAGACACATCGCGCTTTTTATAAATGTAAAAGAAACTTTCCGACATAACGACAGATAGTTGTGAGGCAGATTTATTTTTTCATAGCCACGTCCCATGCCCGAGTAACCGCTGTCATGACGTTGCCCACTTCATAACAGTCACCGACAAAATTTTTCTTTTTGCCTTGGATAGGATTAGGCAGATACCCTACGCACATAATGACAGAATCGCCTTGTACAAAAAATTCGTTTTGATTTTTGTCCAGTGCTGTGATACCCTTTTCGTTAATTTCCTTGACCGTGGTGTTGAGGTAAACAGGCACCTTTTTAAGCTTGAAAAAATCTCTCAGGTATGAAGTGTTTGCAAGGCAAATGCCCTTTGCCGCCATAAGGTCGTTTTTCATTTCGATTATAATCGGCTGTTTTCCTTGATTAAACAATTCGTAAGCTATTTCGCAGCCGGTGAGGCTTCCTCCTATGACTATTACTTTTTCGCCGACCTGACTTCTGTCGTTGAGATAAGAAACCGCCTCGATTGCCTTTTCCTCGCCCTTGATGCAAAGTTTTCGCGACACGGCTCCGGTAGCCACAATCACTTCGTCTGCGTCGAGTTTGCCGGTGTCGTCTATTTGGCAGTTGAGTTTGACTTCGACGTTTAAATCTCTCAACTGTTTTTTGTACCACTCAATAAGCTGTCTGTCTTTTTCCTTAAACTCAAACGACGCGGCAGGAATAAACACTCCTCCCAGTTCACCCGTTTTTTCGTAAAGAGTAACTTTGTGTCCGCGCAAAGTCAAAACCCTTGCCGTTTCCATACCGCCGATACCGCCGCCCACGACGGCAAACTTTTTCGGCTTGTCTGTTTTTACTATACGGTACTTGACCGAGTTCATTGAAATCGGATTTACCGCACAGCGGCACATCGCCTTAGTTTCGGCAAGCGACTGGGTATTCGGCACACCTTCGTATTTTGCCAAGCTGAAACAACCGTTGTGACAGCAAATGCAAGGTCTGATGTCATCAAGTTTGTCCGCCATGAGTTTTGTTATCCACTCAGGGTCAGCCAAAAACTGACGCGCAACGCCCATTGCGTCTATTTTTCCCTGCGCAATTTTTTCGGCGGCAAAGTCAGGCTCGTTTCTTCCTGCGACAACCACAGGTACCGAAACGGCTTTTTTAACTTCTTCCGCTTCAGAATAATTGCAGTTAAGCGGCATGTACATAGGCGGATGCGACCAATACCATGCGTCGTAAGTACCGTTGTCGCAGTTAAGCATGTCATAACCCGCGTCTGCAAGATATTTTGCCGCCTTTATTCCTTCCGAAAGGTCTCTGCCCACTTCGGTATAGTCGTCCCCCTCGCAAGGAAGAGCCCCCGCCCTGAAGTCTTTTGTTTTAGACACAACGGAATACCTCAGCGAAACGGGATAATCCTTTCCGCAAGTGTTTTTGATTGCGCTTACTATTTCCACGGCAAAGCGGTAACGATTTTCAAAGCTGCCGCCGTACTCGTCTTTTCGTTTGTTTACGTAAGGCAAAGTGAACTGGTCAAGCAAATATCCTTCGTGTACAGCGTGAACCTCAACGCCGTCAACCCCCGCCTCCTTGCACTTTTTGGCCACTTTTGCAAATCCGTCGATGATGTCCTTAATTTCCTTTTGCGTCATAGGTCTTGACGGAACCTTGTCTGACCAGCGGTTAGGCACGGCAGACGGCGCCATGGTTAGCCTGTCGACGTTGATGATAGGTTTCAAAAGTCCTCGAAGCAACTTGTTGGTGTAAACTTTTTCGGTAAAGCCGCTTATCGCAAACGCGCGTCCGAAGCCTGCCGTAATTTGCACAAAAAGCTTTGCGCCTGTTTTGTGAATTTCGTCCATAAAACTTTTCAGCTTTTCAAACTTTTTGTCCCCCTGATAGAGCCACTTGTTCCCTACCAGATCCCTGATAGGAGCAATACCAGGCAAAATCAGCCCGCAATTGTTTTTGCCACTTCCAAAATGAGCTTTGCAGCTTCCTCGTCCCAATGGTTAGGCTCGGCAAATCCGAAAAGACAAGTGCCTCCCATCGAACACATTACTATTCTGTTTTTTATTTCTACGTTGCCTATCTTCCAAGGCGTAAAAAGAGCGTCGTATTTTTTGTCCATTATTTTTTTCTCCTTGTCTGAGATTGATTATATTTTAACAAACAAGACAATGGCGGTCAATAGGCTCAGTAAATTTCATCAATTAAAGCCTAAAAAAGACAAAACAAAAAAAGCGGTCGTTTTGACCGCTTTTTGATTTTTTACGAAACCGTTAACTTCGTTTCCGACGTCAGCCCACTGACAGATCGACTTGAATCAATTGCCGTTGTTCCGCTCGTTGTTTCGCTGTACAGAGTATGATCAGAAGCAACGATATCACCTACATTAAGGCTCCCACTAGACGTGCCCAATCCTCCGCCTCTGACACCGTTAAACTGTCCGCCCGAAATACTTACCTTACCCGATTCCGGAGCTTTTTCAAAGTATATTCCCGATCTTGCCGAACCGGTAAAGATGCCGCCGCTTACGACAAGACTTGCGTTGGAGTTGCTGTACCAAATGCCGTCGCACGAGCCGTTCCAGTCCCTGTTCTGGCTGTAAAACTCGCCGCCGGCTATATTGATACTTACGTCAGCCTCCGAATTTTCTATTGCCATACCTACGTTGTAACCCGAAACTCTGATGTCGCCCCCTTTGCCGTCGTCGCCCCTAGGCGCGAAGCTGATGTTTGCATAGTCGTAAACGCTGAAGCCTGCCTGACCGCCGACCACGAAAGTGCCGCCGTAGATATTTGCTTCTGCCAAATCGGTTGGCGAATTGCCCATTACGAACGCGCCGCTGCCGCTGCTGTCCGCCTTGCCGAAGGTACCTCCGTAAACGTTTGCCGTACCGCCGAATACTTTAAAGCTATATGACGCCGCAGGTCCCGCGATAGGTCCCGTTCCGTTGCCTTTCTCGTCATAGCTGTCGTTTCCGAAGAATGTTCCGCCGTAAATGTTTGCGGTGCCGTTTTTAACCAAAATGCCCTCGCCCTGCGCTGCCGAGTAACGTCCGCCGTAAATATTGAGGGTACCGCCGTTGACTTCAACCGCGTGTCCGCCCGTGCTGCTTTGCTTGTAATTCCAGTTGTTTGCGTTTCCGTCTTTTATGGAAAAGTATTCGTCATAAAGCGTATTTCCGGTTGTGGCGATGAATATCTCTGCCGACGTTTCGTTACCCAATGTGACGTTTGCCGTTCTGGTATCGCTACCGCTGACGTAAATGCCGCCGCCCACTGCGTTGGAAATGTGTGGCGACAAAATGATGACGTTCGAATCAGCCGAGCTGCCCGCCTGAACCCTGACTGCAAAACTTTTTACGGTAAATTGTCTGTAAAGTGACGATGGTTCAAGAAGCTGGCTTTGATCGTCGTTTTCGACGCCTGTGTGGGTAATTTTCAACATACCCTTAGAAGTCAACGATCCGCCGTCTACAAACACGCCGTCGTAGGAATAAGGAACAGACATACCTGTACCGCCCCAAGAGGTGGTGCCGTCTATCGTGCTTGTGATTTCTGCGTCGCCGTTCAAAGTCAGGTTTCCGCCGTTGACGTAAACCGCCGTACCTCTCGTAGACTTGATGACAATATCGCCTGAAACCTTAACGCTGCCGCCCTGTGAGGTAATTCCCAGGCTGTCGGTATTAATTTGAGCTTCCGAAAGTGAAATGTTTCCGCCAACGGTACTGATTGCGGTACTTGACAAAACCGAGTGATTGTCTTTTGACGAAATGCTAATATCCATGTCAAGACGACCGCTAACCGAAACCGAACTTCCGGCGCCAGCGGTATAAATTCCGCAAGCGGAGTCGGAATACACGGCGACATAAGCTTTTGACAAAGATACACGACCGCTTTCAGCGTAAATGCCGTGGCTGTCCGAAATGTCGGAAGTCTGCACCGGCATAGCTTTTCCCGCGGTAAATTCCTCGTTGGTCGGGAAAGTAATCCAGTTGCCCGTCAGATCCATGCCTCCCGCACGATATTCGTCATAAACGGCTCCCGTAATAATGACAAGCCTGCCGTCCGCAGTTTGCGTAATATTTCCTTGTTTTGCGTAAACGCCGCTGCTGCCCTGTCCTGCTGTGATAAAATACGCTTCGCCGATTTTTATCGAAGCGTCGGCGGCATTGAGATACACACCTGCGCCGTTGAAGGTATTTGTCGACGGCGCCGACAGCTTTGACTGTCCCATGAAAAACTGTGCCGCCATAATTTCCACGTTAATGGAAGAGCTACCCGACAATGAACTTGCGCCCGAAGGTCTTTCGCCTGCAAGCACGCCGTAACAATCCTCGACGTAATCCACAAAAAACAGTGAGTAAGGCATTTTTGCCGTGCCGCCAAGCAACACCGAACCGCCGCTTGAAAGCACGCCGATGTTTTGCCTTCCTTTCATTTGGAATACAGTGCCAAGCACGGTTACTTCTTTTGTATCGCCGACAACCGACTCTCCGCCAATTTCGATACCGACGCTGTTTTTCCCCTGCATGTCAAAAATGCTGTCGCTTACAACGACCTGACCGCTTTCTGCATATACGCCGACGTTGTTCTCGCCGTTTGTAAAGGTAAAGGTCGCGCCCGAAAGTCTTACGTCCGCAGCGGTACCCGCCGAACTTTCGGCATAAATTCCGTAAAGCGTCGAGCCCGAAACCGAAAACGAGAGATTTGTCGCGTCCGAGCCGTCCAGCTCGCCGTTTGTCACTCTGATAACCGCACTTTGCGCCCCGCCGTCAACGGAGTTTTTGACGAAGGAGCCGCCTGTAATAATCATTTTTCCGCCGCTGATCTGAATAGCGTCACCCTCTTCCGCGGAAAACGAGCCTGAAGAAACGCGAAGGTATTCGCTGCTTGACGGATTTGTGTATGCGTTTTTGATACAAGTGCCGTTTTCGATTACGCTGAAAGAGGCGTTTTCCACCGCCATGTAACCGCCCTCGGCATAAATGCCGTAAGCGGTGTCAACTCCGAAATACGAATTGAATTTTCCGCCGCGAGTGTACATGTTGCCCGACGCCATGCGCACAGTTGCGTATGAAGTTTCGGCGGTAGCCGAAGCTTTTACGCTGTTGTAAATATAAACTACTGCCTCAAAAATATTCTCGCCTTCTGGTTGAGTGGTGTAGGAGTAAGACGGTTTTCCCGAAGCGTCAGTCGTTTTTTCGACGTTGTATGAGTAGTAAAAATCCGCACTGCCTTTTTCAACGGATAAAGTATTTTGAATGCTGGTGTCCGCAATGGTAAAGTAGACATAGCTGTCGGCAGTTATGTAAGGATTATCCCCAAAGTTAAAACGGTCAAAATACATGTTACCGTTGACGAAGAAAAAGGATTTGTCGCTTTCGACAATTTCACTGACGGTAGGAGTTATGATAGGCATGGACTTTTTGACTTCTTCCGGAACATAATCCTTTCCTTCAAAAGGCTTTTTAAACACCTCGGTATCTATAACGTCCGACGTCGCGACCGAACCGCCTTCTGACGAAATAAAAGACGAACCTGTTTGTACAACGTATTCGTTTTTTCTCGGGCCGCTTTCAAACTCGCCGCTGGAAACGGTAAGCGTTCCGCCGTTTATCTGAAGCACGCTTCCTACCGGGTTATAAAACGAACCCGTCTGACGTTCCGATGTATCGATGATAGTCATTCTGACGCCGTTGACGATATTAAGCAGCGGATCGCGGCTGTTACGCTGCAGCTCATGACCGTTGAGGTCGAGAATGAGGTCGACGCCGACGTCGGTAACGCCCGCAGTAATAACAAACGGATCCGTCGCGTCGTCAGAAAGAATAATGTTTGTGTAGCCGTTTTCAATTGCGCCGATAAACTCATCGACGTTTGAAACCTCGATTTGCTCCGAAACGATGTACTCGATATCACTTCCGTAGCCGCTGTCTGACGAAGAACTTTCCTCAAAAAACCTGCCGTAAGTCAAGGAAAAACTCAAAAGAGTGATTGAAGCGGCGAGAAGTAAGACGCTTAAAAACGCCGTACGTTTTTTATTCGACATTTCACACCCCCTCACCCGATTCAGCCGACTGAATAAACACTGCGTTTATTTTTACGGCATAGCCTTTACTCATGGCTTTTGAAATTTCAAAAGTAACGTTTCCTGAAGTCCCCTCGTAATACTTGCGGTACGGATCGTCGGTAATGCCGGCAAAGGAAATATATCCGCTTGTGCCGCCGTTTGAACACAATCCGAAAACTCCTTGAACATCCTTAATCGAAAATCCGCTTGGCAAAGAAGCATCACTTTTGTCGGCGTTGAAAAAGTCATCGATAGAATGCGAAACCGATGCCGCATTTTCCGAAAGCGGAGCGATATGGAAAAAGTTTATTTTCGAGCCGCCGTTTGCATAATCATAGGTTTTTTTAACTCGCACCGTTGTTTCGCCGTCAAGCTGCGGAGTCTCCCCGTCAAGGTTGTAAACGGAAGCTTTTGCGTCAAAATGATAACCTGTCACCGTCGCACCGTTGAAAGTTTTCGGCAAATCGCCCTTTGCTGGATCCGACAAATCAAAAGAGTTATCCCATGTCGACAAAAAGTCGTCATTAGTTGTTTTTTCGACAACAGTCAAAAACAATACGAAAGTTTTTTCTTGTGCGGTGCCGCCGTCAAAACTCATTTCCGGCAAAGAAATATCAATCGTGTAAAAAGGAATTTCCTTTTGACAGTCAAGATACAGCATAGGCGCCGAATTGGATTGGTTATTTTGATAATAACGCGAAAATCCGACGCTGTAAGAAGCTGTTTCCATTGCGGCGGAAATTTGAATTTTATTGCCGTCGGCACTTTGAGCGGTAATAATTCCGCTGTGGTTTGCGTCACTGCCGTTAAAGCCGCCCGACAGCGTAAGAATTTCGTTTACGTAATTGCCGCCTCCGTCTGTTCTTTCGTCAAAATCCTTTTGTTTTGAAGTATCAAAAGAGATTCCGGCGCCATGGTCGGCAAAGACGCGGTCAGGTCGATTTTGTTGAGCGTACTCGTAAACACCCTCGTTTTCGTTCAGCTGATAAATCAGGTTACCCAAAACATACTGAGGAGTTTTTGTCACGTAAAAACCTTCCGATGTTTCTTCCGCCACCTGAACGGCGAGGTTTCCCGCAAACTCCGCGGGTGCGTAAAAACGCAAAGTGCCGTCAAGGTTCACTTCGCTGATGATGTTGACGCCGCCCTCCGCAGAAAGGGTATGATTTCGCATTTTAAAGCGAACCGTGCGCGCCGTGTTCATCGACCCCGTACCCGACAGCAGCCAGTAGTCTGCGTTTGAAAAAGTTGCCGCCGACATATCCTCAATTTCGTAAGAGCATGCGAAACGAGTGAGCGGAGTATTGATGTCGCCGCTCGTGAAGTCGGTATATCTTGAAAAAGTAACCCCTGTAAAAAGTGCGCACACAAAAAGCAGACAGCACAAATAACGTATTACGGGGATTTTTTTAAAGTTGTTGTTTTTCATCTTTTTTAACCGTTAAGGAAGAGACGATGTCCGTTGCCAGCCAAAGTAAAATAGCAACCGCAACGACGGAAAACATTCCGAACGGAGACTGAACAAAACGGACGGTATCTCCGACAAATCCGTTGACAGCCACGACTTTTCCCTTGACCGCCTCGACAGGAACGGAAAAGTTGTCGGCAGAGTTGTTTGCGTCTCCTTTTGTCGCGAAGGAATTTTCGCCTTCCAAAATAATTCTGTGAGTCACAAAAGCGTTTTTCTCCGCGTCGTAAAAAGTAATGATGTCACCCACTGAGTAATCGCTTTGCGATTTGACGACAATGAAGTCGCCTGTTTTTAGGGTAGGTTCCATACTTCCCGAAGACACGGTTGCAAACGAGTAGCCGAAAACCGACGGCATGCCGTCGTGCAGCACATATTTGCAAAACAAAACGTAACCGTTGTAAATCATAAGTATGACTACCGCAAACACAAGCAACGATTTTACGACGGTTTTAATCATGCGGCCAAATTTCATAATAAAAGTCAGTGTTTAACGCTTGCCGACAGCGAGATGTTTAAGGTATAAGTAGCTCCGTTTTGTCCCGCTTCGGTATCGGCGGAATCGTTGTGCTGCCAAAACCACTCGAGTTCGAAAACCGAAGACGAATTTGCTTCGATAGTAAGCTCGTCAAGCGAAAGCGCGTCCACGCCGACATATCCGTCTTTTCCGGAAACGTAAGCGCCGTCGCGTTTAAGGCGGTACCTGAGCGAAATGCCGAAGTCGTTTTTTTCGGAAAACGACAAGGAATAAACAAGCGTGTCGGCATTTTTGTTTTTAAAGATAAAGCGGTAGGAACCATCCATTCCGGGAGCCACTACGGTGTCGCCGAAAGTTTCGTTGAAAAACACCGGCAGATTTTCCGTTTCGTCCCAACTTTGCCCCTTTTCGTCTGCGACAAACAAAATCGGAATGTAATCCGCAGTTTTGGTGCGCGTGAGAAAATAAGTTGTGACGACTGAAGTGACTGCAACCAAAAGCAAAAGCAAAACGGCAATTAAAATGTAAGGAAAGCGTGAACGCCTTACGGTACCGACGTAAGCGCCGGGCATTGAAAAGACGTTGTCGTTTTTGTCGAGAAAACCTTTTTTATTTTCGCCGTCGTAAAGGAAAACCTTTTTTTCTTCCTGACGGAATTGTCCTTTTTGCTCGCCGTTTTCGTCAAACCAAACATACTTTTTGATTTTGCCAAGGCTTTCGCCCTGTTCGTCTGTTACTATGCCTTTTTTCGGCGGAGTAGTGTCGGCAGCGGAAACAAATGCGTTTGCCGCAGCCACGCCGTCAGCAAAAGCCGGCGGAATAGGCATATTTGTGTTTTCGGCGGCAAATTTTTTCCTTTTTGGTTTTTTAAAAACGTTTGCCTGATCTTTTACCACATAGTCGGGATTTTTTACAAACCCGATTGACGTCAAAAGCTCGTCTATGAGTTCTTCCGCGTATTTGACCTGCCTGTCTGACGACAGCTTAATCATAAACGGAAACTTTGCGTAACGCCTTTTGTCCGAAAAATCCTTGTGATGATATTTATCCGTGTTGTAGTTTTTCGGGTCCAACGCGAGGAAAAGGCGTATATAACCGCCCACAACCACGAGTTTGCCCAAAATTTGTCTGCCCACGGTGAAAGTCTCGCCGCTGCGCGTAATGCGGGGACGAACGACTTTTTGTTTTTTACCTGAATAGACGTAGCTCAAAAATGCGTTTTTAACCGCGTCGTAACGCCTGCCGGTAACGTAACCGGCGTCGCCCATCCTTTCCTCGAAGGAAGTGCCGACGCGTTGAGCCGTCATGTTTTGAATAGGGACGCTTGTTTTTGACGCGTCCTCGTTTTGTTCAGTCGAAAAACCGACCGTCCCTTCCGAGACAGCCGAAATTTCGGTAGACGAAAACTCCGCCGAGTTTTGAGACAAGGCGGCTTCATCCGCTGCTGAAGAAACCGACGCTTCGGACACAGCGTCTTCCCCGACTAAAAGTTGTTTGTTTTCGTTATTGCCCGAATTCATAAAAGTTCACCCTTAAAAAATTTTGCGGCACGCGGTTTTCGCCGCGCCGTCTCCACACTTCGGTCGACACGGCGAATTTACGCGCCAAAAAAATCAAGCGTTAGGAAGTTCAGATTTTTGAACAGCCGTGAAGGAAATGTCGTAACCTACAGAAGTCACGTTTTTGCCAACCCAAGTATCAAGTGCGTCTGCCATAACAGCAGCCGATACATGAGCCTCTGCATTTGCTCCGCAGTAATTCCAATACGAAACATCGGCTGATGTCCAGATAACTTCCGCATAAACATAAATTGTGTTGTCTTTTGGCAGTTGAACGAGGTCACCGCTGTTGGTCAAGCCGGTATTCGCATTTTCAACCCCTGCCGTTGTACCGTAATAAAGTTTGATTTCAAACAAATCCAAAACGTTTTGTTGTGTAGGATTTCCCTCTCCGGTGACAGTTATTCCATCACCGTAATTTGCACCGTCGTCTTTGAGAGTTACCTCTTCGTTTCCGAAGTTGATTGTGATTTCGGCATTGACATCACCGTTGTTGCTGATTGTCGCAACAAGTTTCTTTTCGGTACCTTTGCTCCTTGCATCAGGTGCAGACGCGTCAGCATCGTCATATTCCGCCATACTAGGTGACAGTTGTCCGAAATTCACCAAAATGCTGCCTTCCCCCATACTTACGTCCCATTTTGCTACGTTAAGCGAAGCGGAGCCGTTGCTCGAGCTTGTGTAGCGAGCAAAAGTGCTTCCCAAAAAGCAAAAACTGATGAGAGTAAGCGCGATGGCAGCGAGAAGCAATTTTGAAGCTATGCTTTTTTTCTGAGTCATTGTTTACCTCCCCATAAAATATATTTTTTAAAATCTTTTTTATTTAAAACAGTTCCGAGTGTGGAACGGTTCTGTTTTCAAATGTTTTCGTCAGGCGAATTTTCACCTTGTGTTTTTGCGACTTTTCTGTTGTGAAGCGCAATCAAAAGCACATCCACAACGACGTAAATCAAAATCGGAAGTCCGACAAAAAGCAGGATCCCCGCCGGAGTGAGCAAAAACAGCATAAATCCCCCCAGTCCGGCAATGCTTCCCACGCATTTTCCAAATACGTTTTGGGCAGGGATAGCCCCGTCCGAAACGTTGTTTGCGTCCCCCTTCGTCACAAAGGACACGCTGTCCCCCGACGAGTTTTTGTTTACCGACACTATGCGGTGCGTCACGTAAACACCGTCAGTCAAAAAGGTGATGACGTCGCCTGTTTCAAGGTTGTTTTTTTCACCCGCCGAAAGTTTTTTGACAAAAATCAGCGCGCCCTCGTCAAAGGAGCCTTTTTCATCCCCCTCCATCGAGCCTGAAGTCACGGCAAGCGGAGCAATCCCGAACACATCGGGAGGCGAGTCGGGATAAATGCTTCCTTTCACGATAAGCGTAAGATTTATCAAAAGTACGGGTACCAAAATCACTGCAAGCACAATCATCGCAACGGTGGCACCCCTGCTCAGTTTTTTTTCGGATGACATAAAAACCTCTTAAAAAACGCAAGTGTATCGCTATTCATTATCATGTTAACATTAAGTAGCAAGTTGGCAATACTTTCGACAAAAATCGTAACAATTCGTAACAACCGCAGCGGTATTGATTTTTGTTAAAAAATGCGGTATTGATTTTTGTTAAAAAATAATGTATTCTAACTTTAACGAAGCACTTTTGCTGCGTTGTTTTTATGGGGTTGAAGATGAACGAAATATCCGACAGAAAAATTCTGTTTGTCGATGACGACAAAGATTTGCTGCACGAGATGACACAATGGTTTGCAAAGTCCGGCAATACATTATATGTAGCGGACACGCTGTCAAAAGCAACCGAAATTGTCCGCCTGCATAATGACATCGACATGATCATACTTGATATGATACTGCCGGACGGTTCGGGACTTGCTCTTTTTGAAAAATTTGATTCCCTGCCGCCTGTCATAGTTATGTCCGATTTGGGACATGAGGACAGCGTTCTTTCCGGATTTGAAGCGGGAGTATGCGATTATATAGTCAAGCCATGCTCAATAAAGCTTCTTGAAGCCAGGATGAAATTGCGTTTTTTACCATCTGCCGAAGCTGAAAAAACAATAGGCGGACTTACCATAAACGCAAGCAAACGCACCGTTTTTTATTGTGGCAATCAAGTTCCGTTGACTTCAAGTGAATTTAACATTCTTTGGTTTTTAGTTCGCAACCGCGGAGTTTTTTTCCATGCCGACAAAATTTACGAAAAAATCTGGCAGGCGCCAAGCCTTAATACTACCACTATCAGGCGCCACCTTTCGACTCTCAGGCAAAAACTGAAGGAGGTTTCTCACGAAAACCTTGTTGTTACCGAATTCGGAAAAGGTTACGCTTTCGTGGCGGAAGGAAAAAATCTATGAACGAAAAGATATTGCTTCGCTTCGGTGTTTTGATTCTTGTGATTGTATTGTGCACGGCGATGATTTTGGGACTTTATTTCGGTGCGGATTCCGTAAACGACGTAAAGGTTTCATCCTCGTTAAAGGGAAGAGACGGCAGCGAAATTTATTCTACAAGTATTTATGACGTTTGCTCGCTCAGCGCAATGCCTTACGCAAACTATACTGCCGACGAATTTCTCATACCTAAAAGCGAAATAAGCGGCACACCTGTCAATCTGCGCGAACAAAACGACTTCGCTTCAAAAGGGACGTTCGTTTTCGTTATTCGCAACCTTGACCCTTTCGACCCCGATTTCAGCACTAAAGCATCCGTGCTTAACGACAAGTTTTTGCAAGGAGACGGCAGCTGGCATCTTACCTTTTTCATCCCTCAGGTTTGGTCATCATGCAACGTTTACGTAAATTACGTGCTTGAAAGTCGTGTCGGTGACATCAGTGATTATCAGTTTTCAAATTACACCGACTATTACATGAGTACGGTCGCCCACAAAACAAAAACCGAACCATTATTTATCGATTTGACTTTTTATCCGAAAATTCACACCATTTCGGCAGACCCTCTCGAAGCAGCCGCGGTAATTACTATACATTACGAAGCCGCGCCTAACATGCTGGCAGGTATAGACGCAGTCCCTCTTGTCGGTAAAGATACGGCGGTTTACTCTGCTATCGAAAAAGATCTCAACCTGTCTGTGGTGCTTTGCGTCATCGCTGCCATCGCCAACGCGGTTTTCGTCTTTGCGTGCCTGTTGAAACGCTCGCTTTCCTTTTTGCCATGCCTTTTGACTTTGTCGGGCGTATTTATTGTTCTTCTGACATCATATTTGCTTGCCAATGCAGTTTATTATCCTTATTTTCTGCAAGCACTCAGGATAATCGCACTGGTTTTGACATACACGGTTGCATTTTTGTCGCTGAAACCGAAAACAAAAAGCAAAACCGTTTGGTCGGTGATTATGGCGGCTTTCGCAATTTTCGCAACAACCGTATGTTTCTCTCAAATACTTCATTTCGTACCGGTTATATCTGACAGCGTTTGGGGCATCGCAAGTACAGTTGCGGCAGCGGTATGCCTGATTGCGTTTTCCTTCGTCTATGCCGCGGACAAACGAAACGACGTCTGCCTTGCAGTAAATCCGCTTCTTGTAGGCGTGCTGGCAATTACCGCATGTCTGCCTAACAAAAATATATTCGCTTTGTCAAATCCTTTTTACTGGACCTGCGTGCTTATCCTTCTGTGTACAGCGGGGGTAAGCATACGCGTGTTTGTGTTGCAGGAAATAAAACTTACTTACCTCACCAACAACTTGCAGGCAGAAGTGGTAAACCGCACAAAAGACCTGCATGAAGTAATAGGCGAACGCGATCAGCTTTTGCAGTATCTGTCGCACGATATGAAAAAGCCTGTTTCGAGCATAGAGCGTTTTCTCGGTATTTTGCGCGAACGCGAAAACGACGAGGAACAAAAAAAGACAATAGATATAATTTTCCAAAAAACTCAGGAGCTCGGCCGCGCTTTCGCCGAATTGTCAACCTACTCAAAAAACAACTTTACCGTGGAAATGTCATCGGCATTTCAGATAAACGAACTGCTTGCCGAAATTTACAACGACCTCGAACCCGATTGCTCGGCAAACGGAATTATTCTCACGGTAAATTCAAGCAACATTTCTGTTTACGGAAAAACAACGAGGCTTACTTCCGTCATAAAAAACCTTATTTTCAATGCAATAGAGCACGCTCAATGTAAAAACATAACGGTAAACGCATTTAAAAAGAAGGACACCTGTTTTATTGCGGTAACCGACGACGGAAAAGGACTGTCGCCTGACGCAGAAATTTTCCGCCCCGGATTTACAGACAAGTCTTCGAGCGACAACAGCGGACTCGGTCTTTATATTTCGCGAAATTTTATGCGTTCCATGAACGGCGACATAACTGTCAGCCACGAAAACGGAAAACTTACCTTTTTGGTGTCGCTTCCTTTGGCTTGAAAAACAACAAAAAAAGCGTGCCTTCAACCGAAGACACGCTTGCATCAGTATCTCCGATTGTCGTCACACAATTTCCGTTACACTGGGAAAAAAGAGATACGAAATGCCTATTCTTACCCCCAGTGTATTAGTATGGAATTTGTGTGACGAAGTTATTATAGCAAAAAAACAGCTGTTACGCAATAAGTTTAAAAATTTATTGTTTTTGTCCTTAATATAGTAAAAACAAAAAAGCCGAAACGTAAAAAGCAAATGGAACGTGTCGGCAAAAATGAAATCCTTATGGTAAATCAATGAAAAACAACGGAGGGGTATTATGGAAAATAATGAAATTGTATGTTACTGCTCAAATGTCACAAAAGGACAAATCCTCGAAGCCTTGAAAAACGGAGCTTCCACGCTTGACGACATTCGCAGGCTTACAGGCGCATGCACGGTCGCAAAATGCAAGGAATTGAGTCCCACAAAAAAATGCTGCGCTCCCGTCATCGTTAAAATAATAAACGAATATCAGCAGAAATAAAAACCGTCAAGCCACAGGCGACATCATTGCAAACAACAAATCATCCGGCGACACCTGCCTCAACAGTCATAACTTTCAAAACAAAAAAAACACCAACGTACGTTGGTGTTTTCTCATGGCTCCCCAGGTAGGATTTGAACCTACGACCCTTCGGTTAACAGCCGAATGCTACTACCGCTGAGCTACTGAGGAACGATAGCTTAAATAATATAGCACCGTGAATTAAGATTGTCAACTTTTTTTTAACTTTTTTTATCTTTTCTTACCGAAAAACTCTCGGGCGATAAAATCCCCTCTCTCTATATGCCTTTTTTCCATTTCGTCAAACAGATACTGCTTGTCATACGGGACTTTTACGTCCTCAATAGTCATTTCTGCCTCCGAAACGGTGAGGATTGTTCCTTTTGCATAATCCTCATGATTGCAGCCCAGTGAGCCGATATCCACGTAAAGCTTTTTGCCTTTGAGCGTAAGCGGATGATGCTCATGCCCGAAGAAAATAACTTCCGCGTCAATATAGTCAAAAATTTCGTCAAGCTGTTCAACGGTCGGATTTACGATAGGACGCACAAATTTGTTGTCTTTTCTCGCATAGTGGCAAAAAACTATTTTATGTCCGAAAAGATTTTTTTCTTCAATGTAAGGCCACGAAGCTATTTTTTCGCGATATTCTTCCCCTATCATTTTGTGAATTTGTCTGTGGTGCGCAGCCTCATCGGGATGCATGGGGATGGTAAGGTTGTCTATGCCTTTCAGGTAAAGCAGTTCATGGTTGCCCATGAGAAGTTTAATGTTTTTCGTCGCATACAAAAGGTCAAGGCACTCCTTCGGAAACGCCCCCATTGCGATTGCGTCACCGGTATGGATGATTTCGTCGCACTTTTGTCTTTCAAATTCGGCAAGCATAGCCTGAAGCGCAGGCAGATTGCTGTGCGTGTCGGTAATAAGCCCGATTTTTACCTGCTTCATAAAATTTAGTTTAACACGGCGTGAAAAAATTATCAAGGTATTTATTTTTGCATGTCGATGTTATATAATTAACGGGAGGTGCAAAATGGACAAAACGCGTGAGTTTATTTCGGTTGTCGAAAATTCAAACAACATAGTTTTTTTCGGCGGAGCGGGTGTATCTACCGAAAGTAACATTCCCGATTTTCGTTCTCCAGACGGACTGTACAACCAAAAGTACAAGTACCCTCCCGAGTATATTTTGAGCCATGATTTTTTCATGACTCACACAGAGGAATTTTTTGAGTTTTATCGCGACAAAATGCTTGTTCCGTGGGCAAAACCAAACGTAACCCACAAAAAGCTTGCCGCTCTCGAAAAGTTGGGAAAACTCAGATGCGTCATTACGCAAAACATAGACGGTCTGCATGAAATGGCAGGAAGCAAAAACGTTTTGAACCTTCACGGAACGGTTTACAAAAACCATTGCATGAAATGCGGCGAAGCATACCCCATGGAAGACATTTTGGAAAGCAAAGGTGTGCCAAAATGCCGCTGCGGCGGAACAATCAAACCCGACGTTGTGCTTTACGGCGAGTGCCTTGACGAAAAGGTATTGGAAAAATCCATAATAGCGATATCCGAAGCCGAAGTTTTGATAGTAGGCGGAACTTCACTCGCGGTATACCCTGCCGCAGGACTTATCGACTATTTCCGCGGCGAAAAACTCATTTTGATAAACAGGGAAATGACGCAGTACGACAAAAATGCCGACCTTGTTTTTCATGAAAGTCTGGGAAGTATTTTTTCAAAGCTTTAAGCAAAATTTTAATTAATTGAGTAAATAATTGTTATTTTTTGATATTTATGGTAAACTTGCGGTGTTGTGGGGAGAAATATGACAGATAAATTTTGGACTGTAGATATTAAAGGTTACAAAGCCGAACTGCCTATCATGCAGCTGGCAAACGGCGCAAACATCGCGTTTTTCAACTTGCACGGCAACCAAAAACTCACCGAGCACTGTGCGAAGGAACTTGCCAAACTCGTGAGCGACTGTGACGTACTCATTACCGCCGAGTCCAAAGGTTTGCAGCTGACGCACTGCGTTGCGCGCAACTTAAATCAGGACTACTATGCGGTTGCCAGGAAAAGCAAAAAGCTTTATATGCAGGACGGACTTGAAGTGACCATCGACGCGTCCATTACCACGGGCAAAGAGCAAAAGCTTTATCTTTCGCACGCCGACGCAAAACTGCTTGAAGGCAAAAAAGTCGCCATCATCGACGACGTCGTATCGACGGGTCACAGTTTGCGCGGTCTGGAAGAGATAGTCAAGCTTGCGGGCGGCAAAGCATGCAGAAAAGCGTTTGTACTTGCCGAAGGCGATTCCACGGACATTGAAGGCATCGAATATCTTGCAACCATCCCTTTGCTGTAATATAAATAAATCACTGACAAAATCGGTGATTTTTTGTTTTTTTGAGGAGAAAAAGGAGTAAAAACAAATATACATCGGAGGAATAACTATGAAAAACTTGTTGGAAAAGACTTTCAGGATTTCTGAAAGCGGCTCAACAATCAAAACCGAAATAGTTGCCGGATTGACTACGTTTTTTGCCATGTGCTATATCGTGCTTGTCAACCCTGGACAAATTTCGGGAGCCACCGAAGGCCCTATTTGGAACGCGGTATTCGTAGGAAGCATTATCGCAGCGGTGGCAGGCACATTGTTGATGGCATTTTTGGCTAAACTGCCTTTTGCGCAGGCTGCGGGAATGGGACTTAACTCGTTCTTCTTCGTATGCTTCGTGCTTACGGCAATGAACGCAGGCGTCGACCCTGTCGAAGGATATCAGGCGGGTCTCGTCATCATTTTCCTTTCGGGACTTGTGTTCATCATCCTGTCTGCTACGGGACTTCGTCACAAAATCGCGACTGCACTTCCTGAGTGCCTCAAAAAATCCATACCTGCCGGCATCGGATTGTTTATCGCGCTTTTGGGCTTCAAAGCCGCAGGCATAATCGTTGCAGACCGTTACACTTTGGTTTCTCTTGCAAACCTTACCGATTGGAGCATAGCAGGACCTGCGCTCGCCGCATTTTTGGGAATTCTCATTATAGCTATTCTCAACAAATTCAACGTAAAAGGTAGCATTATACTGGGTATCCTTGCTACTACGGTATTCTACTATTTGTTTACCGCAACCGCACCTGTATGGGATCCTACCCCTATCGGTGAAACTTTCAAAGATTTCGGCGAAATCGGTATCACTGCAATCTTCAAACCTGAAAGCTGGACCAACGCATTCTCCGCAGAATATATAGGCGGCGTATTTAGTGCAATTCTGCTTATCATTACCTTCTGTCTGGTTGACATGTTCGACACCGTAGGTACTCTTTACGGTGCAGCTGCCGAAGCAAACATGTTGGACGAAAACGGCGACCCTATCAGAATGAACAAAGCAATGCTTTGCGACTCAATCGCAACCCTCACAGGTTCGGTTCTCGGCACTTCCACCATCACTACTTTCGTCGAATCCAGCGCAGGCGTTGCGGCAGGCGGCAGAACAGGTCTTACCAGCTTGGTGACTTCCCTCTGCTTTGTTGTGTGCCTTTTCCTCAGCCCTATCGCAAGCATCATTCCTTCACAGGCAACGGCTCCTGCCCTTGTTTTCGTAGGCGTATTGATGCTCAAAAACTTCTCGAAAGTTGACATGAGCGATATGCGTTCTGCAGTACCTGCTTTCCTTACCCTTATCATGATGCCTTTGACTTACTCAATCGCAAACGGTATCGGTATCGGAGCAATCGCATACGTCATCATCACCCTTTGCACAGGCAAATACAGCAAACAGGATATCGTAATCACAATCATCGCAATTTTGTTTGCAATCAGATTTGCTTTGGTGTTTACCGGAACTTACCCTGTATACGTATTTTAAAATTTAAAAAAAACCTCGGCAAAGTGCTGCGGTTAAAAAACAATCAACAGACACAGTTGCTTTTATGCTTCTGTGTCTGTTATTATATTTAGGATATTCAGGCGATTGCGGACTGTTTGATACCCTCGTCGCTTAAAAAATCGGAGGGAAAAAACATGTGGGTTTGCCAAAAATGCGGGAGAGAATTTGCCAAAAAAAATCAGGCGCATTATTGCGGAAAAGCTCCCGAAACAGTGCAGGATTATATTCAATCGCAACCTGCCGAAAACAAAATCGTTTTTACACAAATGGCAAGCATACTAAAAAACAGCCTTTCCGACATAAACGAGCGTATACTTTGGAGCATGCCCTATTATGAAAGAAACGGAAAAACACTTTCCTTTTCCGCCTGCAAAAAGCACATAAGTTTTTATGTCGGCGCACAAGCCATTAAAAAATTTGCACCTGAATTGCAGGAATTTCAAACCGTGAAAAACGCGATATATTTCCCTTATGAAAAAGAATTGCCTGAAACCCTAATTGAAAACATTGCAAGGTGGCGCTTCTGCTGATTAGATTGTTAAACACCGATAAATTCAATCCCGATTGACAAAAAAGTCCCTGTCACATATGTAACGGGGGCTTTTAAATTCACTTGTCTACTATGAATACGACACAAAAAGACAATTTTAATGCTTGTGTGCCAAAAAACAACTTGCATTGCATGGTAAAGTTAATGTGAGAGATACTATTGCTTTTTAATAAAAACGCAGTACCACACGGCGTCATCCGACACCCATGAAACGCGGTGTTTCAAGTATGGCGGTATGTACATATTTTCACCCTTGCACAAAATTTTTTTGCCCTTTGAAAATTCAAGTTCTGCTTTCCCTTCAATTAACGAAACCCACTCCCCTTCGTTTTGGCAATACCAAAAATTTTCGGGACTTGCGTTGCCGTGAGAAAGTATCTTTTCGGTGCGTATAAAACTGTCTTCAAAAAGAGCAAAAATCTCTTCGCCGTTTACGATTTTTTTCATACAATTATTTTACAACAAAAATAATATTGACGGTATAAATTTTTCAATTTGGCAAACAATAATGTTACCAAGGAGGAAAAAATTTCATTATGGAAAACAAAAAAGCAACCGGCGCTAAAAACGCAAAAAGCAACTCGCAAAACATGAAGGATTCTGCTCAGAACAGAAAGTCGTCAGCAGCAAAAGACTGCTCGACAAAAGACAGCCAAAGCAAGAGCAAAGCTGCAAAAAACGTATCTGACAAAAGCAATTCCGCAAAGAACTGCAAATAAAAAGATAAGTTTTTAAGGCGAAAACCGTTTGGTTTTCGCCTTTTTTTATCAGTTAAATTTTAAGTTTATGTCTCCGTTGTTTACCGACAAGCCGAAATTTTTAAAACCACCGGTTCTTTCCGAAATATTTGAATGTCCTTTTTTCAAATCTATTTTTATATTGTAGTTTTCAATGCCGTCTGCAATCTCCCCTGAAATTCCTCCGTTTTTAGTTGTCAGTTCGAGCGATTTTAAAACATTGACTTTTTCAAGCAGAATGTCGCCGTTGTTGTCTGTCAGAATACAATTTTCAACACCATACTCGAAATCAAAAATAATATCCTCGTTTGTTGTCGCCGCTTCGATTTTCAACAAACTTCTTTTTGGCAAATAAACGTTGATGACTCGCTTTTCTTTTGGCGCGGACAGCCCCACGTAATCTCCCGGCTGTTTGTCTGTTTTCATTGTCATTTTTAAAATACCGTTATTTTCCGAAATTTCATAAAATTCCGTGTCGTTTTCATAATAATCTATTTTCACGGTTTCACCGTCATAGGAGCAAAACGAAATTTGCCTGTCAATGGCTGAAACAACAATTTCATGCACCGCTTCATTTGCCTCAAAATGTTTTTCAAAGTAGCTCGGCGAAGAACAGCCCGTAAGAGAAAAAGCGAAAACGACAAAAATCCAGCATAACGAAAAAAGTTTTTTCATAATTATCCTCCCAATATTTACTTAACCGTTTTTTTAAGGTAAAATTATTGTAAACTTTTGTGTTACACAAAAGTAAAGCAAAAAAGGATACTTTATGAAAAAATTTTACAACATAAGCAAAGCCGCCGAATTAAGCGGACTGACAAGCGAAACTTTAAGGCATTACGACAGAATAAATTTGGTTAAACCGTCTAAAACAGACGAAAGCACTTCTTACCGATATTATACCGACGAAGACGTTGTTGTTTTAAAAACCGTGGAACTGTTAAAGAGAATGGACATGTCTCTTAATGAAATCAAACTTTTGATAGAAAGCGAAAACTTGAAAGAAGTCGTAAATTTACTGGAAAAAGCCATCGTCCACACAAAAGAAAAAATATTTCAGCTGGAAAAAATCGTAAACAAAATCGATGAGGTAAAAAAACTTTACGACGATTTGAACGGAAAGCAAAGCATACTTGAAGAAATGCGCATAGTTAAAAAGAGATTTGACAAAAGAGTTTTTTTTGTTACAAAAAACGAAGGTGTTGCCGACAAGCAAAGCCTATGGAATTTTCATAAAAACATATTTGCCGAAATTTCCGAAAATGATGCAAATGACTTTGAATTTACAGATTTTGCAGGAGTTTATCTGAAAAGCCAAAAACAATTTTGGCTAGCCGAGTGCAAACGATATAATGACCATTACAGCCAAATAACGGTTGCTCCCGAAGGAGAATACCTATGCTGCGTATGCAGGCAGGAAAATATCGAGCAAGCGCTCAAACAGCTTAAACAGGCATTTATTTCGGAAAACAAACCTTTTCCACAAACACAAATAGCTATTATCAACTTGACAGGATTGTTAAAATGGTGCTATGAACTGCAAGTTTATTTACAAAATTAAAACGCGGCATATGCCGCGTTTTTTATTTATCTTAAAAATCGACTTCGGTGTCGTAATAACAGCATTTAAGCAATTTTTCCATTTCCTCAACCGAAGGCTGTCTCGGGTTGGACCCTGTGCAAGCGTCGCCGATTGCGTTTACTGCAATGTCGTGAAGCCTGTTGAGGAATACGTCTTCAGGAACGAAGCCCTGCTCGCAAGGATAGCTGTCCGCTCCGTAATTTTTAATGCAGTGCGGAATTTTAAGGTCGTCGCACATACCGCGCAGATACTTGATGAGAAGCGAAACTTTTTCGTCGTCGTTGCTTCCGCCAAGTCCCATGTAATCGGCGATTTCGCCGTAGCGTTTTTTAGCGGTAGGATCTTTTGCGTTGAAAGCTATGACCTTAGGCAGATACATAGCGTTTGCGGCGCCGTGGATGATGTGTGCGCCGAAGTCGGCAAAGGCCGCGCCTGTTTTGTGAGCCATGGAGTGAACGATGCCGAGCAGCGCGTTTGAAAACGCCATTCCCGCAAGACACTGCGCGTTGTGCATAGGTCCGCGTTTTGACATATCGCCGTTGTATGAAGGGACAAGATCCTTTTGAATCATTTTAATGGCAAAAATAGCCATAGGATCGGTGTAGTCGTTGTTTGCCGTCGAAACGTAAGCCTCAACCGCGTGAGTAATAGCGTCCATACCCGTGTGAGCAACAAGCTTTTGAGGCATTGTTTCGGCAAGGTCAGGATCGACGATTGCCACGTCAGGCGTAATTTCAAAGTCTGCTATAGGATACTTGATTCCCTTTTGGTAATCGGTAATTATCGAAAAAGCGGTAACTTCGGTAGCCGTTCCCGATGTGGAAGGAATAGCGCAGAATTTAGCTTTTTTCCTAAGTTCCGGGATACCGAAAATTTTGCACATTTCTTCGAAAGTTATGTCAGGATACTCGTATTTAATCCACATTGCTTTTGCCGCGTCGATAGGCGATCCTCCGCCCATAGCCACAATCCAGTCGGGTTTAAACTCAAGCATTTCTTTCGCACCGCGCATAACCGTTTCAACGGAAGGATCGGGCTCTATGCCCTCAATAAGCCTGACTTCCATGCCGGCCTCTTTAAGATAAGCTTCCGCTCTGTCGAGAAAACCGAATTTCTTCATCGAACCGCCGCCTACGCAAATGACCGCTCTTTTGCCTTTGAGAGTTTTAAGCGCCTCCAAAGCCCCTTTTCCGTGATACAAATCTCTCGGTATCGTAAACCTTGCCATAAATACACTCCTTAAAAATAATTTGTTTTTTTAGGTCTGTCTTCCGACCGACACCATTGTATTACCTTTAAAGTAAAAGGTCAATAGATTTCGTTAAATTTTTATCTAATATTGTTAAATTTTTTACACTTTAATTCGGCGCCGACCGTACAGAAAAAGATATATGAAAAAAAGGACAAAAAAATTCCGCCTTAGTAAGGCGGAATTAACATCATGATTAAAGCGGAGGAGCATCGATTTCAGGTTCAGGTCCTTCGGACAGCCACGATTTCCAAAGATCTTTCAACATAAATCATACCTCCCCTTTAAAAAATCATACCGATTAAAATTACCAGCAGCAGCACGATAGCGGCAAAAAGGCAGCACTGCGTTTTTTTGACAATTTTTACTTTGTATTTAATCAGTTCGGAATTTTTGCTGATTGCCTCCGAGTAATGCTTAATCAAAGACAAATTCATTTCTTCGGCTGACATATTGCGGTAAAAATCCAAATCCTTGTCCTGATAATCCTTTATACCGAAACGGTAAATATATTTTTTGTGAAGGCTGCCCTTCAAAAGGATAATCCACGCGACAAGTACGCATGCGAAAAACAGCGCGACAAGGATTTTGTAAAAAAGAATGCCGGAGTTAAGCAAACTGTCCTTGTCGAAAAAATTTGCGCAGATAGGAACAATAGCAAGTATTATCAGATAAAGGTTGCTTATCTTTGAATCGAGATGATTGTTCCTTTCCACGGTATTTTCGTGCTGTCTTCTTACGCAATCCAAAATTATTGCCGTATTTTCAGCGCCGCAATCGGTTTTTTGTTTCATAAGAACATTATAGCAACAATTAATCAAAAAGAAAAGACTGTTTTTCAGGCAAAATCAGAAAGGGTAAGGGGTGCCTTCAAATTCCTCCACACACTCAATCCCCCCACACCCAAAATCAAAAGAAAAAAGCGATTAGGAAAACCTAATCGCTTTAATGGAAGCGGCAGCGTCTTAACCTCCCGGGCCGTCGCCAGCCAAGTACTTTCCGCGCTGAAG
>CALVLA010000008.1 GCA_944336125.1 uncultured Clostridia bacterium | reverse complement strand
CTTTGCGGAAAGATTTTTTAAAAATCAAAAATTAAACCGTCGGTAAACCGACGGTTTTTTTATTTTCTTTTGTCCGCGTGTTCATGTGGGTCGACTACGCAGGTTTTGAAACTTAAAATGTTGACAAAGCCCAAAGGACTTTTCGGAGGTTTTTTTACGTTTTTCTTTTCGGTGTAAAAAACGCTTACCTTGCTTGAATTTGCCGCTTCTGAAAAAAACGCCGTTATTTCCGCCGCCTGCTCGATGACTTTGTCGGGAACCTGTTTGTTTTCGGGGTTCAAAACAATGGTGTGGCAGGAAGTGAAGTTTTGCGTGTGTACCCAAATGTCGTTGGGTTTTGCCGTTCCGAAAGTGAGTTTGTCGTTTTGCGTGTTGTTTTTTCCGACAAGTACTGTCCAACCGTCAATTTCGTATTGCATGGGTTTGGACTGCGACGGCTTTGGTTTTTGCTTTCCTTTCAACTGCGGCTTTTTGATGAGCTTTGCGTTTTGAAGTTCAACCGTTATGTCCTCGATGTCGTGAACGTCAAGGGGACTGTTTAGCGACTGCATAATGGACTTCAGATATTCGATTTGCTTTTTGTTTTCCTCAAGCAACTGTTTTGTGTACTCGACTGTTTTTTTCTGCTTTGCGTATTTTTTGAAATACTTTTGAGAGTTTTGCTGAGGCGTCAAAAGGGGGTCGAGTTTTATCGTAACTTCGCTGTTGTCATAGTAATTGATTGCGGTAAGGCTTTCGTCGCCTTTTTTCATTTTGTAAAGGTTTGACAAAATGATTTCGCCGAAAATTTTGTTTTGCTCGTTGTTTTTGGCTTCAAGCAAAGTGTCAAGCTGCAAGGCTGTCTTTTTTTCTATTCTGTTAAGCGCGTGTTTTACTACCGTCGAAAGTGATTTTGTCCTTTCGTTTTTTCGCTGAAAAGCGTCCTTCTCGCCGTAATAACTGTCGTAAGCTTCGTTTAAACTTTCGAAGTTTTTTTTCTGTCCGTTTAAATATGCGTATTCGACGGCGGTAACGTCCTTAGGCTTTCCGTTTTCGTCGGTGATAAGCTGAGGACAAGGGGTTTTCAGTTTAATCAAAAAGTCCTTTATATTGTTTGTTACTTCCTCGGCTGAAATGCCTTTTGCCGTCATTTCCACAAGGGTGGGGTAAGCCACGCCCAAAAGCTTGTTTTTCAAAATTTCGTTTGGGTCGGCATTTTGATTGACGTCAAGCACGGCTTTGATTTTTTCAAAGTCGTCGGGGAAGATTTTGTCCTGGGTTAAAAACTCGAATTTTTGCCCCGGTACAGTCGGTCTGTCGGCAAGGGAGCTTAACGGAATACGCTTTAAACAATCGATAATTGTGTAGTCGCCTTTTGTAAGGAAAATATTCGCGCTTTTTCCCACGACTTCGCAAATGAGTTTTTTGTGTTCGCTGTCGCCAAGTTCGTTTCCCGACAAAATTTCAAGCACTACAACCCTTTCGAAAGGCTGCTGAAAAACGTTTGTTATTTCTCCGTTTAAAATGTGCTTCCTCAAAACCATGCAGAAGGAAGGGGCAACTGCGGGATTGGGCTTGTTTTGCTCCGTCAAATGAATTTTAGGCAGCGAACCCGAAGCCGACACCGACAGCTTGTAGTTTTTTTTGTTAAATACGTTTAAAACCACTTCGTCTTTTTCGGGCTGGCTGATTTTGTTTATCTTTCCGCCGATAAGTTTTTGTTTTAGTTCCTCGGTCAAAACCGACAAATTTATTGCGTCAAACGGCATAATTACCTCTTTGTGAAATTCTATAACATTTTCGCCCATTTTTCAACTTTATTTACCGCCAAATTAGTTTGCTAAATGATGTTTTTTGTGTTATTATTTTAAATACTGAATTATGAGGTGAATTTTGCGGTCGATTTGTTTTTTCATTTTTCGACAAAAAATTTCACCCTTTGCGTCAGTTCGTCAATTTAAAATAATTTTTATGAGTTATACTTTTTTGGAGGATTTCTATGAAGTACAAAGTAGAAAATAAAAAAGGACAGGTTGTCATTTCTTTCACTATTTCTGCCGATGAATGGGAACAGGCTATCGAAAGCGTTTACCAAAAAACCAAGGGCAAATTCAGCCACGTCGGTTTCCGTAAAGGGCACGTTCCGCGCAAGGTTTTGGAAAACGCGTACGGAAAAGCGTTTTTCTATGAGGACGCTTTTAACGAGGCTTTCCCTAAATACTACTACGAAGTCCTCGACAAGGAAACTCAGATTTTCCCTGTTGACAGACCTGACGTCGACGTTAAATCCATCGACGACAGCGGCGTAAAATTTACCGCTACCGTAACAGTTAAACCTGAAGTTGAGCTCGGCGAATACAAAAACCTTAAAATCGAAAAACACGTCGAAAAAGTCGAAGACAAAGATATCGAAAGCGAACTCAATAAAATGGCTGACAAAAATGCCCGCATGATTGTCGTAGAGGACAGAGCCGTTCAAAACGGTGACGAAGTCAACCTTGATTATTCCGGTTCGGTTGACGGAGTAAAATTCGAAGGCGGCACTGCTGAAAAACAAACTCTCGAAATCGGCAGCGGAAGGTTTATCCCGGGTTTTGAAGAGCAGCTCGTCGGCATGAAAACAGGCGAGGAAAAAGACATCAACGTCAAGTTCCCTGAAAACTATCATGCAGAAAACCTCAAAGGCAAGGACGCCGTATTTGCCGTAAAAATCAACGAAATCAAATACAAACAGCTTCCTGTCATCGATGATGAGTTCGCAAAAGACGTAAGCGAGTTCGACAGCCTCGAACAGCTTAAAAACGACATCAGACAAAAACTCGAAAAACAAAACGAGGAAGCGGCTGAACGTAAATTTGAAAACGAAATTATCGACAAAGTTACCGAAAATGCTAAAGTAGACGTTCCTAAATGCATGGTCGAAACTCAGATCGACTCATATATTCAGGAATTTGAATATACATTGTCTTATCAGGGAATAAAACTGGAAGATTATGTAAAATATACCAACAGCAGCATTGATGACCTCAGGAAAATTTATGCCGAAAGAGCAGAAAAAACCGTTAAGACAAGACTTGTTCTCGAAGCTGTTGTAAAAGCGGAAAACATCGAGGCAGACGATGAATCAATCGAAAAACGTATCGAGGAAATCGCCGCTCAGATGGGTAAAACCGCCGAAGAAATTAAAAAGAACTTCCACTCTTCCGAAATGGACTACATCAAAAACGAAGTAGTTTCCAAAAAAGTGGTTGACTTTTTGAAAGCTAACAACTAATAAACCCAAAAACAATTTTTAAGAGGTTAAAATGAGTTTGATACCTATGGTTATCGAGCAAACGGGACGCGGCGAAAGGTCGTATGACATTTACTCCCGTCTGCTTGAAGACAGAATTATCTTTTTGACAGGCGAAATCAACGACATTACCGCCAACATCGTGGTGGCTCAGCTTATCTACCTCGAAGGCAAAGACCCTACAAAAGACATCAGCCTTTACATCAACAGCCCCGGCGGCAGCGTGTCTGCGGGATTTGCGATTTATGACACAATGAATTACATCAAATGCGACGTTTCGACTATCTGCGTCGGACTCGCCGCAAGCATGGGCGCGTTTTTGCTTTCCAGCGGCGCTCAGGGAAAAAGGTTTGCTTTGCCTAATGCCGAAATTATGATTCACCAGCCTTTGGGCGGCGCTCAGGGACAGGCAAGCGATATTGCCATTCAGGCCGAACAGATTTTGAAAATCAGGCAAAAACTTAATTCCATTTTGGCAAAAAATTGCCACCAGCCTCTCGAAAAAATTTCAAAGGACGTCGACAGGGATTACTACATGTCGGCCTCCGAAGCAAAAGAGTACGGTCTTGTCGACCAAATCTTTTATGAGAGAAAATAAGTAGTTTTTAAGGAGAATTATGGACGATAAAAAAGAGATACGTTGTTCGTTTTGCGGCAAAACCAAAGCGGAAGTCAAAAATCTGATTGTGGGTCCATCAAACAACTACATCTGCAACGAATGCATCGAGCAATGTCTTGACGTCCTCGAACAGCAGGAAGAAATTGCTCAAAGCACTGCGATTGAGTTGCCTACTCCTGCGGAAATCAACAAAAAACTTGACGAATACGTAGTGGGACAGGAAAAAGCCAAAAAAATTCTTTCTGTCGCCGTTTACAACCACTACAAACGAATCAATTCAAAACTAAAAGGCAGAGACGACGACGTCGAACTTGAAAAAAGCAACATTCTTATGCTGGGACCTACGGGAAGCGGAAAAACTTTGCTTGCAAAAACACTTGCTAAGTTTTTGAACGTTCCGTTTGCCATTGCAGACGCAACAACTTTGACCGAAGCCGGTTACGTAGGCGACGACGTCGAAAACGTACTGCTTAAACTCATTCAAAACGCGGATTTCGATATCGAAAGAGCCGAAAGAGGCATCATTTACATCGACGAAATCGACAAAATCGCTTCAAAAGGCGAAAACATGTCAATTACCCGTGACGTTTCGGGCGAGGGCGTTCAACAGGCTTTGTTGAAAATCATCGAGGGTACGGTTGCTTCGGTTCCTCCTCAGGGCGGAAGAAAACATCCGCAGCAAGAGTGTCTGCAAATTGACACAACAAACATTTTGTTCATCTGCGGCGGCGCGTTTATCGGTCTTGACAAAGTCGTCGAACAGCGTACGGAATCGTGTTCTCTCGGTTTCGGCGGAAAAGTAAGAGACAAAGAGGAAGTGGACGCTGCGGAATTGGTTGAACAAATTCAGCCTCAGGATCTTATCAAATATGGACTTATTCCTGAGTTTGTGGGACGTGTTCCTATCGTCGTAGGTCTCAAACCGCTGGACGAACAGGCACTTGTCAAAATTTTGGTTGAGCCTAAAAACTCACTGGTAAAACAGTACCAAAAGCTCATGAAAATGGACAACATCGACCTCGAATTCAAAGAGGACGCACTTGTCGCCGTTGCCAAAAAGACGCTTGAAAGGAAAACAGGCGCGAGAGGCTTGAGGTCGATACTCGAAAGCGTCATGCTTGACTTTATGTACGACGCTCCGGAAGACCACACAATCAAAAAAATCGTCATTGACAAAAACTGTATCGTTTCGGATGCGAAGCCGCAAATCATTCACGAAGACGACCAAAAATCGGCTTAACGGACGGGAAAAATCCCGTCCTTTTTTTCTTGACGGACGGGGGAAAAATCCCGTCCTTTTTTCTTGACGGACGGGGGAAAAATCCCGTCCTTTTTTTCGGCTTGCCTAGCTTGCGTTTTTTTGATAAAATACCCTTTGAGGTGAAAATTTTGGAAAATATCGAAAACATAAAAATATTGCCTATGATAGCCTTGAGAGGGCTTGTTGTTTTGCCTGGAGTGGCGGAGACGGTGGACGTCGGCCGCAAGGCTTCGCTCGCGGCTTTGGAATTTGCGGCTGAAAGTCACAGCGAGCTTTTTGTTGCGGCTCAAAAAGACCAGCAAATCGTTGTTCCTATGCACGACGACATTTACGAAGTGGGAACGGTTGTAAAAATCAAACAGATTTTGAAACTTCCCAACGCCATGGCAAGGGTAGTCGTTCAGGGCATAAAAACGGCAAGAATAATACAATATCACGAAAATGAGGGATTTTTTAAGGTTTCCGTTTCGGAGGAGGAGTATGTAAACGCCGACACAATCGAGTCGGAAGTTTTGGCGCGCAAATGTCTTGAAATGGCAAGACAGTTTGCGATTTTGAGCGGAAAAACGGGAGTCGAAAGGCTGCCTGAAATAAAAGGCGACGCAAACCTTTTTGCAAACAGACTGGCGACGGAATTGCTTTTGACTGTAAGTCAAAAACAAAAACTGCTTGCAGAAACAGATACGGAAAAAAGGCTTTTGGAACTTTGTTCGCTGCTTAATCACGAAACGGAACTTGCAAAAATAGACAAGCGTATTTCGCAAAAAGTAAAAGTTCAAATTGAAAAAAGCCAAAAGGAATATTATCTGCGTGAACAGATGAAAGCAATCAGCGACGAACTGGGTGACGACGCCGACGAATTTCAGACTTACGTAGAAAAAATCAAGCAGGCGAAAATGCCCGAGGAAGTTGAAAACAAAGCCATGAAAGAGCTTAACAGACTTCGCAAAATGGGTTCAAACTCGCCTGACGCAAACGTTTCGCGTTCATATATCGACTGGCTTTGCGACTTGAAGTGGTCGGTATATACCGATGACAACAAAGACATGAAAAAAGCCCGTGAGATACTCGATGCCGACCATTACGGTATGGAAAAAATCAAACAGCGTATTTTGGAATATCTTGCGGTCATGAATATTTCCGAGGAAAACAAAGCGCCGATTTTGTGCTTTGTAGGGCCTCCGGGAGTAGGCAAAACGTCTATAGTTAAATCAATCGCAAGGGCACTTGACAGAAAATACGTGAGGATGAGCCTCGGCGGACTTAAAGACGAGGCGGAGCTTCGCGGACACAGACGCACTTACGTCGGGGCAATACCAGGAAAAATCATTTACCTGTTAAAGCAGGCGGAATGCATGAACCCTGTGTTTTTGTTTGACGAAATAGACAAAATGGCAAGCGATTTCAGGGGCGACCCTACAAGCGCTATGCTGGAAGTTCTGGATCCCGAACAAAACAACGCTTTTGTCGATCACTACATGGAAGTTCCCGTCGATTTGTCAAAAGTACTTTTTGTGGCAACGGCAAACACGGCAGAGGACATTCCTGCGCCGCTTTACGACAGGATGGAAGTGATAGAGCTTACGGGGTATACCGACGCCGAAAAACTTCAGATTGCCAAAAAGTTTTTGGTGCCTAAGCAGAAAAAACTCAACGGACTTAAAGAGGAAAACCTTACAATTTCCGACGACGCATTGAACGATATCATTTCGCACTACACGAGGGAATCGGGTGTGCGTAACCTCGAAAGAGAAATTTCCGCCGTTTGCAGAAAAGCCGCTTTGGAAATTTTGGAAAACAATTTGCAGAAGGTGGACGTCGGGGAAACCGACGTCAAAAAATATCTCGGCGCGTTCAAGTACCTTGACGACATTTTGACAAAAGAGGACGAAGTGGGTTCCGCCACCGGCTTGGCGTGGACGCCTGTCGGAGGCACTACTCTGGCAATAGACGTTACGCTTTTCAAAGGCAAAGGGGAAGTTTTGCTTACGGGGCAGCTTGGTGACGTCATGAAAGAGTCGGCAAGAACGGCAATAAGTCTTGTCAGGTCGCTTGCAGACAAATACGGCATTGACGAGGACATTTTTGACAAAACCGACATTCACATTCACGTTCCCGAAGGGGCTATTCCGAAAGACGGACCTAGCGCGGGCATTACTATGGCAACCGCCATTTTGTCGGCGTTTATCAAAAAGCCTGTTTCCAAAAAAGTGGCGATGACGGGTGAAATTACTCTGAGGGGAAAAGTTTTGCCGATAGGCGGACTTAAAGAAAAAACTCTCGCCGCTTACCGAATGGGCATAAAAACCGTAATCATACCTAAGGAAAACGAAAAGGACATCGAGGAAATTCCCGAGGACGTCAGAAACAAGCTTGACATAGTGCTTGCGGAAGACATTTCCACGGTGTTTGAAAAATCATTGGTGAATTTATGATAATCAAAAAGGCAAGTTTTATTACCAGCGCCGCCAGCGGTAAAGACAAAATAGTTTCCGACCTTCCGCAAGTGGCGGTGGTGGGCAAGTCAAACGTGGGAAAAAGCAGCTTTATCAATTATCTCGCAAACGACTCAAAGCTTGCCCGCACTTCAAAACTTCCGGGCAGGACAAGACTTATCAACTACTTTTTGTTTAACGACGACTTTATACTTACCGATTTGCCGGGCTACGGCTTTGCGAAAGTGTCACGCGACGAAAAGAAAAAATGGTCGGTACTTATTGAGGATTACCTCAATTCCGAACAAAACATCAAGGTTGTGTGTTTTTTAATCGACATTAGGCACGACCCGACGGAAGACGACCTCATTATGTTCAATTACCTTTTTAAATGCGGATTGCCTTTTATCCTAATCGCTACAAAAAGCGACAAGTTGCCTAAAAGTAAAGTCAAAAATCAACTGCGGCATTTGGCTCCGATGTTTAAACTGGGGTACGAAAACATATTTGCCGTTTCGTCAACCGACAAAAAGGGCAAGGAAGAAATTCTCGACAAGCTGGAACAAATTTTATCGGCAAATTCATACAATAACGAGGGACTGTAAAAAACGGTCCCTTTTTTTATGCACAAATAGCTTCAAGTAAACATACAAATAATTGTAAACATTTGGAGGTGAATTATGGCGTTTTCAAATATAGAAAATTGTTCCAACACTTGCGATAAGGTATGCATTCAGGCGCACAAGGTGTTTGACGCTTGCCTTAAACAAATGACGCAGGAAGGAGTGACTCTCACGCTGACCGATTCTTCGCCGGCTACTCCGGTTTCTCCTTTGACTTTCGTAAGCGGCAAAAGCCTTTCAAGCATCGGCGTGGTAACAAATCTCGTCGTAGACAGACTGCCTGACAAACAAAAATACGGCAGAGTTCAGTGCGACGTGACAATTCCTGTCGAAGTTTCCTTTGTCGACGCAAACGGCACAGAGGGCACCGGAAAAGGCGACCTTACCGTTCACGAGGATGTCGTCATGGCGTTGCCTGACCCTTCCATCGTTCCTTACGAAGTTGAAGCGGTTGTAAGCACGGTATGTCCTGACGGTTTTTATCTCGGAACCGAAACACAGTCGGGTACGACTACTTTCCAATTTTCCGTCGTAGCTTGCATTTCAATCATACTTAAAATCGTCATGAAAGTGGATTTGATTGTTCCTACTTACGGCTATGCGGTAATTCCGCCTTGCCAGGACTTTGCTCAGGAAGTCTGCGAAGGATTTTTTGAACTTCCGCTCTTTCCCGCAAACGGCTGATTAACACTTTTTAAAGCGTCTTCATACGATACATCAAGTATGGAGAACGCTTATAAATGATTTACAAAAAATGCTCGCGGTGTCAGCTTAACTATGTTACGGCTGACAGGGAATTGTGCGACATTTGTCTTCGCGAAATGAGGGGCGAAAAGGATGATTTTGTCGACTCTTTGTGCGACATTTGTCCTTTTTGCGAAAAATATCCTCTTGTCGACGGAGAGGAAATGTGTCGCCACTGCCGAAAAAAAAGGCTGAAAGCCCATTCTTGTGACAATTAAATACATTTTTATGCTTAAATACCTTATCAAAACTTAACTTTTATGATAAGGTATTTATTATGAAAGTTTTTGCTATCAGTGATTTACATTTGTCTTCCGCCTCGCCAAAACCTATGGATATTTTCGGCGACGGCTGGACGGATTACTGGGACGTTATACGCGCAGACTGGCGCGAAAAAGTGTCCGACGACGATTTGGTGCTTATTCCCGGCGACATAAGCTGGGCAATGACAATTCCTGAAGCGTTGCCTGACCTCAACGAAATTGCCGAACTTAAAGGAAAAAAAGTGCTTTTGAGAGGAAACCACGATTACTGGTGGAATACAATCGGCAAAGTAAGAGGAGTTTTGCCTCAAAACATGTTTGCGATACAAAACGACTGCATGCGGTTTGAAAACTTTATCGTATGCGGTTCGCGCGGCTGGACCTGTCCCGACAGAGGGGAGCTTCCCGAGCACGACAACAAAATTTACCTAAGAGAAGCCCAGCGCCTCAAACTTTCCCTCGACGAGGTTCAAAAAATAAGAACTCCTTCCGACACGGTTATCTGCATGACTCACTTTCCGCCCTTCAACGTCAGACGAGAGGACAGCGAGTACACCAAGCTTTTAATACGCTACAACGTCGATACCGTCGTTTACGGACATCTCCACGGAAAAGACTGTCGCGCCGATTTGTTTTTTTCCAAATTCGGCATAAGATTTTTTTTGACTTCGACTGACCTCGTCGGTCACAAACTTACGCAGATTTTTTGACTTCCGTTTTTTACCCGACTTTTTCAAGTCGGGTTTTTTATTTTTGAACATTTGTTCAAATTATTGTCGATTTTTTGCCCAAAAAGTGGTTTTAAAAAACTTTTTTTTAAACTTTTCCAAAAAAAGTGGAGCAAAATGGTTGAAAGTGGTCAGCAAGTGTGCTACAATCACAATACACAAGGAGGACGAGGATGTTTTTAGGCGAGTACAGACATCAGATTGATGCCAAAAACAGATTGAGAGTACCGGCTAAACTCAAAAGCGAACTTGGCGATAAGTTTGTCATCACCAAGGGAAGCAACGGCTGCCTTTTTGTGTTCAATTCCAGAATGATGGAAAATCTTTACTCAAAATTGCAAAACGTTCCTATCAGTGACGTTCAGGCTCAAAGGTCGATCAGAATGTTGTTTTCGGCGGCCAGCGAAGCTGAAAACGATGATCAAGGCAGATTTTTGCTTCCGCAAAACCTCAAAGCTTTTGCAGGCATTAGCAAAAACGTAGTAATCATCGGCGCAGGCACTCATTTGGAAATTTGGAGCGAGGAAAACTGGGATAAATACAATTCCTACGATAATTTCGACGCGGTTTTGAGTGAACTCGGAAAATTCGGGGTTTAAAATGCAATTCAGTCACACGCCCATTATGCTTCGTCAATGCATTGACGGACTTGACATAAAGCCAGACGGTATTTACGTCGACTGCACGTTGGGCGGCGGAGGGCACAGCGAGCAAATCGTAAAAAGGCTGAAAGGGGGAAGGCTAATCGCTTTCGACAAGGACAGCGACGCGTTGAATTTCGCTTCCCAAAGGCTCAAAGACTTTTCCGACAAAATCACTTACGTAAAAAGCGACTTCAAAGAAGCTCCTCAAAAACTTAAAGAGCTCGGTATAGAAAACATCGACGGAGTTTTGATGGATTTGGGAGTTTCAAGCTGGCAGATAGACAATTTCGACAGAGGTTTTTCCTATCGCAGCAGGGAAAGCAAGCTTGATATGCGAATGGACGCTCAGCAACAGCTGTCGGCATTCGAAGTCGTAAACGACTATCCCGAACAAAAACTTTTTGAAGTCATTCGCGACTACGGCGAAGAAAAATTTGCAAAAAAAATAGCCGCGAACATATGCGAAACACGCAAGACAAAACCTATTGAAACCACCGGCGAACTGATTGATATAATTGACAAATCAATTCCCGCGAAGTTTAAAAAAACAGGCGGTCATCCCGCCAAAAGGACCTTTCAGGCAATACGAATTGAAGTAAACGCCGAGCTTGACGGTCTGGGCGAATTTATCGAACAGATTGTCGAAATGCTCAATAAGGGTGGCAGAATAGCAGTAATCACTTTCCATTCCCTTGAAGACAGAATCGTCAAGCAAAAATTCAAGTGGCTGGAAAAAGATTGCGTTTGTCCGCCTAAAACTCCGGTTTGTATTTGCGGCAAAGTGGCAAAACTAATTCCGATCACGAAAAAGCCTATCGAAGCGGATGCCGAAGAAGCGGCTCAAAATCCGCGCAGCGAAAGCGCAAAGTTACGCATCTGCGAAAAAATTTGATTTACGAAGGAGGCAGAAAATGTTGACGACTACCAGAAGAGAAATTATCAACGATTATGATATAACTCAAAACAGACAGCTCAGAAATTTTTCAGAAGGTCAAATGGCTACAACTACTAATTTCAGAGACCGCTTTTCGTCTCAAAGCGACGTGTCGTCCGAAACTTATCTGTCCAGGTCGGAACTCGCTCAAAAACTCTGCGGTCCAAGTTATAACGAAGAATACGATATCATGGACAACGCAAACGAGGATTTTTCGGATCCTGATTTGATGCCGTCCGTTACGACGATGCAAATTACGCGTTCGCCGTATTATCAGCAGCCGGCAAAGGCTCAGCAAAAAGAAGTTACTAAACAGCGCTACACGGCAAGGAGCAAAATTCTTATCGCAAGCTATGCCGCGGTAGTTCTCGCTTTGGCGCTTATCATAACACTTACTACTATTTCGGTAGCTTCGCTCTTTTCGCAGGTGAGTGCGCTTGAAGCGACTCTCAACACCGAAAAGGCTGTAGTCGCTACTCTCGACGAAGATATCGAAGCAGCGGGAAGCGCGGACGCCGTTATCGAAAAGGCACAGGAAATGGGTATGACAGCAGGCGTTATTTCGGGTTCGGTTGCTTTGCCTGAAACAAAGGCTCCCGTCGAAGCAAACGTAAGCACAAACTGGTTTGATAGCCTTTGCGATACTCTTTCAAAATTATTCGGTTAATTCACTTTTAAAAGTTCCCCATATCAAACAACAAAAGCCGCAGGTTTTCCTGCGGCTTTTGTTGTTTTTTTCATATCAAAAACACCCAAAGAATATAATCTGTTGTAATAGGAGGGCAAATGCAAAGTTCACCTTATCAGACAGGACAGCGGCTTTCCGCTTTGTTTTTTTTCGTTGTTTTTGTTTTGTTTGTTTTGTTCGGCAGACTTTTTTCGCTGCAAATAATTAAAGGCAGCGACTTGCAGGCGAAAGCCGTCGATCAGTGGACGAGAGATTTGCCCATTACGCCGAAACGCGGCGAAATTCTCGATACCAACGGAAATGTCCTTGCTTCGTCAAAGACGGCATATACCGTTTACGTCAGGGCAAAAGGCGTTACCGATCCGCTTACTGTAGCCGAAAAACTTTCCGAAATTCTTGACCTCGATTTTGAAACTGTTTATCAAAAGGCATCAAACAAAGGGGTGTCCGAAGCTACTTTAAAAAGACAGGTGGACGAAGTATCTGCCGACGAAATCAGAAAATGCAATTTTTACGGAGTTTATATGGCGTCGGAACCGTACAGAGTTTACACTTACGGCAACTATTTGTCGCAGGTTTTGGGTTACGTTTCGGTGGACAACAAAGGTCAAACCGGCATAGAAGCTTATTATGACAAATATCTCAAAGGAATCAAAGGGCAAATTTTGACCCAAAGCGATTTGGTGGGAACAGAAATTACCGACAGGGAAACCATTTACATACCTGGTATCGACGGTCTTGACGTAGTGCTGACCATAGACAGCGTAATTCAGTCGGTGGTAGAAAACGTATTGAACCTAATCATGCATACGCACAATCCTAAGTCGGCAAAATGCATTGTAACCGATGTTGAAACGGGGGAAATACTCGCCATGGGAATTACTCCCGGCATTGACCTAAACAATCTGCCGAGAGACGACATGCAAACTCTTTTGGACAACGGCAGAAACACTTTGCTCACAGATATTTATGAGCCGGGTTCTACCTTTAAAATAATAACCGCGGCGGCTAACCTCGAAGAATATTACAACGGAAACAAAAAAGCCTTTTCTCCTTCGTATGTTTTCGGAAATTCAAATTACCGTGTCATAAACGGCTCAAAAATAAGTTGCTGGACTTCGCACAAAAACGGAAAGCATTACAACCAAACTTTGTCCGACGCATTGAACAACAGCTGCAACCCGATTTTTACCGACATTGCTTTGAGTCTCGGCAAGCAAACTTTTTATGACTATCTTGAACTTTTCGGAATGGGGAGCGTGACAGGTATCGATTTTGCTGGGGAACAGGCAGGACTTCTCGTTCCCGAGTCGGCGGTTACCGACGGTGACCTCGCGCGCATAGGCTTCGGTCAGACAATCGCAGTCACCGCTTTGCAGCTTATTACTGCGGTGGGTGCGGCGGTTAACGGCGGACTTGTAATGCAGCCTTACCTTGTAAAGGAAATTAGATCAGACGATATGCTTGCGGCGCGTTTTCAGCCGACGGTTAAAAACAGGGCTGTTTCGGAGCGAACCAGCAGAGAAATCGCTCTTATGCTTGAAGACGTCGCAAAAAACGGAAGCGGCAAACAGGCGTATATCGACGGTTACAGAGTGGGAGGAAAAACGGGTACCGCGCAGAAGTTTGAAAACGGACATATCGCGGAAGGAAAATACGTTTCGTCCTTCGTGGGATTTTTTCCTGCAAACAAACCCAAATACGCCGCGATAGTAATAGTTGACGAACCGGTGGGACAGCATTACGGCTCAACCGTAGCCGCGCCTTACGCAAAAATAATTTTTGAGCAAATCATAAATTACAAAAACATACCTCGCGTGGCATAACATAATTGTCCGAATAAAATAATATATTAGTCCATACAAAAGTATGGACTTTTTGTTTGGAGGGATTATGCGTTTAACCGAGTTGTTGAGTTTTTCCGAAACTGAAATTTGCGTCAAGGAAGTTAAAAATTTTCGCGACTGCGAAGTTACGTCGGTATCGTCTTGCTCGTCTGAAGTCAAAAACGGAGCAATGTTTTTTTGCGTAAAAGGCGAAAAAGCCGACGGGTATGATTTTGCTTTTGAAGCTATAAAAAACGGAGCCGTTTGCGTTGTCTGCGAAAAGCATTTGGACGTGAAAGTATGTCAGATAATCGTTGACAATTCGGACAAGGCTCAGGCGGCTTTTTCAAACGCTTTTTTCGGCTTTCCTACAAAAAAACTTAAAATAATTTGTGTTGTCGGCACAAACGGAAAAACCAGTACGGCAGTACTCATAAATTCCGTGTTGAAGGAAGCGGGTTATAAAACGGGACTTATTTCGACAAACGGAATTTGGATAGGAGAAGATTATCAAAAAAACGATATGACTACTCCTTGCCCTTGCAGGCTTTACGAACTGTTTTTCGAAATGCAAAAACAAAAGGTAAATTTTTGCGTGATGGAAATGTCGGCACACGCGATAAAGCGCGAAAAACTCTTTCAGGTCGAAGCAGACCTTGCGGTGTTTACAAACTTTTCGCAGGATCACCTCGATTACTTCAAAAACATGCAAAACTATGCCGACACGAAAATGAGTTTTTTCAAAAAGGGAAAAACAAAAATAGCCGTGGTAAACGCAGACGACAAAATAGGGAGGGAGCTTATTTTCAATGCCGAGGTGCCTACCGTAAGTTACGGAATAGACAATCCCTCCGACGTATTTGCAATGGACGTGGAGTGCGAAAAGGATTTTTCATCATACATAATGAACATTTACGACGAAGTTTACAAACTGGAGTATCCGCTCACCGGCAAATTTAACGTATACAATACGCTTGCGGCGGCTACCGCCTGCCGAGTGTTCGGTATAAAACCCGACGTAATTGGCAAAGGTATAAGAAAAATAAAATTTATCGAAGGCAGAAATCAGGCATATCGTTTTCCGCAGGGGTTTAAAGTCGTGATAGATTACGCCCATACGCCCGAAGGTATCGAAAACATTTTGTCGCACCTGAAAGCAAGCACTTTCGGAAAACTCATCACCGTATTCGGCTGCGGCGGAAACAGAGATAAATCAAAGCGTAAAATCATGGCGGAAGCTGTTTCAAAATATTCCGATTACGCGGTGCTTACCAGTGACAATCCGAGATATGAGGACCCTTATGAAATTATGTTTGAGGCGGAAAAGGGGCTTTCCGTCAATCACGAACTCATGTGCGACAGAAAAGCCGCTATCACAAGGGCAATCGGCAAGGCGGAAAAAGACGACGTCGTTGCCGTGCTTGGAAAGGGGCACGAAAAGTATCAGGAAATAAAGGGTGAAAAACTTCCTTTCAGCGACGCGGAAATTGTGCTTGAACTTTTGTGTTCGGTAAGTCCAAGATAATCGGAGTGTAAATGGAAAAAATTTTGTGTGTATTTGCCGCGTCATTTGCTTTAAGCTTTTTGTTTTTGAAACTGCTTATTCCGTGGCTAAAAAGGACTCAGGCAAAGCAGGAAATTTTGAAATACGTTGAGGAGCATAAGCAAAAAGCAGGAACTCCCACAATGGGAGGGATAGCCTTTTTGCTGGCGGCTGTTTCGGCATATCTGCTTTTTTGCGACAGTAGCAACTCGCTTGCGTTAATGAGCCTCGCGGTAACTTTAGGTTATGGTGTAGTTGGTTTTCTCGACGACTTCATAAAAATTAAATTCAAAAGAAACTTGGGGCTACGCGCATATCAAAAGGCGGCTTTGCAGCTTGCGGTAGCTTTGATAGTGGGATTTTTCTGCCTTAACAATCCGTTGATAGACGGCGAATTCGTAATTCCGTTTTTAGACGCTACGGTAAACTTCGGGGTTTGGACTGTTCTTTTCGTAGTGTTTGTGTTTTTGGCAACTACAAACGGCGTAAACCTGACCGATGGTATGGACGGCCTTGCGGGAAGTGTGTCCTGCGTGTTTTTCGGAGTAATGGCGATTTTGCTGGCGGTGTCGTCGGTGTCTTTCGATACGGGAGGAATGATAACTTACGCCGAGGAATATTTCAATTTGGCTTTGTTTTCATTTTCTCTTTTCGGAGCTTTGCTGGCTTATCTCATTTTCAACGTTTTCCCTGCAAAAATTTTTATGGGAGACACAGGGTCGCTGGCACTCGGCGGAGCGGTTGCCTGCGTCGCGGCGTTCAGCAAAAACAGCTTGCTTATTCCTCTTGTGGGAGTGATGTTCGTCGTTTCGGTTGTTTCGGTAATTTTGCAGGTGGCGCGTTTCAAACTTACGCGCAAAAGATTTTTTCTTATGGCGCCGTACCATCATCATTTGCAGATGAAAGGTATGAGCGAACCCAGAATAGTTTGCGTGTATACTGCAATTACGCTTATTATGGGAATTTTGGTTTTGACGGTTGGTTGATATGAAAAACGTTTTAATTTACGGCGGAGGAAAAAGCGGGCTGTCCGCGGCTAAGTTGCTTGTTCAAAAGGGAAACAGGGTGTTTGTGTTTGACGACAAAAGTTTGAGTAAGGAAAGATATGACGATTTTTCGTTTGTCGGAGCGATAGTGCTTGACGAATTGTGCGACGACCTTATTTCAAAACTCGACACAGCCGTGATAAGTCCGGGTGTGTCGCTTCTAAATGAAAACGTGAAAAAACTGCGGCAAAAAAATGTAAAAATTTCGGGAGAGATTGAACTGGGTTTTTCGTTTTTTGACGGAATTGCCGTTGCGGTCACAGGCACGAACGGAAAAACTACTACGGTTACGCTAATTGACGAAATGTTGAGACAAAGCGGTTTCAAAAGCGTGGCGGCGGGAAACATCGGCACGCCTTTTTGCGACGTTGCCGAAAAACTGGGTTCAAACGACATCTGCGTTTTGGAAACGTCAAGTTTTCAGCTTGACACGACGGAAAAGTTTTGTCCTCATATAGCAGCTTTGCTTAACATACAGGCTGACCATATAGATTCGCACGGCAGTATGGAAAATTACGTCAATGCGAAAAAGAAAATTTTTGCAAATCAAAGCCAATCGGATTATGCGGTGATAAACGCCGACGACGAAATTTGCCTTGAAATTTCAAAAAACTTGAAGTCAAAATTGTTTTTGTTTTCGGTAAGGGAAAAAACCGACGGCGCTTATCTGAAAGACGGTGTGTTTTATCTTTTCGGAAAACCTATTGTGAGTCAAGAGGAAATTAACCTTAAAGGACTGCACAATGCCCAAAACATACTTTGCGCTTTGACGGTATGCGGAATAATGGGTGTAACAGCCGAGCAAATGGCGGCAACTTTGAAAAGTTTTCTTCCGCCTCCTCACAGAATGCAGAAAGTGGGCAAAATAGGCGACGTTTTGTTTGTAGACGATTCAAAAGCTACAAATGCGGCGGCGGCTTTGCCTGCAATGGCTTCCTTTGAAAAGGTTTCGGTTATTCTCGGCGGAAGTGACAAAAACTGCGGCTTTGACGAACTGTTTAAGGATTTGCCCGAAAACGTCAGATACTGCGTTTTAACAGGAGACACTCAAAACAAACTTTTTGAAAGCGCAAAAAAATACGGCTTCAAAAATCTGTTTTTCGCGGCTGACTTTAAAAATGCGGTGGAAATTGCTTACCACAGCGCGAAACCCGACGGAACGGTACTTTTGTCGCCTGCCTGCGCAAGTTTTGACTGTTTTAAAAATTATGCCGAAAGGGGTGAAAAATTCTGCGAGATTTTTCGCTGTTTAAAAGATGAAAAAGGTTAACAAAAATTTACATATCGATACGGTACTTATGACCGTGGTCATTGTTTTGGTTGCGATAGGTCTTGTTTTTGTTTACAGCGCCAGTATGTACAGCGCAAAAAAGGACTTTGACAACGAGTATTATTTTTTAATTAAGCAGGCAATAGGCGCGGCGGTGGGTTTTGTATGCATGTTTGCATGCGTGTTTTTACCGACAGAGCTTTTAAAAAAAGCCGCGTTGCCTTGTTTTGTGCTTTCACTGGTACTTTTGGGGCTTGTTTTTGTTCCCGGTATCGGCATCGAAAACTACGGAGCAAAACGCTGGCTCGGATCGGGAAGCCTTTCCGTTCAGCCGTCGGAAATAGCAAAGTTTGCTTTTGTTTTGCTTGCGTCGGCGTTTATGGCAAAAAAGCCTGAGCTCATGAAAAAATTCAGAGGCATTGCTATAGTCGGAGGAATGGGACTTGTCGTTTGCCTGCTTATTATTTTAGAGCCTAATATGTCAATCACCATGTGCGTGGCGGCGGTAACCTTGTGTATGATTTTTATCGGCGGCGCAAAAGTAAAACATTTGGCAATGTGCCTTTTGCCGGTCGTTCTTGCCGTCCCGCTTCTTATTTTGGCAGAGCCTTACCGCATGGCAAGGCTTATGGCGTTTTTGGACCCGTGGGCTTCGCCAAAAGGCGAGGGGTACCAGCTCATTCAGTCCTTTTACGCTTTGGGTTCGGGCGGTTGGTTCGGAGTGGGACTTTTCAACAGCAGGCAGAAGTTTGATTTTTTACCTTTTGCCGAAAGTGATTTTATTTTTGCGGTGATAGGCGAGGAAATAGGGTTTGTGGGCTGCATCGCCGTTTTGTCACTTTTTGCGCTTTTGATTTGGAGAGGAATTAAAATTTCCAAAAACGCAAAAACACGTTTCGAGTGTTACCTCGCCGCCGGCATAAGTTGCGTAATAGCCGTGCAGACGCTTTTGAACGTGGCGGTCGTTACGGGTACCATTCCGCCTACCGGGCTTCCGCTTCCTTTCATAAGCAGCGGCGGCAGCTCGCTTGTGGTATTCCTTGCCGCAACGGGAATTCTCATCAATATCGACAGAAATTCGCGAAAACACCAAAATGAAAGTTGTGCCATATCATAAAGTACACACATATTTATCGGGAGAAAAGATATGGATAAATTTCAAATTTACGGCGGTGCCAGACTTGACGGAGAAATTGATGTTTATTCGGCAAAAAATTCCGTTTTGGCGTTGCTTGCGGCGTCGATACTCACCGACGAACAGGTGATTTTGACCGACTGTCCGAAAATCGGCGACGTGTACAATATGATAAAAATTTTGGAAGCGCTGGGTTCAAAGGTGGTTTGGCAGGAAAACAGCATAATTATCGATTCATTGGGTGTCTATAGCCATGAAATTCCTCAAAGTTACGGCAAGGAAATCAGGTCGTCTATTTTTATGCTGGGTTCAATTCTTGCCCGCTTCAAAAAAGCCAAGGCGGTTTTTCCCGGCGGCTGCGACATAGGACTAAGGCCTATTGACTTACATATCAAAGGTTTGCGCGAACTCAACATTGACGTAAAGGAAATGGGCGCAAACATTTTGTGCGACGCAAAAAATGCCAGAGGCAAAAAGATACATCTGGACTTTCCGTCGGTCGGAGCTACGGAAAACATTATGTTAGCTTCCGTTCTCATTAACGGCAGAACGGTAATTTGCAATGCGGCGAAAGAGCCTGAAATAGTTTGCCTTCAGGACATGTTAAACAAAATGGGGGCAAAAGTTTACGGGGCGGGTACGGGAACAATTGAAATCGAGGGGGTAAAAAAACTGCACGGCGTGGAGTTTAAACCTATTCCCGACAGAATATTAGCAGGCACTTATTTGATTGCGGCGGCAATGACAAAGGGAAAAGTTTACATAAAAAACTGCCGTCCGAATGATCTCACTTCGCTCATCAGCAAACTCAACGGCGTTTCCTGCGACATACTTGCAAACGACGATACCATACTCGTCAAAGGATATGAAAAGCCGCAAAGCGTAATGATGATTGAAACTTCGCCTTATCCGGGATTTCCTACCGATTTGCAGGCGCAGACGCTTGCTTTGCAGACAATTTCACACGGAACCAGCCTTATCGTAGAAAATATTTTTGAAACCAGATACAAACACGTAGGCGAACTTATCAAAATGGGTGCCGAAATTGTAGTAAAAGACAGATACGCAATAGTCAGGGGAGTCGAAAAACTTTACGGTACTCAGGTGTTTGCCCACGACCTAAGAGGCGGCGCGGCATTGGTGCTTGCGGGACTTGCGGCAGAGGGAACTACTATCGTTGAAGACATTCATCACGTTGACAGAGGGTATTACAAACTGGAAGAAGATTTGACAAGTTTAGGTGCGTCGGTGAAAAGAATTCAATCTTAATTGCAAAAGCGTAAAAAATATGTTAAAATTTTTTAGATGAAAAACAAAAAACTCATTATCATATTTTGCGTTTTTGTCGCGGTTGTGCTTGTCGTTATTTTAAGCAGTACAATTTTTACTTTCCGCTCGGCGGAAGTTTACTTTGTTGACGACGGCAACAACCTGATTGAACCTTCGGAAGATGATACGGGGGTTGTCGACGCTAAAAACTGTTTTTCCGATTTGTTCGGAAACAACATTTTTTTGCTTTCGAAAGACAAAATCACACAAAATTTTGAAAAAGCAAACTTAAAAGTAAAGGTAAAATATATCGAAAAAGTTTTTCCCGACAAGGTCAAAATTTTTGCGCAAGTGAGGGTTCCTCTTTACTATATTGAGTCGGAGGGGAACGTTTACGTTTGTTCTTACGACGGATTTGTCATGGAAAAAAATCCTGCTTCGCTTCCGCCGCTTGTCGAGCTTTCGGGTGAACTTGGTGAAATTTCCGCTCCTGAAGTAGGAAGTTACGTTTCGTCCTGCTTTGCAAACATTGAAAACTATAATATCATTCAAAAGCTTTTTGAAACAATTTACAACTACGAGGGATTTGACTATCAATCGATTCCGGCTCTCATCAAAAATGTCGATTTTCAAAGCGGAAAAATCCTTTGCTACATTCATGACGGAGCGCGTTTCGAAATTTCGGGCCCTTCAATAGACTTAGACAAAAAATTCAGCGCGGTTTACGGACTTTATCTCGACAAAAAGGATTCGGTTCCCAACGGTATTTACAGAAACAATATCAAGGACGCAAACGGTAATTACACCGCGTCGGTACAATGACTTCAAGGCGGATTTTTCCGCCTTTCTTTATTGACTTTTGACTGCTAAAATTATATAATAAAATATCACCTTTACAGGAGGAGTTATGCCTAAAACTACGTCAGCCGCCGTCATCGACGTCGGGTCTTCGAAAATTTGCGGCTTTGTCGCTTCTCAAGTCGAAGGGGACGACTTCAACATCGTCGCTCAGGCTGAAATTAAATGCAGTACCTTCTATGACGGAAAATGGATTGACGAGGCTCAGGCGTCGCAAGCGGTTTCCTCCGTTATCAAACAGCTCGAAAACAAAACCGGCTCAAAACTCGAAAAGGTGTTTGTAGGTGTTCCGGGCGAATTTACTTTAAACGTTACTAAACAGGCGGACGCAATTTTTACCGCGCCGCGTAAAATTTCAAAAGACAACGTCGGCGAAGTCTTTCAAAATGCCGACAGATTTGACAAGCCTGAAGGTTATTCTCCCATTTCACGCTCGTCGGTTTACTTCATTATAGACGACGAAAAAAAGGTCATTGACCCTATCGGTGAAGTTGCGACAAAACTTTCGGGTTTAATTTCGTTTATTTTTGTTGACAACAATTTTAAAAATCTCGTCTCAAAAGCAATACGCGAGTGCGGAGTCAAAAACTTCGATTTTGTGGCTCAAAACCTTGCTCAGGCGTTGTATCTCATTCGCCCTGACGTAAGGGACGGTTATGCCGTACTTATTGACAGCGGATTTGTTACCACAACCGTAAGCGTAGTGTTGGGCGACGGCGTGCTTTACGCAAAATCCTTTTCGGTGGGAAGCGGTCAGATGGCAGACGACCTTTCGCAGTGCCTTGAAATCGACTATTCCGACGCGGAGGAAATTTTGGGCAAACTCAACGTAGGTTTGCAGTATTCCGAAACAGACGAGCTTTCTTCCTCGAAAGTTAAGGTCAACGCCGACAAGGCAAACGAAATCGTTAGGTGCCGTATCGAAGACATGGCGGACAGCATTAAAAAATGCCTTTCGGGTTGTCCTCACGTTTTGTCAAACTCTATGCCTTATTACGTAACAGGCGGAGCCTTTTCATACGTTAAAGGCGCACTCACTTATCTTTCGCAGTGTCTTGAAAAACAACTGTTTGCCGCAAGCGCAAGTTCGCCGCTTTACGACAAACAGGAATATACTTCGGCTTACGCTTTGATTAGCATCGCTTTAAGCCAAAGCAAACCTGAAAAGGTGGGCTTTTTCAAAAAACTCTTGTCGAGTCTGGGAGGTTAAAATGGATTCTGAAATCAACATCAGTTCGCAAGTCGCACAAATAAAAGTAGTAGGTATCGGCGGCGGCGGAAACAACGCCGTAAACCGCATGATTTTGTCGGGTATCAAAAGTGCAAATTTTGTCGCAATCAATACGGACAAGCAGGCGCTTTATCTTTCAAAGGCTACTCAGCGCATACAAATCGGTGAAAAACTCACAAAAGGTTTGGGCGCGGGCGCTGACCCTGAAGTGGGCAGACAAGCCGCTGAGGAAAGCAGAGAGGCGATTGCCGAAGCGTTGAGAGGTACTGACCTTGTTTTCATTACTGCGGGCATGGGCGGCGGAACAGGTACCGGAGCTGCTCCGGTTGTTGCCGCAATCGCTAAGGAACTGGGCGCACTGACGGTAGCGGTGGTTACCAAACCGTTTGCTTTCGAAGGGCGCAGAAGGATGTCCAACGCAGACCTCGGAATTGCCAACCTCAGGAAAAACGTCGATACGCTTGTAGTCATTCCTAACGACAAACTTACCCAAAACTTCAACAAAGACATTACTATGGTTGAGGCTTTCAGAAGAGCCGACGACGTTTTGCGTCAGGGTATTCAAGGTATTTCTGACCTTATCGTTTTCCCTGCGCTCATCAATCTCGATTTTGCTGATGTCAGGACAATCATGAAAAACACCGGCATGGCACACATGGGACTTGGCGTCGGCAGAGGTGAAAACCGCACAATCGACGCGATAAGACAAGCCGTGTACAGTCCGCTGCTTGAAACTACAATCGAAGGCGCAACCGGCGTTATCGTAAACATTACTGGCGGCGTTGACCTTACTATGGGTGAAGTTCAGCACGCGGTAAGCCTTATTCACGAAGTAGTAGATGAAAAGGCAAACATTATTTTCGGTGCGGACATCCGCGACGACCTCGAAGAGGAAGTTCAGGTAACAATCATCGCTACAGGCTTCGGCAAGAGCGAAAACGAAAAAAACGAAGCTTTCGGTGAGGAAAAACCTAAAAAATTCGAAACCACCGCTCGTCCGTTTTTGGGACACGAGAGGATAGATTTCGTGTTTGCTCAGCACGAAAAGAAGGAAGAACAGGCGCAGCCTCAGCAAAGACCTGCTCAGCCTTCATACGAGCAGCCGCAGTCATACAGGCAAAACGAAGATCCGTTCAGCCCTAGATTGCAGCAGGAAGAGGACAGCAATATTCCTCCGTTCCTCAGAAAAATGAGAAAATAAAATTTTACTTGGTGAATAAAAAATGGACAGGACATACATTAAACAGGTTTTTGCGGACTCAAAAAGTTTCGCTGACAAAAAAATCAAAGTTTGCGGTTGGGCAAGGACGATAAGGGACTCAAAAGTTTTCGGCTTTATGGAGCTTAACGACGGAAGCTGCTTCAAATGCCTTCAAGTCGTTTTCGAAGACGGAAAAATTGACAATTTCGACGAAATTTCAAAACTTAACGTAGGAAGCGCCGTAAGAGTGGAGGGAACGCTTGTTCTTACTCCCGAAAATAAACAGCCTTTTGAACTTAAGGCGGAAAAAATCGAAGTTGAAGGAAAATCCACGCCTGATTATCCTTTGCAGAAAAAAAGACACAGCGTTGAGTTTTTGCGTGAAATAGCTCACTTGAGACCTAGGACAAATTTGTTTAATGCGGTGATGAAAGTCCGTTCGGTGGCCGCATACGCAATTCACAAATTCTTTCAGGAAAGTAATTTCGTATACGTTCACACTCCAATTATTACCGCCAGCGACTGTGAGGGCGCGGGCGAAATGTTCAGAGTAACGACCATGAACATGGCAAAAGTTCCTAAAACCGCTGACGGCAACGTCGATTACAAACAGGACTTTTTTGAAAAATCGGCAAACCTCACCGTTTCGGGACAGCTCAATGCCGAAACTTATGCAATGGCATTTGGAAACGTTTATACATTCGGACCTACTTTCAGGGCGGAAAAATCCAACACGCCTCGTCACGCGGCAGAGTTTTGGATGATTGAGCCTGAAATTGCTTTTGCCGACCTCAACGACAACATGAAGCTTGCCGAGGATATGGTAAAATTCATTATTTCCTACGTTATGGAAAACTGCGCGCAGGAAATGGATTTCTTCAATCAGTTTGTCGATACAGGTCTTAAAGAAAGACTTAACAATTTGCTCAATAGTAAATTCGGTCAGGTTTCATATACCGAGGCAGTCAAAATTTTGGAGAAAAACAACGACAACTTTGAGTTTAAAGTGTCATGGGGCTGTGATCTGCAGACAGAACACGAGAGATATCTTACCGAAAAAATTTATCACGGACCTGTTTTTGTTACAGATTACCCTAAGGAAATCAAAGCCTTCTACATGCGTATGAACGACGACGGCAAAACTGTGGCAGCAATGGATATGCTTGTTCCGGGCGTCGGCGAACTTATCGGCGGCAGCCAAAGGGAAGAACGTATCGATGTTTTGACAAGTCGCATGAAGGAACTTGACCTCAGCGAAAAAGACTACTGGTGGTATCTCGACCTCAGAAGATACGGCGGAACAAAACACGCCGGTTACGGTCTCGGATTTGAAAGAATGGTCATGTACCTCACCGGCGTAAACAACATAAGGGACGTGCTTCCTTTCCCTCGTACTGTCGGAAACGCAGAATTTTAATAAAAAACCAAAAACGCAGGCAAGCCTGCGTTTTTTTTGTATTTTATTTGGTTTTATGCAAAAACTGTGGTTGGAGGTACTTTATGAAAAAACACAAAAAATCGGTTGAAAAACTCCTTGAAGAAATAGTTAAAAATTTTCACAGCGAAACGGATACTCTCGGAAGTTATACGGGACTTCCTTCGGATGAAAAAAATCCTTTGCAGGACGCCGATGACTTGTGAATGTTGACAAATCAATCGTATTTTTGTTATAATACCCTCAATAAAATAAAACCTAAAAGGGGGATTTTATAATGAAAAAACCACTTATTTCTTCAAAAGCTCCGGCTGCTATCGGCCCTTATTCACACGGCTTTAAATTTGATTCTTTGGTGTTTACAAGCGGACAGCTCGGTCTTGACCCTGCTACCGGTAAATTCGCCGGTCCTTCCATCGAAGAACAAACTAACGCTGCTTTCAAAAACCTCATCGCAGTTCTCGAAGAGGGCGGCAGCAAATTGGAAAACGTAATCAAAGTTACCGTGTTCCTTAAGGATATGAACGATTTTGCGGCTGTTAACAAAATTTACGGCACTTACTTCACTTCAAACTACCCTGCTCGTACCTGCATCGAAATCGCAAGACTTCCTATGGACGCTCTTATCGAAATCGAAGCTATCGGTTACGCTGACTAAAAGCAAAAAAGTGTTGAACATTTTTCATTTTTAGTTTATAATGTGAATATGTTCAAACAGGGGGTATAACCATGGTATTTGAAAAAATCAAAAAAATGCTTGCGGCTCAAATCAACGTTTCGGAAGACGAAATTAAAATGGAATCCGACATCATCAACGATTTGGGAGCCGATTCTCTTGACGTTGTCGAAATGATTATGGCTTTGGAAACGGAATTCAATTTGACTATTCCTGACGAAGTTGCCATGGAAATGAAGACAATCAAAGACGTTGTCGACTATATCGAAAAAAGCCAAAAGTAAAAAAATTAAGAGCGTCGTTACGACGCTCTTTTTTTATTCGGATTGTTTTTTGTCAACCCCCGTGATGCAGCCTTGATTTGAAGGGGAGACTGTTTTTGAATACTTTTTCAAAAACGCGCCCACTTCGGGAATATTTGGCTCGACGTATTTTTTGCGTACTGCTATGTCTCTTGCGTTAAGCTTGACGTTGACTCTGCGCTTTGTCATGTTTATTTCTATGATGTCGCCGTTTTTGATTACGTCAAGGACGCCGTCTTTATCGGCTGTTTCCTTGTTTACGCAGCCGATTGCAATGCCTCGCGAAATATCAGGAATACGTCCGTCTGTAATTACCGCAACCTTTTTGTCAAGGTCAAGACCTACAAGCATGGAAAGGGGGAGGTAAACTATCCGCATTCCCGGACCGCTGACAGGTCCTTCGTTTCTTATGACAACAACGTCGCCCGCTTTGACTACTTTTGCCGATATGGCGTCCAAAGCGGTTTCCTCGTTTTCGAAAACTCTGGCAGGTCCCGAAAAACTTTCGACTTCGTTGAAAAAGCCTATCGCTCCTTCTTCCGCGATGTTTCCGTACATTACGGTGAAGGAGTTTTTCTTTTGCTTAGACATGTTTTTTATGACGTCGCTTTGTTCAAACTCCATGTTGTCAATGTTGTCGCGCATAAGCGTGCCGTCAAATATTTTGTAAATTCCGTCAACTTTTCCGCATGTGATAAGCTGTTTTATTACCGCATAAACGCCGCCTGCGCTGTCAAAATCTTCCATGAAGCACTGCTGCCTTGTAGATATGTTGACGATTCGCGGAACAGATTTTGAAAGTTCGTCAAAGTATGAAAAGTCGATGTCGTTTCCCGTTTCGTGGGATATGGCGATAAGGTTGATTACGCTTGTGGATGACGAACCCAGGGCTATATCCACGCAAGCCGCCGTTTTAATACTTTCGGCTGAGGCGATTGAGCGAGGGGTCATCAGGTTTTTTATCATTGTGCAAATTGTTTCGCCTGTTTTTTCCGCAAGTTCAAAACGTGATTTGTCGTCGGCTGGCAAAGTGGATACTCTAGGCAGCGCGAGACCCATTGCTTCGGCTATGACAAGCGAACTGTTGCTTGGGTAGTTGTCGCTTGCGTTTCCGTTTCCCTGAATAAGGTCGTGCTGAATTTTTTCGAGGTCGGTCAAATTTATTTTTCCGCTTTTCAAAAGACCGCGCGTTTCATAGGCAGAATAAAATCCCATTTTTTTGTCGCCTATGAGTGCCGTTTTCATTGTTCCGCCGCCAATGAACAGGGAAGGAACGTTTACTCTCATACATCCTATAAGCATTCCCGCAACGGTCGCGGCGTCATTTGCCACAAAAACAAAGCCGTCGATTGCCTGGAATGACGCCAGCATTTCTACCGAATCGGCTATGTTGTCTCTTAGCGGCAAAACGTATTTGTTCGCCTCGGAACCCATGGTGAGGTCGCTGCAAAGATTTGGCAAATTGAAAGTAATGGCATTGAAGTCTTTTGACAGAATACCTTTTTTCACTTGCTCGCAAATTTTGTCAAGTCCCGAGTTGGAAACAGACAATTCGTTGTAAGCCGAAACAATCGCAACGGTTTTTTTATTTAAATTAAGCCCCAACGCTTCAAGCGAAAGCTGCTCGGTAAATTGTTCAATCGATGTGGAAAAATTTAACATTTCTGCCTCTTTAGTTTATTTTATGTCAATTGTATTTGTATGTCAATTGCTGTCGGGTATACTTTTTGCCGATATTTGACACACTAATAAAAACTAAAGAGGTGGGTATGAAAAAAAAGGTTACCATTTGCGGAATAGATACTTCGACGCTTCCGAAACTAACAAAAAAGGAATCCGACGAACTGATGAAAAAAGTCAAACAAGGGGACAAAATTGCACGCAGAAGGTACATTATGTGCAATATGCGGCTTGTTCTTTCGGTTGTTCAGCGTTATTCGGCAAGAGTAAAAACAATGGATGACATTTTTCAGGCGGGGTGTGTAGGCCTTGTCAAGGCGGTGGATAACTTTGATATGTCGTACAATCTCAGGTTTTCGACTTATGCCGTGCCTATGATAATAGGCGAGATAAGGCGTCTTTTAAGGGAAGGAAACAGTTTACATGTCAGCAGAAGTACAAGAGACACGGCTTACCTTGCCCTTAAAGCGAGGGAAAAACTGGAAGAAGGCGCCGAAAGACAAGTGAGTTTGCAGGAAATTGCCAACGAAATAAATTTGCCTTACGCCGACGTAAAGGATGCGTTGGATGCGATAAGCGAACCGGTGTCGTTGTTTGAACCTGTTTTTAACGATGACAGCGAGTCACTTTTGGTAATGGATCAGATAGGCGACAAAAAAAACAACGACGAGAGGTGGCTCGAAAGCGTATCGTTAAGTCAGGCACTTGAAAAACTTAACGACAGGGAAAAACAAATTTTAAGAAAAAGATACTTCGAGGGAAAAACACAAACAGAAATTTCTGCTGAAGTGGGAGTATCACAGGCACAGGTGTCAAGGCTTGAAAAAAGCGCTTTCGACAGAATTCGTCAGATGATGTCATTAAACGAAACCGCACCGCATATAAATTAGCGGTGAGGGCTTATGGACATAACATACAACGAACTGAGAAGCAAGGAAGTTGTCAATACCATAAACGGAAAAAGACTTGGGAGAATTTGCGATATGGTGATCTCATGCGCCACTTGCAAAGTGACAGGGCTTGTCGTTCCCAGTGACAGAAGGTTTTTCAAAAACAGGGAGGACATTTTTATTCCTTGGCGCAACGTGGTGAAAATAGGCGATGACGTTATTCTTGTCAGGCTTTTCGATTCACGTTGCGGACAGTCTTTTGCGGCGGTAAACGGTCAGGAAGCTCAGGGCGATTACGTGGTCAGCGACGAAGGCTAAACCTTTTTAAAATACCATAAAACAGATGATTTTTTTTCTGTTTTATGGTATAGTTTTTTATGCAAAGGAGTTGACTATGAACAATAATCTCGTGGTATTCGGTGCACAATGGGGCGACGAAGGAAAAGGTCGTTTTGTCGATTATCTTTCGGCACAGGCTGACGCCGTCGTAAGGTTTCAGGGCGGAAACAACGCCGGTCATACGGTTGCCGTTGACAACAAGTATTTTAAATTAAGGCTTATACCTAGCGGAATACTTTATCCTCACGTTTTGAACGTTGTGGCAAACGGCGTGGTCGTTGACGTAAAAGGTCTTTTCAAAGAAGTGGACAACCTCAAAAAAGATGGGATTTCCTGCGATAACCTTGTAGTTTCAGACAGAGCTCACATCGTATTTCCTTATCACAACAAACTTGACGAACTCAGTGAGTCAAAGCGTTCGGCTTCCGACAAAATCGGTACTACCAAAAACGGAATAGGCCCTGCATATATGGACAAAGAGGAACGCTCGGGCATTAGAGTCTGCGACTTTGTCAACGAAAACGTATTTCCTTCGCTTTTGAAAAAGAACGTCGAAGCCAAAAACGAACTTATACAAAAAGTTTACGGCGAAGCTCCTATCGACTACGAAGCTTTGCTTGAAGAATACACGGCTCTCGCAAAAAGGCTCAAACCTTACGTGAGAGACACCGTGACCTTGCTTAACGACATGGTAAGCCAAGGCAAAAAAATCCTTTTCGAAGGAGCGCAGGGCGCATTGCTTGACATTGACTTCGGTACATATCCGTTTGTTACCTCTTCGCACCCATCGTCAATCGGAGTGCCTTCAGGTACAGGTCTTTCGCCTAAAAAAATCGACAGCGTGGTAGGCGTCGTAAAAGCTTACACTTCGCGTGTCGGCGCAGGTCCGTTTGTCACCGAGTTGTTTGACGAAACAGGCGACTTCATCCGCGAAAAGGGTGGGGAATTCGGTACCGTTACCGGCAGACCTCGCCGTATCGGCTGGCTTGACCTTGTAGTCGTAAAACACTCGGCGCTTATTTCGGGTATGGACCAAATTGCTTTGACGAGAGTTGATACTCTTGCAGGCGTCAAAAAACTTAAAATTTGCGTAGCTTACGAACTTGACGGAAAAATAATCGATCATTATCCTGCCGACCTCGAAACTCTTTCCAAGTGCAAACCCGTTTACAAGGAGTTTGACGGCTGGGACGACAGCATTTCGAAAATCCGCAAATTCGAAGATTTGCCTGACAATGTTAAAAATTACGTGGCGGCTATCGAACAGGTTACCGGAGCAAAAGTTTGCATGATAGGCGTAGGCCCTAACCGCGACGAGGCAATTCTTATCAAAAACCCTTATGACTTATAAAAAATAAAAAGCAGGTTTTATGCCTGCTTTTTTTATTTGCCTGTTGACATATTTTTCAAAGTGATATATTATTGTGATATCAAAATGATATCACATACGATATCGAAGGGGGACTTATGTCAGAAAACGTAAAAAAGGAATATCAGGAAAAGGAGCTTAAACCGAAAAACGGTTTTGCAATGCTGTTTTTGGTTATTTTGCTGGGTATTGCCGCCATTGCTATGTTTGTGGTGGGAATTATCAGGCTTACCCAGGAAGGGGACGCCGTTACGGCGCCTAGCCTCGTTTTGTTTATAGGCGCATTTTTGGTGATGTTTGCCGTCATGATTATGTGCGCGGGATTCAGAATCGTGGGACCTAACGAAGCCATTGTTTTGACATTGTTCGGAAAATACGTCGGTTCTGTAAAAACGGAAGGTTTTTATTGGGTAAATCCTTTCTGCGCTAACGCTTCGTCAAAAACAAAAGGTGTTGCGCCTTCGGGAAAAATGGGTGAAGACACAATCGCGGCACTCGGATCTACTTTTACCGCTCCGAAGAAAAAACTTTCGCTCAAAGCCATTACTTTGACTAACGGAAAACAAAAGGTAAACGACCTTGAGGGCAACCCGATTGAAATAGGCGTTGTCGTCATTTGGAAAATAATCAACACCGCAAAAGCAGTGTTTAACGTTGATGACTATTTTGATTTTGTTTCAACGCAGGCGGACGCTTCGATCAGACAGGTCGCAAGACTTTATCCTTACGACGTTTCGGAAGAAGGGGACGAAAAATCTCTCAGAGGCAGCAGTATGGAAATTGCCGAAATGCTTAAACAGGAATTGCAGGGAAGGGTTGATATCGCCGGTATCGAAATTCTCGAAGCTAGGATTTCGCATCTTGCCTATGCGCCTGAAATAGCCGCCGCAATGCTTCAAAGACAGCAGGCAAGCGCAATTATTGCCGCAAGACAGATGATTGTCGAAGGCGCGGTGGGAATGGTGCAGATGGCGCTTGAAAAACTGAGCAAAAACGAAATCGTCGAGCTTGACGAGGAACGTAAAGCACAGATGGTAAGCAACCTGCTTGTCGTACTTTGCGGCAATAAAGACGCTCAGCCTATCGTCAACAGCGGAAGTATTTACTGATGGCAAAACCTAACGACGGCGAGAAAAAACAAATTTTACTCAGACTGTCTAAAAGTTTGTACGACGACGTAAGTCGTTGGGCGGAGGACGATTTCAGGTCAATCAACGGACAAATAGAATACTTGCTGACTCAGGCGGTCAACAAGCGTAAAAACAAAAATGACAAATAAAAAAACGGACGGGAAACCGTCCGTTTTGTTTTGTTTTAATCCACGCCGAAAAGCAGTTCGACGTAAGTTGGTACAGGATAAAGTTTGCGAGGAATAACCGTTTCCATGGTATCTACAGCTTTGCGAAGCTTTTTCATGGAGGAGTCTACTTTGTCACGGTAAACGGTAGCGCGTTTGAGTGTCTGACCGTATTTGACGTCGTAAGCTTCCTGCAGGCTTGCTTTAAGTTCGTCAAGCGCACACTGTATGTCGTTGAGAATTGCTCCGAACTGTTCTGCCTTTTTCTTTTCAAGAGCGTATACGCTTTCGATACCTGCTTCTTTGGCATTTTTTACACCTTTCGACAGGCAGTTTGCGTATTCGAAACCGGCAGGCAAAAACTGCTTTTCAGTCATGTCTATCATGGTTTTTGCCTCAATGTTTTTGGTTTTGTTGTAAACGCGCAGAGTAATTTCGTATCGGCTGTTAAGTTCGACAGGGGTAAATATTCCGTAATTTGCCAAAAACTCGATGTTTTCCTTTTTGGTGAGGCAAGGAGCTACGTCTACCGTGTCATTGAATTCAGGAAGTTTGCGGCGTTTTGCTTCTTTTCGCCATTCTTCCGAATAGCCGTCTCCGTTGAATATTACGCGTTTGTGGTTTTCGTAAATATCTTTTATTACGTTGTCGATTTCCTGCTGAATGTCAGCGGCCTTTTCAAGCCTTGTCGAAATGTAGTCAAGCGACTCCGCAACGATTGTGTTGAGCATAATGTTGCAGCTTGCCACCGAAGTAGGGGCGCCAAGCATTCTGAACTCAAACTTGTTGCCGGTAAAGGCAAACGGACTTGTTCTGTTTCTGTCTGTCGAGTCAAGCTTGAGGTTAGGCACGGTTTTAATGCCCATATCGAGATAAGCCTGATGAACGTCGTTGTTTTTTACACCTGTGCAAATCTGTTCAAAGGTATTGGTAAGGTCATCGCCCAGGAAAATACTGATTACGGTAGGAGGAGCTTCGTGTCCGCCAAGTCTGCAGTCGTTTCCCGCAGAAGCTACCGAAAACCTCAAAAGATCTGCGTGCAGGTCTACGCCGCGGATAACAGCCGCGCAGAAAAGCAAAAAGCGTTTGTTGTTTTTGAGGTCGGAGCTAGGGTTGAAAAGATTTTCCCCAGCGTCGGTGGAAAGCGACCAGTTGTTGTGCTTTCCGCTTCCGTTTACTCCCTCAAAAGGTTTTTCGTTGAGCATGCATCTCATGCCATGCTTTTTCGCCACCTTTTTCATGACTTCCATGGTGAGGTGGTTTCTGTCGCAGGCAACGCTCGCGATTTCAAAAATAGGGGCAAGCTCGTGCTGTGCGGGCGCAACCTCGTTGTGCTTCGTTTTGCTGGTGATACCAAGTTTCCAAAGCTCTACGTCAAGGTCTGCCATAAATTCGCTTACGCGCTGTTTGAGGTTGCCGTAGTAGTGGTCGTCAAGTTCCTGTCCTTTTGGAGGCATTGCTCCGAAAAGAGTTTTTCCCGCAAATTTGAGGTCAAGCCTTTGGCTGTGATATTTTTCGTCAACCAAAAAGTATTCCTGCTCCGCTCCGATAGACGGCATAACGCGGTTAACGTGTTTGTCGCCCAAAAGCCTCAAAAGTCTTACGCTCTGGTTGGATACGCATTCCATCGAACGGAGTAAAGGCGCTTTTTTGTCAAGTGCTTCGCCGTTATAAGAAGTGTAAACGGTAGGAATGCAAAGAGTTCCGTCTTTAACGAAAGCCGGGCTTGTGCAGTCCCATGCCGTGTATCCGCGGGCTTCAAAGGTTGCTCTGAGTCCGCCGCTAGGAAAACTCGAAGCGTCGGCTTCACCTTTTATGAGGTTTTTGCCCGAAAACTCCATAATTACTTCGTCGGGGCTTATGAGTGTCAAAAACGCGTTGTGTTTTTCCGCAGGCGAACCCGTGAGAGGAATAAACCAGTGGCAATAGTGTGTTGCGCCCAGTTCAATCGCCCAGTCTTTCATTGCGCTTGCGACAACTTCCGCAATTGCGCTGTCAAGTTCCGCGCCTTCTTTAATTGTCTGCTTCAGCGAAATGTAAACGTTTTTCGGCAGCTTTGAACGCATAACGCTGTCGTTGAAAACATTGCACCCGAAAATAGCGGACAAGTTGTTTACTTTGCTCATAACGACCTCCGAAAATCTACTACTAATTGTCAATTATATTAACAAAATTTTGCTTGTTTTGCAACAAAATAAAAAAACACTGCGTCATATATTTGTCCTTTTTTAAATAAAATGCCGTATGGACAAGGCGGAAATCTTACCTCTTTCAAAAGCCGAACTTTTTTGCCTTTACTCGATAGCGAGTTTTTCGCCTAAAACCGATTCGCAAAAAAGGCTTTTTGATTTGGGTTTTGTCAAAAACAGTAAAATTATACTTATGGGCTTCGACGTGCTAAAAAGCTCTGTTGCGGTGAAAATACGAAACAGCGTATTTTGCCTGCGTATGACTGACGCCGAAAATATTTTTGTACGGAGGGTAAAATGAAAAAAGTCGTGCTTGTCGGAAATTCAAACGTAGGAAAAACGACTTTTTTTAATTCACTCAGCGGACTTGACGAAAGAACGGGAAACTGGGCGGGGGTTACGGTGGGTGAAAAGTCGACGTACCTTAAAAACTATGACGTAAGCCTCACCGATTTACCGGGAATTTATTCACTTGACTGTTTTTCGCTGGAAGAAGAAAAATCCAAAGAGTTTTTGGAAAACAATCCCGACGCTTACATTGTCAACGTGGTGGAATGCAAAAATCTGTCCCGAAACCTTTTTTTGACAATGCAGCTTTTGGAAATGGGATTCAGACCGTTTCTTGTCGTCAATATGGCAGACGAAGTGAAAAAACGCGGCGGCAGTTTTTATCCTGAAAAAATAGAGAAAGAACTGGGAATACCTGTGTTTGTCGTTGACGCGAGAAACAAAGGGCAGTGCGAAAGATTTTTAAAAAATCTGCTTGAAAAACACTTGCCCCAAAAATTGCTTGCCGTGTCGGTAAAAAAGGATGCGGAAAAGATATATGAAAAAATCGACGGCGTCGTAAAAAACTCTTTGATTTTCAACGAGGGCGTATCGAAAATCGAAAAACTGTTTTTCGGCAGATTTTTTTCGCTTTTGCTGTTTTTCGTAATTTTGGCTTCGGTATTTTGGCTTGTATTTGCCAAAGGCGGTATCGGCGGAAGGGCGGTGTCGTTTTTGGACGGAGTGTTTGCCAATGTCAAAAATTACGTCGGACAGTCGCTTTCGGAGGTTGACGCTCCGCTTTGGCTCAACTCTTTCGTGTCAGACGTGCTTCTCGAGGGGGTTGCCGTCGTCGCGAAGTTTACCCCTCAGGTTGCGCTGCTTTTGTTGTTTTTGAATATGCTTGAAGACACGGGGTATATTTCGCGAATAGCATTTATGCTTGACGGACTTATGCAAAAAGCGGGGCTTGGCGGAAAAAGCGTTTTTACCCTCATACTGAGCCTCGGGTGCAACACCACCGCCGTGGCTGTTTCGGGCAACCTTGAAAACAAAAGTATTCAAAGGCACACTTTGCTTGTTTCGCCGTTTTTTCCGTGCGGGGCAAAAATGCCGGTTTATTTTACGATAATGTCGCTTGCGGGGCAGGCATTTGACGGAAACGAGCTGTTTTTTGCTTTTTTGATGTATGCGGTGTGCTTTTTGGCGGCTTTTGCCGTGGCATTGATTTTGAAAAACTTTGAGGGCTGCGAACATAGGGAAAAATTTGTCATGGAATTGCCGCCTATGCGCTTGCCATCTTTCAGACGTATAGCAAAAAACATCTGGAAAAACATTCTTTCCTTTATGTTTCGCCTTGCGGGAATGCTGTTTTTCTGCGTGGCGTTGGTGTGGTTTTTAAAAAGTTTCGACTTTTCGCTCAACTTTTGTGAGCAGGAAAACTCGCTGCTGTATTCCATAGGGCAAAGCGTGGCTTTTTTGTTCAAGCCTATAGGTATTAACGATTGGCGTATTTGCGTTTCGCTTGTTTTGGGACTTACCGCAAAGGAAGTGGTTGCGGGAACTATGGCGTTGCTTTTTGCGGGAGGAGCGTCGCTGTCTTTTTTGCCCGCAATGTCGGCGCTGATTTTCGTTTCCCTTTATACGCCTTGTTTCGCTACGATTGCCATGATAAAAAAGCAGTGCGGAACTAAAACGGCATTGCTGTCGGTATTTATAAATACTTTTGCGGCATATGCGGTGTGCTTTTTGTTTTGTACATTTTACAAACTGTTTTCAGTTTCGGCGGTATTGGGTTTTGCTGCTTCGGCATTTTGTCTGTTTGTTGCCTTAATTCCCGTATTTGTGGTAAAATACAAAGGCAAATGTTTCAAATGCGCGGGGTGCGTCAATGAAAGAACTGAAAAACTGCGGCGGTAAAATTTTGCTTTCGGAATTTATTTTGAAAAATACCGATTTCGGTCCTTTTAAGGTCAAAAAACTCATTTCAAAAGGCGAAGTTAAAGTGGACGGTGTCCGAAAAAAAGAGGACGCCTTTTTGTGCGGCGGCGAAACGGTTTTGGTTTACGCCGACGACGAAGTTAAAACTCAGGTGGTTTTTCAGGACGACAACGTTTTGTTTGCCGTAAAACCCGAAGGCATTGAAGTACTTGGCGAAAAATCCTTCGAAAGCAGGGTTAACAGACAATTCGGAAAGGAAGGACAAAAAATAAGGGCGGTAAACAGACTTGACAGAAACACGTCGGGCATAGTGTGTTTTGCCAAAAACGATGAGGCGGAAGAGGAGCTTCTTTCCGCTTTCAAAAACAGACAGGTGGACAAGCTTTACGAAACGCTTGTATACGGCGTCGTAAAACAAAAACACGCGCTGCTCGAGGCATGGCTTTTTAAAGACGCTAAAAAATCGTTGGTTTACATATATCCTCAAAAAAGACAGGGGGCGGTGCCTATTAAAACAGAGTTTACCGTCAAGGAAACTTACAAAAACTATACAAGGCTTACCGTCAGGCTCCACACCGGAAGAACTCATCAGATAAGGGCGCACCTGGCTTTTATAGGGCACCCGATACTCGGGGACGGAAAGTACTCGTCAAACGAAATCAACAGGCAGTTTCCTTTTAAAAATCAGGCGCTTTGCGCAGTACAGTATACGTTTAAACTTCCTGAGCAAAGTTTTTTGAGTTACTTAAACACAAAACTCATAAAAATTTCGCCGCCCTTTTAATTAGCGTTTTATTTTTAGTTGCTTAAAACTCTTTTTTGAATTATAATGTTTTAGCATAATAGGGAAATTATGATTAGACACGTTGTATTGTATTATCTCAAAGACAAAAGCCCTGAGTCAAAACAGGCGCTTGCAAATCAGTTCCTTTCGATGAAAGGAAAAATCGACGTTCTCAAAGACATTGAGACAGGCGTCGATTTTATGGGCGAGGACAGGAGTGCCGACGTTTCTCTCGTATGTCTTTTCGACAGCAAAGAGGATCTTAAAATTTACGCGGATCATCCCGTTCACCAACCTGTCAAACAATACGTTAAATCAGTTGTCGAAAAATCTGTTTCCTGCGATTACGAAATTCAGAGGTAAATGATGAAAAAATTTTTCTTGTTGATGTTGACTGTCGTTATGATTTTCAGCCTTACCGCCTGCTCAACAGGCTTTTTGTCTGATAACGATATGCTCAACGTCCCCGAAGATAAAAACCCTGTCGTTACTTTTACTCTTGAGTACGACAACAACGACGGTCTCGGAAAAAGAATTGTTGAACTTTCATACGTTCTTTACTACAACAAGGCTCCGAGCACTGTGGCAAACTTCGTTCAGCTCGTTCAGTCGGGTTACTACAAAAACAAAATCATCCACTCGGCAAACATGGGTGACGGCAGCGTCGAAAATCTTTCATACATCACAGGCGGTCAGTACTACATCGACGAGAACGATCAAATCGTAAACGACAAAAAGAACTACTACATCAAAGGCGAATTTGAAGCCAACCAATGGGACAAAAACGACATGAAGCACGTTCCCGGCGTACTTGCCATGGACAGAATTTCAGGCAGCGGCGCTGTTTTCGATACGGCTTCTACCGCGTTTTACATGGTATTTAACGAAAACGTCGAAAGAAACGGCAACTACTGCGTATTCGGCGAAATCGTAAGCTCAAAGGGTTCGCTCAACGGCGGCGAAGCTGTCGTATGCGAGGGGCTTTGGCAGCGTTTCGTTAACGATATGTTTAACGTTTCTACCGAATCAAGGTCAGTCAAGGACGGCGGAACTCTTTCCAACGTTCCTGAGCACTCCATCGTTTTTACTAACGTTACCGTTGAAACTTTCGGCATCGATTACTCAAAAGCAAAAGTTGCCAAAATGTAATTGACTTTTTTGAGGCCCGCCTGTCGGCGGGTCTTTTTTTGAAAAGCCTCTATTGACTTTTTTTGTGTGTTGTTTAATAATCAAAATATATGCTTAAAATTTTATTTGTCGATGAAAATTCGGTAGGAGCCGAAATAGGTCTTGAAAAAGGCGATTCGATTTTGGCTTTTGACGGGGAAGAAGCCGTCGATGTTCTCGATTACGAATATTACGAAGGGCAGGAAACTTTCAGTATTACCGTGCTTACCAAGGACGGCGAAAAAGTCGACGTCGACATCGAAAAGGATAACGACGAAACTTTGGGGCTTACTTTCGACGAATCGGCTTATTTGAAATCCCGCGCATGCCGAAACAAATGCATATTTTGTTTTGTCGACCAGTTGCCGAAGGGGATGCGAAAATCCCTTTATTTCAAAGACGACGACTGGCGCATGTCCTTTGCCGCGGGAAATTACGTTACCTTTACCAATCTGACGGAAAAGGAAATTCAAAGGATACTTTCAAAAAAGTTTTCGCCGCTTTATGTTTCGGTACACGCTTCCGACGACAACGTAAGAAGGGCAATGCTGCAAAACAAAACGGCGCAGGACATTATGCCGCTTTTGAAAAGGTTTGCCGACGCAGGCATTACGATGCACACTCAGATAGTGTTGTGTCCCGGCGTAAACGACGGTGAAGTTTTGCAAAAAACCATGGACGACCTTTATGCGCTTTATCCTTACGTAAACACGCTTGCGGTTGTTCCTGTGGGGCTTACGAAATTCCGCGACGGTCTGACACAAGTAAAACCGCTTGACGAAGAAGACGCGAAAAAAGTTCTTGAAATGACAGATCGTTTTGCACAAAAGTGCAAAGAGGAAAACGGATGCAGATTTGTTTACTGCTCCGACGAATTTTATCTTAAAGCAAAAAAAGACTTCCCGACTTACGGAGAATACGGCAGTTTCAGCCAGATTGAAGACGGCGTGGGGCTTATCACAAAGTTTAAAAAGGAGTTTGACGACGCCGTAAAAAACTTTTCGGCTGCAAAGGAAGGCAGTTTTACTTTGGTGACCGGAGTTTCGGCTTATCCTTTCATAAAAAGCCTTGCAGACGAACTTAAAGAAAAGTTTGGCGTAAAGTGCCAAGTGATAAGGGTAGAAAACGAATTTTTCGGAAAAAGCGTGACGGTAAGCGGTCTTTTGACTGCAAGGGATATTTTGGCTGCGCTTTCAAAAACCGAGGTTGGAGACACGGTGCTACTGCCGAGAGTTCTTTTGAGGGAAATAAAGGATGTATTTCTTGACGACGTAACGCTTGACGAATTTAAAAAAGCAGTTGGAAGAAAAGTCGAAACCGTCGAAAACGACGGAGCGGATTTTTGCCGCAAAATGTTGAAGGGAGAAAAAGATGTCTAAACCGCTTGTTGCCGTGGTAGGAAAACCAAACGTAGGCAAATCAACCTTTTTCAATAAAGTTTCGGGAGACAGAAAGTCTATTGTACTTGATACGCCGGGCATTACGCGCGACAGGATTTACGCTGACGTCGAATGGTGCGGAGCCAAATTCACATTGGTAGATACCGGCGGAATTTCTCTCGGAGACAACGACGAAATTTCAAAACATATCAGAAAGCAGGCGCAGATAGCCATGGACATAAGCGACGTAATTTTGTTTTTTGTGGACGGCAAAAACGGAGTTACCGCAGAGGACTACGACGTGGCTAACCTTTTGAGGCGTTCAGGCAAAAGCGTGCTGCTTGTGGTAAACAAAATCGACAACTTCCCTGCAGAGGACTTGTCGGAATTTTATGAATTGGGAATGGGCGAACCTATTCCGATTTCCAGCGAGCACATGAAGGGCGTGGGTGACTTGCTTGACGAAATAGTAAGTCATTTCGACGAGGACATTATGCATGAAGATGACGACGACGTAATAAAAATCGCCGTTGTTGGAAAGCCTAATGCCGGAAAGTCTTCGCTTGTAAACAAAATTTTGGGATTTGAGCGTACAATAGTATCAAATATAGCAGGCACTACGCGTGACGCAATAGACACTCCTTTTGAGGTTGACGGACAAAAGTACCTCATCATCGATACTGCCGGAATAAGGAGAAAAAGAAGCATAGGCGAGGACTCTGTAGAGTATTACAGCATTTTGCGTTCGCTGGCGGCAGTAAGACGCGCAGACGTATGTTTGGTTGTGCTTGACGCTTCGGAGGAGCTTTCCGAACAGGATGTGAAAATAGCTGGCTACGTACATGAACAGGGCAAGCCTTCCGTAATAGTTCTCAACAAATGGGATTTAATTGAAAAAGACACCTTTACAGTGGAAAAATACAACAAAAAACTCAAATGCGACTTGGCATTTATGGAGTATTTTAAGTCGCTCACCGTTTCGGCAAAAACAGGCCAAAGGGTAAACAAACTGCTTGAAACGGCAAATTACGTTTACCAAAAATCTTTGCTGCGAGTTACCACGGGCGTTTTGAACGACGTCATAACAGACGCTACGCTTACGGTGGAACCTCCTGCAAAAAAGGGCAGAAGACTTAAAATTCTTTACGCGACTCAGCCTGCGGTTCAGCCGCCTACATTCGTCATCTTCGTAAACGATGCGTCGCTTATGCACTTTTCTTACAAACGGTATCTCGAAAACAGCCTGAGGAAAGCTTTCGGCTTTGACGGGACGCCTATTAAAGTAATCGTCAGAAGCAAGGACGAAAAGGAAGTTTAACGATGATTTTGGATTTTTGGTGGCAGCTGCTTTTGGGCGGTATAGCCGTATATCTGTTTTGCAACGTCAACTATGCCGTTTTGATATCCAAGTTTAAGATGAAAAAAGACATCAGAACTTGCGGCAGCGGCAATCCCGGCACCACAAACATGCTTAGGACTTTCGGATTTAAGTTCGGAGTCATGACCTTTTTGCTTGACGCTTTAAAAGGCGTTATTGCGGCGCTTGCCGGTATTTTGATTTTCAAATACGCAGTGGGCGCAGAAAGTGCGGTAATTGCGTTTGCCGGTTACTTTTTTGCGATGTGTGCTGTGCTGGGGCATATTTATCCCGTGTTTTTAAAGTTCAAGGGTGGCAAAGGGTTTGCCACAACAATAGGGGCATTTTTGGTACTGCAACCTATGTGGACGGCAATTTTTATTGTAATTGGCTTGATTTTACTCATAGCGTGGGATTATATGAGTGTGTTTGCCTTGTTTTTTGCCACCGCTCTTTTCGTGCAGAATACTGTAAGGTTTTTCACCGAACCGTTTATCGCGGAGTGTGGGTATATTTGGATTTTCATAGTTGTTATGGCAATCGTATGGCTTGCCGTAATCATAGCCCACAGAAGCAACATTAAAAGACTTGTCACCGGCTGCGAAAACAAAACGGGCATCAGAAAAGCTTTTTCCAAAAAGAAAAAGGCAAGTTCAGAAAACAATACCGACGAAAAAATTTGAATTTTAAACGGCTCTTATGAGCCGTTTTTTTGTTCTATAAGGCATTTTCTTTTAATATATTTTAGCAATTATATGTAGTCGGAGGAAACTGCCTGTGAACAATTACGATATTTACGGCGATATCGCTGAAAGAACAAACGGCGATATTTACGTCGGAGTGGTGGGACCGGTAAGAACCGGAAAATCCACCTTCGTTTCTAAATTTATGGAGTCGCTGGTACTGCCCAATATTACCGAACAAAACGAAAAAAACAGGGCGGTGGACGAACTTCCTCAGTCGGCGGACGGAAAAACCGTTATGACCACTCAGCCCAAATTCGTTCCGTCCGAAAGCGTCGGCATCAAGCTTAAGGACAACTTGTCGCTTAACGTCAGACTTATCGATTGTGTCGGCTATATGGTTGACGGCGCTGCGGGGGCCTACGAGGACGACAAACAGCGCTTGGTAAAAACTCCTTGGTCGCAAAAGGAAATGCCTTTTGAACAGGCTGCCGAACTTGGTACTAAAAAAGTCGTTTCCGAACATTCGACAATTGCCGTTGTGGTTACCAACGACGGAAGCATTACCGAAATTCCTCGTGCTAACTACGTGCCTGCGGAGGAAAGGGTAGTTAATGAACTCAAAGCTTTAGGTAAGCCTTTCGTGCTTATTTTAAACACTTCGCGTCCTGAATCGCAGGAAACGGAAAAACTCAGAAGCGCCCTTGCCGAAAAGTATGACGTAACTACTCTTACCGTTGACGTGAAAAATATGTCGGCGGATACGGTGGCTGAAATTATGGAAGCTGTTTTGGGCGAGTTTCCTGTGTCATCCGTTAAGGTAAACCTTCCTAAATGGATGAGAACTCTCGACATTTCAAACAGCGTCATTAGAGAAATAATCAAGGAAGTTTCGGACAAATCGCTTGCGGTCAAAAAAATGAAGGACTGTGATTTGTTGGAAAACATGTTTGAAGGCTCTCAAAACATTTATCCGTGCAAAGGTGTGGTCATCGAAGCGGGAAAGGGTGTTGCAGAGTGTGAAATTCAGGCTCGTCCGGAACTGTTTTTCAAAATGCTTTCCGAAGAGGCAGACTGTGATATCGGCGACGAATACAGCCTCATGCATTACGTAAAACAACTGACCTTTGCTAAAAAGGAATACGAAAAAGTCAGCCGCGCATTACAGGCGGCTGAAGAAACAGGCTACGGCATAGTGATGCCAAACGACGACACTATGCACCTCGAAACGCCTGAACTTTTGAAACAAGGCTCGCAGTTCGGCGTTAAACTTAAAGCAAGCGCACCTACTTTGCACATTATGAAAGTGGACGTCGAAACAACAGTTTCGCCTATTGTAGGTTCGCAGCAGCAAAGCGAATATATGTTAAGTTCCTTTGAGGCAGATCCAAAATCAATTTGGAACACAAATATGTTCGGCAAAAGTCTTTCGGAACTGGCAAAGGAAGGGCTTTGCAGCAAAGTTTCGGCAATGCCTGTCGACGTTCAAAACAAGGTGAGAAAAACCGTCGGAAGGGTTGTGAACGAAAACAAAGGCGGATTGCTTTGCATTCTGCTTTGATGACAAAAACCGCTTGAAACAAAGCGGTTTTTTTGTTATCATTTTTCTATGGATATTGTAATTGCTACCGGAAACAAAGGAAAGTTAAAAGAATTCAAACAAATGCTGGGCGACAAATTCGAACACGTTTATTCCGTTACCGAACTGGGGCTTGACTGCGATGTCGAGGAGACGGGAAAAACCTTTGAGGAAAATGCTCTTTTAAAAGCAAGGCACGTTAAAAATCAAACAGATTTGTGCGTTCTTGCCGACGACAGCGGTCTTGAAGTAAAGGCACTTAACGGACAGCCGGGCATTTATTCGGCCCGCTACGCCGGTGAACACGCGTCTGATAAAGATAATAGGGAAAAGCTTTTTGCGGCGTTAAAGGGTGTTTCTGACCGCGAGGCGAGGTTTGTGAGCGTCGTTGCCTTTATCTCACATGACGAAAAGGTGTTTTTCGGCAAAGGCGAAACAAAAGGAAAAATCATGACGGAAGAAGAGGGGCAAAACGGTTTCGGATATGATGTAATGTTTTTCTCCGACGAGCTTAAAAAAAGCTTTGGGGTGGCAAGCGCCGAAGAAAAAAACTCTGTCAGCCACAGAGCCAAAGCGATAAAAAATCTGCTTGAAAAAATTTAAATTTTTACAAGCCGTGCAACCGCTTTACTAAATAAATTCATACCGTTTTGACTTGCATTTTGTTGCTGTAAAATTAAACAAACAACAGTGAAATCGGCAAGTAAAAAATAACTTTAAAGACAGTTTAATTAAGAACAAGGCAATTTTTAAGCCTGCGCCAGTTTATTAAAACAGGCGCAGGCTTAAATTGTTTGCAAGTATTTAATTAAAGGGGATATTAAAATAAAATTTGCTTAACTTTTGCGATTAGTAATTTTCGCAGTTGATTTCAAAAAAGCTTTGAGGATGCGCGCAGGTAGGCAGACTTCAGGAGCGGCAGTTCCTACAATGATGTGTCCGCAGTTTCTGCATTCCCAAACCTTGACTTCGCTTTTTGCAAAAACTTCGGCCATTTTTACGTTTTTGAGAAGTGCGCGGTAGCGTTCTTCGTGGTGTTTTTCGATTGCGGCAACCAATCTGAATTTTGCCGCCAATTCAGGAAAACCTTCTTCGTCGGCGGTTTTTGCAAATCCATCGTACATGTCTGTCCATTCGTAGTTTTCGCCTTCTGCGGCATGGAGCAGATTTTCAGCAGTATCTCCGAGACCGTTGAGTTCCTTAAACCACAGTTTTGCGTGTTCCTTGGGGACGGGCAAAGACACGCTCGTTCGGCTTAAGTACTTCGAACGACAAAGAGAGTGGCGACTTTGCGAGAAACTTTATGTTTCACGGCGCGCCTTGTTCGAGTGGGTTGAGGATGTTATTACATACGCAGTAATGCTCGGGCTACAATATGGGTTGGTAAAAATTTCTTAAAAGTTGCAGCACTTTTTTGCCAAAAACCGTAGTATAATGCTATCATAAGAAAAAGACAAAACTTATATTTAGTCTTAAAAATTGACAAAAGAATAATTACAATGTATCCTATGCTAAGGATAGGAGAGATTTATGAGCAAAAAAAAAGGCAAATTTAATGAACTAAATGTAAGAATTATCTATTGGGTAATTATTTTACTTGCTAGTTCATTATTTGTTATCTTTAATTGGAATGATTGTGTGAATTTTGTCGTATTATCAGGATATAATATTATATTTTGTTTTTGGATATTAATCTTTTTATTACCATTTATTCAAAGCCTTACAATTGGTAATAATCGTTTTGATAATGCATTACATCAAAAGAACAATGATTCGCTAAGACTTATAGATGTTTCGAAGGATCAGGCCGAGTTAGAACAAATACTTGTCACTAAAAACAATTCAAATATAAAGGAAAACCTGCAAGATGATAAGTGAAAATAAAAAACAGTTTTTTCGAAAAGTTTTAAATGTTACTGGTAATTATTTAGATTACTTTAAACAAAATATTTCTGATATTTATGATGAAAAGTATCGTGATAATTTTTATCAGACTATGCAAGATTTATTAAAAGATGATGATGAATTTTTACAGGAGTTTTTATCTAAAAGTAAGCCTTTTATTGTATCAAATAAATATGACTGCCTCGATATTATTAAAATTATTAATAATATCATAAGAGCACAATTGGAAAGTCATGATAAAAAATAATAATAATTATTGAAAGACATTCAACTGAGTGTCTTTTTTTATGTTCAAAAAAAGGAGGTGTTGAGTTTGGGCAGACCCGGAAAATACGAAACGCACGTTTTGCCCAGGCTTAACGAAGTCGAGGACTGGTTGGGGTGGTAAAAATTTCTTAAAAGTGCAGCACTTTTTTGCCAAAAAACCGTGGTATAATGCTATCGTGGAAAAAAAGATTTACGGTAGCAAGCGGCTGCCGTTTTTTTATTGCTATTTACTTTTAAAAAGCGAGGTGGTAAAATAATGGCAGGAAACTTTATACCTATGGTTTATGCCGTTCTGAAAGACAAAGGCGTTGACACGAGCAAAATGACGACTGAGCAGGCGGTAGAAAAATACAATGAGCTGTTAGGAAAAACAGGAAGGTACGACGCAAAGACTGGCGATAAAGCCGAAGAAAGAGAAAAACTAGAAAAACGCTATAATTCCGACATGGCAAGCGGTATTAAGCGAGATGTGAAAAAAATTCCGCAAGCCATAGGTTTTAATAGGCCAAAGACAAAACATCATTTAAGGCACGCGCAGGAAATGGGGCTAAATGAGAAAGAGTACATAAGAAGAGCTATATTGTTTTTTAATAGTAAGCAAGGAAACATGTATTTTTCTGAAGCAAGGAAACGTTTTTATAAATACAACAAAGAAACAAAAGAACTTGCCGTTGCTAGTGAAGTAGGAATAATTCATACCTATCAATTTTGTACTGAAAAAAGATTTTTTCGAACTAAGGAGCAAGATAACTTATGGGAAATAAAGTAAAATGTTTTATCTGTAATACAGAATTTGAAGGCGGTTCGTTTGATGAATGCCCAGTTTGTGGTTGGATGTATGAAGGGTTTGAAAATGAACTTGAACCAGATGAAAAGGACGAATGTAATTTGATATCAATAAATCAAGCAAAAAAACTTGTTGCCGAGGGAAAAGACATTTGGGGCGAACCGCTGAAAAAGCAATAAAAAAATAAAAAGGGCACTCAAGCGAGTGTCTTTTTTTATGTTCAAAAAAGGAGGTGTTGAGTTTGGGCAGACCCGGAAAATACGAAACGCACGTTTTGCCCAGGCTTAACGAAGTCGAGGACTGGTGTAGAAACGGCGCAACGGAGGAGGAAATGGCCGCAAGGCTGGGAATAAGCCGGTACAGTTTTATAGAGTACAAAAAACAGTTTTCCGACTTTTCTAACATCCTAAAAAAAACATTGGCTCAACGTGCTTGTACGCCTTGCCGTCACAATGGTGATTTATAACGCCATTTTTGCGCTTGACCTAAACAACAGGAAAAACGCCGACAACACGCGATACAGCGTAGCGGTGAAGACAAAGCGAAAAAAGGTAAAAAAAATAAAAGATGAGCAGCTATTCGACGCGCTTGACGCCGCCATTAAGGCAGAGAACGCCGAAAGGTACGCGACCGAATGTTCGCGCCGTATGCATAAAGTGACCGTCAGGCTCGATTTTAAAGACTTGCCGACGGATATTGTCAACATTGAAGAGTGGCTTGACTCCGCCGCAAAAAAGTATCTTTTGAGTGATAAGGACAAAAAGCGGCTCAAAAAAGTGGTGCTTGAAGTGCTTAACGGCAAAGTGCAAATCGACGAACTCACGGGCGACGACCTTTTGGACATGCTCGGCGAGGACATTGAAAAGACGACCGCTGTCAGATTTCATGCGAAAAAAATCACTAGAAATCAAAACCTTGCAAAGGCCGCGCTTTTTCTCGTCGGCGTTGCGTTCATGACGATATTCAGCTGGGCGCCGACATGGACGGGCATCGTGTACGAAATTGTTACAAACTCATTCCTGCTCGTCGGGGCGACGTTCTCGGCAATCAACAACGCCGTTTATTTTTTGCGGCGAAAAACGGCGGTTTTTGAAAATCAAAACTTGCTCATCACAAAGCGCATGGGCATAACAGACGAGTATTTTGTAAACAAAAACGGGGGCAGATAAGCCCTCGTTTTTTTATTTTTTGTACCTAAATTGTACCTAAAAGTCAATAACCACAATATATTGCGTTAAAATTGTGCTTTACTATACAATACATTGTGTTTTTTTGATTTGGTGCGGATAAAGGGACTTGAACCCCCACGTCTAGGACACCAGATCCTAAGTCTGGCGCGTCTGCCATTCCGCCATATCCGCTTAATAAAAAACATTCACAAATGATTTACCATTTGTGATTGCCCTTTGCATTGATTATATTAAATTAAATGACTGTAATTGTCAATGATTTAAATTTAACAAAATTTTATTAAAAATTTTTAAATTTTTTATTGATAATTTGATTTAAACAATGTATAATACCCAAAAATGAAAAAAATTAAAATCTTTTTTATTTTTAACGGAGCAAAAGCTTTATGAAAAAAGTAGTCGTGATAAGCGGCGCGAGCAGCGGAATAGGATATGAAACGGCAAATTTTCTTGCGGAAAGGGGATATGTTGTTTACGGATTGTCGCGCAGAGATTTTGAAACGGAAAAATTCAACTTTATCAAGTGCGACGTTTGCGACCAAGAGGAAGTAAAACGCGTTTTTGAAAGCATTTTTCAAAAAGAAGGACAAATAGACGTTTTGATTAACAATGCCGGAATGGGAATAAGCGGCGCCATCGAATATGCGCCGAAAAAAGACGTTGAGGCTATTTTTGACGTAAACGTAAACGCCGTAATCAATGTCAGCGGTGAGGCGCTTAAATATTTGAGAAAAACTCAGGGGAGAATAATCAACGTTTCGTCTGTGGCAAGCGTTGTGCCTATTCCTTTTCAGGCGTGTTACAGCGCGACAAAAGCCGCGGTTGAAAGTTTTTCTTTCGCGTTAAGCAACGAAGTAAAACCGCAAAAGGTCAAAGTATGCTGTGTCAGACCCGGGGACACAAAAACGGGATTTACCGCGGCTCGTGTCAAAAATGCTGTGACTGACGATGCTTACGGCGACAGAATTGAAAAAAGCGTTGCCAAAATGGAAAAGGACGAAATGAAAGGAAAAGATCCCGTTTCGGTTTCCAAAGTAATTTACAAATGTATGAAAAAACGCAATCCGCCTCTTGTCTGCACAGTAGGATTCGGGTACAAATTTTTGTGCGTGCTTGCCAAATTGCTTCCAAAAAAATTGGTAAATTACATTGTTTACAAACTTTATTGAGGAGAGAAAAAATGGATTTGTTTGCAAAAACCGCCGGAGTACAAATTTACGATACGGCAAAAGAAAAAGGAGTTTATCCGTATTTTCACGAATTGTGTTCCGGACAGAACACTGTCGTTGACATGGAAGGCAAAAAAACAATCATGATTGGCTCAAACAACTACTTAGGTCTTACATCGCATCCCGAAGTAGTCAATGCCGGAATCGAAGCTTTAAAAAAATACGGCAGCGGCTGCAGCGGTTCGAGGTTTCTCAACGGAACGCTTGACATTCACGTAAAGCTTGAAAAGGAACTTGCCGACTTTTTGCACAAAGAGGCGTGCATGACTTTTTCGACGGGATTTCAAAGCAACTTGGGCATTATCAGCGCGCTGTGCGGCAGACACGATGTGGTTTTGTGCGACAAGGAAAATCACGCGAGCATTTACGACGCAATAAAACTCAGTTATGCAAAAATGATTCGTTATGAGCATAACGACATGAACGACCTTGAAACAAAGCTCAAAACCGTGCCTGAAAACGCAGGCATTTTGATAGTTACCGACGGCGTTTTCAGCATGAGCGGCGACATATGCAAGCTGCCTGAAATTGTGGATTTGGCAAAAAAATACGGCGCGAGAGTAATGGTTGACGACGCGCACGGACTCGGAGTTTTGGGAAAAAACGGCAGGGGAACCGCAGAGCACTTCGGGCTTGAAGACCAAGTCGACATTATCATGGGTACTTTCAGCAAATCGCTTGCGTCGCTTGGCGGATATCTGGCAAGCAGCGAAAGGGTGGTAGAATATGTCAAACATTGTTCAAGGCCTTACATATTTAGCGCAAGCATAACGCCGGCTTCGGTTGCCTGTGCCAGACAGTCGCTGAAAATTTTGAGGGAAGAGCCGCAAAGGGTAAAGGCATTAAACGATATCGCCGATTATATGCGCTCGGGACTTAAAAAACTTGGCGTTGACATAATCGAAGGTCATACGCCGATAATACCTATTTATGTCTATAAAGACGAGCATGCTTTTGTTGCCTGCAAAATGTTGTTGGAAATGGGGGTTTATGTCAATCCGGTGGTTTCGCCTGCTACGCCTGTTGGATACGCTTTGTTGAGGACTTCTTATACGGCAACCCACACAAAAGAGCAGATGGACGAAGCTATGCTTAAAATAAAACAAGTCATCGATACTTTGGGTATTAAAAAACCAAACAATTAAAAAAAGCCGCTTTTGCGGCTTTAATTTTTTTCAATAGTTTTTTTAAGTTCTTCGATTTGGCGCAGGGACGGCAAAAAATCTATCGCGCCTTTCCCCAAAGTGTTAAGCGCGCCGGCACAGTTGCCGAAAAGCAATGCGTCGTTTAAAAATTCATCCGACCATGTGGATTTTGAAACGCCGTCAAGTTTTGAAAGCACAGCGGCAAAAAACGCGTCGCCTGCTCCCGTGGTATCGACGGGGGAGATGTCGGCAGTAGGAACTGACGAACTTTTTCCTTCAAAAAACCATTTGCTTCCGTCTTTACCTAATGTCAGTAATACTAATTTTTTAGGAAACGCCGTCAAAAAGTCTTTTCCGAAAATTTCAGCCTCTTCAGAGGAAAACTTTACGATGTCAGCGTACTCGATGATTTTTTTGTAAGCGTCGATAGCTTGTCTTTCGTTTTTGAAAATGGCTGATCTGAAATTCACGTCAAAACTTACTTCTTTACCTAGTTCTTTGGCTTTTTTAAGAAGCTTCACGGCATATTTTAAACCCGCTTTTTCGCTTAGCATGAGCGAACCAATGTGAATTATGTCGGCGCTTTTCAAAACCTCGTCATCTATTTCGGGAAGAAAAGCGTCTGCCGTATTTTTTCGATAAAAGCAAAAGTGTCTTTCGCCGTTGTCGTCGTTTTCGACAAAAGCCAATGTTGTGTTGCGTTTTTGGTCTGTCTTGATTTGCAAATAGTCAAAGTTTTTGGACACTGCAAAATTTAACAAAAATTCGCCGTGAATATCTTCTCCTACGCTTCCGACAAATCCGGCTTTTTTACCAAATGCTTTTACTCCGCAGGCAAGGTTGAAAGGGGCGCCGCCCGCTTTCCTTTCGTAAGTAGTTTTTCCGTTTTTTATTACGCCCATCATATCGACGAGTATTTCACCGACGCTTAAAACCATTTTTCTCCTTAAAACAAAATGCCTGTTGAAACAACAGGCATTTTTGGTACACCATCAGGGACTCGAACCCTGGACCCATTGATTAAGAGTCAATTGCTCTACCAACTGAGCTAATGGTGCTTGTGCTTAAGCATTATATTAAATAAATTTTGAATTGTCAACAATTTGCTTAAGCTCAAACAATGAAAAAACACGAAACTTTTGTTTCGTGTTTTGGTGACCCATCCGCGACTCGAACGCGGGACACCTTGATTAAAAGTCAAGTGCTCTGCCAACTGAGCTAATGGGTCATATAAAATTGTGGCAGGGGTGGCAGGATTTGAACCTACGAATGCCAGAGTCAAAGTCTGGTGCCTTACCGCTTGGCGACACCCCTAAGTATGAATCAAAAATGGGGTGAGTAGTGGGAGTTGAACCCACGACCTCCAGAGTCACAATCTGGCACTCTAACCAACTGAGCTATACCCACCATATTGGCGTGCCTGAAGGGATTCGAACCCCTGACCCACGGCTTAGAAGGCCGTTGCTCTATCCTGCTGAGCTACAGGCACAAAACATTCATCGTGCCTAGTCGTGTAGGCCAATTTTGGAGCGGGTGATGGGAATCGGACCCACGCGGCCAGCTTGGAAGGCTGGTATTCTACCATTGAACTACACCCGCACTCGCGATGCTCATAAATCTTATCACAACGGAAAAAGAGTGTCAACAAAAAAACGAGCTGTTTTGAAAAAAAATGCAAAAATTTGTAAATAAAAATAATTGACCTTAAATAAAATATTGTATATAATCAATATATACAATTTAAAGAGGTATCAAATGAACCTAAGCGTAAACACTAACGGCGGTGTACCGCTGTACGAACAGATATACAATCAGATAAAGAGGCAGATACTTGAAGGAAAGCTGAAAGAGGGTGAGATGCTGCCGACGATAAGGAGCTTGGCGAAGGATTTGCGTATAAGCGTAATTACAACGTCGAGGGCATACGGTGATCTTGAAAGGGACGGCTTTATACATACGGTTGTCGGCAAGGGAAGTTTTGTTGCGCCTCGAAACGCAGAATTGTTCAGAGAGGAGACGCTAAAAAAAGCCGAGGAAAAATTTACCGAGGGTATAGAGTTGTACAGGATAGGCGGAATGAGCGACGAAGAAATTTTGGAAAGCGTAAATATATTGTTGCGAGGTTAGTATGAAAGCGCTTGAAATAAAAAATTTAACTAAAAGATACAAAAACTTTACTTTGGACGGAGTAGACCTTGAAGTACCGCAGGGTACGGTCGTAGGGTTTATCGGCGAAAACGGAGCGGGAAAAACAACTACGCTAAAAGCGGTGCTGGGACTGATTAAGCCTGACGGCGGGGAAATAAAAATATTCGGAAAAGACGTTTCCGAGCTTACGCAAACGGAAAGGCAGAAAATAGGCGTCGTGTTTGACGAAGGATGTCTGCCTCAGGCTCTCAATCTTTACGAAACGGAAAAAGTTATGGCAAACGTTTTTGCGGGCTGGGATAAAAATAAATTCGCGTATTTGACAAATAAGGCGAATTTGCCGCCGGACAAAGCAATCAAAGATTTTTCGCGCGGTATGAAAATGAAAGCCGCAATTGCCGTTGCTCTGTCCCACGAAAGCGATTTGCTGATTTTAGACGAGCCAACGGGAGGGCTTGATCCCGTAGTTCGTGACGAAATGTTGGAACTTTTTTACGACTATATGCAGGACGAAAACAAGTCGATAATAATTTCGTCCCATATACTCAGCGATTTGCAGAAATTGTGCGACTACATTGCCTTTATACAAAAAGGCAAGATAGTTTTTTTTGAGGAAAAAGACAAATTGCTTTACGGATACGCAGTGATACGCGGTGCGGACGAAGATACCGTCAAAAGCGTCAAAAGTTTTGTCGTAAAAAAAATCAAGAGGGAATACGGTACGGATTTGCTTGTCAAAAGGAGCGGTTCGTATGAATTTAAGGACGCAGACAACGCCTCTGTGGAAGATATAATGCTTTTTTACGCGAAGGGGAGCGATTTATGAAAGGAGTTTTTTTAAAAGATTTTTTGACGCTAAAAAGAGCCGGTCTTACTTATCTCTTTTGTGTTTTGATTTTTGCCGCATTCGGAGTTTTTACCGAAAATTTTTCGGTAAGCATTGCCGCAGGGTTCTTTTTGGGGATTTCCGTAACATCTTTAATTGTGGACTCTGACGAAAAAGACGGCTGGAACAAGTTTGCAAGGGGAATCGGATTGACTGCTTTTCAAAATGTTTTTCCGCTTTATGTGTTCAGCTTTACGATAGCGGTGTTGGCTTTTTTGCTGGGTTTTGTTCCGCCTTTGTTTTCGGGAAGTTTTTCACTCGACGCGACTATGCCGATTTTCGTTTCGCTCTTTCTAATGCTGGCGGTTTTCTCATTGGTCATTCCGCTTATGATAAAATTCGGGGCCGAAAAAGGACGGCTTGTATTTGCCGGAGTATTTTTGATTTCGATAGTTTTGGTAATAGCCTCTTTTTCATACGTACAAAACGTGTCGTCGCCGCTACTGATGTTTTCGCCTTTGTTGGGCGTTGCGGCAATGATTTTTTCCTGCGTTGTTTCAGTAAAAATTTACCGAAAAAAAGAATTTTAAAAGGCAAAAATTTTTGCCTTTTTTTGTTTGACAAAATAAGTGATTTTTATATAATAAATAGCATATTGTAAGCTAACTGACAATTATGAAAAAAGAAGAAAGACATGCGGGCAAGGCGCTTGGCACCATAAACAACCAAATCAAAAGATATTTTGAAATGCATTGTTCGACTCCCGAAATTTCAGGAATGCAGGGCAGAATTTTGCATTTTCTCCTGCTCAATTTCAAAGACGAAGCGGTAGCTCCGAAAGTTATCGAAAAAAACTTTACCATACGCAGGGCAACTTCCAGCAAGTATCTTATGCGCCTCGAACAGGCAGGCATGATTGAAAGGGTGTCTGACGAATCGGATGCGCGCCTTAAACAAATCAAAGTAACGCAAAAAGCAAAAGATTTGCACCCGCTTATTCAAAAAGACATCGAGCGGTTCGAAAGCATTTTGACAAGGGGGCTTTCGCAGCGGCAGCTTGAAGATTTTTTTGAAACAATCGAAAAAATGTCAAAAAATCTGGATGCCTGACGGCGTCCATTAAATTTAGGCTTTTTGTCAGCATGCCAACATTTTAAGAGGTATATATGATAAAAAAACTTGGAAAATCAATTAGGGAATACAAAAAATATTCCGTTTTGACGCCGCTTTTCGTAATTGTCGAAGTTATTTTCGAAGTTGTGATACCTTTCATGATTTCAAACATAATTGACTTCGGCATAAACAAGGAGGATCTCGATTACATTGTCCGAATGGGCATTTTCGTTTTGCTCATGGCGGCAGCGTCATTGTTTTTCGGCGTTATGTCGGGACGTTTCGGCGCAAAAGCCGCCGCCGGATTTTCGAAAAATTTAAGAAACGATATGTTTGACAATATTCAGAAGTTTTCTTTTTCGAATATCGACAAATTCACGCCGGCAAGTCTTGTGACTCGTATGACCACCGACGTTACAAACGTGCAAAACGCTTATATGATGCTTATCAGGGTTGCGATCAGGTCGCCTATCATGATGTTGTTTGCCATGATCATGGCTTTTGGCGTAAACGCAAACCTCGCGCTTATTTATCTGTGTCTTGCTCCGTTACTCGGCGTTGCTTTGTTTTTTATCGCGGCAAAAGCCTTTCCTTATTTCGAGAGGGTATTTAAGCGTTACGACAGACTCAACACAGTTGTACAGGAAAACGTAACCAACGTAAGGGTAGTCAAAGCTTACGTCCGTGAGGAAGAGGAAAACAAAAAGTTTAAGGAAATTTCGTCAGACGTTTACACTCAATTCAGAGCCGCCGAAAAAATCGTCGCATGGAACAGCCCTGTCATGCAGTTTGCCGTATACACATGCATCATTTTGATTTCGTGGTTTGCTTCGCATTACATCGTTCAGGGAACTATGACCACGGGACAGCTTACCAGCATGATTGTTTACGCAACTCAGATTTTGTCAAGCCTCATGATGCTGTCGATGGTTTACGTAATGCTTTTAATGGCGCGTTCATCGGCAGAGCGTATTTATGAAGTGCTTACAGAAAAAAGCAGCCTCACAAACTGCGACGATTGCATTTGCGAAGTGGCTGACGGAAGCGTAGAGTTTGAAAATGTAAACTTTGCTTATTCGGACAAACAGGAAAAATACGTTTTGTCAGACGTAAACCTCAAAATCAAATCAGGTGAGGTCGTAGGTATCATCGGCGGTACCGGCAGCTCCAAATCATCTCTCGTGTCGCTTATTCCTCGTCTTTACGACGTAAGCGAAGGTTGCGTCAAGGTAGGCGGCGTCGACGTCAGAAAGTATGACCTCAAATGTCTGCGCGATCAGGTTGCCGTCGTTTTGCAGAAAAACGTTTTGTTTTCGGGTACAATCGCCCAAAACCTTAGGTGGGGCAACGAAAAAGCCTCGAATGAGGAATTGGTCAGAGTTTGCAAACTCGCTCAGGCAGACTCGTTTATCAAAGAGTTTCCCGAAGGATACGAAACGTATATCGAACAGGGCGGCACCAACGTTTCGGGCGGACAAAAGCAAAGGCTTGGTATCGCACGCGCGCTTCTCAAAAAGCCGAAAATTCTTATTCTTGACGATTCAACCAGCGCAGTCGACACAAAAACCGACGCATTAATAAGAACCGCATTTAAAGAGGAAATCCCTGACACGACAAAGTTTATTATCGCGCAAAGGATATCTTCAGTCGAAAACGCCGACAAAATCATAGTTCTTGACGGAGGAAAGGTGGTAGGTTTCGGTACGCCTAAGGAAATGCTTGAGACAAACGAAATTTACCGTGATATTTATTACACTCAAAACAGAGGGGGTGAGGAAGATGTCGCAAAAAATTAAAAAACCCGCTCAAAAAAGAAAAACGGCCGCTAGGTTGCTGTGGTACATCACGACGACTTGCAAATGGCAGTTTGCCGTGGCGACTATAGCTATTGTTATAAGCGCGCTTGCAAATGCCGCGGGACCGATGTTTATTATGCTTATTATCGATGACTACATCGCTCCGCTTCTTAACTCGGTTTCGCCTGACTATTCTGCGCTCATCGGACTTATTGCCGTAATGGCCGCTATATATTATGTGGGCGTTATATGTACCTTTATTTACAACAGGCTTATGGTAAACATCGGTCAGGGCGTTCAAAAACGCATACGTGACGAAATGTTTACTAAAATGCAGACTTTTTCAATCAAATATTTCGATACTCATACTCACGGCGAGCTTATGAGCCGTTATACCAACGATATCGATACTTTGCGTCAGATGATAAGCCAAAGTATTCCGCAGGTTTTTTCGGCGATTACTACAATAGTGGCAATTTTCTGCGCAATGCTTTACATCAGTTTCGAACTGTCCGTTCTTGCCGTAGTTATGGTTATCATCATGGTTTTGACAACGAGATTGATAGGAAGCAGAAGCTCGCGCTACTTTATCAGCCAGCAGAGCGACCTCGGAAAACTCAACGGTTTCATAGAGGAAATAATGGCGGGGCAAAAGGTCGTAAAAGTGTTTAACCACGAAAAACAGACCAAAGAGGCGTTTAACGAACTTAACGAAAATCTTTGCGTAAGCGCAACGAAAGCAAACAGCTATGCAAATACGGTTATGCCTTGCATGGTAAACATCGGTTATCTGCAATATGTATTGACGGCTATTCTCGGCGGCATACTTCTCATCAGCGGCTACGGCGGACTCACCATAGGTAAAATCGCATCGTTTTTGCAGTATACCAGAAGTTTTAACATGCCTTTCAGCCAAATTTCGCAGCAGTTCAACTCTATTATCATGTCGCTTGCCGGCGCAAAACGTATTTTCGAACTTATCGACAACGAGCCTGACGAGGACAACGGCTACGTTACGCTTGTAAACGCCAAGGAAGACGCAGAGGGAAATATTACCGAGTGCGAAGAAAGAACCGGCGTTTGGGCTTGGAAAAAAGTTACCGAAGAAGGAACTTTTTACAGAAAGCTTTGCGGAAGGGTTGTGTTTGACCACGTAAATTTCAGCTACGAAAAAGGTCACCAAATTTTGAAAGACATCAATCTTGTTGCGGAACCCGGTGAAAAAGTGGCTTTCGTCGGAAGTACTGGTGCCGGCAAAACGACAATCACAAACCTTATCAACAGGTTTTACGAAATTGACGGCGGAACTATTACCTATGACGGAATTGACATAAGCATTATCAAAAAGGACGATTTGCGAAGGTCTTTGGGTATGGTTTTGCAGGATACTCACTTATTCAGCGGCACTATTATGGAAAACATAAGGTACGGCAATCTTAACGCCACCGACGAGGAAGTTTACGCTGCGGCAAAACTGGCAAATGCCGATGACTTTATACAAAGGCTTCCTAACGGCTATCAGACAGAGCTTTCAAGCGACGGCGAACAGCTTTCGCAGGGTCAAAGACAACTTCTTTCAATAGCAAGGGCGGCTGTGGCAAACGCTCCTGTGCTTATTCTTGACGAGGCCACTTCGAGTATTGATACGCGAACCGAAGCAATCGTTCAGCGCGGCATGGATAACCTTATGAAGGGCAGAACGGTTTTTGTCATCGCCCACAGACTTTCCACGATAAGGAACTCCGACAAAATCAAGGTTATGGATCACGGCAGGATTATCGAAAGCGGCACACACGATCAGCTTATCGACAAAAAAGGAGTTTACTATCAGCTTTATACCGGCGCCGTTGAGCTTGACTGACAAAGTCGGGATTTGCTATTGACCTGACTTGCGATTTTTGGTAATATGAACAATATGAAAAATTTACTTGCGGTAATCGATATGCAAAACGATTTCGTTGACGGCGCTTTGGGTACGCCCGAGGCCGTAGCGATTGTTCCTGCCGTCGAAAAACTCGTTAGGGAAAAGTTGTCCGACGGATGGGACGTTGTTTTTACCCGCGACACACATTTTGAAAATTACCTTGACACGTCGGAAGGGAAAAAACTGCCCGTCAAGCATTGCTTAAAGGGTACTGACGGTTGGCAGATTGTTCCTTCCTTGCTTCCTTTTGCCCAAAAGGTTTTCGACAAAAACACTTTCGGCAGTTTCGAGCTTGCCGATTACGTCAGCAAAAACGACTTTTCCTCTGTTTTGCTGGCAGGCGTATGTACCGATATTTGCGTCATTTCAAACGCGATTATTATCAAGGCCAAGTGTCCCGAAACAAAGGTGTCCGTCAAGGTAAATTGCTGCGCAGGCGTTTCGCCCGCGTCGCATCTTAACGCGGTTTCCGCAATGAAAATGTGTCAGATTGATATCGAATAAGGCGTTTTGCGCCTTATTTTTGTTTTTCAAAAGTATACATTTTTGCTTATTCGGCAAAATGATATAAATATTTTTTTAAAGGAGATTTTATGAACGACGGGAGTGCCTTATGGCTTATTTTGACTTTGGCTGTGCTGGTGTCGTTTTCCGCATTTTTTTCGGCGACGGAAACAGCATACACAAGCTTCAGCCCGGTAAGATTGAAGACCCTCGCCAAAACAAAAAAATCCGCTAGGCTGGCGGTAAGATTAAGCGAAAATTACAACAAGGTGTTGTCAACTCTTCTTATAGGCAACAACATAGTCAACATCTCGGCGGCATCAATCGCGACTATTATATTTACTCACTATTACGGAGAAATAGGGGTTACGCTTTCAACGATAGTGATGACGGTAGTCGTTTTGATTTTCGGCGAAATTTCACCGAAAACAATAGCGAAGGAAAAGCCCGAAACTTTTGCGATGTTTTCCGCATGGCCGCTTTATGTTTTTACAATCATCTTCACTCCTCTCAACTTTATTTTCGATGGCTGGAAATGGCTGCTCAACAAAATTTTCAGACTTGACAAAAAGAAACCGTCACTCACCGAAGAAGAGTTTCAGATGATGGTTACAGACATTAAAAACGAAGGTGTTTTGAACGAAATAGAGCACGAGATAATTCAAAATACAATTAAGTACGATGAAATGGTGGTGGAAAGCGTCATGACGGACGCCGAAAACATAACTGCCGTTTGCACCGATACCGACTTCGACGAGATAAAGGAAATTTTTGAAAAAACAAACTTTTCAAGAATACCCGTTTACGGAAAAACGCTTGATAACATTGTGGGCATACTTTATCGTGCCGACTTTTACGAAATGGTTATTCACAACAGAACAAATTTAAACGCGGTTCTTAAAGTTCCTCTGTTTACCGAAAAGGAAGAAAAAATTTCGAAACTTTTCAAAAAGATGCAAAAATCAAAAATTCATATGGCTATCGTTAAGGACAGTCAAAAAACGGCGGGACTTATTACAATGGAAGACATTATAGAACAGCTGGTAGGCGAAATCGACGACAGATACGATCCTGAACAGGCTGTATGAGAGGTTTAAAATGAATATTGAAGAAACAGTTCAAAGGCAACGTGAATTTTTCAACTCTGACAAAACAAAGGACGTTTCGTTCAGAATTCAACAGCTAAAAAATCTGCAGCAATGGATAAGAAGCAACGACGACAAAATTGCCGCCGCTTTGAAATCCGACTTAAACAAGGCTCCTTTTGAGGCGTATGCTACCGAAACGGGACTTACGCTAGAGGAAATTAAATTTCAACTCAAGCACGTAAAAAAGTGGAGCAAACCTAAAAAGGTGAAAACTCCTATCACGCAATTCAAATCAAAAAGCAAAATTTATTCCGAGCCTTACGGAGTAACGCTCATTATGTCGCCGTGGAACTATCCTTTCCAGTTGGCGGTAGTGCCTCTCGTATGTGCGATTGCGGCGGGAAATACCGCGGTAGTCAAGCCTTCGGCATATTCACCTGCCACGTCCGAACTTTTAAAACAAATGGCGGATGAGTTGTTCGATCCGTCATACGTTGCGGTAATCACCGGCGGAAGGGAGCAGAACGCAGATTTACTAAAAAGGAAGTTTGACTTCATTTTCTTTACGGGCAGCGTAAACGTCGGAAAAACCGTCATGCAGTCGGCTTCTGCAAATCTAACTCCGGTTTGTCTCGAACTCGGAGGAAAAAGCCCTTGTATAGTGGACAAGTCTGCAAAAATATCTGTTGCCGCAAAAAGGATCGTGTGGGGCAAATTTTTAAATGCGGGTCAAACTTGCGTTGCGCCTGACTATTTGCTCGTGCACAAGGACGTAAAAGACGCGCTTGTTGCCGAAATGGAAAAAGTGGTAAAAGAGTTTTACGGCGACAACGCTTTGACAAACGACGATTTTCCAAAAATCATAAACAAAAAGCACTTTGACAGGGTCAAAGGGCTTATCGACGGAAAAGTGCTTTTCGGCGGAAATTATGACGAAAATACTTTAAAAATTCAGCCTACGCTTATCGAGGCCGACTGGCAAAGCAAGGCAATGGGAGAGGAAATTTTCGGACCTGTTTTTCCGCTTATCACATACGAAAATATAGATGAAATAATTTCTCTTTTGAAAGAAAAACCTCATCCTTTGGCGCTTTATGTGTTTACTGAGGACAAAAGCATTTCGGATAAGGTCATAAGGTCGTTGCAGTACGGCGGCGGCTGCGTAAACGATACAATCATTCACCTTGCTACTTCCCGCATGCCTTTCGGAGGAGCGGGGGACAGCGGCATGGGCGGTTACCACGGAAAATTCGGTTTCGATACGTTTTCTCACCGAAAAAGCGTGGTGGACAAATCAACGGCGCTGGATATCAAACTTCGTTATCCGCCTTACAAAAATCAACTTAACCTTCTCAAAAAAATTCAAAAGTAATTTGAACCTTTTGCGGTAAAAGCAATTATTTGTCATTTTTTGTGAAAATATTGCTGAAATCACTTGCGTAAAAAGTTTATCTGTGCTATACTCCCAATTGTCGTCGGAAAACGATGGCTATGCGGGAGTGGCTCAGTGGTAGAGCGTTGCCTTGCCAAGGCAAATGTCGCGAGTTCGAATCTCGTCTCCCGCTCCATTGGTCGTCATTCGACGATTTTTATAAAGCATCCATCTTGAGCGATTCAGGGTGGGTGTTTTATTTTTTGAAAAAAGCCCCC
>CALVLA010000007.1 GCA_944336125.1 uncultured Clostridia bacterium | reverse complement strand
GCGGACAAAAGAAAATAAAAAAACCGTCGGTTTACCGACGGTTTAATTTTTGATTTTTAAAAAATCTTTCCGCAAAGTTGGAAGATAGTGAGAGACAGCAAAGCTAAAAATACTACGGTCGAAACAATTACCGCAATCAAAAGCTGTCTGTTGACTTTTACGTCTGCGCCGTCCAAAACGGTTTTTGACGACAAAAAGCCAAAAATCTGAATGCCTGCGTAGCAACCGGTAGTCAAAGTGATGATTACCAAAGCAACCGAAGTCATAGTCTTCATCGCAAAAATGATACCAAGCGCCGCAATTACGAAACATGCGACAAACAATGCCATCAAAACGTTTTCTATGTTCTTTTTCATTTCAACCTCGTTTAAACCCTTAATTTTCCGATTAAACTTTTTATATCATCAATTTTCATTTCTGTCAAATAGTTGTCGAGTTCGCGAATAATCCTAGGCATTGCAAACGGGTCGGAAATGTTTGCCGCGCCCACCTGAACTGCAGAAGCTCCGCAAAGCATAAATTCCGCGACGTCTTCGCCCGTCATGATTCCGCCCATGCCGATGATAGGAATATTGACTACGCTGTAACAGTCGTAAACCATCCTCAAAGCGATAGGCTTGACGGCAGGACCGCTGAGTCCCCCTTTTACGTTTGCCAAAACAGGTCTCATTGTTCTCGCGTCCACCGCCATTCCGTAAACAGTGTTTATGAGAGCAATTGCGTCGGCGCCGCCTTCCTGCGCCGCCAAAGCGTTTTCCTTAATGTCGGCAACGTTTGGACTGAGTTTTACCACAAGCGGACTTTTGCAAAAGGGTTTAACCTTTTTTGTTATTTCCAAAACGCTTTCTGGCCTTATGCCAAAAGCCATGCCTCCGCATTTGACGTTTGGACAGGAAATGTTAAGCTCAATCATATCTACGCTGTCACCCAGTTTTTCGGCTACCGCGCAGTATTCTTCCGCCGTGTTTCCGTTTATATTTGCGATAAGTTTTGTGTCGTACCTTTTGATATGCGGCAAATCTTCCTTCATGAAGTGGTCGATGCCGGGGTTTTGCAGACCTACGCTGTTGAGCATTCCGCAAGGAGTTTCGGCAATTCTGACAGAAGCATTTCCCTCCCTTCTTTCGAGAGTTACCCCTTTAAGCGAAATTCCGCCGAGTACCGACAGGTCATAAAGCTCTTCGAACTCTTTTCCGAAACCAAACGTTCCGCTTGCCGCAATGACGGGATTTTCAAACTCCACTCCGCATACGTTAACTTTCAAGTCAGCCATAAAACACCTCGTCAAACAAGAAAACAGGTCCGTCTTTGCAAACCCTTAAATTGTGTTCGCCGTCGGCTTTTTTTATTTTACATGCGCATACCAGGCATGCTCCTATTCCGCAGCCCATACGCTGTTCGAGACTGACGTAAGTAGGCACGGCAGAAAACTTTTTGAGGCTTTTGAGCATAGGTTCGGGTCCGCAGGCAAAAATCACGTCAGGCTTGATGTCGTCCATGTGTCTTTCAAGCACTTCCGCAACAAAGCCTTTTTCGCCAAAACTTCCGTCGTCGGTAGCAAAAACGGCTTTTTTGCAAAGCCTTTTAAATTCGTCGGCTTTCATTACGAGATTTTTGTCCTTAAATCCCAAGCAGCAGTAAACTTCGTTGTCAAGGTAACTCTCCGCAACCGAAAGCAACGGCAAAACGCCTACGCCGCCACCTGCGAGAAGTATTTTTTTGCCTTTTTCGACTGCAGGGAAACCGTTACCCAGCGGCAAAAGCACCTGAACTTCGTCGCCGACTTTCAATGCCGAAAGTTCTTTGGTTCCCTTTCCCCTCAAAGCGTAACCAATTTTAATGCTGTTTTTTTCGCTGTCTACAGAATAGACGCAAAAAGGTCGCCTTAAAATAAGGTCTTCCCTTGACGGAATTTTAACTTCGGCAAACTGCCCCGCTTTTATCGGGGGCAGTTTTTCCGTTTTTAACGTCATTTCGTAAGTTGAGGAAGCAATGAGTTTGTTTTCCTCAACCTGAAAAATCAAATCAACAATCATTTTATGTCTCCGAGGCAGACAAGCGTCAAATCCTTGTCCTTCTTTTTGAGTTTCAATGCTTTTGCAAGAGCATTTGCCGTGTCAGGCGCCGTGAGAACAGGAATTCCCCTTTCGATTGCCAGACGCCTGATTTTAAAGCCGTCCCTTGTGCTGTCGTGACCTCTCGTAGGAGTGTTTATGACAAGGCAAACTTTTTCGGAAGCAAAAAGGCTTTCGATGTTAGGTTCAGGGTCTTTGAGTTTACCCACAACGTTTGTCGGTATAAAGTTGCTGTTGAGTACGTGCGCCGTACCGCCGGTTGCGTAAAGTTCGAAACCGAGGTCGGAAAACGCCTGAGCGGTGGAAATGATTTCCTGCTTATAAATGTCGGAAACCGAAATCAAAATCGCTCCGCCGTCTTTAAGCCTTATGCCGCTTGCCAAAAGTCCTTTGAGAAGGGCCTCGGGGAAGCTTTTGCTGAGTCCCAAAACTTCGCCTGTCGATTTCATTTCAGGCGACAGCGAAATTTCGAGGTCAGGGATTTTTTCGTTTGAGAAGACAGGAACTTTTACCGCATAGTATTCCGAAGGTTTGTGAAGTCCCGTGCCGTAACCCATGGAAGCAAGGTCTTCGCCAAGGCTGCACCTGACAGCCAGCTGAACCATAGGGAGCATTGTGACTTTGCTGATGTAAGGAACGGTTCTCGAAGAACGAGGGTTAACTTCGATGATGTAAAGTTCCTTGCCCTTCAAAATGTACTGAATGTTTATGAGACCTATCGTCTTTGTACCGAAAGCGAGTTTTTGGGTAGTTTCGACGATTTTTTGTTTCATGTCTTCTGCGATGTCCGCAGGGTAAACGGCAATGCTGTCGCCGCTGTGGATACCTGTTCTTTCGATATGCTCCATTATGCCTGGGATAAGGATATTTTTGCCGTCGCAAATCGCATCGACTTCAAGCTCCTTGCCCATGATGTACTTGTCAACCAAAATAGGATGTTCCTGCGTATTGAGGTTGATGATTGACATGTATTTTTTGATGTCGTCGGCATTGTAGCAAATTTCCATACCTTGTCCGCCCAAAACGTAGCTAGGACGAACGAGAACAGGATAAGTAAGTTCTTCCGCAGCTTCAAGAGCCTGTGCCTCGGTAAAGACTGTTTTTCCCTTTGGTCTGGCAAGGTCAAGTTTTGTCAAAAGCTCGTCAAACTCTTCCCTGTCTTCGGCATTGTTGATGTCGTCGTAGGAAGTACCCAAAATTTTGTATCCGTTTTCGTAAACGGTTTTTGCAAGCTTGATGGCAGTTTGTCCGCCGAACTGAACGAAAACGCCCTCAGGTTTTTCAACTTCCAAAACGTTGAGCACGTCCTCGTTTGTGAGAGGTTCGAAGTAAAGCCTGTCGGCAGTATCGAAGTCGGTGGAAACCGTTTCAGGGTTGTTGTTTATGATAACCGCGTCGTACCCGAGCTTTTTGAGCGCCCATACGCAGTGAACGGAACAGTAGTCAAATTCGACACCCTGACCGATACGTATAGGACCGCTGCCCAAAACGACGATTGTCTTTTTGTCGGTTTTTCTGACTTCCGTCTGAGTTTGATATGTCGAGTAGTAGTAGTCGGAATATGCCTGAAATTCGCCGGCGCAGGTATCAACCATGTTGAACACAGGTTTTATACCGAGTTTTTCGCGGAGCGCGCGGATTTCTTTTTCCGTAACGCCGCACCACTCTGCAATAGATTTGTCGGCAAAGCCCAGTTTTTTGATTTCAAGCATGTAGTCATGAGTTAAGCAATCGAGTTTTTCTTCCTTGATTTTTTTCTCATGCTTCAAAATGACTTCAAACTTTTTCAAAAACCAAATGTCGATTTTTGTTATATCGTAAATTTCTTCAGGAGTGATGCCTGCTCTCAAAGCGGCAAACACACAGAATATACGCTGGTCGTCCTGAATTGAAAGCCTGTCTTTAAGCTGTTCTTTGGTCATTTTTCCGAAGAAAGCCACTTCGCTGGAGAAAATGTTAAGTTCAAGGCTTCGCATGGATTTAAGCAATGCCGCCTCAAAGCTGTCGCCTATCGACATTACTTCGCCTGTAGCCTTCATTTTTGTACCCAACTTTCTGTTAGCCGACACAAATTTATCGAAAGGCCAACGAGGGAATTTGCAGATGATATAGTCCAAAGACGGCTCAAAAGAAGCGTAAGTGCTTCCGGTAACGGCATTTTTGATTTCGTCGAGGTTGTATCCTATTGCGACAAGAGTTGCCACACGCGCGATAGGATAACCCGTAGCTTTTGACGCGAGCGCGCTTGAACGGCTGACACGAGGGTTAACCTCGATTACCGCGTAAGACATGTTGTCAGGGTGAAGAGCAAACTGAACGTTGCAGCCGCCTTCGATACCCAGCTCGTTTATGATTTTGAGGCTGGCGGTACGAAGCATTTGAGTTTCTTTGTCCCTGAGTGTCTGAACAGGAGCTACTACGACGCTGTCGCCGGTATGGATACCGACAGGGTCTACGTTTTCCATATTGCAGATGGTGATGCAGTTGCCCGCGCTGTCGCGCATAGCTTCAAACTCGATTTCCTTCCAGCCGCAAATACATTTTTCGATAAGGCACTGGTGCACCCTTGACGCTTTGAGACCGCCTTCGCAAATCTCGTGAAGTTGTTCGGGATTATCGGCAATACCGCCGCCGGTGCCGCCCAAGGTGTAAGCAGGTCTGACTATAACAGGGTATCCTACTTTTTCGGCAAAAACCAAAGCTTCGTCTACGTGCGTTACGATTGTGCCTTCGACGATAGGCTCCTTAATTTTTTCCATCGTTTCCTTGAAGGCCTCCCTGTCCTCCGCCTTTTTGATTGCTTCGGTATTTGTTCCGAGAAGTCGTACGTTTTTCTCTTTCAAAAATCCGCTTTCGGCAAGTTCCATGGCAAGGTTAAGTCCTGTCTGACCGCCCAAAGTCGGCAAAATGCTGTCAGGTTTTTCAATCTCGATGATTTTTTTCAAAACGTCCACGCTCAACGGTTCGAGATAAACTCTGTCCGCCATTTCGCTGTCAGTCATGATGGTTGCCGGGTTGCTGTTTACCAAAACGACTTCGAGTCCTTCTTTTTTGAGGGTGGTAAGCGCCTGCGTGCCGGCATAGTCAAATTCTGCCGCCTGACCTATAACTATCGGTCCGCTGCCTATAAGCAGTACCTTTTTTATGTCCTTATTTCTTGGCATTTGCAAAACCCTCCATCAAACGTTCAAAGTCGTTAAACAAGTATTCCGTGTCCATAGGTCCCGGGCAGGCTTCCGGGTGAAACTGCACCGAAAAACTAGGACTGTCTTTATATTTCAATCCTTCCACCGTGCCGTCGTTGACGTTGCGGAAAGTCACAACGGCATTGCTGTTTTCGTCAGGTTCGCAAATCGCATAGCCGTGATTTTGGCTTGTGATGTAAACCCTGTTATGTTCCAAATCTTTTACCGGCTGATTTGCCCCCCTGTGTCCGAATTTAAGACGGAAGCTGTCAAGTCCGTTGGCAAGGGCAAGCAGCTGATGTCCCATGCAGATGCCCATGATAGGTTTTTTGTTGAGAAGCTTTTTGATGTTTTCGATAATGCTTTCGTTGTCTTTCGGGTCTCCCGGACCGTTTGACAAAAGCACGCCGTCGAAATTACCTTCGAGAATTTCTTCCGCGCTTGTGTCGGCAGGGAAAATCGTGATGTTATGCCCTCTGTTGTGCAGCATCCTAATCATGTTTTCCTTCACGCCGAAATCGAAAACGGCTATGTTTTTACCGCCGCTTTTGCCGTCGATAAAGAGAGGCCTTTTGGTGGAAACCTTGTAAACCGGTTTTTCGATTTTGTAATTTTTCATTTTTTCAAGCTGTTCGGCCGTAGGTTCTTCCACGCAGATAATGCCGCGTTTTACGTTGCCCTCGCGAATTTTTAAAGTAAGGGCGCGAGTGTCCACTCCTTTAAGACCTACGATATTGAATTTTTTCATAAATTCGTCGAGGTTTCCTTTGACCGCCCAGTTGCTAGGTACGTCGCACAGTTCCTTAATGATAAGTCCCTTGACGGAAATCCTGTTTGATTCATAGTCGAAGTTGTTGAAACCGACGTTGCCGATAAGCGGATAAGTCAAAACGAGAATCTGTCCGAAAAATGACGGATCTGTAAGACCTTCCTGATAACCGGTCATGCTTGTGCTGAAAACCACTTCGCCGATGGCGTTTTGGAAATCGCCGAAAGGTTCGCCGTAAAATTTACTGCCGTCTTCTAACATCAAAAAAGCTTTCATAAATTTTTTCCCTTTTATTTCAAATTGATAAATTTTGTCAAATCGTCTTTCATATCCAAAGCAGCCTGTCTTGCCGCCTTGAAGTAATTAAGCCCGTTGTATTTGTCCTTTTTGTAAGCGCACAAAATTCCTCTCGAAGAGTTTACGATAGCGCCGAGACCATCCTTGTCGAAGTTTACCGATACGTCCTCCGCAGTAGCTCCTTGCGCGCCGTAACCCGGAACAAGGAAGAAAAGCGAAGGATATTTTTTTCTCAAAAGTTCGGCTTCAGCCTTGTGAGTTGCGCCTACAACCGCACCGAGCGAAGAATAACCGTTTTCTCCCACGAGATTTTTGCCCCACTCGCACACGAAGTTTGCCATTTCCTCAAAAACCGTTTCGGAACCTACGAGTTTTTTGTTTTGAAGGTCGCCGCTCGAAGGATTTGAAGTTTTGACAAGCACAAACGCACCTTTGTCGTATTTTTCGGCGTCGTCAACGAAAGGTTTAATGCCGTCTGTGCCGAGGTAACCGTTGATTGTCACGAAATCGCTTTCAAACGGAGTGACTTCAACTCCGTTGAAAACTGTTTTTCCGAGATACGCTTTGCTGTATGCCGCAGCGGTGCTTCCTATGTCGTTGCGTTTAATGTCCGCCATAGTGAACATGCCCTTGCTTTTAGCGTATTTCAAAGTGTTTTGAAATGCCTGCATGCCCTGAACGCCGTACATTTCGTAGTAAGCGACCTGAACCTTAACTGCAGGCACGATGTCGCAAATGGAATCTACCACGTTTTTGTTGAACTCGGTAAGAGCCTCGCATACGTCGTCAAGCGATTTGATTTGATTTTTCATGTCGTCGGGAAGATAATCGACACAAGTGTCGAGTCCCACGACGGAAGGGTTTTTTGTCTGTTTAATTTTTTCTATCAGTCGGTCGATAATCATTGTTTGCCTCCGAAGCATATTTTTCCGTCGACGAAGGTGCAGATTACTTCGCCGCAAAGTTTCTTTTTGTCAAACGGAGTGTTTTTGCCTTTTGACACAAAAGCGTTTCTGTCAACGGTAAACTCTTTGTCAAGGCCTATCACCGTGATGTCGGCTTTTTCACCTACCGCTATTCCGTTGTTTTTGATTTTCAAAACCTCGCAAGGATTTTTTGTCATAAGCCTCGAAAGTTTTGGCAAATCGATTTTTCCGGTTTTTACCAGATAGGTGTAGTTGACTGCAAAAGCCGTTTCAAGTCCGCTTATACCGAATGCCGCCGAGTCAAACTCGCACTCCTTGTCCCAGCTTGCGTGAGGAGCGTGGTCGGTAGCCAGACAGTCGATTGTTCCGTCGACAAGCCCTTCGATAATCGCCTTGACGTCTTCCTCTTCCCTGAGCGGCGGATTAACTTTTGCAAAAGTGTTGAAGTTTGCTATTTCATCGTCGGTGAGCGAAACGTAATGAGGACAGGTTTCCGCAGTTACCTTGACTCCTCGTTTTTTGGCATCTCTTATTATCCTTACGGAGCCTTTCGAACTTACGTGGCAGATATGAACTTTTGCCCCCAGTTCTTCCGCGATGATGATTTCACGCGCAACCGCAACTTCTTCGCTTGCTCTGCAAATTCCTTTAAGTCCCCAGATATTTGCGTTGTATCCTTCGTGAACTACGCCGCCGTTTGTAAGCGCCATGTCTTCGCAATGGCACAAAATCGGAAGGTCGTAGGCTTTGCTGTATTCCAAGGCAAGTCTCATCATCTGTGAGGTTTTTACCGGTTTGCCGTCGTCGGAAAAAGCAACCGCGCCGTTGTCCGCAAGAGTAAGCATATCGGAAAGCAATTCGCCTTCTTCGCCCTTTGTTATCGAGCAAATCGGGTAAACTTTTGCAAGTCCCGCTTCCTTTGCCTTGTCGATAATGTATCTCAAAACAAACTTGTTGTCGCAAACGGGGTTTGTGTTAGGCATGCAGGCAATACCTGTAAAACCGCCCTTGACTCCCGCGTATGCGCCGCTTTGAATTGTCTCCTTGCTTTCAAATCCCGGCTCGCGCAGGTGAACGTGCATATCCACAAACCCCGCGAACACGTGTTTGCCCGACGCGTCTATTACCTTGTCGGCTTTTGCGTTTATGTCTTTTCCTATTTGTTTGATAACGTCGTTTTCAATAAGTATGTCGGCTTTTTCGACTTTGTCGAAAGTAACTACATTTCCGTTTTTAATAAGCGTCAACATTTTTCACCTCACGACCTTTTAGCTTGGTTAAGAAGATACATAGCTGCCATCCTTACCGCAACGCCGTTTGTAACCTGTTCATTGATGAAGCTTTGGTCTCCGTCAACAACCGTGTACGAAAGCTCTACGTTTCTGTTTACCGGACCGGGGTGAAGGAGCAGAGCGTCCTTTTTTGCCCACGACAGCACTTCCTCGTTTACGCCGAACTTTTTGGCAAATTCGCCCATGCTTGGTATAAGTCCCTTTGTCATCCTTTCAAGCTGAAGCCTGAGTCCCATGACCGCGTCGCAGCCGCTTACCGCTTCCTTGAGTGAGCCGCACATTTTTACACCCGGCATTTTTTCTATTCCTTTAGGGAGCAGAGTTTCAGGTCCGAAAATTTTAATTTCCGCGCCCAGTTTTGAAAGCCCCCAAATGTTGCTTCTGGCAACTCTGCTGTGTTTAATGTCACCCAAAATCGCGACGGTCAGTCCCTCGATTTTTCCGTAAGCTCTTTTCATTGTAAGCATGTCGAGAAGCGCTTGCGTAGGATGTTCGTTTGTGCCGTCACCCGCATTTATTATGCTTGCCTTGACATATGGCGCAAACACGTGCGGAACACCAGATTTGCTGTGACGGATGACTATTATGTCGGTGTCGAACGAGTCTATCGTTTTTAAAGTATCCAAAATCGATTCGCCCTTGTTTACGCTTGAAGTAGCAACGTTTAAGCTTGTGTAAACGCCTCCCATGTAACTGCAAGCAAGTTCAAAGGACGACTTTGTCCTTGTACTGTTTTCGTAAAAAAGCGTTGCCATGCTTCCGCCCTTGAACAAGTCGCACTTTTTAGGCGACGAGTCAACGACTTTTCGCATTTCGTCCGCCGTCGACAAAATCAACTCGATGTTTTCCTTGCTTAAATCCTTGAGTCCCAACAAATCTTTTTGCTTTAACATAAACACCTCGTTACAAAATTTCAACCGCGTCGTAACCGTCTGTTTCGTCAAACCTTACGACGACTTTCTGACCGCTGTTTGTCGGAATGTTTTTTCCTACGTAATCGGGTTTTATCGGAAGTTCTCTGTGTCCCCTGTCAACCAAAACGGCAAGTTTGACTGACTTTGGACGTCCGAGAGCGTTGATTGCGTTAAGCGCAGCCCTGACAGTTCTTCCGGTAAACAAAACGTCGTCGACTAACACGATATGTTTGTCGGCGACGCAGAAATCGATACTTGTCTTGTCAATATAATCGGCGCCGCATTTGTTGTCGTCCCTGAAAAGAGAAACGTCCAACACTCCGCAAGGAACGTCAACGCCTTTAGTGTTTTTGAGAAAACGGCAAATACGACGTGCCAGCACGGCGCCGCCGGTGTGAATTCCCAAAATACCCAGGTTTTCGGAAGGGTTGTTTTCGAATATTGCGAAACTCAAACGCGCAATTGTTTTGGCCATTTCGGTTTCGTTCAAAAAAATCCTATCGGTTTTCATTTGTTCCCCTAAAAAAAATGTCTTGCGTGACCGCAAGACATCATAATACACCCGAAAGAAATAAATATGTCAATCTTGACGGTCTCTCTGTACCGACTTAAAGATATCCGATTTCGTAAATAATATCACACTTTTTTTTAAGTGTAAACCTTTTTATTTCAAAGCGTCCAAAATTTTTTTGAAGTAGTCGGGCAGCTCGCTGTCAAAAGTCATTTGTTCTCCCGAACCAGGGTGAAAAAACGAAATTTGTTTTGAATGCAAAAGCTGGCCGTTAAGTTTGAACTTTTGATTTTTAAATCCGTAAACAGGGTCTCCCACCACAGGATGCCCCAAAAACTTTGCATGCACTCGAATCTGATGAGTTCTGCCCGTTGCCAGTTCAAACTTCATGAGTGTAAAATTTTTGAACCTTTCGAGTACGGTATAGTAAGTTTTTGCCCACTTTCCGTCGGAAACCACCGCCATTTTTTTTCTGTCGGTTTTGCTGCGGCCTATGGGTTGTTCAACAACTCCGCTGTCCTCTTTCACCACTCCTTCAAGCAAAGCGTAATAAATCCTTTTGCAGGTTTTGGTGGCAATCTGCTCGGCAAGCTTCCTGTGCGCCACGTCGTTTTTCGCAACCAACATAAGCCCCGACGTATCTTTGTCAAGCCTGTGAACTATGCCGGGTCTTATGTCGCCGTTAATTCCCGAAAGGTCTTTTATGTGAAAAAGCAAAGCATTGACCAAAGTATCGGTATAAACGCCGTTTGCCGGATGAACCGTAAGCCCCTGCTGTTTGTTTATCACCGCCATGCAGCTGTCCTGCCAGACGATGTCGATAGGAATGTCCTGAGGCAAAATTTCCACAGGTTTCGCGTCGGGTACGGTAACGCACGCCACGTCACCTTCCCTTATCGTTTTTGATGGCTTTTCGGCTTTTCCGTTGAGAAGAGCCGCCCCTTCCTTAATGAGTTTCAGACAAGCCGAACGGCTGAAATCAGGAATTGCTTCGCAAAGCGCAGCGTCAAATCTGTCACCGTCGTAATTTTCGTCAAAAAAAATGTTATGCGTCTGACTCATGCTTTTTTTCCTTTTTGGTAAACAAAGCGTCCTTGTCGATAAAAAGTATTGCAATTATAAAAATAATCACGCCCACCACAAGACAGCTGTCCGCGATGTTAAACACGGCAAATCCCCTGACCGCGATAAAGTCGCGCACTTCGCCGTTGAAAAAACCGTTTCCCAAAAACGCGCGGTCGATTGCGTTGCCTATCGTACCTCCCAGCATCAAAGCCAAACCGATGTTGCCGAAAAGGCTTTGCTTTTTGTTTACGGCAAGCAAAAACACGATTAAAGGCACGCCGATTAAAGTTGCGATAAAAAAGAATATATTTGCGCCTTCCATGCTTCCGAAAGCAGCACCCGGGTTTGTCACGAAAGTAAACGTAAGCCAGCTGCCGATGACGTTTATCGTAACGTCCTGCAAAGAATTTTCGGCAATGACTTTGGTAATCATGTCTATGGCAACAGACAAAATTACCGTAATGAGTATAGTAATAAGATACTTATATTTTGAAAAAAAACTTTTAGTTGTCAAAAATCACCTCAACTCCGTCGGGACTGAACAGAAAATCACGTTGTCCCAACTGAAGAACCCTGCCTTTAAGCGCGTAAATGGCGCCGCTCAAAAAGTCCAAAAAGCGCTGAGTGTTTTTTTCGTCCACTTTGGAAAAGGAAATAATAAGCGGAGTGCCGTCCATCAGCGCGTCGATGGAATACTGAACGTCGTCGAAATTAAGCGGATAAAACACATAAACGTTTTTTACGCTAATTTTGTTTTCAGCAGATTCTTTTTTAAATTTTTTCATCAGTGTCTCTCCCCGAAAAGGCATCTGCCCAGTCTTATCATATTGGCGCCGTTTTCGACGGCGACTTCATAGTCGTCGGACATACCCATCGACAAAAATTTTATATCGCAAGTTTGGCACAATTTTTGAGCTTTGTCAAACAGCGTTTTCATTTTTTTGCAAAATACGCTTCGCTCTTCGTCGCTGTCGCAGATAGGCAAAACCGTCATAAATCCTTCCACTTTCACGTTTTTGTATTTTTCTGCCACGAGGTTAACGAAATCAACGGCTTCGTCGTACATTACGCCGCCGCGCCCCTCGATTTCGGAAATGTTCACTTCAACAAGCACTGGCATGACTTTTCCTATCTTTTTACACTGTCTGTCTATTTCCGCCGCTAAGCTTTCCCTGTCAAGCGACTGAATCATATCGACTTTGTCTGCGATGTATTTGACTTTGTTTGTTTGCAACTGCCCCACAATCTGCCAGCTTATTCCCTCAATCGGCTGATATTTTTCCGTCAGTTCCTGAACCCTGTTTTCACCCGCGATATGAAAACCCCAGTCCTTGATTTTTTTAACGGTTTCGATATCTCTCGTTTTAGTGGCGCAAACCACCGTTATGTCATCAAAAGTTTTGCCAGCTTTTTGAGCCGCAGTTGAAATTTTTTGTTTGACAAGTTCGACGTTATCCATAAAGTCCTCACAATACCGACACAATATGTTTGAGATAAATTTCGGCGATATCGGCGTCGCTTACACTTTGTATGCCTTTGAAATAGGCGTTTGAATTGACTTCGCAAACAAGCGGAAGCCCGCTTTTGTCATAAAGCAAATCTACCCCGAGATAATCGGCGTCAAGTATTTCAGCTACCTTTTGCGCGACTTGAACAAACTCGCACGGCGGAACGTCAAAATATGCTTTTCCGCCAAGTTCTATATTAGCCCTGAAATCCTTGTCGTTTTTCCTTTGCATAAAAGCAACGGCTTTTTTGCCTATGACTATTATCCTTTCGTCCCTGCCCTCGCTCGAAGAAACAAACTCCTGATATAGATGCGGAACATGCAAAAGTTTTTTTCTTATTTCTTTAAGTTGTTCAATGTTTTTTACAAGATAAACCTGACTTCCGAAAGAGCCGCAGGCTTCCTTTACGACAATGGGAAAAGAAAGTTGTTTCAAAAGTCCTTTGAGAAAAACGTCGTCGGTTTCATCCCTATTTGAAAAAACCAGAGGCGAAAAAACTGTTTTCGGCATAGGTAGGTTGCGGTTTGAAAGCGCTACCGCCGTATTGATTTTGCTGTCGCAAATTTCAATTACGCTGCTTTTGTTGAAAACTCTGACGCCGCATTTTTCAATGCACTTGGCAAGTGTCACATCCTTGTCCCAAAACAACACGAAATCAGGCATAGGCTCGTCAAAACAAACCTCACCGCTTTCACTCAAAAAACAACCGAGCTCATTGCTTTTTTTTCTGACGAAGCGAATTTTCTCTTTTTCAAATGCTTTTTTAAAACTTTCCGCGACATACTCGACCGAATCGTTGGTAAAATAGCCGCTGGTAACAAACCACCCTGTCATAATCACTCTCTGAAAGTAAAGATGTCGTCGTCATTAGGTTTTGAGAAAATTTTGGTGTCTTTTACGTCCGCATTTCCCAAAATAGCGTTTTTCATGAGTTTTTTGTGATAGCAATATGCCGCAACGCAAAGACCTATTACGACTACAAGCAAAATCAAGTAAGCGTAAATGCTGTTGAGCCAAAAACCCTTTGCGATGTAATCTCTGGCATTTTGTACTGCCGAAACAAATGCGTCGGAATCGACAAGCCCTTCGTAAACAGTATTTACCACACTTTCCATATTAAGCACAAAATTTATGCCGAAGTTTGCTTTCAGGTATTCCAAAGTATCGTTTTGCGAATGCATGACGGAATTTTTCCCGTCGTTTTCGACGTAACCGAATGATGAAGAAGAAAGGTTACCCGAAAAGAAGAATGCCACAGGGACACCCGCGTTGAGGAAAGGTGTGCTGTCGCTAGCCTGCATAGTTGTGTAATAAGGCCTGAAACCGCCGAGAGTAACCCCCATTATTGCGCGTTTGTTCGCAGGCGTTTTTCTTATTGCTCCGCCGCTTTTTTCGACGAAGTAGTTTTCCTGCGGATTGTAAACGTCCTCGCCCCATACGTAAAGATACTCACCCGCACAAATCGAATCGAAGTTAATCATCAAAACGATGTCGTCCTTTTGCTGCTGCGTAAGGCTGTTTACATAATAATTGGATCCCGAAAGCCCCAGTTCCTCGCCTCCGAAAAACACGAAACGAATGTCAAAAGGAAGCGGCACGTTTTTCAGTTTTTCGGCAAGCGTAAGTGCCGCCGCGACTCCGCTGCCGTTGTCAAATGCGCCTTGCCCTCCCGAAACATCGTTTCCGACGATGAGGTTTGTGGCGTTGTCGTAATGAGCGCCAATCACTACGGTACCTTTTGAATTTTGATTTTTTATGTCAAGAATAACATTTTGCGATTTTGCGTTTTCCTCCGCCCCTTTTACGTAGCCGTAAGCGTAAACGTCAAACGATTGGCGTGAAATGTTTGGTGCAGAAAAACCAATGTTTAAAAGATTTTCGGCAATCCAATCGGCGGCGGCAGCTTCCCCGTCGGTGCCGGCTGTGCGCGAAGGATTTTCCGACACGAATTTTTCCAGCCAGTAGTAAGTACGGTAATCCTTGTAATCATAATTTCCGCTTTCGGCGGCATAAACGTTTGCGGGTGACAGAAAAACAAACATGCAGACAAAAGCCGCAAACAACGAAAGAAGTTTTTTCATGATCACCTCACAGGAAAAACAGCGACAAAAAGCTGAACGCCATATAAAGTATCACGCCCCATTTAAAAACAAAAGGTGCGGTTTTGTCGTTTAGATACAGCTTTTTGACAACCAAGTACAATGCGAAATAAACTCCCGCTCCCACTATGAAGTCGATGAGTATTTCGCCGAACACCATAACAACCGGCGTCAAAAGATAAAGGAGTTTGATAAGCCCGGCAACGAGATTTTTCAATGCGGTGGCAAGCATAAACAAAACCACAAACTCGTTGAAAGGAATGACGTACACGTGCAAAAGATTGAAAGCCGCACGGGAAAGCAACCTTATCAAAAGTTCGGCAATCGCGGTGGCAAAAAGCGCGTAAATGAAGTAAAACCACCATACGCGAGGGATTTGCACGCCCAAAAGCATGGACACGTAAGCCATTACCGAATCGATGTAAAAAAACTGCCCCAAAATGAGCGTCAGGCCGAAAATCACCCTGACAATCCAAAGCGAAAGGCCGTAATTTTTTTTCAAAAGACCTAGCATATTTCACCTAAATGTTTATGAGACTTAAAATCAAAAAATTTATGACGGCGTTGTTGTTTATGTTTTTGCGGATGTTTTCGTCTGCCTCTGCACAAATTTCCAACGCCTTTTTAAGCTTTACCGGCGAAAACTTTTGAGCCACTTCGCGCGCTTTCGCCACCGCAAAAGGCTGCACCCCGAGGTAAGACGCCATTTCCTTCTGTCCTGTCCCCGACGACACCAACGAGTAAAACATCCTCCTGAAAGTGCGGTAAACGCTTGATACCAATGCCGAAACGGTAACTCCCTTGTCAAGCAGGTTTTTAGCCGACAAAAATGCCTTGTCGCAGTTTTTGTTTGCGATGTCGTTTGCCAATTCGTAAAGTTTGATTTCGTTGTCCTTTTCCACCATGAGGTCGATGTCCTCTTTGGTAATTTCACGGTCCGAAAAATCGCAAAGCTTTTTCGTTTCGGTACTTATGCGGGACATGTCCCCCAAACAATAATCCGCCAAAAGTCTTGCGTCGTAAGGGGAAATTTGTTTTCCCTCTTTCCTACAAAAAACGGTAATCCATTTTTCGAGAGTGTTGCCGTCAAGCTTTTTGCAGTCCACGTAATCGGCGTTTACTATTCCGTCAAGTACGCTCGGAAGAGTTTCCGTCACGAAAACCAGCATTGTGGTAAGAGTGGGATTTTTAGCATAATTTTCCATTATTTCCCTTTCTTTCTGATCCCTTCCTTTCGGAACGGCATAATCCTCGGCTATTACCAAACGTCGTCCTGACATAAAAGGCATTGTGACGCAAGCGTCGGTTATTTTTTCCATAGGCGCCTGAGCCAAAACTTCCTTGTTCAAATCGACAAAATCGAGATTAAGCGACTTTTCGATTTGTTCGGCTGCTTTTTCACGCAGATAATAATCCTCGCCGTAAATAACTACTATGTCGGACAGTTTGTCGAGCTGCCCTTTGAGTTGATTAAAAGTCAATTTCATAATTATTTGATAAAGGTAATTTTACCACCATTTGCCGACAATGTAAAGTTGCCTGTCAGTTGCGTGGAGTAAATGTCGCCACTCACAACGTATTCCGAAGTAAAAACAAGCGAAGACGGAAAAGCGGATTTTGTCTCTTCCGAAAAATTTGACACAAAATAAAAGTCAGACGTCGTGTTTTTTCGCAAAAATTCAAGCCTGAAGGAAGTCAGCGGGTAAACGTAAGTAAAAGTCGAATTTGAAAAATTTATGTTTACCGCAACGGGCGAGCCTAAATACTGCAAAGTCGAAAAGAAAAAATCAGGCGAATTGAAGGACGTCAGTCTTTTAATTTCCACACCGTTTTTAATGAGTGAATAATACTTGTCGTCGGTTTTAATAAGCCCTATTACGAACAGCCGCAGTTTGTATTTTTGAGCAAGTGTCAAAGCGACGTTTTCGTTTATGTTTTCGTAGTTAAGCACAAAAAGCTCAATAGTCCCGTCTTTGTCAAACTCCTCCGCTTTTTCATAGTCGTAAAAGTTTTTCAAATCACAAAACAAATACTCATCGTTGTCGCAAGCCACGGCAAAAGTGCTGCCGCCCGTATCGAAATACGTTAGTCCGTTCACCATAGGCTTTATATCGTAAAATATACAGCAGCAAAACAAAGTAGCGAAAAGCATGAGAGAAAGCATAACTCTCTCACGATTTTTAATCAAAAGGTAGCCGCCCGCGACAAAAAGACAAACAATAAAGACGACTGCCGAAACAAGCCCTATTTTTGGCAAAACCAGCTGAGGAATTTCGGAAAACAAACTTGTCGCGTCTATCACGAATTCGAGTACGGCACCTGCCAAAGGAAGAAGCAAAGCGAGAGGCGGAATAAGAACGGACAGCAAAATAAACATGAACAAAAGGGAAACCAGCGGAAGCATAATTACATTGAAGAACACACCGATAACCGAAACGCCTCCGAAATATTCGATAAGAAAAGGAGAAGTACCGAGAGTTGCGCCTATGCTCACGCAAAGAGAAGAAACAATGTTTTTGACAAACTTGGGTTTATCTTTTAGTTTGTCGTTGAAAAAGATGTTGAGAGGTCTCGTCACAAGACAAATACCTAAAACAGCACCCACTGACATTTGGAAACTGACGTCGAAAAGATAAAACGGACGAACAAGCAAAATGAGATTTGCCGCAAAAGCTACGGAAGAAAGCAAATCGGTTTGACGCCCTATCATTTTGAGAAACAACATCAGACCCGTCATTATCATTGCTCTCATCACGCTTGGCGGAAAACCGCATATCGAAGCGTAACAAAATACGGCGGACATGGTCAAAGCGAAAGACAGTTTTCTGCGACGCTTGACAAACATATTTACCAGCATTACTACGAAACCGATATGCAGACCGCTTACCGCAAAGATGTGAGCTATGCCGACATTGCTGAACATATCGGAAATTTCGCTGTCCATTTCAGACTTGTCGCCAAGAAGCATTGCGTAAGCAACACCGAAAGCGTCATCGGAAAGATACTCACCAAGTAAGTCCTTAACGTAAAGTCTTATTTTCTCACCGAGATTTGCCTCGCCGTCAACTACGTAAACATCGCTTAAAAATTCGGTCACGCGATATCTGATACCCTTTTTGAATTTTACGGTATCGACGCCGTCTTTTATCAAAACATAGTCGCCGAGTTTGCACCTGAAAGTAAACACATCGCCGACATCGGGATTTCTTTCGCCTTTTGGTAAGTAAAACGCATCGATTTCGATTTTGCCGTCTATGCTTTTGCCGTCAACTTTACAATCGCGCAAAACGTTTTCATCATCTGTCAACACACCTGTAACTTCGACTTCGGCATTGTCGTAATAACCGGCTTCGTATACGCAAAGATTTACCGAAAACAAAAGAAACCCTATCACGGAAAAGACGGCAAGACACCCGGCGACAGACTTGTAGCCCGCAAAGTAAGTCAGCATGAAAATCACACCGGCAACCGCAATCAAAAGTAATGCGGAAAAGCCGATGCTTGTTTGTGTCAAATATGCAAACACGATACCTAAAGCGGTACCGCAAAGCGAAGCTAAAACAGGCCTGCGAGCCATCAAACGTTCCCCTGAAAATAAATATAATTATATAAAATTATATATTTTTTTAACAAACATTTCAATAAAGACGGGAAGAGGCAAGCGTCCAAATTGTTGGCAATTTGTCAACAAAACAAAAAAGCGGGCATAGTGCCCGCTTTCAGGTTCTTTCCTGAAAAAAACCTACCAGCTCGTTGTAATTAGTTACACCCAGCTGATTTTCAAAATCAGTACGCGCCGCAGCAAGAGCGTTGACCGCCTCCTGCGGTGTAAAGTTCAAAAAATAGTCCTTGGTAAACAAAGTTTTGTCGTCGAAAATATAATTTTGAATAATTTCGTAACCTTGATTTACAGCAATATCCTGCAATGCCGTTGCGCTTTCGGTGTGTTGCTTTTGCGCTGCTATGTAAGCCGAGTTCCATGTTCGTTTGTAGGTAGCCTGTTTTTCGTCAACGGTGTTGTTGTATTTTAAAACTTCTTCCTGCTTTTTCGCAACGTCATCGGTAAGTTTTGCCTTTTCAGCTTCGAGATCAAGCAAAAAAACCTGTTCGATGTTTGCTATCGCCGAATTTTTTTCTTCTTCGGCTTTTAAAACTTCGGCGTCAACGGCGTTTATTTTGCTTTGAGCCTGCTGTTCCAAAAGCTGCTTTTGCTCCTGACAGGAAGCGTCAATGCTTAAAACGGCATTATCAAAAACCGAACTTCTGGATAGACCGCTGTTTATAAGTTTTAATTTCAAAGCGGCTTTTTCCGCCTCAAAATCCGCGTCTGTTTTTTGTTTGTCCGCTTCGAGGACAGCCGCAATCTGTTGTTTTTTGATTTCGGCGTCGTTTACCGCCTTTTGGTAACTCAATTCCTCTTTGAGTTTTTTTTCGGAATAGCTTGCCGCAAGGTTTTCCCTCGCCTGCGCTTCGATTTGCTCCGAAGTAGGCGGCGTGTATTCCATCTTATCCAAATCCAGACTTGTAGGGACGTCGAAAAACGGTTCTTCCACGGGATTTATCGAATACCTCTTGTCTATACGCAGGTATTGTTTCAAAAGGTCCGCCGGTATTACGCCCATAATCAGCCCTCCTTGTAAATTTCCATGGTAAATGTGGGTTTCAAAATCAAAAACTCAGGTGAATTAGTTTCGAAGGAAATCCTGAGGTTAACTCCGCTGACCCCTATTTTGACTTTTTGCGGCGTTTCTTTACCCTTTACGCTGAAAGAATGGGGCACTCCGTCCGCCATAATTTTTACTTCGGCGTCTGACGTAGTGAGCAAGAACAAATTTTTCAGGCATTTTTTTGAAGTGGGATAACCCAAATCACTGCAAGCCGTACGCCATATTTTAGGCAGGTTTTGTCCGAAGTAGCTGCCGCTTTCAGACAAATAGCCTATCTGTCCCCTTTCGGCAAACAAAACGGAGTTTTCCTCTTGGTCCTCAAAAAGCGCAAGCGAGCTTATGTCGACGCCTCTTGCGATTTTTACCGAAAAATCCTCGGTATTCACGCAAATCAACGCATTGTTGAAAAAGTTGCCTTTTTCGCACAAAACTTTTTGATGATCGCCGAAATCGCAAAGGCAAGCGAGGTAATAATTACTTCCGTCACAAACAGAAACGGCATGTTTTCCGCTTATAAATCCGTCAAGCTCCCCGCAAATTTTTTCAGATCCGCTTCCGTCGAAAAAATACAATCCGTCGGAAGTCAGAAATACCAGTCCGCATCCGCAGTTTGAAACGCTGTTTTTTACCGTTCTTCCGCCCGATGCGAAAATCTTTTCCACTTCAAACTCGCTTTGAGGAAGCCCCGCGTGCAGTGCCGCGATTTTTCCGTTTCCGAAAGCGTAAAGCCTGTCTTCGAACACCCCGATGTCAAACACTCTGCCGAAGTTGTCGTCAAAACAGACAAAGCCGCCTTCTTCAAAAGAGCTTGTCCAGTTGAGGCAGTCAAGCGGCTTGGAAAAATAAATTTTAGTATCGTCTTCCCTCGAAATGCCGAAAATTCTTTCCTTAAATACCGTCGCCCTTTCGATTTTAACGTCCGAAGTAACCGTCGAAACACTTTGTCCGTCATAAATTCTTATTCCGCTGTCGTCAAAAATCAAAAGGCAGTAGTTGCCGTCCTTTTTGAAGTCGGCAAAACATACTTTTCCGCCGAACGAGCAAATTTCCTCAAAGGTTTCTCCTTTGAAAACGTAAATCTTTCCGTCTTTTCCCGCGGCTACTATTTTACAAACCTCTCGCGGACAAAAAACTTCCTGCGCTTCGGGGTAAAAAACCGAGGCGCCTAAACGCGGTCGGTCAAAACCTTTCCACTGTTTAAGCGCCCCGTCTTTTCCTTCGACGTTGAAACAAAGTCTTGCGTGGCTTGCAGAAATATTGTACAAAGCGGGATTCATTCCTCCAGAAAAATCGTCAAACGAAATTTCGGAAGTTTGGGCGGTTTTTGTCAAAAGACTTTTGCGGTAAAACATTACCACCACCTCCGTTTCGGCATTACTTTTTCGCCTGTCTTGCGAGTTGCGACAAGCAATGCGTCCTTGTATCTTTTTTCCCACATCAAAGCGTCCTCGTACATTCCGCTGATAAGACAAAACTCAGCTGCCGTACCGTAAGCAAACAGTCTGTCGCATGCTTTTGTGCCTGAAAAATCAATTTCGTCAAAAAAACCTTTGTCGTCGGGTATAAAGGCGTACGAAACTTCAAAATTACCGTCTTCCACCGCGACGTAGTCGGGCAAAGTGAAATATCTCACTTCGTTGCCATATTTGTTTTTTATCTTTTTTATTTCAAGCAAAGACTTTTCAAAATCGGAATAATTTATTTTTCCGTCATGGCTTACCATATTTTGCTTGTGGTAAAGCGGAATATATTCGCAGGCGACTTCTTTAAGGACAAGGTTTGCACATCTGATGATAAGCCGCAGTTCCCTGTTGCCGTTAAGTTCCGCCTCTACCCAATCGCTTGACTCGGTTTGGGCGAAAATTCCGGTGTTTATGATTTCGTGCTTTTGCAGCAAAACCGCGGCAAGTTCCACAATATCTCTGATTTTCATTAAATTCTCCTTGTCACGTCTTTGAAAGTCTGTCGAACAATTCGCCGCCTATGGCAATATGTTTTTCGACATTGTCCGCCAAATGCTTTTTTGATACTTTTTCGTTGAATTCGTCCATGGTTTTCAATTCTTTTTCGATATTGTCAAGACGAGTCCGCAATACCCTTTCGATGGCACGACAGTCCAAAGTATCATATGGCAAAACCAAACACAATGTGTCGGGACGCTGGCGTCTGTTGTGTACTTCGAAACGCATGAGCTTTTTGTCGTAAAGAACAAAGTATCCGTCGTCTATTTCTTTAAGACGCCTTGCAATGTCAAAAACGTCGTTGTTGATTTTAACTTTGCGGGACATTGTCCGACCTCCTTTCAGAAAAAATCAAAAATTATTTTTCGTTGATACCGGTAATTTTTGCCTGACCGCTAGGTTTGTTGCAGATAAGGTCCGCATATTTCACGAGCGTGGCGGTGTAAACAGGTTTTCCCGGAATCTGTTTGATGATTTTGCCGTCGTCGCCTTCGAGCCAGCGCCAGTCGCAAAGCTGATGAAGGCTGAATTCGTCGGTGTTAAGAAGGTACATAGTACCCTTTGGCGCAAATCTGTCGCTGACGATAGGAATACCGTTGTAGGAAATTGCCTTGTAACCGCCCGCGAGATTCATAATGTCGACGTTTGTTCTGTTTGCGGTCAGGTATTCCTGATAAGCTCTTTTTACGCCGAACGGACAAACGATAAAGTTTACCGAGCTGCCGGAAACTTCTTCAAGAGTGTCCACCGCTTTTTGAAGGGTAATGTCGTTGATTTCGCCGCTTGAAGCTTCGAAAGATTTTGGAGAAAGCCATTTGTTTGCGGCTCTGTTGATGCCGTAGAGAGTTGCGCTGTTTCCGAAAATGGCGCCGAGGCCTGTAATTTCGTTGTTGTAGCTTCCCTGAACGGTAAGAATGTTGCCAGCGGAAACTGAACCGTTAACCGCGTTGCCCGAAAGAGTAACTGTGTCGGTATCGCGGTCGATTGCGACGATTCGTCTGCTTACTACGCCGGTTGAACCACCCTCTGCGGTAAGAACGTCGACAACCATACCTTCCATAAGGTTTTGAAGATTGTCAACCACAACGTCGTTGCCGGAAGCCGATTCGACTGCCGCGAGTTTGCCGCTACCGTCGCCGTAAAGCATTCTGCCGAAGTTGAATTTGCTTGCTTTGAGAAGTCCTTCCATTTCGGCATTGAGAAGATTTACGAAAGCGCCGGCGTTGTTTTGAGAAGCCCTGATTGCCTTGTCGGAAATTTCAATTGTGCCGTAAAGGTTTTTGAGCGTCAAAACAAACTGTGCATAGTTGTTTTGGGCGGCGGACGGAAGGTCGCCGGTTTCGGTACCCGCACCGATACCGCCGTTTACGCCGTAAGGCGCGAGTTTTCTTACTTCCTTGCCCCAAACGTCGCTTGAAGTTTTTTCAATCATCGCAAGAAGCGGATTGACGTTGGTGTTGAGCTGGTCGGAAACGACTCCGAGATAAAGAGTTTTCAGAGCGTTTTCAGCACTTTGTAATGTAACCATTTTTCCTCCGATTATTTGTTAAAGTATTTTTCCGCCATACGCGAAGCCTCTTTGATTGACTTAGGTCTGTTTGGCGGAGTAAGCGACATACAGCCGTTCCTGCTGTTGATTGTGGAAGGCAGGTCGCTTTGCGACAAAGCGTTTATGTAACGTTTCAAAACGGTTTTTGCCAGTTCGTCGTTGTTGAGGACGTACTGTTCGATAAAATCTCTGTCGCTCAAAAGATTTTTCAGACGGTGGTTTTCGTCCGCATAAGCGGGGTTGTCGACAAAAACGCCGTCAGTTGCCGACGAATCCTTTTTGGGATTTGCCGTCGGAAGAATTTGCCGCGGTGAAAGTTCTTCATTATCGCGGTTGAAGCTGTTTTCAAGTTCTTTAAGCCTTTGGCTTTTTTTTGTAAATTCCCTTTCAAGGTTTTCGTAGGCTTTGAGAAGTTCAGCCGCGTCCTTGAATTTGCCGAAATTAGTTTCGTTTCCTACACTTTGGGAATCGATTTGTTTTTCAGCGTCGGGGTCTGTTTTGTGAAGTTCTTTTTCCTCCACGGATTCTGTTTGATTTTGTAGCTTTTTTTGTTTTTCAAAGTTGCTCACCCTTTTCCTCCTCACGCAATTTTTTCAAAAACTTTTTATGCTGCGAAATATGTCGGACAATCGCGTCCTTTTTTTGGTCGGAAACTTTTTTGCCGTCGTCGGAAAGCAAAAATCTCGTGTGTTCCTCGATATGAATTTTGTGGTCGTCGATTTCGCATACCGAAATATTTTCAAAAGACGACTCGTTTTCTTCCGCCGCCTTTTTGGCGTGAAGGGAGGAAAGAGTTTGCCTTTTTTCCCAATCGGAAAAGCCCGCGAGTTTGAGAATTTTTGATTTTGTGCTTTCGGGCAAATTTCCGTTTTCGTCGTAAAGCACGCCTTTTTGCAAAAGGTCGAGCATCATACTTCTTCTTTGACTTACGGTATCGTTTATCTCGTTTTGAGTGTCAACGGTAACTTTTTCGCAAAGAATATCGTCCCTGTCAAAAGTGAAAGAACTGAGTTTTCCGTCGCTTCCCCACACCTTTGCGGTTCTCGGAGTAAGCGCGAACTGTTTGTAAGCGGACAAAATCATTTGTCCTATTTTCGAAATGGCGTATCTGAGTTCGTCGGCGGTTGCCGCAAGACGTGTGTCGTCCTGATCGATAAGCAGCTGCAAAGCCACGCCGCTGGTAACGTTTGTAGGCGTTGCCGAGTTTCGGCTGAGTTCGCTTGTTCCGCTTATTACCATGAATTCGTTGATAAGCCTTTCTTCCTCATAGGTAAAATCAAGCGGCACGTTTCCGCCGTCCATGATTTTAGGCGGCTCGCTTCCCTGTCTGTAAATCAAAACCTTGCCGGGAGAAAGACCTTCTTCCTGCAAATTTTCAACGTCAACCGACCCGTCCTCCACGGTAAGCACTCCCATTGAAATTCTGTTCAAAAACTCGTGCTTTCTGTTTTTGACGGCGTTGTAAGCGCGCTGAATAGGTATCAGCCTGTCGATAACGCACATCCCCCAAAAACAGCCTGCCACCGTTTGCGAAAGCTGCCTTACGAAAGGAAAACCTCTTTGACCGTTTTCGCGGTTTATGAAAGGCAAATCCCCGTTGAAAAGCAGCTTGTCCCCGGCTACGATAATCAGCCTGCCGTTTGGGTAGTTGACGTCTGGACGAACGTATTTTTCGATGACAATCACCTGATCGTGCTTTGTCTGCGAAATTATGTTTGGCACCGTCGAGTAGTACCCGAGTCCGCCTATGCCTATCGTTCCGTCGAGAGCAAAAACCTGAATATCCTCTCCTTCGACGTCTACGCCCCATATCTTTTTGACGTCGCTTACCGAATAGGCTTTTGCGTGAATTATCGATCCGCATTCTTCGATTGTCTGCGAAACGTTGCTGTCGGGATAAATTTCAAAAGGCGGACATACCGAAAGGTCAACGTCACCTTCGAAAATGTCTTGTCCCTTGTCGGAAACTCCGAGTTTTTTTCCTTTGTTTTTGTCCCACACGACTTTGTAAAAAACCGTGCCGCAGGTTTCGCTCCACGTTGTCGCCTGTGTAACTTTTTGCGACAGTTCGACATTGTCGGCGGCATAATTCAAAATTCTTTCGGCTTCCGCCGCCGCCTGCAAATGCTTTTCGCCGTCCGAAAAAGGCATAACTTTAATTGCGGGTCTGACTCTGTCAAGTTTCGCCACACGGGTTTCGATGATAGGAGCGATGTGGTTGTACGCTTCGCGTTCCTGCCAGAAAAAATATTTTTCGTCCTGCTCGATTTCGCCGCGACCGGTAATGTTACAAAATTGGTTGCCCATGAGAAAATTCATGTTGAGCTGCCAAGTAAGCTCGTAAGGCCTGCGCATTTCCCTGCGCGCGGCAAAATCCTCCTTGACTTCGCGTACAAGCTCCTCATAAAAAAGTTGTTTATCGGTCACCTTTCAAAGCTCCTTTCTTTTTATCCATCACGTCGGAAATTTTGTTTTTAGGGCTTTTTGGCACGAATACGCCTGACAAATCGTCAAACAGTTTTTTCATGCACTGCTCGCAAAGACAAACGGTTTTCATGCCGCCCTTGATTTTAAAGAAGTGCGACGCCTTGTTCATACAATCGACGGCGTCGCACGACATAGTTTCATTGCATTTTTTGAGCATTTTTTTTCCTCAATTTTTCAAGCCTGTTTTTTTCGGCGAGAAGTTGTTCATCGGACAACGCCGAAAGGTCGAATGTCTTGTCTCCCGTAACCTCAAAAAGCAGTTTTGCCGCCGTAAGGTCAGGAGGAATGTGCTTTGTAGTCACCTTTCTTTTGACGATTTTAAGTTCGCCTGTAAAAGGTTCAGGAGCAAGCTCGTCCACCGTTTCCTCGGCGGTATAACCCATTGCTTTTTTTATCAAAGCGTCTTTAAGCGATAAATTGAGTTTTTTGTTCATCTGACGCTCCTGAGTTTTCGCATGAGTTTTTCCTTGTCCTTTTGAATAACGGTTTTTTCGGTTTTTCTTTTGGGAGCGTCGGGACGGGAAGAAATATAATATCGCAGCTCGTCCATGCTGTGGTCGTCGATTTTTTTGGGCATATCGTTTTCGCCCCACCAATATGACTTGATTTCCCTAATCATATTTGTGCAGTTTGAAAAAATGAAAAGGCGCGGTTTTTTGTCCAAAGGCATGAGATATCCTTTGACTCGGTTGATACCCGAAAAAACGTCCTTGTTTACTTTTGTGTTTACCGAAATGCCGTTTTCGCAAAAAAGCTCGGCGACGCTTTTGCTTGAAGCAAGCGTACGCTGATTTGCCGCCGAATCGATTAAAGCCTGATAGTTTCCCGTCGAGTCGGTGTGCCAGTTCAAAAGTCTGCACTTTTCCTTAATCTTGTCGGCGTGCCAAAAAACGTCCATGCCTTTGGCGTAATGCTCAGCCACGACGAAAACGTTTCCGTCGTAATCGACGGCATACCAGTGACAGCTTAGCGGATTGTTGAGACCGGGGTCGATAGACATCGTGTCCTGCCACTCGTAAGGAACGTCAAAAGGCTCGATTACGTGTACGGACGGGTCAAACTCGGGATAAACTAGGCCCACCGCGCTGTTAAACTTTCCGTATCGCCTGCTGTTGAGCGTTTCCTCCGACATGGTGCGCTGCATAAGCTCTGTTTCCCCCTCGTCGAGGTAAGGATTGTCCGCCCATTCCATAAACTCGCACCACACTTCGTCGGAGTCGTACTTGTTAAGGTAAATTTCTTCGTATATGAAAGTCAGTCCTTTGAGAGGCGTCATTGTGCCGAAAATTTCACCCTTTCTGTCAAGCACCCTCATTTTGCATTCGTCGTAAATGTCCTTTGGAGGTTCTTCGTCAAACCAAACGAAATCCAGACTTGTGCCCTGAAATTTCTCTCTGCCCGCCTCGCAGCTTTTAAACCCGATTTTACTGAGGCCTCCGAATACGTTTTTGATTACTATGTAGTCTATTACGCCGTATTCAAGCCCCGTTTTTTTGCCCGAGTTCATTGCCACTTCGACAATCCACGTCGGGTCGAGATAACTCAAAATTTTTTGCTGCGCAACGTCGCGCTGTACCTGATTTGACAACGATACCACCCAGCAGCTGACGTCTTTTCTGTTTTGCCTGTAAGGGTGTATCCCTCTCGCGAGCCAGACGGTCTCGACGGCACCGCACTCTGTTTTTCCGCTGCGGTTTCCCCCGAAAACCCACCTGTTTCGCTTTTGACACTTGTGAAATTCAAGCTGTTTCAAATGGACCTTTTCGCCGCTGTTGTACAAATTAAGTTTGAGTTGGCTTCGTCTTTTAAGTTCCGCCTCAATCAGCTTTATTTTCTGCGAAATGTCGTCCATATATTTTTCACCACACTTTTATCTTTTTCTACATTAATTGCTATAAAGCGTAGTTATACCCGATTTATACTTTGCTGACGAGGAAAGAAATATGAAAAAAGTTGTTAAAGTTTTTTGTCTGTTGATAATAGCGATTTTGTTCGTTCCAAAGCCTGCCGCCGCTCAGACGGGAGGCTGGTATCGCATAGAGACGGATAACGTGGTATTTTTCAAACAGCCGATTGACACGGACAGTCAGAAATTGTTTTTACTTGAAAAGACGTATTACGTATTTGCGTATTCATCTGCCAACGAATTTTTGACGGTACAGCTTTTTGACAATTCAAACGGATTTACCAAAATCAGCGGATACGTAAAAGCCGCAGACGTGGTCAAGTGCGACCAGCCGCCGGTAGCGCCTTACTACCCTACTGAAATACTTAACGTAAACCAAAGCAACGCCGTATTGAAAACTTCGCCCGACATGTCCGCGGCAGATATTTCAGCCGCGCTTAGCGGTCAGGAAGTATGTTTTTACGGAAAAGCATGGCAAAACTCCGACTGGTATTACGTAAAATACCGCACAGACTTCGGATACGTTCAAAAAAGGCAGCTTTCCGACCTTGTGATAACGCCGCATCCTACGCCGCTTCCTTCCGAAACGGTTCCTGAAACTCCCGACGAAAATCAGACGGAAAAACCTGCCGAAACAAACGGCTCGTCTCCCGTCGAAATAGCCATGATACTTTTAATTTGTATTCCCGCAGTGGTAATCGTCATTTTGCTTTTTATGCCGCAGAAAAAACCTCATCAAAAAAAGTTTCAGCCGCCGAGACCAAAATATATGTCGGAAGGCGACACCTTCGACGACCTCGATTTGCTTTAAGCCTCCTGTTTTTCGACTTTTTCCAAAGTGTTTTCGTAAAGATATTTAAGCCAGCTTTGGTCAAAATAGTTTTCCTTAAACCATTCGTCGTCACAGCCCCGTCTTAAAAGCTCCTTCGCGAAACTCTTTTCGGCTTTGTCAAGCCTTCTGAAATATGTCCTCAAACTTATTCCGAGACTTTTTGCCGTTTCCTCAGGCTTCAAACACTCTATGTACTTATTTTTCAAAACCGTACGGCACTCTTCGCCGAGTGCCTCAAGCGTCTCGTCCGTCAAAAGCTTGAGGTTGATAAGATTGTTTTTTTTGTTCATCAGCTTCACCACCTGCTCAACCTGCTTTTCGGCGCAGCAAAAAACACAGTCGGTCTTCAACGAATGAGTAGACATAGCCCTTTTCAGCACAAGGTCGTCAATTTGTTCCGCTATTGAAAAAAGCGATTTGTAAGAACGCAAAATTGTTTTTGCCGTTACTTTGTTCATTGTTGTCTCCTTCAAAAAAAATTGACAACCAATTGACGGGGCTTTCAACTTCGGTTGTCCGATGCACCGATATTATAAAAAACCGCAAAATTCAAAAGCAATATCGACTGCCACAAATTCGAACATTTGTTCGGATTTTTTATTTTATTTTAGCACTCGGAATATGACATCTATATGGCAACATTAAGCAGACAAAAAAGTAAAAAATGCCGATATTCCGTAAGCGGCGAAAATCGACAAAAAAGTACATTTTATTTACTTATGAAAAAAAATTTGTTACAATAATCGCATGAAAAAGTTGTGCGTGCTTTTAATGGCGGTACTGTTTCTTTTACCGTTAAATATCAATGTTTGCGCGTTGGAAAGCGTATCGCAAAACCTGCATTTCGACAGTCCTTCTGCGGTGTGCGCCGACGACCGGTACGTTTACGTAGGCGACAACACCGATAAGGGCGGTATTTTGTACGTGTTTGGCGAAAGCGAGACAAAAAGCCTTGGTTTTACCGAAACAATTAAGTTCGTACGGGAGTCAAACGGCAAAGTTTACGTCGGAGTTGAAAACGCATTGTTTGTCGTAAACCCTACGGACATGTCGCAAATCAAAATCACCGCTCAAAACCTCACGGCTTTTGACGTAAACGACAGCTTTGTTTTTCTTTCGCTTGACGGCGTGATTTACCGCAAGGAACTTTCATCTGTTAACGACGGAGCAAACGCAGGTGATTTCGATATTGTTCTCCCCTCTTCTGGCAGCGACGAAATAATTGACCTCGCGGCAGGAAACGGCAATGACTTTTGTTATCTTCTAAAAACTCAAAGCGGCGTTGTTGTTTACAAAAGCGAAAACGGCGTATTTTCAAATTACGAAGCCGAAAGCGCTTTTGCAGTAGATTGGGAAGACGGTAAAACGTATGAAGCCGCACCAGGCAAAATTTCACAAAACGGGCAAACGCTGCTTGAATTTGATTTTCAAAACGGAGCCTTTTGTGTAACGGGCGACGAAATGTACGTTTGCGACACAGCGGGACTTAAAGTTTATTTCTACAAAAAAATTGACGGAAACCTTCAAAAACAACAGTTAGTGCTTGGCACAAACGTGAAGGATTTTTCCACCGATTACGACAAAATTGACGGCGACGACGATTTGGACGTAAGGAAAATCACCTCTCGCACCTTTTTGTACGCCGCTGACGAAAACGGCTGGTACGGTTACTTAAACGAAAACGAATACGTATTTGTTCTTAGCGAAATAGCAAACGAAAATTTCCTTTACGTGCTTTACATCAACGGCGAAGGAAATCCTTGCTTCGGGTTTGTGGAAAAAAGCAAAACTCAAACACAAAGTTTTGAGCTTTTGAATGCAGACAAGGTAACAATCAACTCAAACGAAAACTTTTTCACTTTGCCCGTTAACTCAAACGAATATAAAGTCAGAGACGCAGGCGGACAAATTGTTTCTCTATCAAACACAACTCCCGTCCGTTTGATAACAAACATAAAGGGCTTTGACGGCGGAGTGTGGTCCTTTGTCCGAATTGACGATACATACGGGTTTATTCTCAGCGGAAAGCTCAAAGACCCACCGGTAGTTCTCCCTACCTACGAAATGTTCGTAGCAAACCCTCCGATAGGCAGCAGCCTTTCGGTTTACGCCGATGCTGACCTTTCCTCTGAAATAATTTCGAGGATAAAAAGCGGTCAGACGGTAAACGTTTACGAACAAAACGAAAAATGGTCCAAAATAAGGCTTTCGATAGACGGTAAGGATGTTTACGGTTACGTTGAAACAAAATACCTTATCAAAGGCGGAATGACTGACACCGTGGCATTGGGGCTTGCAATCGGCATTATTTTGTTGCTGTGCGTAGGATTTGCTTTGGTGTGGAGATATCGAAAAAAACGCAGACAATAAAAAAAGCGGCTTAAAGCCGCTTTTATTTTTTAAATTGCGTATTCTGTACGGTAGCTGTCGTAGTAAACATCGTCGTTTCTTTCGAGAAGCTCGTTTACCTTTTCGCCTACGGTAATTCTGCTTACCGAAACCTCAAAAGCCGTTTTGGTAACTATTTCGTCTTCTGAAATTTTCTTTTGATATTCACGGCTTTGAATTCTTCCGAAAACGGCAACCTGTTCGCCTACCGAAAGGTATTTTACGAAACGCGCGTTTCTGCCCCATGCAATGCAAGGTATGTAGTCGCTTTTGTTGTATGCTCTGTTTACCGCTACCAGCATGTCGCAAATTTCACGATTAAACGGAGTTGTGCGATATACCGTAGGCTTGCATATAAAACCAATAAGTTCGATTGAGTTTGGATTTGCCTGTTCGTCGTAATCGAGAATATCCCTGACAAATACGGTAAGCATAAGTTTGCTTTTGCCTTCCGCCATTTTGTTGTAACTGCGGAACTGACCGGCCAGTGAAATTTTGTCCCCTTGTTTGAGATTTTTTTCCGTTATGAGTCTTTCGCTTACGGTCAGCGGAATAACGTCCACTTGTTCGGAAAGTCTTTTGACTGCTATTTCGGTCTCAAAAAATTCTTCGCCGAACATTTCGTGAGAAAAAACAGGTGTGGAGACGATTTCTCCGCTTAAAAAAACCTTGTTGGTTGCGATGTTGTTCATAATTCCTCCTTATTGTACGTCGTTTTTATGTTGTACGCCGTTGTTGTCGACAGTATAGTTTTGTTTGTAAATTACGTTGCCCACAGGTTCAAAGGAAAAGCCTTTGAGTTTAAGCGTTTCTATGACAAGAGGCAAAGCTTCGAGAATATTGTCGCTGTTGTTGTGTAAAAGCACTATCGAGCCGTTTTTAACCTTGTCGGTAACTCGTTTGTTGATAACCGCCGCGGAATAACCTTTCCAGTCCAGCGAGTCCACGTCCCACTGAATAGGTATTATATTTTGCGCTTCGCACACTTCAATTAGCGTGTTGTTGTAATCACCGAAAGGCGGACGGAAAATTTCAACGCTCTTTCCGTTAATTGCCGTTATTTTTTGCGATGAGGTTTTTAGTTCCTCCGTCATTTTTTCAGCCGTCAGTTTTGGCATGTGCGGATGCGTTTCGCTGTGAGTGCCTATCTCGTGACCTCTCGCATCTATTTCCTTCACCATATCGGGAAAATTGTCCACCCAAAAACCAACCAGAAAAAACGTCGCCTTTATGCCGTAACTGTCCAGTATGTCCAAAATACCTTTTGTTTTGTCGGCGCCCCATGCCGCGTCAAAAGTAAGGCTTACTACCCTTTTGTCGGTATCAACCGAGTAAACGGGAACTTTTCTGCCGCTCGCAAAAACTGCCAAAGCGTCATAACGGAAATAAACCGCAACCGACGCCACAAACAGACAACACAAAAAAATTGCCGACAGCTTAAACAAAAAACTTTTTTTCAGTACGGCTACCCTCATGTTTCCTCACAATTATAAAAAAATAGTACTGCCTTTATTTCCGAAATTTGCTGTCATTTTGTCAAATTTTGTCAAAAACTTTAAAGGCTTTTTTATAGTAAAATTTATTTAACTTGCTGTTTTTTTATTCCGCAAAAAACAAAAAAAGCACGGATAAACCGTGCTTTTTAAAATTAAGTTTATTAAAATTCTTCCGCTGTGGTACAGCATACGGCCGCGGCGGAAATATCAATTCCCTTTTTGGTGTCTTTAGGCGGCTTTCCTCTGCCCGTCCTGCTGTCGATTGACATTTCGTCGGTGCTGTAAACCCTGCACGCACCGTCGGCAAAACAAGTGACGTAGTAAGGATTTTGAACGTAACCAGCAAACAAAACTTTCTTTCCGTTTGCTCCGTTGAAGTCGATGATTTTCACGCCTTTGCGGTATCTTGCCATGACGTCGATGTCGCCTATGACCACTCGCTTCATGAAGCATTTGTCGGTAATTACCGCAATTTCGCCCTCCTCGTTTACCTGTCCCGCAAAAACCACTTGGTCTTTTTCATTAAGCAACATACCTTTTACGCCGCCTGAAATCCTGCCTTGCTGAGGAATGTCGGTCTTTTGGAAGTTAAGCACCATGCCCTGCTTTGTTACAAAAACTATGCTTGACTGCGGCACTTCGTTTTGTACGGCGATAATCTCGTCGTCCTCTTTGAGTTTCATCGCTTGGAAAGATTTTTTAAGCAGACCGTATTCTTCCCACGGAGTACGCTTTACCATACCCTGTTTCGTAAAGAAATACAAATCGTTTTTAGGCATATCCACCGCTATCGGTTGGACGTAAACGATTTTTTCGTCCTTGCCTACGCCGCCCACCAGTTCTTTAAGCGAAACGCCTTTTTCTCTCCACCGGCACTCGGGGATATCCGAGCCGTCTATTTTGAAACAGTTGCCTTTGTTGGTGAAAATATGAAGCGTCTTTCCGGTAGCCGCAAGCAAAAGCCTAACGTGCGTGTCCGCTCCGTTTACTTTTTCCGCCGCGATTTTGTTTGACATTGACACGTGCTTGATAGGCATGCGTTTGAGAGTATCCGCATAGGTCAGCCCTACCACAAACTCTTCCTGAGGTTTTTCCTCGGTTTTTGCGCTGACTACCACCTCGTCGATTTTATCGGTGATTACCGTTTTACGCGCTGTTTTGTAATTGCGTTTTATCTGCTGCAACTCTGTCTTTATGATGTCCATCTGCAAGTTTTTGTCGGCAAGTACGGCAGTGAGTTTTTTGATAAGTTCGTGCAGTTCCTTAAGTTCGTTTACAAGCTTGTCTATTTCAAGTTTAGTGAGCCTGCTCAGCCTTAAATCCAAAATCGCCTGTGCCTGCGCTTCCGACAGCTCAAACCTTGCCCTGAGATTTTGTCTTGCCTCGGTGGTAGAACCCGACTTTTTGATGATTTTGATTACTTCGTCGATGTTTTTTACGGCAATGACTAAACCTTCGAGGATGTGAGCTCTTTCTTTTGCGTTTTGAAGGTCAAATTTGGTTCTTGAAATAATGACGCTTCGCTGATAATTGGTGTAATAAGCTATGATGTCGAGAAGTCCCATCAGCTGAGGCTTGCCGTCTGCAATGGCAACCATGTTTATGCCGTAAGTAACCTGCAAATCGGTGTATTTGTAAAGTACCTGCAAAATTTTGTTCGCGTCAAAATCCTTTTTGATTTTGATGACGGCGCGCATACCCTCTTTGTCCGACTCGTCTACGATTTCGGCAATACCCGACAAAAGTTCCTTTTTGTCCTCTCTTACGGCAAGTATCTTCTGCAAAAGGTTTGCCTTGTTTACCTGATAAGGAAGCTCGGTAATTACGATACTCTTTTTGTCGTTTTGAGTTTCGATGTGAATTTTTGCACGCAAAATGATTTTGCCTTTGCCCGTCGCATATGCGTTTTCAAGTTCCTCGCCTACAATGCAGTATCCGCCGGTAGGAAAATCAGGCCCTTTGATGATTTTCATCATTTCGGACAATTTGATTTTTCTGTTTTCGATAAAAGCAATCACGCCGTCAATGACTTCGTTCATGTTGTGCGGCGGAATATTTGTCGCAAGGCCTACTGCGATACCCGTGCTGCCGTTTATGAGAAGGTTTGGATATCTTCCGGGAAGAATCGTAGGTTCTTTCAGTCTGTCGTCGTAGTTCCTTGCCCATGTTACGGTGTTTTTGTCGATGTCGCGCAAAAGTTCCAAAGCAAGCGGAGTCATTCGAGCTTCCGTGTACCTCATTGCGGCTGCGCTGTCGCCGTCCACCGAGCCGAAGTTTCCCTGTCCGTCCACAAGAGGCATACGCATGTTGAAGTTTTGCGCCATACGCACCATAGCGTCGTAAACCGAAGTGTCGCCGTGAGGATGGTATTTTGCAAGACAGTCGCCCACTACCGCCGCCGATTTCCTGTAAGGTTTGTCAGGCGTCAGCCCCATTTCGTACATGGTATAAAGAATACGCCTTTGCACGGGCTTGAGTCCGTCCTCGACACGAGGCAACGCCCTGTCCAGAATGACGTATTCGGCATACGGCAGCATTGAGTCGTGCATAATGTCGCCCATGGCTTTGGTCACGAGCTTTGTGCCGTCGGCAAGTTTTATCTCGCCTGTTTTTTCGTTTTGAAATTCCTGATTGTAGTCCGTCAAATTTTCATCCATAGTTAAGCTCCGTACTTATCAAGGATTTTGTCGTCGTCCTTGTTGAAGTTGGCGTATTCGGTAATATATGATTTTCTGAGGTCCGCGCTGTCGCCCATGAGAATAGTGAGCATTCTTTCTGCTTCCGCGACGTCTTCAAGGGTAACGCGCATGAGCATACGAGTTTTAGGGTTCATTGTAGTGTCCCAAAGTTGCTGCGGATTCATTTCGCCAAGCCCCTTGTAACGCTGAAGACTTGCGCCCCTGCCTATTTTTTCCATACATTCGGGAAGTGCCGCATCGTCATACGCATAAAGTACGTTGTCTTTTTTGAACACTTTGTAAAGCGGCGGCATGCCGATGTAAATGTGTCCTTCGGTAATGAGTTCCTTCATGTATCTGAAGAAGAATGTCAGCAAAATCGCCCTGATGTGAGCTCCGTCCTGATCGGCATCGGCAAGAATAATGACTTTGTCATATTTCAAAGAGGAAATATCAAAGTCCTCGCCTATGCTGGTACCCAAAGCGGCAATCATAGCCCTGTACTCGTCGTTAGCCAAAACCTGATCGAGTCTTTTCCTTTCGGCGTTAAGCGGTTTTCCTTTCAAAGGCAACACACCCTGAAATTTTCTGTCTCTCGCCTGTTTTGCGCTGCCGCCTGCCGAGTCGCCCTCTACGATAAAAAGCTCGTTGCGTTTGTAATCTCTGCCGGTGCAGCTTGACAGCTTGCCAACCAAGGTAGCGTTGTCAATGCTGTTGCGCTTTCTTGTTTCTTCCTTAGCTCTCCTTGACGCCTCGCGCACCTTCCTTGCGCACTGCGCCTTTTTGAGTATCACGTCGGCGACTTTGTCCTTGTCGTTTTTGAAAAACTCGTCAAAACAATCGGAAATTATACTTTCTACCGCAGGTTTTGCTTCAGGGTTGCCGAGTTTTGTTTTGGTTTGTCCCTCAAACTGCACGTTTGCCATTTTGACGCTCAAAACAAGGGTAAGACCTTCCCTGAAATCATCGCCCAAAAAGTTTTCTTCCTTTTCCTTCAAAAAGCCGGTTTTTCGCGCATAATCGTTCAATGATTTGGTAAAAGCCGTTTTAAGTCCCGTTTCGTGCATTCCGCCTTCCGGAGTAGGAATGTTGTTTACGTAGGAACAGATGTTTTCGTTGTATGTTTCACAGTACTGAAAGCTGCACTGAAGCTGCAAAACGTCGTTTTTTCCTTCGAAATAAACAGGATTTGCGTGAGCGATAGGTTTGCTTTCGTTAAGATATGACACAAAATCGTTAAGACCGCCGTCGAATTTGAAGACAAATTCAAACTGCTCGTCCCCCGTTGCCTTTTCGTTAATCAGTCTGAACTCTATGCCCTTATTCAAAAAAGCAAGTTCCTTGAGCCTTTTGTGGATGACTTCAGCACTGAACTCAGCCTTTCCGAATACTGTTTTGTCAGGTAAAAAGGTAACTCTCGTACCCACTTTTCCGGGGTTGTCGTCATAAGCTTTAAGATGCTCGACAGGAGCACCGCTTATGATTTTGTTTTTTTCCTGACTGAAGTAACTTTCAAACCTCATCCTGTAAGTTTTGTCGTTTTGAAAAACCTCAACGGTAAGCCACTCGCTCAAAGCGTTTGCGACAGACGCGCCTACGCCGTGAAGTCCTCCCGAAAAGGAGTAGTTTTTATTGTTGAATTTTCCGCCCGCATGAAGCTGTGTGAAAACGACTTCCACGCCGGAAACTTTAAGCTGCGGATGAATGTCGACAGGTATGCCCCTTCCGTTGTCCTCAACCGAAACGCTGCCGTCCTCATGTATTTCCACCGAAACGCGTGACGCAAAACCGTTTGCCGCCTCGTCCACCGCATTGTCGACAATCTCCCACAAAATGTGGTGCAAACCTTTTACGCCGGTAGTACCGATGTACATACCCGGACGCAGCCTGACGGCGTCAAGCCCTTCGAGAACCTCTATCGCAGACGCCTTGTAATCATTGTTTTTGACTTCGCTCATGTCAAAAATCCTCCTACGATTTATTATACCACAAAACGCCTTTTAAATCAACTTTATGAATAGTATTTATGCAATTTTTAATCATATATTTTGTATTTAAACGCTTTGCAATAAAAATTTTTGCATAATTATTTAAGTCATTTTCTTTTTATGCACAATTAGGCAAAATAAAAACGGAACGTAAAAATCGTTCCGTTAAAATTCAGTTTTTCACCGAAGACACACGGTCAAAGTAAGCCAGCACATCGGCATAAACTTCGTCACGGTTAACTTCGTTGAGCATTTCGTGGCGTCCGCCGGGATAAAGTTTGCAAGTCAAATCCTTGACTCCGAGGTTTTTGTAATAGTTGTAAAGTTTGGCAACCCCTTTGCCGTTTTTTCCGACAGGGTCGTTGTCGCCGGCATAAAGGTAAATAGGAGTTTCGGGGTTGATGCTTTGAGCATATTCCTTGGTATAAAGGTTTTTGACCCCTATCAAAAACCACTTGTAAAAGTTTGTAGAGTTGATATATCCGCAACGAGGATCTTTTTTGTACTTTTCAACCTCAGGAGCATTTGTGCAAAGCCAACTGCCGTTGCCGTTCATCTGACTTTGGTAATTGCCGAAGGTAAGCTTGTACATGAGTTTTGCCCTGACAAAATCTCCGTGACGACGATACATCCAGTTTGCAAGGAAACGTCCGAAAGAAACGTCCGCTCCCTTCATAAAGTTTGAACCGCTAAGCGCAAACGCGTCGGCAGATTTGTTGTAAGCCATGTACATCTGAGTCAAAAACGAGCCGTAGCTGTGCCCGTGAACGATAACAGGCAAATCGGGATGCTGAATTTTGATGTATTCGGTAAGACGAAGCTGGTCACTGATGTCGTTTTCCCACATATTGCCCTCGTCCCAGCCGAGATGCTCCATGTCGACGTTAAGTCCGCAGCCGCGAAGGTCGTTGCCGTAAACGTAGTAACCGTTTTTGTTCAAAAACTTAGCAAAGTTGCTGTAACGGCCCATGTGTTCCGCCATGCCGTGAATAAGTTGAACGACGCCTTTAGGCTTTTCCTGCCTTACGTCATCCCATATATAAAGCTTTGCGATTTTGTCGTCACCGACTTTAAAATCTATAATTTTCATCTTTACCTCCAAAGGGCAAACTCATAAACAAAATAAAAAAGTGGGCATACCTACTTATTATTTTCCATTATAAGCAAAAAAAAACAATTCGTCAACAGGGTATTTTTAGCTTTAAAAAAAGATATAATTTCAGTATGAAAACAATTTTGTTTACAGGCGGCGGAACGGCAGGACATATCATGCCAAACGTCGCTTTAATCGAAAAACTTAAAGACAGATATGACTGCGTTTACGTAGGTACCGACGGAATGGAAAAAAAGTTGATTAAACAAAACTTCGATGACGTAACTTTTTTTGAAATCAAAGCGGCAAAGTTTGTGAGAAAACTCACCCTCAAAAATCTTCTTCTGCCTTTCAAAATGCTAAAAAGCGTCAAGGATTGCAAAAAACTGATGAGGCAAATTAATCCGTCTCTCGTTTTCGCTAAAGGCGGATACGTTTCGTACCCCGTGGCAAAAGCCGCCAAAAAACTTAAAATTCCCCTTTTTATTCATGAGAGCGATTTTTCCGTAGGACTTGCCAACAAGCTTTTACTGAAAAAGTGCGACAGATTTTTCACCACTTTTTCCGACACGGCAAAAAAGGCAGGCAAAAAAGCCGTCTGCACAGGCAGCCCGATAAGACAAAGTGTTTACTCGGCAAAAAAACCCCACGGCCTTTCGACCATGGGGTTTAACGGAAACAGAAAAATAATAACAATCGTCGGAGGAAGCTTGGGCGCAAAAAAACTAAACAACATCGTTGCCGCAAGCATTGACAAACTTGCCGAAAAATACGATGTTTTTCTCATTTCGGGAAAAGGAAAAGCGCCTGAAATAAAAAATCCGCACTTTAAAACTGCGGAATTTTGCAATGACATATTTGACGTGTTTGCCGCAAGCGACGTCGTAGTAACCCGAGGAGGAAGCAACGCTCTCTGTGAACTTGTGGCAATGAAAAAACCAATGCTGGTGATACCCCTCACAAACGCCACCAGAGGCGAACAAACACAAAATGCCGACTACTTTTTTAAAAACGGATGCTGCCTCACCGCAGACGAAAACAATTTGACACCCGGCGTGTTTTGCCAAAAAATTCAAAATCTGTTTGATTATGCCGACGCAATGAAACAAAATCAGTCAAAAATCAAAATCGACGGAACAGACGAAATTGCCGCATATATCGACAAGCAAGTCAACTCCTAAAACCGCAGTCGGCAAAATATTTTTTAAGGTATTCCTCACCGCTTGCATACGAAAGGTCAAAGGTGTAAACAAACATCTTTCTCCTTTCGGGACAAGCAAACAATTTTCTTTTTATTTCTTCCAAATCGTATTTTTTCAAGTTTGTTTTCATTTTCAACCTCTTTTTCTGTATAATAAACCGACAATATTGACAACTGCTTGTCACTTTTGCTAAAATTATATTATGCAAAACGATATTTTATTCTCAATCATGCTTACCCTCATAAACAGCAAAAAAGTCACCGCTTCTGAACTGGCTGAAAAGTATGAGTTAAGCAAACGCACTATTTACCGCTACATAGACGTACTCAATCAGGCAGGAGTTCCCATTGTGTCTTTTTCGGGAAGCGGAGGCGGAATTGCCGTTGCCGACAATTTTAAACTTGACAAAACTTTTTTCAGCAAGGAAGAATATTCAAAAATCATCGCGGCTTTGACTAGTTTCGGCGAAATGACCGATGAAAAAGAAACTCGGCTTCTTATCGAAAAATTTAAAAGCATGTCGCAGGGCAGAGAAGAAAATTACGTACTTCAAAGCGACAGGCTTTTTGTCGACATCCCCTCTTTCGACGCGGTAAAGCACAAAATAAGCGTTGTTCAAAAAGCCTTGTTCGAGCAGAAAGCCGTTGAGATAGAATACTGCTCGCGTTACAGAGAAATTACTTTCCGAAAAATTTTGCCACATGCCCTTGCGGTAAAAGACGGTCAATGGTACGTTTACGCATTTTGTACTTCACGCAACGATTTTCGACTTTTCAAAATTTCAAGGATAACAAAAATCGTACTTACCGACGAAAGTTTTGAACGCCTGCAAATGCCCGACGTAAAAAAGGAGGAAGAAAATCTTCCCCCTCTCGAAAAAGTCGAGTTGACGCTAAAAATTACAGACGCGGCTTTACCCGACGCCGAAGAATGGCTGGGCGTAGAAAACATAACAAAAAACACCGAAGGATATTTTGCCAAAACCACTCAGTATCTGAACAACGAGCTTATTTCAAAACTGCTGAGTTTCGGCGACGGCGTAAAAATTTTGTCGCCAAAAAAGGTAAGAGACACGGTAAGGCAAAAGCTCAAAGCCGCCCTTAAAACTTACGACCTTTGATCTTTCCTCCCGATGCTCCGCTAAGCACTGACGACTCAAACCGCCTCAAAAGCTTTTGCTTTTCGGCGGTTCTTTTTTTAGCTTCGTCAAGCAAAACGTCTATAAGACTTTCGAAACCGAAAACGTCTTTCCAAAGATAAAAAGACAAAGAACCGGGAATTGTGTTTATTTCGTTCACGAAAATTTTTCCGCTGTCAAAATCTATCAAAAAATCGATTCTTACTATGCCGAAGCAGTTAAGTGAAGAATAAACCTTTTTCGCAATGTCCTTTATTGCCTCGGTTTTTTCGTTTTCGAAAGGAAACTCTCTTTTCAACCCGCTCATTCCCTTTCCGCCTTCCAGATATTTTTCGTCAAAAGTCAAAAAGTTTTTTAACGAAGCAGGTTTTTCAGCCTGACTGACAATAATTTCACCGTCTTTTTTCAAAACGGAAACATTTATGTCGCAAAAATTCGTGAGTGCCTTTTCCACCAAAACTCTGTCGTCAAAGCCCAATGCAAGTTTCATAGCATCAGCAAAAGAATTTTCGTCTTCACAAACCGAAATTCCTATGCTCGAACCCAGTTTTGATGGTTTTACGATAACAGGATAACCCAGTTTTTGCCTTATTTCACTTTCGCACTGCCTAAAATTTTGTTCAAAAAAACTTTTTTCGAGAAAAATTCCTTCAACCACGGGAAAATCAAAACCTTTAAGCATAGCTTTTGCCGAAATTTTATCCATACATAAGGCAGACGAAGTCACTCCGCATGAAGTATAAGGTATCTCGCACATTTCCAAAAGTCCCTGCACACAGCCGTCTTCACCGTTTTCGCCGTGAAAACAAAGCAATGCAGCATCAACTTCGCAAAATGGCAAAAGCTTTTTGCCTTTCAATTTGAAAAGTTTTTTTTCGCCGGTAACCAAAACGACTTGAGGCAACCGGCTTATTTTTTTGGCGTTTGAAAAATCCGAAATGTTTTTCATTTCGTCTGCCAGCAGCCATTTGCCCTCTTTGGAAACAAAAACTTCGTGAAAATCTTTTTTAATGTTTGCGGCGGCTTGCTTGCCCGTTATTACCGAAATATCATGCTCACAGCTTTTGCCGCCGTACATCAACAATACGCTCATAACCCCTCCGTCAAATTACATTGTCAGGCAAGTCGTTTGAAAACAAAACGACGTCACCCCTTTCCGCCCAGCATCCAAGCGCCGAAACCGCGTCTTCCGTGCTTTGACACATCACGATTTTGCTTGACGGATACCCAATTTCGCTCATTCCTCTTTTTATGTGACAGGAATTTTTGCCGACAAGAAAAACGGCGTCGCAAACTTCGGCAAAAATTTTGCCTACTTCTTCGTTTAGTTTTTCCTCAGTTTTTCCTCCCTCCACAATTCCCGAAACTATCGCGAATTTTCTTTTTTCAAACAGTTTCAACACCTCTGCACTTTGCCTTATTCCGTCTATATTTGCGTTGTAGCTGTCATCCAAAATATACAAACCGTTGCCTTTGATAAGCTGCAATCTGTGAGGAGAAAATTCAAGCTTTTCGACGCCTCTCGCAATTTCCTCACCGTTTAAGCCCGTAAAATAAGCCACAGCGGCGCAAAGACAGATGTTTGACACATTATGCAACCCCAAAAGTTTTGTCTTAAAAACGAATTTTTGATTTTTAGAGTTAAACTCAAACCGTGTTCCGTCGCTTGACAAAGACGCTTTTTCCCACGCAAAATCACTGCAGTTTTGTCCGCAGATGCAATGTTTTTTATCGCAGCTTTTTGCCATTTCACGACAAAATTCGCAGTCGCCGTTAAAAAAAACCGTGCCGTCTTTCACGGTGTTCAAAATTATCTCGCTTTTAGTTTCGATGAGGTTTTCCATCGTCTTGAAAGTTTCCATATGTTGAGGAGCGATTCCCGTCACAATTGAAATATCGGGCTTTAAAATTTCGCAAATTTCGTTTATGTCCCCTTTTTTTCTCGCGCCCATTTCGCAAATGAAAAAATCCACGTTTTCAAAATTTTCGGCGTTTATGGTTTTGACAATTCCCATAGGCGTGTTGAAACTTTCGGGAGTTTTGATTACCTTGTATTTCTCTTTTAAAAGCGCGTACAAAATGTTTTTCACACTTGTTTTGCCATAACTTCCGGTAATTCCTATAATTTTCAACTGCTGATAGTTTTTAAGTTTTATTTTTGCTTCTTCTACAAAAGTTCTGTTAATCAAAAACTCGAAAGGTTTGTTTATCGCATTTGACAAAAGCGCGATAAACGGAATTAGCAAAAATGTCGTCGGTATAAAAACGCAGGACGCAATAAGACACAAAACAAACTGAGTCGCCAAAAGCCTCCTTGCCCTTTTGGTAAACTTGAAAGGTGTTTTTTTGCTTTCAAAAAAATAAAAGGAAGCCAAAATAACAATCGAAACAAAACAAACAAAGTAAAAAACTTCGCTTGCCCATATAAAAACCGCCAAGTTAAACAAAAAAAACACGGCAGACAAAAAGAAATGCCTGCTTTTGAAGTATCTCCAAAACCCCGCTTCGGCACGGTAACCGCACAGTTGCAAAAAACAATCCGCTTTAAGACACGCTACGCACAAAAAAAACGAAAAAATAAGTCCGGCAATCATATCACACCAAAAAATTTTTTAGCAATCAGGTCAAAACGATAAAAATCGTCGAGATAACAAAAATGACCTGCCTCTTCAAAGATGACAAGTCCGCTGTTTTTAATGTATCTGTTCAATTTTTTTGCCATATACAGCGGAGTGTCTTTGTCCTTCTTTCCCCAAACAAGCAAAGTTTCCGCATTTGTGTTTTTCGCAAATTCGTCAAGATGGCAGTTGACGACTTTTACAAAAGTTTTTTTCATTTCGGGCGGCAAATTTTTAAAATCGTCGCTTCCGAATTTATTCAGCCTTTCCTTTTTAATTATTTTTAAAAAAGCCAGTTTTTTAAAAAATTTATATTTCAAAACTTTCAGTTTTTTTGCAATGCTGAATTTTGGTTTTATTCCCGCCCCGTCGCAAATCACGGCTTTTTCAAACATGTTTTTGTTTTTTGAAGCCAAAATCAAAAATACACGACAGCCGAAACTGTGTGAAATTACAAAAATTTTTGCAATTTCAAGCTTTTTCAAAAATTCGTCAAGCATATCGGCATACCAAAAAGTATCAACGCCGTCTGGCGGCAAACCGCTTTTTCCGAATCCCCAAAAATCGACGGCCGTCACCCTGAAATGTTTTTTCAAACTGTTAAAAACAGGGGCGAAGCTATCATTGCTTCCGCCCCATCCGTGCAACAGCAAAAGGTCTTTGCCTTCCCCTTCCTGTCTGTAAAAAGTCTTTATTCCGTTTACGTCGATATACATTTTTTAGCGTTTCCACATAATCAATGCGTTTTCACCGTGATAATAGCCTTTTCTTTGTCCCCCGACCTCAAAGCCGTGTTTTTCATATAATTTTTTTGCAGCCAGGTTGTTCTCGTTTACTTCAAGCGTAAATTTAAAAACGTTTTGTTTTTCACAAAACTCAAACAAACCTTCAAGCAGTTTTGAACCTAGTCCTTGACGCCTGAACTCAGGTAAAACAGCAACGTTGTTTATGTCCGCCTCATCAAAAACGATACGGGCACAGATGTAAGCGACAAGTTTTCCCTTTTCGCGTATTCCTAAAAAAACAGAACCGCAGTCAAATTCGCCCGAAAGCATGTTTTCATTCCAAGCGTCGGCTCCGAAACACACTTTTTCGATAAAACAAAGTTCTCCGACGTCGTTTTTGGAAAGCAGCTGCGTCATCTGTTCTCCTCCGCCTGACTTTTTCGAATATAAAGCGGTTCAAGCGAATCGGCAAATATATTTTTGCTTATTTTTTCGTCAATAAGCGAAGTGAATTTTTGCGAATAATCTGTTTCATCGTCAAAAATCACCTGCCTTGGCGAATCGGGTTTTTCGGTTACGTGGCACGGCGGACAAATTTGTTGTCCGTCACTAAAGGTCGCAACGTAAAATCCCCTGTTGTCTGGCACAAGCACATCGACCTTGTCTTTTTCATTGTATGCCAAAATTTCAAAAGTGTTGACTGACACAAGTTTTTTGGGACTTGCCATGCAAAAACCTTTGATTGTAGAAATTCCCACGCGAATACCGGTGAAAGAGCCCACTCCTACGTTGCAGGCATAAACGTCGATGTCATGAAAAGTCAATTCAGATTCATCCAAAAGTCGCTGTATCTGATTGTTTAAAACGACACTGTGATTGAGATTGCACTCTTTCGAAAATTTGCTTTTCCATTGATTGTTGTGCTTCAAGGCAATCGTCAAGTGCCTTCCCGTAGTATCAATAGCAAGTATATTCATAATCTATCGTAATTTCCCTTTCTTCCTCACCTGTTTTTTTGATGTCAACGAATATGCATTTTTTAGGAAGCAGATACCTTATATTAGTCCACCATTCGATAAGCGAAACGGCATTTTTGTCGCCGAAAAATTCGTTTAATCCAAGCGCCTCGGCTTCCGCCTCGTCAAGTCGATAAAAATCAAAATGGTCAAGCCTGAGCCTCCCCTGATAAACGTTGTGTATCGCAAAAGTCGGGCTTGTGACATTTGCCGAAACAGAAAGTCCTTCCGCAACTCCTTTTGAAAAAGCGGTTTTTCCTGCTCCCAGCTCTCCGCCGAGAACAACCACGTCGCCGCCATTTAACTGAGCCGCAAAATTTTTAGCGATTTTTTTTGTATCTTCGACACAATTTGAAACAAAAACTTTTTTCATAACAAAAACAGGGCTTAACCTTTGTTAAGCCCTATAATTATACAATTAAAACAATAAATAAATCAACTACATATGTAAAATCGGACTGACGTGCTTGTAAACCAAGAAAGTAAGACCGCCTGACACGATAAACCTCAAAAGGTTAAACGGAGCGACGCCGAGAAAGAGATAATATGAGAAGAAAGTCTGCTGGGTAATTCCCGGGTAAAGTTCCGCAACCATTCCGATGATGGCTTCCCAACCGAAAGCTTTTACGTAAAACGGAATAAGAAGCACCCAGTTTGCAAGCATTGCCGCAGCGATACCTACCAATGCACCTACCACAAGTCCTATCAACGCACCTTTTTTGTTTTTGTGCTTTTTGTAAATCAAAGCAGCGGGAAGAACAAAAGCGATGCCGATAATGATGTCCCCTATTTCACCAACACAGGCGGTTGAGGAAAAAGGCATTTTGAGCAGACATTTTGCCACGATGATGATACAGCCTGCGACAGGTCCCATTGCGAAACCGCCGATAAGAGCAGGCAGGTCGGAAAACTGAATGTCGAGAAATTGGGGAAAAAACGGAAGCGGAAACTTTACGAACATGTAAAGTACGTAAGAAATTGCCGTAAGAACCGCGATTTTCGCCAGATTTTTTGTTGAAAAAACATTTTGTTTTTCCGTACGGTTTTGAGTTTGCTTAATTTGTTCCATAGTTACCTCCTTGTCAAAGTGCAATAATGACAAGAAGAAAAGCCCCCGAAAAAACGGGGGCAAAAAAATACAAACCAACTTGTCATTCTTTTCTCATCCAGACTTTAACTGTCGGTGCGGGAATTTCACCTGCTCCTGCGTCGAAACGCTCACGGACTATACCGTCGGTAAGGACTTTCACCTTGCCCCAAAGAATTTTTATTTAACTGCATTATAGTTTTGAAAAAAGTATTTGTCAAGCTCGGAAGGATATTTATTTTTGACGTAACGATAAATTTCAAAAGGCGACGCACCTGCTTCAAGCTGCTTTTTTATTTCCTTTAAAATCATGGTTTCTTTCAGGTCGGTAGTCACAAAAATTTTTTTGAGTGACGGATCGATTTTTTTAACGTTTTCCTCCACTTCTTTGACGTAAGCTACCGATTGACTTTTAAGCAAAATGCCTTTTGTTCTTATGCCCAAGCCACAATATTTGCCAAAAATAACACAGGTAACTTCCTCGGTATTTGGCAAACTTTTTACGTAAGAAACAATTTCGCTTTCTTTTGTCATTGCCGTGCAGTTTTGCGGCACAAAAATACAAAGGAGCAACACCAAACAAATAAAAAATTTTTTCATAATTTTACCTCACCGTTAGTTTTTGCAATGCTTTCAAAAAAATGCAAAAATTTCCTTTTTTTGGCAAAAAGCACAACAAAAACAGAGATAAGCTTTTTTCGAGAGGTAATTATGATAAATGACTTTTTGATAGTATTATTCAGCGTAGGGATTCTCGTATGCATTGTTTATCTGTTTGGTCAGATAAAAAAAGTTTTATGTGAAAAGCGCGAAATGCCCCACGTGAAAAAACACAGTTACACCGTTGAGGAAGAAAACGTGTTTGCCTTTGTCGAGCAGGAAGAAAACTAAAAAAAGCGGCGCTTAATGCGCCGCTTTTAGTCTTCGTATTTAGTAACGTTGTTTTCGTTAATCCAAAGCTTTTCAAGCTGATAAAATTTTCTGGCTTCTTCCTGAAAGATGTGAACGATGATGTCGAAGTAATCGACTGCAATCCATCTTCCTTCGGTCATACCCTCTTTGCGGTTGGCAAACAAGCCTTGTTTTTCCATTTCGGCTTCAAGGTTGTCAAAAATTGCTTTAACCTGCGGAGCCGATTTTCCGCTAGCGATGATAAAAGTATCGGCGACGTCGCTCAATCCCTCAACGTCGATGATTCTGATATCAAAGGCCTTTTTGTCAGACATTGCCTTGCACATGTCATTAACCAATTTTTCGTTTTTCATTTTTCTCCTTCGACAGTTTTCTGTAAAATTTGATGCTTTCCTTAGTTAGTTTGTGCACGTTTTCGGCGCCGAAACGTCTTGCCGCGCAGTTGTAGGAACTTTTTAAACAAAGCAGAAAACCTTCGTCAAAATCAGCATACACTTTTTTGCGCACTTCGTCAAGATTGGCTCCGCGAGTAATTTCAATCATATCGGCGACGTAAACGATTTGTTCAAGCCGCGTCATGTCGGGTCTGCCGGTAGTGTGATACTTGATAGCGTTTAAAATTTCCTCGTCGTTTATACCAAACACCTGCTTTGCCACCAAAGCGCCCAAAAACGAGTGAACTACCGGAGGAGGCAGATTTTCGGTATTTTCAAATGAGTATTTACCCCAGTCGGACTGAGGGATATTTTTGGCAACGTCATGGAGCAGACAAGCGAAAAAAACTTTTTCCTTGTCGACGTTTAAAAGTTTTGCCAGTTTAAGCCCCTCCATCGTAGTGTAAAAAGTGTGAAGATACCTTCCCTTATCCAAAAAACTGCGGACTTTCGAACATATTTCGGCATGTTCGCTGTAAAGTTTGTTCTTTTTTATGTATTCCGCGACGTCCTTGTCTATATACTGCGAGGTATCGAGCCCAAACTGAAAAAGACATCTCAGCTCGCTTGAAGAAATATTGAGTGGTTCCTCTTTCAAAACCACTACGTCGGCACCGTAAGTTTTTTCGGCGTATTCTTTTGCCTTACTAAATTTGGTGTTTGCTCTCGGAGCCACGACAATGGTTGCAAGTTCGGAAATTTGTTCGGGATGATACCACTTCGGGAAATCTTCCAGACTGTCGCTGCCGATAATATAGTACAAATGACTGTCGGCGTAAATTTCGGCAAAATACCTCAAAGTTGTCAGGGTATAATTTTTTTCGGTATTGAAAATTTCAAAATCCGACACAACGACGTTTTTTTCTCCCGAAAAAGCAAGCCTGCACATATCCAGTCTTTTTGCCTTGTCGGTTGAAGTTTTTTTGTGGACAGGTTCGCCGCACGGCAAAACAACAATGAAATCAAGTTCCAGCTGTGATTGAGCCTGCAAAAGCATTTCGTTGTGTCCGAGATGAGGCGGATCGAAAGTTCCGCCGTAAATACCGATTTTACGCATGGGATTATTATAACCGACAAGCAAAAAAAATTCAACAAGATGTGTCAAAAAGTAAATAATTGTCAACAATGGAATTATGTTGTTGGACACCGTATTTTTGGTACTTACTTCCTTTTTCGTTTCGTTTTGTTGGAGCAGATATTACGTTAAAGACAACGTAATATGTCTCTTGATTGCCCTGTTGATTTCGGCACTAATTTATCTTTTGGTAAACGCCCTGTTCAAAACGAAAAAAAATAAAAACAGGCTTAAAAAAGACCAGCAAAAAAAGACTGAGGTACTTCGCAATTATCTCGCTTTTTTGCCACAAAAGGAAACGATTAAGCTTTTTTCCGACGCTCTGGGATTAAACGAATTTAAAGCTATGAAAAATGCTTTGATTACCACAGTATCGGACAAAAAAACAATGTTTGTTTTTGATTTTTGCCTTTGTTCTCTCACACCAAAGGAACTTACTGAACATATAAAAAACGCATGCGAAGCCAAAGCAGACTCACTTGTAATTTATGCCGACGGTTTTGACAAATTTGCCTTGACAGTTGTCGCAAACTCCCCTTTGCCCGTCAAATTGTTTGATATAAGTCAAACCTTTCTCCTTTTTGACAAAAAGGGAAAAATGCCCGAAATCAAACAAAAGCCCAAAAACAAACTGCTGGGAAAAAAGTTTTTTTACGTCGCATTCGACAAATCGCGAGCAAAATACTACCTGTTTTCGTGTTTGTTTTTGCTGGCAACAAGCTTTTTCACTTTTTTCAGAATTTACTACCTGATAAGCGCTACAATTTTGTTTTGTCTTTTCATATACACCAAATTCAACACACGCTTCAATTTGCGACACAACGATTAAAGGCTCCCTTGCGGGAGCCTTTAACGGTATAAAGGATTGTTTAAAATTGAATATGTTCGATATCTTTTTTTGAAGAATATCTGTAAAGTACAAATTTACTTCCGATAATCTGAACTTGTTCCGCGCCGAGTTTTTCCGCCGCGGCGTTTGCCATATCTCTCAAATCAGATTCACAATTTTTGAGCACGGTAATTTTGACAAGTTCTTTGTGGAACAAAGCCGTATCGATTTCGTTCACAACCGTATCGGTAAGTCCGCCCTTTCCGATAATTACCGAATCGGGCAATTTGTTTGAAAGAGTCCTGAGCGAAGCGCGCTGTTTTGTGGTAATCATATAGTTTACTCCTAGTCGACAAAGTCAAATTCGATGTCGCCGATAACGACGGTGTCGCCGTCTTCCGCGCCCGCTTTACGCAGCGCGGCTATGACGCCTTTTTGACGAAGCATTTTTTGAAAAAATTTGAGCGACTCGGAGTCGTCAAAGACGACGCGTCTGCCAAGTTCTTCCATAAGTCCGCCCGAAACCTCGAAAATCCCCTCGCCCATGTTTTTGACTTCGAAATGCTCTCTGTTAATTGTTTCGTACTCGAACGGTTCGTATTCGAGCGGCGTTACAGGAGGAAGCGATTCAATGAGCTTGACTATTTGTTTCATCAGCTCCTCTATGCCTTCGGCAATAATTGCCGTAAGAGGAACGATGACTTTGTCGGGGAGTTTGCTTTTCAGCTCTTCCAGATTTTTTTGCGAGTCGGGCATATCCATTTTGTTTGCCACGATAATCTGAGGTCTTTTGACGAGTTCTTCGCTATAAACGGCAAGTTCCTCGTTGATTGCGAGATAATCCTGATAAGGATCTCTGCCTTCATGTCCGCTGACATCGATAACGTGCACAAGGCATCTCGTCCTTTCGATGTGCCTCAAAAATTCGTGACCCAGTCCCAAACCTTGTCCCGCGCCTTCGATAAGCCCCGGGATGTCCGCCACAACAAACTCGCTGTCGTAAAATTTCACGACGCCGAGGTTAGGACTCAAAGTGGTAAAGTGATAATTAGCGATTTTAGGTTTTGCTTCGGAAATAACCGAAAGCAAGGTGGATTTTCCGACGTTAGGAAATCCGATCAACCCTACGTCGGCAATAGTTTTAAGTTCGAGGACAATTTCCCTTTCAATGGTTTTTTCGCCGGTTTGACTGAAATGAGGAGCCTGACGCGTACTTGTTTTAAAGTGCGTATTGCCTTTTCCTCCCCTTCCGCCTTTAAGCAAAACGAAAGGTTTGTCTTCCTCAAACATATCGGTGATGATTTTGCCGCTCTCAAAGTCCCTGACGACAGTTCCCACGGGAACGGTAATGACAAGGTCTTTACCCTGCTTGCCGTAGCTTCTTTTCGGAGCGCCGTTTTCACCGTTTTGCGCACGAAAATGTTTTGCAAAGTGAAAATCGTTCAAGGTATTTTTGGCTTTGGTGGCAACAAGAATAATGTCGCCCCCTTTGCCGCCGTCGCCGCCGTCGGGACCGCCGTTAGGTACGTATTTTTCGGTATGAAATGAAACCGCGCCGTTTCCGCCGTTGCCCGACTTAACGTAAATTTTCACTTTGTCGATAAACATTTTTTATTTTCCTTCAAGTAATTTAAGAATTGCTTTTGCAGCATTTTTGCCGGCACCCATAGCGAGGATAACGGTAGCCGCACCTGTAACGTTGTCGCCGCCTGCGAAAACATTGTCGAGGTTTGTTTTGTTGTTTTCGTCAACGATTACGAGACCTTTTTTGCTGACTTCGAGTTCAGGAGCGCTGCCCGAGATGATTGGGCTTGACTTAGTACCCAAAGCGATGATAACGGTGTCGCATGGAAGATCGAATTCGCTGTTAGGAATAGTGATAGGAGAACGACGACCGCTTGCGTCAGGTTCGCCGAGTTCCATTTTAACGCAAACCATTTTGCTTACCGCGCCGTTTTCGCCTTCGATACGTACAGGGTTGGTGAGGAATTTAAATTCAACACCTTCTTCCATAGCGTGTCTTACTTCTTCGGCACGAGCAGGAACTTCTTCTCTGCTTCTTCTGTAAACTACGGAAACGCTTTCGGCGCCGAGACGCATTGCAGTACGAGCCGCGTCCATAGCAACGTTGCCCGCGCCTACAACGGCTACGTGCTTGCCGATTTTGATAGGAGTTGCGGCACCGGGTTTGTAAGCCTTCATAAGGTTAACCCTTGTGAGGAACTCGTTTGCGCTCATAACGCCGTTGAGGTTTTCGCCGGGGATGCCGAGGAACATAGGAAGACCTGCGCCCGAGCAGAGGTAAACCGCGTCAAACTGTTTTCTGAGTTCGTCGAGGAAAACGGTTTTTCCGACAACGGTGTTAAGTTCGATTTTAACGCCGAGTTTTTTAAGGTTTTCGATTTCCTTTTTAACGATTTCCTTAGGAAGACGGAATTCAGGAATACCGTAAAGCAAAACGCCGCCGGCTTCGTGGAAAGCTTCGAAAATGGTAACGTCTACGCCTGCGTTAGCGAGGTCGCCCGCCAAAGTAAGTCCGCTAGGACCGCTGCCGACTACCGCTACCGATTTGCCGATGCGTTCAGGTTTTTTTACTTCGATTTCTTCGTTGAGGAATCTGTCAGCGACAAATCTCTCAAGAGTACCGATAGCTACAGGACCTTCCATTCTGCCTCTGATGCAGTGCTGCTCGCATTGAGTTTCCTGAGGGCAAACACGACCGCAAACTGCAGGAAGGTTGCTTGTCTTTTTGATAGAAGCAAGAGCTTCGAAATATTTCTTTTCTTTGATAAATCCGATAAATTCAGGAATGTCGATTTCGACAGGGCAGCCCTTTTTGCAAGGAGCGTTTTTGCAGTTGAGGCATCTCGAAGCTTCGATAAGAGCCCTTTCCTCGTCAAAACCGTCTGTTACTTCGCAAAAACTGTGTTTTCTGACTTCAGCATCCAGTTCGATAGGATGTTGTCTTTCGATTTTAGCCATTTATCTTACCTCCCCCGTCAAATTGCAGACGTGTTGTTTTTCGATTTCGCTGAAATATCTGTTACGGTTGATGACTTCGTCAAAGTCAACCTGATGACCGTCGAATTCAGGACCGTCTACGCAAGCGTATTTAACTACGCCGCCTACGGTAAGACGGCAGCAGCCGCACATACCGGTTCCGTCAATCATGATAGGGTTCATGCTGACTACGGTGTGGATGCCGAAAGTTTTGGTTACGTTGCAAACAGCTCTCATCATCGGGAGCGGACCTACTGCGAATACGAGGTCATAAGCGTTTTTGTCCTGTTCGAAAATTCTTTGAACAACGTTTGTAACGAAGCCTTTTTCGCCGTAAGTGCCGTCGTCGGTAGTAACGTAAAGTTCGTCGCAAACCTGTTTCATTTCTTCGAGGTAAGCGAGGAGGCTGACGTTACGAGCGCCCATGACGCAAACTACTTTTTTGCCGATTGATTTGAGGTATTTAGCCTGTGGGTAAAGAACGGCAACACCGATACCGCCGGCAACGAGAAGAATTTTGTTGCTTTCGGACAAATCGGTAGCAACGCCGAGAGGTCCTACGATATCGTGGAGGCAATCGCCCTCGTTCATTTTAGCCAAACGCATTGTAGTAGCGCCGACCGACTGAATAAGAAGCGTAATGGTGCCCTTTTCTCTGTCGTAGTCCGAGATGGTGAAAGGAACTCTTTCGCCTTCAGCGTCGATACGAAGGAGAATAAATTGACCAGGCAAAGCCTTAGCAGCGACTTTCGGAGCGTTAAGGACGTATTCGATAACGCTGTCTGTCAACATTGTTTTTTTAACAATTTCAAACATTTCAAACTCCTTTATACTTTATATTTGCAGTAAGCCGTCAGAGGACAGTCTACGCAATTTGGATTCTGACTTTTGCAAACGTACCTGCCGAAAAGAAGCAGAAGGTGATGACTGTCGGCCCAAAGGTCAGGGTCGATAGCTTCTTCCAGCTGCTTTTGGCTTGTCTGAACGTTGTTTGACTGAGTAATTCCCAGCCTGTTTGACACGCGGAAAACGTGTGTATCTACGGCAATAGCTTGTCCGCCGAAGCCGACGGCATACACGACGTTTGCGGTTTTTTTGCCGACGCCCGCGAGAGATTCGAGATCCTTTTTGTTTGAAGGAACCTCACCGCCGAAACGCGTAACTATGTCGAAACTGAGGCTGTGAATAAATTTTGCCTTGTTTTTGTAAAACCCGCAGGAAAAGATATATTTTTCGATATCCTCTATGGACAGTTGCAGCATTTTTTCAGGCGTAGGAGCGACGGCAAACAATTTTTCAGTGACTGAATTGACGCGTTTGTCGGTACACTGAGCCGAAAGCACGACTGCGACAAGGAGCTGAAAAGGCGAGTTGAAAACAAGCTCGCTTTTAGCCTCGGGGAATCGCTGTTTTAAGATATCCAAAATTTCTTTCGTACGCTGGTTCATAAAAATAAATCGGATAGAAAAAAGCCTTTCCTATCCGAAATATTATAAACAAATTTTTGTCAATTGTAAATACTTTATCAAACCCTTTTCAGCAAAAAATTTTTCCGTTTGCGTAAACTTTAAAAAAGCCGACAAAACTCGATTGAGGATGTTTGTTGACTACGACGCGCGCGTTGTAAAGGTCGTTTTCGCTAATCCTGAGGCTTAAACCGCACCCCACGTTAGCCTGCCGCGGCGTATTTATTATATTGCAGTTTATGCCGTATGACCTGAAAACGTCAAACATTCTGGCAGTTTGGTTTCGCGAGCGGAATACGACGATTATATAATACATAAACCATACTCCGAAAAGATTTGCCGCAATAACTAAAAGAGGAAAAAGCAGCATAGTATATTGTACTGACAAAAACAAAAATTTGTTAAGGAGAAAAAGATGATATACTTTGACAACGCTGCGACGACGGGATACAAGCCGCCGGAAGTGATACAAGCAGTCAATTACGCGTTGACGCATCTTTCGGCAAATCCGGGAAGATCCGCGCACAGACAGGCAATAGAAGGAAGCCTAAAAATGGCGGAAACACGCGAGAAAATAGCGAAACTGGTAGGATGTCCCAATCCCGACAACGTAGTGTTTTCGCTCAACTGCACTACGGCATTGAATCAGGCGATACTGGGAAGCATAACCCGCGGCTGTCACATCATATCAAGCCTGTCCGAGCACAATTCGGTATTGCGTCCTCTTTTCGAGCTTAAACGCCGCGGCATTGCGGAGGTAAGTTTTTTAGTACCCGACAAGGAAAACAAAATTTCCCCTCTTGACGTACAGCGCGAAATAAAACGAAACACTCGTATGGTTGTTTTAGGACACATATCAAACGTAACGGGTGCCGAACAGGAAATCGAGGAAATAGGAAAAATAACAAAAAACAACAAACTGATTTTTATCGTGGACGGCGCGCAGAGCGTAGGATACGCCGACGTAAATATGGAAAAACAAAACATCGACCTTTTGGCATTTCCTGCGCACAAAGGGCTTCACGGCATAATGGGTCTGGGCTGCCTTTGCTTTAAGGACGAAGCAAAACCAACCCCTATCCTTTACGGCGGAACGGGAACCGACTCGCACCTTCTCACGCAGCCCACAACTTCGCCTGAGTGCTTTGAAAGCGGCACGCAAAATCTGCCTGCAATTTTAGGACTCAACGCGGCAATCGACTGGTACGAAAAGACAAAAAATTCAAATGCCGAAAAACGGAAAGAACTCGCCAAAATGCTTTACGACGGACTTCACACGCTGAAAAAAGTAACGGTTCTTTCATGTCCTAACTTTAAAAGCGGAATCGTCAGTTTCAAGATAGAAGGCATCGACTCAATGACGGCGGCGGATATACTTGCCGAAAAATACGAAATCGCAGTACGCTCGGGACTTCACTGCGCGCCTCTTATTCACAAACATTTGGGAACAGACAAGGAAGGACTCGTGCGAGCAAGCGTTTCTGCGGAAAACAATAGAAACGAAGTGATAACTTTTTTGCGTGCGATAAAGGAAATTTCGGAATAATTAAACCCGGCTCAAAGCCGGGTTTAATTAAATTAAATTTTAAGCAAATCTTCCACCAAACCGTTTAATTTTTCCTTTTGTTTTTGGTTAAGCATAGGCGACACGTTTTTCACAAACTGTCTGATTTGCTCGTTGGAAAGTTTGCCCTGCCGTTTTTGCGACGCGACGTTTTCAAAAATATCTTTGATAAGTTTGTCCTCGCCGTTTTTGTCGTAGTAGTTGATGAGTTTGGTAAAAAACTCGATTTGCTGTTTGCTCAGTCCCTTGCCGTTATCGAAATTCATAAAAAATTCTCCTTAAAAAAACTCACTACAAATATATATGCTTGCATACAATATATTGACTACTTTAACGGGAGGTTTTTTTATGAACCTGTTACCCATCGTTTTGGGATTTTTGGCATTAAGCGGACTCAACAAAAAAAAGAGCGGCGGAACAAAAAGTTCGTTAAACGACATAATGGGAATGTTGTCAAATTCCGACATGATGTCGCTGCTCCCCCACGTAGCCAAATTTGCCGACAAAAACGCGACCGAGGAAGAAAAAAACCAAGCGATGATGCAGCTCATGACAAATCCGGCCGTATTCGAACTCATGCAAAAATTTACGTCAAAAAGCGAAAACAAAACAAACGACGAGCAAACTGAGGAAAAAGCCGCAGACAAGCAGGAAAATGCTCCTTTTGAGGAAAAGCAAAATTTTTCGCAGGAAAGCAGAGATTTTTTCAGACCCGTGGAAAAAGTCGCGGGGGTGGAAATTTCAAGCAAACTGTACGGACTTTACGACAACTGGTACATAAAAAAATGACCCCGCGAAGGGGTCGATTTTTTTGTTTACATTTCCGAAACCTGCTGAACTTTTGCTTTTTTAAGTCCCTGCCAGACTCCGAAGAAGATGATGCCGCCGACAACCGCCGCAACAAGCTGAACCCAGCCGTAGTTGGCAGAAAGTACAGCCACCTGTTTTTCGTTAAAACCGAGAGAAGGAAGTAAAGCGACGAGAGCGAAACCCATATAAAGGAACTTCAAAAGACTTGCCGCAACAACGCCTGTCACCACTTTTGCCGAGGAGTTGATTTTGAGATATTTGTTGACAGCCCAAAAAACTACGGCGAGTATAGCGTTGCCAAGCCCCACGAAAGGCATGAGCACAGGAAAAGCCAACTGCCCTATGACAAACGCCATGACAGGCGTCAAAAATCCCACGCACACTGCTCCGATGACTCCGCAGTAAATTGCGGTAACGTACAAAACGAGGTTAACGAGAGATCCTACGAGAATAGTCGAACCGACGCCCGGGAAGATAGCGTCCCCCAGCATTTTTCCCAGCCACTGAAAAACGACGACCAATGCGAGCATAACCGCGGTTCTTGTCAAAAGTAAAAGATTTTTGTTCATATCACACCTCTTGCAAATGACTTTAACACAACAAAAACCAAAATTCAAGCATTATTTTGATAGTATCACGCTAAATATCAAATTGACGAAGTACGACAATTTTTAAACAAAAAACGCGGAAAATTTTCCGCGTTTTTTTAGTTTAAAATTTCAATTGCCCTTGACATTTTTTGTTGGTAGGTATCAGCCGTATTTTGGACGGAAGGAGTAAATCCTACGCCGTGCGGACAGAAATCGCTAGGGGTGTAGTACTTGACGTAGGTCATGTATGCCGCCCAGTAAGAGTCGACAAGCTGACCGTCTATGTTTGCCTGAGCCGATTTAAGCAAAATCACGCCCTGAGCGATGCCCTTTCCGTAAGTAGTCGTACCCACCTGCACAGCGGTGCCGTAGTCGAGAAGCGAACCCAACAGAAGCTCACTTGCGCTTGCGCTGTAACCGTCGGTAAGCACCACAATCTGCGTTTTCGAGGATGATTTGTCAAAATAGTCGCCGTAAAGGCTTTTGCATGACATTTGCGAGATAACCTGATCCTTGTTGTTTCTGCACACAGCCATTACGATTTCGTCGGAGGAAGTATTGTTTTTGTCGTAAAGGAGGTATGAACCAACTCCTTCCGCGGCGGTGTCGAGTCCGCCGGTGTTTCCGCACAGGTCAAGAATAAGCTTTGTTTTGCCGGTAGTTTTGAAAATTCGCATAGCGCTTTCCATTTCCTTCACGACGCCGTTGTTCATAAAGGAAGTAACCCTGATGTACCCGACGTTGTTGGGAAGCGACGAAGCATTAATGCGCTGTTTGTAAGGTTCGGACATATTGGAAAAGTTTGCGCCGAAATAGTACTCAATCTCGCTGGAATTGTAATTAGCTTTAGATATGAAAGGAAGCACTACCGATTTTCCGTCACGGGTAACGGTCAGCGAAACTCTTTCGGCACTCATGTATTTGACAAATTCGTCCATGTCGGTTGAAACAGTAACGGGATAAGTCGTACCCGAAACAAGTCCTTCGGGAACGGAACCCTCTACTGTAACTGCGTTAATAACGTCAAACGGCATGTATCCTGCCTGATAAGCCGGGCTTCCGACTTTAACTTCAGACAAAAAGTAACCGTCTTTGCCGAGAGAAAGCCCTACGCCTAGCGATGCCTCGTAGCTTACTTGCGGATTCATGAGCTGGTAATATTCTTCAGGCGTAAGCAAGGTAGAATACTGGTCAACAGATTCGAGAATTGCTTTTGCCGCCTGATAAGCGTAATCGTGCTGATATTTGTCCTCGCTTTCGTCCCAGATGTAAGCGTTTTCGTTTACGAGGTCAAGCACGTTTTTAATAAACATCAAATCTGGATTTGCCAAAGAGTAAGTCAGATACCCCAGCATAAACACCACCGCAAGCACCACGGCGCCCACGGCAATCAAAAAAGCTTTTTTGCCCTTGCTTTTTCGGGAAGTGTATTTTTGTTGGGAATCGTACATACCGGCATTGATAAACATTTCCCTTCTGCCGTCTTCGTCGGAATTAGCTGCTCCGAAACCTACGGCTTGGGCATTTGCCTGCCTTTTTTGTTGTTCTTCCTGCTTTTCAAGTTCTTCGCCGAAAAAATCGTTTAAATTTTTGTCAGACATTTTTACCTCACCATGTTTTCTTTAACTGCCTCGTCTGCAACGGCTTTGGCGACAGCCGCCGCAACTCTTTTGTCAAACGGATTCGGAATCACCTTGTCGTCACAAAGCAATTCGTCTGACACAAGGTTTGCTATCGCATTTGCGGCAGCGAGCTTCATGCCCTCTGTGATTTGTTTTGCTTTTGCGTCCAAAGCCCCCCTGAACACGCCGGGAAACGCCAAAACGTTATTTATTTGGTTAGGGAAGTCGCTTCGTCCCGTACCCACTACCCTTGCGCCTGCCTGTTTTGCAACGTCGGGCATAATTTCGGGACTAGGGTTTGCCATTGCAAAAATAATGGCGTCCCTGTTCATTGTCTTTACCATTTCTTGTGTGACGCAACCTGCCACCGAAACGCCTACGAAAAGGTCTGCTCCTTTCAGCGCGTCGGAAAGAGTACCGTGAAGATTTTGCGTACCCGTTTCCTCCACAAGCTTTTTGTGGTGCGGAAGTTTTGCGTTTGTTTCGTTGAGTATGCCGTCTCTGTCGCAGCACACCATGTTTTTTATGCCGTATGTCATGAGCAACCTGCAAATGGAAGTTCCCGCAGCCCCCATACCGTTTATTACGCATTTTATTTCTTCGGGTTTTTTGCCAACCAGTTTAAGGCTGTTGATAACTCCTGCAAGCACCACTATCGCCGTACCGTGCTGGTCGTCGTGAAAAACGGGAATGTCCAAAATCTCTTTCAGCCTGCTCTCCACCTCGAAACACCTCGGAGCCGAAATATCTTCAAGGTTGATGCCGCCGAAGCCTATAGCCACGTTTTTTACAGTGTTTACAATGTCGTCAGGGTCCTGAGTGTCAAGCACAAGAGGAATTGCGTCAACGCCTGCAAACTCCTTAAAAAGTATGCACTTGCCTTCCATTACCGGAAGTCCGGCAAGACCTCCTATGTTGCCAAGTCCCAAAACTGCGCTGCCGTCGGAAATGACCGCGACCAAATTGTTTTTCAAAGTATATTTGTAAGCCGCGCTTTTGTCTTCTTTTATTTCAAGGCAAGGCTTTGCTACGCCGGGGGTGTATGCAAGGCTCAAATCTTCTGCATTTTCAACTTTGGCTCTGCTTTTGGTTTCCCATTTACCTGCCCACTTTTCGTGGCACAAAAGCGATTTTTCGTATACGTCCATCATTATTCTCCCGTTTCATATTTATTAAAACATTTTGTGGTTTTTACAAAATTTTCCGCTTCCGACGATTCCCCCTCGAAAAGGGTTTTGCCGTCGGCAATCACAATCACACTGTCGCAAAAATCAAGGTCGTTGGCGTCAGAGGAAAAAAACAGACAACCTGCGTTTTTCCCATCCAAAAGTTTGTCCGCAAGTGCCATGGCCTCGCTTTTTTCCGTATGTCTGAAAATGTCGTCAAACAAAACAAAATCAAAATTTCTCAAACTTGCCCTTGCAAAAACTGCGGCAAGTTTTTGACTTTCCGTCAGTTTTTTGGGTTTGAAGTTTTTTACTTCTTCAAGACAAAACTCTTTAAGCGCAAAATCTACCTTGTTTTGTATGTCCTTTTCCTTTCTGACTTTCAGCGGATAGCCAAGATTTTTTTCGACGCTTTTGTTCATGAGCGCAAAGTCATCGAAAATTACGCAAATGTTCCTTTTTGAAATTTCCGTTTCGCAAAGAGGTTTTCCGTCAAGCAAAATTTGTCCTTCGGTGGGTTTGGTAAGGTCTGCGGCAAGTTTAACTATCGTGGACTTTCCGCTTTGCCTTTCGCATAATATACCCTTCTTTTGCCCTTTTTTGACGGAAAAAGTTATGCCGTCAAGCAAAAAATATTTTTCGTAAGGATATTTTTTCCTTACGTTTTCAAAAAAAAGCGTTTCCATCAGTCAAGCTCGTCCAAAGTAAGGTTGAAAGGCTTTATGAAATTGTTCAAAAAGTACCTGACTTCCTGACTGTCGATAAAGTTGAGTTCCTTTTCAATTGAGCTTTTGGCTTTTTTAAACTCGTTGTTGGAGGATTTAAGTTCCGTCAGACATTTGATGTAAGCCGAAATTTTGTCGGCGTACTTCGCAAGTTTTGCCTCCTCCTCGTTTTTGTCTGCGCAAATTACGGGACGGTAAACTTCCTGCATCTCTTTTGGGAGCATTCCCAAAAGTTTTTGGTTTGCCACTTCTTCAAGTTCCTTGTAGGCCTTGTTGATTTCAGGATTAAAATATTTTATCGGAGTAGGTAAATCCCCCGTTATCACTTCGCTTGCCTCATGAAACAAAGCATAAACGGCAGCTTTTTCGGCGTCGTAATTTTTGTTGAAGTAGCAGTTTCCGATAACCGCAAGAGCGTGCGCAATCATTGCAACCTGACACGAGTGCTCCATGATGTTTTCCTGCTGTGTGCTTCGCATAAGCGACCAGCGGTTGATATACTTCATTCTGTCGAGATAAGCGAAAAAATTAAACATTGTTTTTCTCCTTGAATAAGAATTATAACAAAACGGCGTATGTTTTGCAACCGCCGAAAAATAGTTGACAGCCTTTAAAATCGGTTGTATATTGTAAAAAAAATATCAGGGGTGCTGTAAAAAGCTGAGATTATACCCAATGAACCCGCAAGGTAATGCTTGAAGGGAAATTTGAGTCACCCCGTGCATTTTGCTCGGGTTTTTTCTTTTTTACACGCCGAAGGAGTTTTTATGAACAACTTTTTGCTCTTTGACGATCTGGACCCTACCACATCGCTCATCAACACAATTACGCTTGTCGTGCTGGCTCTTGTGCTGGTAGTAGGCGTAGCAATTTGTTTGTCGAACAAAACAAACAAGCAATCCACCCGTTCCATCGTATACGGCGGTATCTGCGTAGCAGGCTCGTTCGTTTTGAGTTACATCAAAGTATCGATGTCATACGGCGGAAGCATTACGCTTGCAAGCATGCTGCCTTTGTTTATCTACTGCTATGTTTTCGGTATCGGCAAAGGACTTATCGTAGGTGTGATTTACGGTTTGCTTCAATTCATTCAGGGACCTTACTTCCTTTCGGTTCCGCAGTTTTTGCTTGACTACATTTTGCCGTTTGCGGGTATCTGCCTTGCAGGCGTGTTCAAAAAAGCAATGCCTAAAAGCGCGTCCATTTACTGCGGCGTAGCATTGTTCTCGATTTTGAGACTTGCCTTCCACGTAGGCAGCGGCCTCATCTGGTTCAACATGAGCGTAGTGTCTCCTGAACTTCCTCTTTTCGGAAGCACTGCAGGAATGGGCGGATTTATTTATTCTTTGCTTTACAACGCTATCTACATGGTACCTGAAACAATCATCCTTTATGTTGCAATCATCGCCCTTGTAAAAAGCAAGCAATTTTTCACTTTGGAAAACATGATGCTCAAAGCAAAAGCCGAGGATGAAAACAAATCGGCAAAAGCCGCATAAACAAAAAAACAATAAAAGTTATATACGAAAAAAAAGCCTGAACCCTGCATAAACTTTTAGTATGAAAAAGTTTTTTAAAAGCAGGGTTTTTGCTTTTGTGTTTATGGCATTTGTGCTTGTCGCTTCAACGGCGCAAATCACCGCAGCAGTGGTAACCAAAGATGTTCCGTCAACAGAAGATGTGGTAAACGAATCTGTTTCTTCACTAAAAGTGCAAGTCAAAACGCTTAACGGAAGTTACCTAAAAGACGCTAAGGTAACGGTAATCGAAACAGGGAAAAGTTACTACACCGACAAATACGGTTATACTCCGGTAATGCAGGTCCCCTTTAACGAAAACGCGCTGACAAATACATTTGAAGGAGATTTCGCATTTATTACCATTGTCGTTTCAAAAACGGGTTACATCGATTACATACTTTTCAACTGTGTCGTATACCGCGACAGAATGAGAAACGGTCCTGTGATAACTATGTTTTCAAAACAGGAAAGCGGAGCTGATTTTATCGGCACGGTGGAAATACCTCCCGACGACTGGACGAAAGAATTTTTGGAAAGCTTAAAATAACAAAAAAAGAGCCGCAAACTGCGGCTCTTAAATTTTAATCAAACGCGTGGAATAAGGTGACCTATTTTTCCGTCTGACCTGCGGTAAACGGCTTCGATGTGCCCCGTTGCAACGTTCAGGAAAAGATAAAAATCGTGATCGACAAGTTCAAGTCCCGCGACGGCCTCTTTGAGGTCTTCGGCTTTGACGTCAAACTCTTTTGTTTTGACAATTTCGGGAACGGCGTCGATTTCCTCCTCCTTGACAAACTCGTAAGGAGCGACGGTTTCCTTGATTTTGTCGTTAAATTTCCCTCTGTGTTTGATGAGCTGTTTTTCAAGTTTAGGCAAAGCGATGTCGATACAGTCGTAAATGTGTTCGTCCTTAACTTCCGCGCGAAGCAAAGTGCCTTTGTAATTTATCGAAATTTCCAAAACTTCGTCTTTCTTTTCGGCTTTCATAACCACGCGAGCGGAAGGCTCGTCAGGAAAATACTTGTCGAGTTTGTCGAGTTTTTTTTGCAAAACTTCGATAAGCCTGTTGCTTGGAGAGTAGTTTTTCGTAACAACGTCAAGTTTCATATGACACCTCCATCTATTACTGCTTATATTTTAACAAAGCGCGAAGCAAATTTCAATAGCAAATCAGTTTTTATTTGTAAAAGTAAGCTGACTGCCGTCGAAGTCCACTACAACGGTCTGTCCTTGATGAATTGTGTTTTTCAAAATTTCCTCGCTGAGTCTGTCCTCAACCATACGCTGAATAACACGTTTGAGAGGTCTTGCGCCGTACTCCTTGTCGTAGCCTTTGTCAGCAAGGAAGTCTATTGCCTTGTCGGTAACTTCAAGGCTCATGCCGTTTTCTTTAAGACGTTTGGAAAGGTTTGCGACGAGGATTTTTGCGATTTGTTTGGTTTCGTCCTTTGTGAGCTGGTTGAATATGATAATATCGTCGACACGGTTGAGGAATTCAGGCTTAAAGGTGTTTTTAAGCGACTCCATAAGTTTTTCTTTCATGTCGTCGTAAGCTTGCTCGCTGTCCCCACTGAAACCGAGTTTTCTCATCTTGGCAATTTCGCTGACGCCGTTGTTGCTTGTCATGATGATGATTGTATTTTTGAAGTCAATGACACGTCCCCTGCTGTCGGTAAGTCTGCCGTCGTCGAGGATTTGCAGCAAAATGTTGAACACGTCAGGATGCGCCTTTTCAATTTCGTCAAACAAAACTACCGAGTAAGGTTTTCTTCTTACTTTTTCGGTGAGCTGTCCGCCGTTGTCGTCAAAACCGACGTATCCCGGAGGCGCACCTATGATTTTTGCGGTAGAATGTTTTTCCATGTACTCGCTCATGTCAAGCCTGATGAGCAGGTTTTCGTCACCGAACACGCCTTCGGCAAGTGCCTTTGAAAGCTCGGTTTTACCTACACCGGTAGGTCCCAAAAAGATAAATGAACCGATTGGTCTTTTCGGGTCTTTAAGTCCCGCCCTTGCCCTTCTGATAGCTTTTGCGACGGCTTTTACCGCTTCGTCCTGACCTACTACACGTTTGTGCAGAAGTTCTTCGAGGTTAATGAGTTTTTGGCTTTCGGTCTCGCTGATACGCTCGACAGGAATCGAGGTCCATTTTGAAACGATTGCGGCAATTTCCTTTTCGCCTATGGAAGGCTGACTCTGCTTGATTTTTTCCGCGTGAGCTTTCCTTTCCTTTTCGATTTCGGCATTAAGCGCTTCCACTTTGTTTTTGAGTTCCTGCGCCTTGTCGTACATACGCCTGTCGGCATACTGCTGCATTTCGAAACTCAGCCTTTCGCGTTCGTTTTCCTTTTTCTTCACGTCTTCAGGCAAAACGTAACTGTCAAGTTTTGCACGGCTTGCCGCCTCGTCGATAAGGTCGATTGCCTTGTCAGGCAAAAACCTGTCGGAAATGTATCTGTCCGAAAGTTTTGCAGCCGCTTCGATAGCCTCGTCTGTAATTTTTACCTTGTGGTGCTGTTCGTATTTTTCACGCAAGCCTTTGAGGATAAGAATTGCGTCCTCTACGCTAGGCTGATTTACCATAATAGGCTGAAACCTTCTTTCAAGCGCGGTGTCTTTTTCGATGTATTTGCGGTATTCCTCAATGGTAGTAGCACCTATAGTCTGCATTTCGCCCCTTGCGAGAAGCGGTTTGAGAATGTCGGCCGCGTCCATTTTTCCTTCACCCGTGCTGCCCGCGCCTACAAGGTTGTGAATTTCGTCGATAAAGATAATGATGTTGCCGTCTTTGGTAACAAAATCGATTGCGTCTTTGAGTCTTTCCTCAAAATCGCCACGGTATTTGGTGCCTGCAAGCAGTCCCGCAAGGTCAAGCGAAAACACGATTTTGTTTTTCAAAAGCTCAGGCACGTCGTTGTTTGCTATCTTTTGAGCAAGTCCTTCGACTACCGCCGATTTGCCGACGCCCGGTTCGCCGATAAGAATCGGGTTGTTTTTTGTACGACGGCTGAGAATCTGAATTACACGTTCGATTTCCTCGCTTCTGCCAATGACCGGGTCAAGTTTGCCCTGCTTTGCTTTTTGAGTAAGATCGACGCCGAACTTTGCCAGTTCGCCAAGTCTGCCGTCGGCTTTTTCCTCTTTCTGCTGAGGTGAAGCTTCGTATCCGCCGTCAAGCGAAACTCCGCATACCTCTGCTGTACGCCTCAAAAGTTCGCTGACGTCGGCGCCCATCTGTTGCATTTTACGCACGGCATAGCTGTTTGAGTCCATAAGAATTCCGAACAGCAAATGTTCCGTATCGACGTAGTAATTGTTTCCTGCCTGCGCGACCTTTTCGGCATAAGCATACATTTGTCTTGTACGCGCCGAAAGTTCCAGCTCAAAACCGCCCTGATTGTCGCTTGCGACGCGGAAGTTGTCTTTGCTGATACCGGCGTCGTTCAAAAGTTTTTTTGCCTCGCCGTCAACGTAAAGAAGACCGGTGAGGATGTGTTCTGTACCCACAACGCTGTTGTGAGTCTGCCTGCTGAAATCTATTGCTATGTTTACTGCTCTTTGAGCGTTTTCCGTAAGTCTTTCAAACATAATTTATATCCTCCTTTAACAGTCTAAAATTTTATTTAAATTTTCTCTCGCAAAACTTGCCCTCAAAATGTCCCGTTGAGTTTCGTTTATGACAGAACCTTTTTTAAGCATAAGGTTTGCGGGAAGCATGTCGGTTAAAAAGTCATTGAGTTTTATCATGTCGGAACAGCCTATAAGTCCCAAAGCCACGCCTACTTTAACGTCGGCAAACCTTTCGAAAAACTCGTTTGTGGACAAGACGTAAGCATTTGTCAAAACTCCTTTGGAGCGCATAATTTTGTCCGTCCAGCCTATTTTGTTTTGAGAAAACAGTTTGTTGCGTTCCTGCTCTTCAAGGTCGCACAGTCTTACCACCGCCTTGGAAACGTTTGAAATGATTTCCTCTTCGGAGTAACCCAGCGACACCTTGTTTGAAACTTGATAGATGTAACCTGTGCTTTGGCTTCCCTCACCGTAAATACCTCTCACCGCCATTTTGACTTCGTCGAGAGTTTTAATGAGAGCAGGCATAAGCCCCGAACGGGTAAGCGCCGGCAAAAATAACATTACCGAAGCGCGCATTCCCGTGCCGACGTTTGTCGGACAGCTGGTCAAAAATCCCAAATTGTCGTCGTAAGCGAGAGATATGTTGTTGATGATTGCGTCATCGACTTTTCTTATTTTTTTGTATGCCTTTTCAAGATTAAAAGATTTGACAATGCTTTGCTCGCGGATGTGGTCTTCCTCGTTGAGCATGACCGAAAGACTTTCGTCGGCGTTTACCAATACGGCGCCGATTCTGTCGTTTTTGGTTAAGTCGAGGCTTATGAGGTGTTTTTCGACAAATGCTCGCTTTTCTACGTCGTCAAGCTGACCTATGACGTACATCTTGAAGGAATCGGTTTTTTGAAGCACGTCGTATATTTTTTTAATGAAGGAAAAAGCCGTTTCGCTGTCAAGCTTGTGCGGAAAAGCCAGTCCGGCTATATTTCTGGCAAGCCTGATTCTCGAAGAAATGACGGCGTCGTTTACGCTTTTGTTCATATTTCTCCCATCTCCTTCAATTTGCGGTAAATTATTTCAGCTTCGTCGTACCTTCTTTCACGTGTAGCCGCGTCAAGCTGTGCTTTAAGGTCGGCAACTTGCTCGGCAGGAGAAAGAACGATGTGCTTTCTCGGTACGTGTCTTGTTTTTCCCTGAATTTTAGGAAGAATTTTCTGCATCTGCTCCGAAAAAGCGTCGTAACACTCGGGACACCCCAAAAAGCCCGTTTTCAAAAATTCGTCAAGCCTTGTTCCGCATTTAGGACAAACGGTATTTTGCTTTTGCCTCTGCCGCTGTCTTGACTGAATGTAAAGTCCGTTTTCACGCTGTCTGGCGCAGCTGTCACACAAAAACTGCTGTCTTGTCCTGCCGTTTACCGTCTGCGTAACAAAAACCGTGGCGGGCGCGCCGCAAATCATGCATTTCATTGATGTTCACCTCCGAAATCGGATTTTACGAGCAAAGTCAAAACGCTTTTGAAAATACCCGCTCTCACCGCCTCCTTGCTCAACTTGTCGTAAGAAACGATAGCCTTGTCGCTAAGCATGTTTTTGATTATGACGCACTCTCTTTGAGTAATGGCACCGTTGTTTTTCAGCCTGTCGCAAATCTGGCAAACACGCTGGTGCGAAATTTTGTCGCCTATGCTGTTTTTCAAAAGTTCGGCGATATATCCGTCCTCGTCGCTGAGCTTTTCAAGAGTAACGTATCCTCCGCCGCCCCGCCTGCTTTCGACGCAATAACCTTTGTCAAGGGTAAACCTTGTCGAAAGGACGTAATTTATCTGACTGGGCGCACAGTTGAAATATTGCGCAAGCTCGTTTCGGGAAATCAAAATTGAGTTTTCCTCTCCCATAAGCCCCAGCAAAAAGTTTTCGATTACGTCGCTTATGTTTGCCATTTTTTCCTCCTTTTAAAAGTTTGACTTTCTTTGACCTTTGATTATATTATATGCTACTTTTTCAGTTTGTCAACACATTTTTGTAAAAATAAAAAATTTTTTTGTCGAAAAAAAGAAAACCGCATTTGCGGTTTTCACAAAAAAAACAACAAAAGCCGCCGAAGCGGTTTTGTCATTTGTCCAGGAAAACGTCGTTTGCCTTTTTCTCAAATTATTAAACAAAAACCGCCGAAGCGGTTTTGTCATTTGTCCAGGAAAACGTCGTTT
>CALVLA010000006.1 GCA_944336125.1 uncultured Clostridia bacterium | reverse complement strand
TTAGTTCCTTATTCTCTGATCAACCGTCATAACTGTCGTACATAACGTACGGCTTTTTTTATTTCCTTGTGACGCCTTAGGCGTCTTTTTTTGTTTTTTGTTGACAGTGTGTTTTTTTTGAAATAAAATTTGTCCATATTATTTGCGGAGAAAATTATGGAAAAAGGGGAATTTAAGCTAAAAGTCAAAAGCTGGGCTAAAAGGTGGTTTATCGACGCTTTTAGCGGTATGGCGCTGGGGCTTTTCGCCACTTTGATAGCAGGTACCATTTTCGCGCAGATTGGCGCACTTATCAACAGCGGCGGCGAAAACGCGGTGGGGAACCTTTTTAATTCGGTAGCCACAATTGCAAAATTCATGATGGGCGCAGGCATTGGAGCGGGCATAGCCTATATGCTCAAAGCAGACAAACTCACCTTGTTCAGCTCGATAGCGGCAGGTATGATAGGGGCAAACGCCATAGGCTGGTTTCCCGACGTAACGATAGCGGTAGGCGTGGGCAACCCTATCGGCGCATACGTCACCTCAATAGCTACCGTCGAAGTGTGCCGTCTTTTCGCGGGCAAAACAAAGCTTGACATAATTCTTATTCCTATCGGCGCCATGATTGTTTCGGGTATTATGGTAATTACCGTCTGCCCGCCTATAACGTGGCTCATAGGAAAACTGGGTGAGGGAATTTCCGCCGCAACCGAAATAACTCCTTTTTTCATGGGTATAATAATTTCCGTCGTTATGGGTGTTTTGCTTACGCTTCCTACCTCGTCGGCGGCAATTTGGGTGGCTTTGGCGCAGGGCATAACAACCGATTCAATGCTTCTCGCGGGAGGTGCCGCGGTTGTGGGTTGTGCCTGCCACATGGTAGGGTTTGCGTTCATGAGCTTTAAGGAAAACGGCTGGTCGGGGCTTGTATCGCAAGGTATAGGCACAAGCATGCTGCAAATACCAAACGTCATGAAAAACCCGAAAATACTTATTCCGCCCGTTGTTGCAAGCGCGGTGTGCGGTCCGCTTTCCACCTGCCTGTTTAAGCTCAAATGCGGCGCTACCGGCGGCGGTATGGGAACGGCAGGATTTGTAGGCGTATTCAGTACTATCGAGTACTCAACCGATATTTCGGCCTTTATGCTGGCTGCGGGAATTATTCTCCTTTTCTTTGTGCTTCCTGCGGTAATTTGCTCGCTACTGACATGTCTCATGAAAAAAATCGGCTGGATAGGCGAGGACGACCTTAAACTGAAATTATAAAATTTCGCTTTTTGATATAAAAAGTATTTACAAAAAATCTTTTTGTGTATATAATTCATTAGCGTTTGATTTTATTATTGAGGAGCTTAACTCGAGATGACAAAAATCACTTACAAAAAATGTCCTAGGTGCGAACTTAATTACATCGATTCCCGTCAGGATATGTGCGATATCTGCAAGGCTGAACTTAATCTCGCGCCTAACACGCTTATAGAGGACGACGAAGAAGAAACCAAGGAACTTTGCCCTATCTGCAAAGTCAACTACATCGACATCGGTGAGGAAATGTGCGAAAGCTGCGCCGAAGAACTTGCAGCCAAAAAAGCCGAGGAAGAAGAAGCCGACGACTGGAAAGAATTTGTCGGCGAAGACATCGCTGACGACGATGAGGACGAGGAAATGGAAATTCCGCTTGAGGAACTTCAGGACGACGAGTTTAACGATTCCTTTGACGATGAGGAAGAGGAAAACGAAAACTACGAGGACGATTTTGATGAAATCGGCGACATCGACGACGAGGATTTTGACGACGACGATGAAGAGGATGAGGACGAGGATTTTTAATATCTGACTTTTACCGCGCTTTATGCGCGGTTTTTTTGTTTAAATTTGCCTGTTTGTGGGAATAATTTCCCTATGAAAAAAAAGACAGTCAGCCTTGACGTCATTAAAAGCAAAGTAGACGCTCTCAAAGGCAAGGATATCAAAATACGCCTCAACAAGGGCAGAAACAAAATAAAATTTCTCAAAGGCAAAATCGACGAAACTTATTCCTCTGTTTTTGTCATTACCATATACGACGATATTTTCGACAGGTTGTCCTGCACTTATCAGGACGTTCTTTGCGGCGACGTCAGGTTTAAAACAATCGATTAGTCATATTTGTTTTCCCCCGACATATAATCTACTGTTAAAAAAACAAAACGGGGGAAATGTTTATGACACCACAAATCGATAAAGCTGAGCTTGAGTGCTTGAAATATCTCGGCAATTCGCAGACCGTCGTCGAAGCGCAGCTTACGGCGCGCGACGCCGAAACAGTAAAAATTTTGGCTCTTAACGCCGACGCAAACGTTACTTCAAGCGAGTGCCTTGCGGGTGAAGTACTTTACGGCGGAAAACTTACCGTAAAAGCTCTCATTCGCGACGGGGACGACAATGTAGCAGGTCTCAACTACAACGTCGACTTTAACAACAAGTTTAGTAATGCCGAAATTTCGCCTGACGTAAAGCTTAACTTCTTTCCTGTCGTGGTGGACATTTCGGGAAAAGTCAGCGGCAACGTCATCAAGGTCAAATGCGTCGTCGAAACCAAAATTTATGCCTGCGTGAAAAACGAGGTCGATTTGCTTTCGTCATGCGACGAGCTTATGCTAAAAACCGACGTAATCGACACCGCGGTCAGAAAATGTACTTTAGACAAGACTTTTTCCGTCGTGGACGAAGTGGAGCTTAAAGAAAAAATCGGCAAAATTTTGTCTGCCGACTCTAAAGCAGTCCTTTCCTCCGTTTCCGCAAAGGGAGGGGTGGTTACCGCAAGCGGCAACCTTTATACTTGCGTGACTTATCTCACCGGCGAAAAGGACGTCATCCGTTCGTCAATCGTCAACACTTCTTTTGAGGAAGAGTTTTCTGCAGACTGCGACGACAAAAGCGTCATTACGGCTTTTGCCGAGGCTAAAAACGTCAAAATTCACATGGAAATTTCCGAAGACGGGGACAACAGAGGCTTTACCCTTTCCTGCGACGTCAACGTCAAAATCAAATGCAGCGAAATAGTCAGCCGTGATATAGTTACCGACGCTTTCAGCTTTACTCACAACATCGAAAAGAAAACGACGACTTTTGACAACTGCGTGCCTCAAAACTACTTTATGTTTACCTACAAAGCCGACGGCATCATCGAGCTTGAAAACAAAAACGACGTCGACGAAATTTTGTGCGTAACAAACCCTAGGGTGATTTCGGTAGGTTCAAAGGTCAACGGCGGATACGTTTCGGCGGAAGGTATTCTTTCGGGAACATTGTTGTTTTTAAACGACGGCAGAGTGGACTCGGCGGAGTTTGAAGTTCCTTTCGTGTTTGATATTCCTTGCGTATGCCAAAACTGCATCATCTGGGATGGCGCGGTGTGCGAAATTTCAGCCAAAGTAATAAGAGGCGAGGTAAACGTTGACGCAAAAGTAAAATTCGGCGTCAACTGTCAGGACGTAACAAGCGTGTGTGCCGTAAGCGACGTCGTTATGCTTGACGAAAAACAAAACTGCGGCTGCGCAATCGAAGTGGTCACAGGCAAAAAAGGTATGTCTTCGTGGGATTTGCAAAAGTTTTTGTCTGCGCCTGAAAGCGAAATTCTCTCATGCAACGAGGGTTTGAGTTTCCCTCTCGAAAAGGACCGCAAAATTTTGATTTACAGACAAATCAAAAACTGACCAACCTATTGCAAAAGTAATTTTTATGGGGTATCCTGTTTTCAAGGATACCCCGTTTTTTCGGTTAGCGGTGAAATTATGAAATTTAAAGTTTTTGCGAAAATCAATTTGTCACTCAATGTTTTGACTCTCGAGCAGGAGGGTTACCACATGCTTGACGCGGTAAACCAAAGCATAAGCATGTATGACACGGTGACTGTTATGCCGCGCGCCGACAAGCTGTGCAAGGTTTTTTGCGACAAGGACATAGGAGTCATAAACACCGCGCTTACCGCCGCCAACCGCTTTGTAAAGACATTTGACACAAACGGTTACGACATTTATCTCGAAAAAGGCATACCTATGGCGGGAGGACTTGGGGGAAGCTCGGCGGACGCCGCGGGAGTGCTTGCCGCGCTTTCGAAACTAAACGGCATAAGCCTTGACGAAGCAGGTAAAATCGCCGACGACGTGGGAAGCGACGTCAAATACATGATGACGGGGGGACTTGCTCGTGTCGGAGGAAGAGGGGAAAAAGTTCAAAGCGTGGAGTGCGACTCGGTACTTTATTTCGTAATCGCGACGCCTCCTTTCGGAATGAGTACGCAAAGGGTTTTTCAACAGTTTGATTTTAGCCCTGACTTTACCAAAACCGATAACGACAAACTCATACAGGCGGTTTTAAACGAGGACGTAGCCGCGGTGAAACTCAATCTTTACAACGGTTTGCAGCAGGCTGCTTTTTCGGTGGACGACAGGCTTAAAAAATTTTTCGACAAACTGAAAAAATTCGGATTCGTTTCAATGTCGGGAAGCGGCAGCTCGATGTTTTTCGTTTGTGCCGACAAGTTCGAAAGCGGTTTTCTTTTAAAACAGCTCGAAAAAGAGAAAATTAAAGCGTTTTGTGTCGAAAGCAAAAATTACGGTATAGAATATATCTGATTTTCAAGTTTAACCTTTCAAAAAAGTGTGCATAAATTAAGCACGCTTTTTTTTGTGAGGTAATTATGAAAAAACTTTTCGCGGTTGTTTTTATTTTACTGCTTATTCTTTTCGCTTTCGCCGCATGCTCGCCTTCGTGGGACAACGACAATTATTTGAGAATACATATCAGAGCCAACTCCAACGACGACATAGACCAAAAGGTAAAATATCTCGTCAAAGACCAAGTGGTCGAATATCTCACTCCGCTGCTTGCCGAGGCTCATACAAAAGAAAAAGCAAAAAGCATTGTGCTGAGCCACAAGTCCGACATAGAAAAAATCGCCGACAACGTCCTCCGTCGCAATGGTTTTTCCTATTCGTCGGAGGCTCATGTCACAAAGGAAGTTTTTCCTACCCGTAGCTATCTTGGGTTTACTCTTGAGGCGGGAGAATATGAGTCATTGATACTAAACCTCGGTACGGGTGAGGGTAACAACTGGTGGTGCGTCGTGTATCCTCCTTTGTGTTTCGTGGGAGGAGAACTGCAGGAAGGCGGTTCGATAACGTACAAATCAAAAATTATGGAAATAATAAACTCCTTTTTCGGAAAATGACTGTCCGCCGTTAAGGCGGACTTTTTACATAAAAAACTCTTTTCTCCCCAAACTATGCCTATGGAGGGAAATCAGATGTCAAAAAGGACAAAAGCGGTTTTTATCGTGTTGGCATTGATTTTTTGCGGAACTTTGTTTTTCGCGCACTCCGCCGAAGTTGACGCGGCGGTAGTAAAACAAGGTTCGCGAGGGGCAATAGTCACTACGATTCAGACCAAACTTAAAAATTGGGGGTATTACACTGGAGGCGTGGACGGCGTTTTCGGCTCCAAAACACGTACCGCGGTAATTTACTTCCAAAAGAAAAACGGTTTGACTCAGGACGGCATAGTAGGCGCAAAAACAGCCGCCGCCATGGGCATTCAGCTTTCGTCTTCGTCCTCTTCCTCGTCGTCGTCAAACTACAACAGCGATTTGTATCTTATGGCGAGGGCGGTTTACGGTGAGGCGAGGGGAGAACCTTACACGGGAAAAGTGGCGGTTGCCGCGATAATACTCAACAGAGTAAAACACAAGGACTTTCCGTCCACAGTTTCAGGCGTGATTTATCAGCCGTGGGCGTTTACCGCCGTTCATGACGGTCAGATAAACCTGGGTACTAACGAGGAGTGCATTAAAGCCTGTCAGGATGCTCTGAACGGATGGGATCCTACCTACGGCTGTATTTACTACTACAACCCTAAAACCGCCACCAGCGCGTGGATTTGGTCTCGTCCGGTAGTTGTCACCATAGGCAACCACGTGTTTTGCAAGTGAGGTAAGTTATGAACAAATTAAGTAAAGTTTTGGCGATTATTCTTTCCGTAGTTACCGTTGTATGCGTCGCCGTAATCATTAAACTCGCCTCAGACAATCAAAAGCTTTCGCAGGAAAACGGAGGTATGCGCTGCTATGAAACAGAGCTTGAAAATATGTATCAAAAAGCATATTACGAGCTTATCGACAGCGTTAAAAACCTTGATGCGTCGCTTAACAAGCTTACCGTCGCAAACGACAAGGTTACTCAGCAGACGCTTTTAAGCGATATCGTAGGTCAAGCTGACACGGCAAAAAGCGACTTGTCGTCCTTGCCGCTGGAAAACGAAACGCTTGTTAAATCGCTTACTTTTACAAACAAAGTTTCCGATTACTGCAAGTCGCTTCAGAAAAAAATCATTTCGGGCGGAAACATCACGGCAACCGACAGGAGCAACATCGAAGGGCTTGCCGAAACTTCGGCGGCGCTTAACGATGCGCTTCAAACCATGAGCGAAAACGGAGACTGCAAGTTTACCGACTGCCTTAAAAACAACGGCAGGCTCGAAGGTATTTCCGACGGCTTTGACGAGCTCAACGAAAATTCCTTTGCCTATCCAGAACTTATTTACGACGGACCTTTTTCCGACGCTAAGCAAAAGGATATTGAAATTGACGCGCCCGCAATGACAAAAGAGGACGTGCTTGCAAAAGTGGAAAAACAGTTGTCCTCATTCGGACTTAAAAATTTTGAATTTGTTAACGAAGCCGACAACAAACTTGAAGTTTACGGCTTTTCGGCTACCGATGCCAACGGCAGGGACGTGTATATTCAGGCTACCAAAAACGGCGGTTATTTGTCCATGATTACTACGTCGGGCATCAGCGAAAACGCAAAAACTTCTGACAGCGAGGAGGCGCAAAAAAAGGCTGAAGAATTCGCACGTGCTTTGGGATACGACGTCAAACCTGTTTGGGTATCAAAATCGGGTGAAGGGTGCATTTACGTCAATCTCGCGCCTGTGGTCGGCGACGTAATTATATACCCTGACCTTGTGAAAGTTTCGCTTGACCAAAACGGTATTTGCGGTTTTGAAAGCTTCAATTATCTGGCAAACCACAAAATCCGCAAGTTCGACAAGATGAGGAGAAATTCCGAAGAAGGTAAGCAGTATCTTGCCGAGGGACTTGTCGTCAACAACGTAAACACAGTGCTTATCCCTAAAAACAACAAAGAGATTTTGTGTTTCGAATATGACTGCGAATACAACGGAAGTCAGTATTTTGTTTTCCTCAACGCAGACACTTTTGCCGAGGAAGATATCTTTAAAGTAATAAAAGGTACCGAGGGTTATACCGTAATGTAACAAAAGCGCCGACGGCGCTTTTGTTTTACAAATTTTTATTTTGTGATATAATTATATAAAATTGTATATTATTCGACAAAATGCGGTTGCGGAGTTTTTTGTTTTTGTTTCCGCGGTGATTATTTTTTTCCGCATTGAATAAAATTATGAAAGCTAAACTTATTTTAAAATCTTCGTTCGGCGACGGAGAAACGGTGGAGTATATCACCCAAGCTCAGGTCGAAATTCAAAACGGTTCAGTCTTTATTTCTTATACCGAAAATCCCGACGATTACACATCAACTACAAGCAAAATTGGTATTTCCGACGGTATCGTTACGTTAAACCGCTTCGGCGCTTTTCCCGCAAGCTTTTTGTTTTGTCCGGGACAGACTAAAGAGGGGTTTCTCACCACCCTCATAGGCAGAGTAGACGTTTCTATCGATACTTCTTTTTTGGACGTTTCATGCGCTGACGACGGTATTTCGGTAAAACTCAGATATTCCACAATTTTCGGTGACGCTGTCACATGTTGCAGCTTGTCTATTTCGTGTCTTTTCAAGGAGGACTTATGAGCGACGCTATAAAAAAAGAAACGACACCTATCATGACGGAAGAACAAATTAAATCACTCAAAAATCTTTCGGAAGAGGATTTTCTTTGTCTTAACGTTCACAACGTGAGAAATTTCGCTTACGTACTCGGCTGTCCGCAACCTACAAGTACCGGCAAGGCGGACAACATAAAAAATATCATGGAAGTAATACGCGGCAATCTCGCGCCTGTTTACAACAACAGGGGAAGAGGATCCCTTACCGACGTGGAAGGCACCGTTAAAAATCTTTTGCTTATGGCAAAGCAAAAGGCATTGGCGGTAACTGACCAAACTGTTCTCAGTCAGGCAGAAACGGAGCTTGTCATTGACGACGAGGTTTGCGAAAACGAAAGTAAACAAGTTGAAGCAAACGCTGTTTCCTCTACCGTAGAGGGCGTACTTGAAACAGTGGAGGGCGGCTTCGGATTTTTGAGACTAAAAAATTACTGCATATGCGACGGAACAGACGTTTACGTCAAAAAGGAGCATATTCAAAAATACCGCCTTAAAGACGGCGATTGGATAAAGGGCGACGCTAAAAAATACGACGGACACAAATCCTTTGTGCTTACCTTTATCAAGGAAATAAATTATATTCCGACTCCTTCGTTCAGAAGAAAAGCCAACTTTGACGACTTGAAAGCTATTTTCCCTAAAAAGAGGCTCAGGCTGGAAACGGACAACCCTTTGAATTTTGCTTTAAGGGCAATTGACCTTGTGTCGCCGGTGGGGCTTGGGCAAAGGGGATTAATCGTATCTCCTCCTAAAGCGGGAAAAACCGTGCTTCTCAAAAGCATGGCGCAGTCGATAATCAAAAATCATCCCGACGTGCACCTTATGGTACTTCTCATCGACGAAAGGCCTGAGGAAGTGTCGGACATGGAATATGACCTCAAAAACTGCGAAATCATTTCCTCTACCTTTGACCAAAACCACAATCATCAGGTACGCGTTGCGGAACTTGCTCTCGAAAGGGCAAAACGCCTTGTCGAAACGGGAAAAGACGTTGTTATACTTATGGATAGCATAACGAGGCTCGCTAGGGCATACAATCAGGTTGTGGCTTCATCCGGACGTACTCTTACCGGCGGACTTGACGTGGCGGCGGTGTACGAGCCTAAAAAGTTTTTCGGCGCCGCTAGAAACACGGCCGAAGCCGGCAGCCTCACGATAATAGCTACCGCTCTCATAGACACGGGAAGCCGTATGGACGACGTGATTTACGAGGAGTTTAAAGGCACCGGCAACATGGAAATTCATCTTGACCGCAAGCTTAGCGAAAGGCGCATTTTCCCTGCCATCGACATAGAAAGGTCAGGAACGAGAAGGGAAGACCTGCTTTACGACGACAAGGAAAGAGTGGTTATGTGGGCGGTCAGAAACATGATTTCCAAAATAGGCGGTATCGAGAGTACCGAAAAGTTTTTGGATTTGCTCACAAAAACAAAAAGCAACTCGGAATTTTTGGACAAAATGGCGGAAGCTCTTAAAAAATAAATATGAAAAAAGGCGGCTTAATGCCGCCTTTTGTTTTTGTTTTTTAACCTTTGCTTATTACTTTGTATCCTTTTTTAGGACGTCTTCTGCCTTTGTTGGATTTTACGATGAAATATACCGCAACACCTATGGCAATGGCACCGATAATTACAAAGATAACCCAAACAGGGAACTGAGTTCCTTTTACGTTTTCCCACATGAGGTTGACTTTTTCGTTTACGTCGTCAGGGAAATAGCTCATGATTGCGCAGCGGTTTACAGTGTCTTTGTCTGGGTACTGCGCGGAGAACTGTCTGCCTACCGTGTCGGTGTAAACAACGGCACTTCTTCCTTCGGTAAGGTCGGTAAAGAAGTATCCGAGGTCAACTGCGGTGAGGCCTTCGCCTTCTTCGGTTGAAAGCTCGTAGTACTCGACCATTCTGTCAAATACGGCGTCACCTGCGATTGCGCTTGTGTAACCGATGTAGTCCATGTTTTCGCATGCTTTTTCAGGCATTGAGATGTAGTTGATAAATGCTTCGGCAAGTTTGGTGTTTGCGCCTTTTGGCATTACCCAGCCGTCAAACCAGATGTTGCTGCCTTCGTCAGGTACTGTGTAGTAAAGTTCCACACCGTTTTCGTCTGCCTGATCCATTGCGAATACCGCGTCGCCGCTCCAAGCGAGGTTGATGTTGATTTTTCCGGTGATCATATCGTTTTTGCCGCTGTCAACTTCAAAACCGAAGATGTTTTGTTTTGCGGCATTGAGAGCGGCTTCGACCTTTGCGAGCGTTTCGTCGTCTGTTCTGTTGAGAATTACCGAAATAGCGTCGTTGTATTGTTTTGCTTTTGCGTTAAACTGAGCTTCGTCGATGATACCGTTGTTGTACTGCAAAACGGCGTTTTGGTAGTCGGCCGCGAGGGTATTAAGCTCGTCACGGTAAACGAAAGCAAGACCGATAAAGAAGGTGTCCCTTACGCTGTCTTTGAGGGTGCTTTGGTTGTCATACATAATGTTCCAAATAGCTCCCCAGCTTTTCATGTCGCTTGACGAAACGTTTGCAGGATTGAATACGTAACCCATTGTTCCCCACATGTAAGCGGCAGCGTAATTGTTCCAGCTTTTGCCGCCGTTGACTTCGTATTTGCCGAAGAGATTTTTGATGTAGGAGGAAACGTATTTTGAGTAATAGGATGTTTCGTTTGAGGCGTCGAGAAATTCTGCGCTGAACTCCTCAACCATGTTTTCGTTTATCATTTTTTGAATCATGTAGTCGGAAGGGCACACGAGGTCGTATGAACCCGGAGCGATTTTAAGCTCGTTGTACATGATTTCGTTTGTGCCGAAAGTGGAATACTCTACGGTGATGTTGGCGTTGTAAGTCTCGTTGTACCAAGTCTGAAACTCGTCTGCGAGGTTTTCGCCTGTTTCGTCGTCAGCCGCGATGTAGTCTTCCCAGTTGTAAATTCTGAGGACGTTGTCTTCGGCGGCATAAGCGAAGGTAGGAACGAAAAGCATAACCGAAAGCGCAATCGTCAGGAAAGCGGAAAGTAGTTTTTTCATTAATCGTTTATCTCCTTGAATTTTTTTTGTTTTTTGTTGACTGTATTGAGTACGATTACCACAACCACGATGATGAGGAAGATAATCGCCGACAAAGCTCTAAGCTGCGGCAATGCCGAGTGCTGAGGAACTTTGATTGAGTTGTAGACGTAAGTGCTTATCGTATCGAAGCCGGTAGGTTTGGTGAAGGCTGTTACGATATAGTCGTCAAGCGAAAGGGTGACGGCAAGCATGAATCCTGCCATAATGCCGGGCAAAATTTCAGGAAGCACAACCTTGAACAATGCTCTCGAAGGTGTGGCGCCGAGGTCGAGTGCCGCTTCGTAAAGGTTTCCGTCCATTTGTTTGAGCTTAGGTATTACCGAAAGCACGACGAAAGGCAAAGTGATGACCACGTGTCCGATAAGCAGAGAGAAGTAAGTCCTTTGAAGGGCAACTGCCGCGAAAATAAGCGCGAGGGAAATTGCGGTCACGATTTCGGCGTTAATGACAGGAATACGCGTCATTACGTTGGCGGCGGCAGCGGCTTTCTTTTTGGAGTAAAAAATGCCGATTGCGCCTATCGTTCCCAGTATCGTCGAAATCACGCTTGCGAACAATGCGAGAAGAACGGTGTCCTTTACAATTCCCATGATTTTGGCGTTGTTGAAAAGCTGAACGTACAAATCAAAGGAAAATCCTTCCCATGAGCCCAGTGTTATCGCCGGTGTGAAGGAAAACACCACGAGCAGAAAAATAGGGGTGTATATGAACAGCAATCCGAAAGCGAGAATTGCGTATTTAATTGCTTTTTTTACCATATTCCTGCACCTCTCGCACCGTTTTCTTCATCTTTAAATCCGCCGGTAAACAACATCGATATGAATATAATAAAAAGTAATACCAGCGCTATAGCCGAACCGAGATACCAGTCGTTTCTTGAACCGAAGCAGTCCTCGATAAGCTTACCTATAATGGTGATGTGTCCCAAACCCAATGTGTCGCTTATTACGTAGTTTGTCATAGTTGGCATAAATACCATGGTAATTCCGGATACGATACCCGGCAGCGAAAGAGGAAGGGTGACTTTCGTGAAAGTGGTGAAAGCGTTTCCTCCGAGGTCAGCCGAAGCTTCGATCAGGCTTTTGTCCATTTTGATAAGCGTCGTGTAAAGCGGCAAAATCATAAACGGCAAAAAGTCGTAAACCATGCCGAGCACGGTATTGAACAAATGCGCTTTGTTGAGTAGTCCGATAAGATCCAAAAACTCCCTTAAAGCGTTTATTCTCAAAACGAAGTTTATCCACATCGGCAAAACGAAAAGCATAAGGAGGACGTTTTTCTTTTTAAAGTTGCTTCTCGCAAGTATATAAGCGATAGGGTATGCGATCAAAAGACAAACTACCGTTGTGAGAATTGCAATGCCTATGCTTATTATCAAAGTGGACAGCGACGTCGAGTTTGAAAAAAACTTCAAAAAGTTTCCGAAGGTGAAGCCGCCCGTCGAGCCGTCGGTAAAAGCGTAGTAAACGATAAACAGCAACGGAATAACCACAAACAAAACCATAAACAGCGAGTAAGGGATAATCAGTTGCTTACGCGAAAAACGAAGCGTCATTTTTTATCTGCCTCCTGTTTAAGTTTGAGTTTGATTTTGGAAGGTTTGATTTTTACGCCGACTGTATCGAATTCGTTCCAGAGGTACTCGGTGTCGACTACGTAGTCTTCCTCGTTTTCCGTCCTTACCATGACCTGATAGTGGTCGCCTTTGTAAATGATGGAAACGATTTGTCCCACGGCGTTTGCTTCTTCTTGGTTGTCGTCGATTTCGATGTCCTTAATTCCCACTTCGACGGTAACGTCAACGTCGGTAAGGTCGATTTTTTCACCAGACTGAGTTACGATGTAACCTTCCTCGTCTATTGTGGAATTAGGATAAAGCTGAGTGAGGTCTGCCTCGTATTCGCCGTCGCCGAAAACCACGGTGTTCTTTTTGGTAACGTAGCCGTCGAAAAGGTTTGTAGTAAACTCTTTTGCCATTATGTGAATGTTTTGAGGAGCTACTTTAAGTCCGATTGTCTGACCCGGCTGTCTTTCGTCGGTGTTTTGAATGATAATTTCGTTTTTGCCTACTTTCACCGTCATTTCATAGTGAATGCCTTTGAATACGGTGCTTATCACTTTGCCGACGAGAGTGCCTTCTTCAGGCTCGACCATTTCGATATCTTCAGGGCGGATAACCACGTCGACGCGTTCGTTTTTGGCAAAGTCATCGACGCAATCGAAAATCTGTCCCGCGATTTTTACTTTAAACTTGTCGGTCATGATACCCGACAAAATGTTGCTTTCGCCGATAAAGTCGGCAACGAAGGCATTTTTAGGCTCGTTGTAAATATCCATAGGCGTGCCTATCTGCTGAATCATGCCGTCTTTCATGACCACGATGGTGTCGCTCATGGTGAGCGCTTCTTCCTGGTCGTGGGTTACGTATATAAATGTGATGCCCAGCTTTCTGTGCATTTCTTTGAGCTCGATTTGCATTTCTTTACGCATTTTGAGGTCAAGCGCGCCGAGAGGCTCGTCCAAAAGCAAAATTTCAGGCTCGTTGACTATTGCCCTCGCAATTGCGATACGCTGTTGCTGACCGCCGCTCAAAGTGTTTATGTTTCTGTCCTCGAAACCTTCGAGATCGACGATTTTGAGTGCATTTTTAACTTTTTCGTCAATTTCGTCACGCGTGAGTTTTTCAAAACGCTCAAATCTGTTTCCGTTTTCGTCTTCCATGACTACGCGGACTTTTTTGAGTTTGAGACCGAAAGCCACGTTGTCGTAAACGTCAAGGTGAGGGAAAAGGGCATAACGCTGAAATACGGTGTTTACCGGTCTTTTGTGAGGCGGCAGGTTGGTGATGTCTTCGCCGTTCAAAAGAATTTTGCCGGAAGTAGGCATTTCAAATCCCGCGATCATACGAAGAGTCGTGGTTTTTCCGCAGCCCGAAGGTCCGAGAAAAGTAACGAATTCGCCTTTTTTGACGTAAAAGTTGAAGTTTTCAACCGCAACCGTTTCGTCGTACTCTTTTCCGATGTTGATGAGTTCAATGATTTTTTTGCTTTTCGCGCTCATTTGTACAACTCCTTAAAAAATCAAAAATTTGGCGGGCTGGAAACCCAAATAAATTTTGCCGGACTTTCCGACTCGTTTTTTATTGTGTGCGTTTTGTCTGCCGCGTAGTAAAAACTGTCGCCTTGGCTTACCACAAACTTTTTTTCGCCAAGCGTCAGTGTGATTTCTCCTTTTAATACGTAGCCGAATTCCTCTCCTTCGTGTGGCATGTCGCTGTCGGCTTCTCCGCCGGGAAACAGTTCCACGAGAATAGGCTCCATTTCGTTTTTCTGACTGTTGGGAACAAGCCACGTCCACACCGAGTCGTCATAACGTTTTTCAAAAAAATCTTCCGAGTTGAAAACGGTTTTTTCCTCCTTGTCGTCGGAAAAAAACCACTTGAGAGTCGTTCCGAGTGCCGTGACGATGTCTTCAAGCGTTTCGATGGAGGGGCTGGTATAGTCGTTTTCAAGCTGCGAAATAAAACTTTTCGACAACTCGCACCTGTCGGCAAGCTCCTCCTGCGTAAGATTTCGCTTCAGCCTTAACATCCTTATTTTTTCACCGATTTGCATTTTTCGCCTCTTTTGAAAAGGTTTTGTATTACTAAACCCAAAGTTTAACAGGTTTTGTATTAGTGAACTTTAAGTTTAATTTAACTGAACAAGAACATTATATGTAGGGGGGCTTTTTTGTCAACTGTTTTGATGTAAAAATCACAAAAAACGACAAAATTTTTTATGGTCGGAGCCGAAATTTTAAGGTGCCAAAATTTTTAACAAAGTACTTGCAAAATATCATAAAAACAGTTAATATATAAAAAAGTATGTACAGTGGAAAATAGTGTGACGACAGCTTGTTAAGTATCCACAGACAAATTTAATTTAAGAGGCGAAATTATGGCATTGAGTAAGGAAGTTTATCAAAATTACGTGAACATTCTTAAGGAAGAACTTGTTCCGGCGTTGGGCTGCACGGAGCCTATTGCGTTGGCGTATGCTGCCGCCAAGGCCAGACAGGTTTTGGGAGCCGAACCTGAAAAAATCGTTGCTGAATGCAGCGGCAATATAGTCAAAAACGTAAAAGGTGTAATTGTTCCGAATTCCGGCAACCTCATCGGTATCAACGCGGCGGCTATCGTCGGCGCATTGGGCGGAGATGCCGACATGGCGCTCGAAGTTTTGCACGACGTACCGCCAGAAGCTATCAAAAGAACTAAAAAATTGGTAAACACCGATTACTGCGAAGTAAAACTTCTTCACACGACTCACACGCTTCACATAAAAATGCATTGCTTCAAAGGTAAAGACAGCAGTATGGTCGAAATCCGCGACCTTCACAACAACATCGTCTGCATCGAGAAAAACGGAAAGGTCATTCAAATTCAACAAAGCGAATCCGACGCACGCGGAAAATACTACGGCGTCATGACTGACAGAAGCGTTTTGAATTTCGGCGACATTCTCGAGTTTGCTCAACAGGTAAACATTGACGACGTTCGCGAACTCATCAGCCGTCAGATTAAATACAACTCGGCTATCTCAAAAGAGGGCATGACAGGAAATTACGGCGTTGCGATCGGACCTACTATTTTGGCTTGCAACTGCGACTCCATCTTCACAAAAATGAAAGCCCGCACCGCAGCAGGCAGCGAAGCTCGTATGGGCGGTTGCATTTTGCCGGTTATCACAAACAGCGGCAGCGGCAACCAAGGCATTACTTCAAGTATTCCGCTCGTTGTTTTTGCTGAGGAAGAAGGTATTGACGACGATACTCTTTACAGATCTCTCGTGCTTTCAAACCTCATGACTATTTATCAAAAAGCTCAGATCGGACGTATGTCGGCTTTCTGTGCGGCTGTTTCCAGCGCTACTTCGGTTGCTGCGGCTCTTACCTTTATGAGAGGGGGCACAGATTGTCAGGTCAGCATGGCTGTTCAAAACTCTTTGGCTAATGCCGCAGGTATTGTATGCGACGGTGCGAAAGTAAGCTGTGCCGCAAAAATCGCTACTTCCCTTGACTCCGGCTTCCTTGCTCACCAGCTTGCAATGCAAACAAAACAGTATGAAGCTGATACCGGTATCATTAAAAAATCGCTTGACGACACCATTAAGTCAGTCGGAAGGATGGCTGCCGAAGGTATGCGTACTACCGATATCGAAATTCTCGACATCATGCTTGAAGAAGATACGGGCAAAAGCTTCTGCGACGACTAATTTAACTAAAAATCAAAAAGACGGCGTGAGCCGTCTTTTTTTGTATCTAAAACTAAAGGCGGCCGTGCGGCCGCCTTTTTCGTTTTTAATTAAATTTTGTTGTCTGAACCCAAAACGTTTATGATTTTGTGCTTAACCATTTCTTTTATTGCGGTTCTCGCAGGGGACAGGTACTGTCTAGGATCAAAATGTTCAGGATGTTCCGCAAAGTGCTGTCTTATGCAAGCGGTGATGGCAAGTCTGATATCGCTGTCAATATTTATTTTGCAAACTGCCATAGAAGCGGCTTTTCTGAGCAATTCTTCAGGTACGCCTTGCGCGCCTTTTACGTTTCCGCCGTATTTGTCGATGAGGTCAACAAATTTTTGCGGTACGCTGGATGCTCCGTGAAGTACGATAGGGAAGTCAGGCAAAAGTTTTTCGATTTTTTCCAAAATATCAAACCTGAGTTCTGCTTTTCCTTTAAATTTGTACGCGCCGTGAGATGTGCCGATAGCAATGGCAAGGCTGTCGACGCCTGTCTTTGATACGAATTCCTGAACCTGATCAGGGTCGGTGTATTGATGTGAATCGCTTACGACATGCTCCTCGATGCCGGCAAGTTTTCCGAGCTCGGCTTCCACTACAACTCCGTGGTCGTGCGCATATTCGACAACTTTTTTGGTAATTGCAATGTTTTCCTCAAACGACATGTGGCTTGCGTCAATCATGACCGAAGTAAATCCGTTGTCTACGCAATCCTTGCAAAGCTCAAACGAATCGCCGTGGTCAAGGTGAAAGGCAATAGGCAAATCGCTTTCGATAACGGCAGCTTCCATCAGCTTTTTGAGGTATGTAGTGTTTGCGTATTGTCTTGCTCCCTTCGATACCTGCAAAATGAGCGGGGATCTTGTTTCGGCTCCCGCTTCGACTATTCCTTGGATAGTCTCCATGTTGTTGATGTTAAAAGCGCCTATGGCATAACCGCCTTTGTAAGCTTTTTTGAACATTTCGGTTGTAGTAACCAATGGCATAAAAACCACCTCCAAAACTCTTATAGCTTCATTATATAATAACGCGGCTTAAATTAAAAGGGGGTAATTGTAAATTTTTGGTTGCCTTTGGGTAAAATTTTTCCGCGATCCGAAATTTCACTTTATTATATTTAATAAGGATAATCTTGCTGAGCCAATGCCTGAACGTATCCCAATGCGCGACTTTTATCTTTTTCGGGCAGTTTTTTCATGATTTGAAACACAAGTTCGTCAACGGCGTCGGCAGAAACATTTTCGCCCGGCTGATTGTGTCCCAGCAAAACATCTATAGAAACTTCAAAAAAGTCGGCTAGTTTTATGAGATCTTCTATGGCCGGCTCTGTTTTTCCCTGTTCCCAAGAGGAGATGCAGGCTCTTGTGCGATTTAACGCCGCCGCCAAATCTTTTTGCAATATTCCTTTCTCTTCACGTATTTCTTTAAGTCTGAACATAAAAATCCATCCTCGCAAATATAAAGTAATAAAATGTTGATTTTATGTCTTGACAAGCAATAAAATATTGACTATAATCCTAAATGAGCAACAAAATGTTGCTTTTTGGCGCGTTAGTGATGTGCGCAAAAATTATCACCCCAAATGCCAACGTGGTGAGCAGTCGTAGGTTTTTTAAACCGAAGTTGGCCGAATGCTTTATGCAGGGGTTGCTTTGCAACCAAGTTTTATAGGAGGATAATATGAAAAAGAAACTTTTGACAGTGCTGTTGGCAGTTGTCATGGTCTTCGGCGTTTTCAGCCTCGCAGCATGCGGGGATAAAGTAAACCCGGACAGTGAATACAACTATTACGGCACCAAGTATTCGTTGGACGGCGACGTGAAAATCGAAGCCGCTACTTTCCAAGGCGTATACAAGATGTTTACAACTGCTGGTAAATTCTTGCTTTACGTTGACAGCGAAGGCGAAGGCGCAGCATCCAGATTCCAGGCAATCAACAAACTTGCTCAGAATTGGGACGTAACCATCTATCACTTCAACCCTGATTTGACAGGCGGCTATGACACAACTGTTAGCGCTAACATCATTAAAGAACTTCCTGCTTCCGTAAACGCCGGCGGTATCGCTACTGTTCAAAACACTCTCAGTGCGATTTCTAAAGTAGACGCAACTGAAATTGCTGACCACAGCTTGTTGGCTATTTCCGGTGCTGAAAGCAGCGCAAGCGCAAGCGGCAATTTGGTTTACAACGGCAAAATCAGCAAAGCCGTAAACTACGACAAAGGTGCTGAAGCTATCGCTGCTATCGCAACAAGAAAACCAAGCTACGCTCAATATGCTGAAAACGGCAATGTTATTGTTCCTGCAGCTTACAACACAAGCAGCATCAACACTATGAACCTTTTCGGTGACAACAGACTCCACATGTACAACGAAGACGGTACTGATGCTTTGACTGATGAAAAAACAGACGTATACGTAACAGTTGCTACATATGCTCAGTTTGCTCACTTGATGGACAACAACGATGGTTACTTTGCAGTATTCTTCGGCGGTACTTGGTGCCCTAACACTCAGGCTATCGCAAAAGCTACAAACGACCTCGCTAAAGATTACGGCATTGCTAAGATTTACTTCTTCGATCCACGTCTTGACGACGGTACTAAAGTAGATGCAGTAAGCTCTTCCAAAGACGATGCTGGCAAAACTACTTACAGCGTAGTTGAAAACAGTGCTTACCTTGCTTCTTCTTTGAACAGCAGAAATAACGATGCTGAAGCACAATGGGCGGCTCAATCCGAATTGGCAAAAACAACTGCTTATGCTAAAAACATCATGGTCAAAACTTCTGAAGCTGGCTATGCTGACGAATATGCGAGAAAATATTCTGACGCAGACATTCAAGCAGTTATCGATGCCGCTATAATTGCAAAAGCTTCCGAAATCGATTCAAGTAAGGCTATTGAAAACAAAATCAAGGCAACTTACACTAAATCAGAATGGGAAAAACTTTCTGCAGTTAAAATTGCAAATCTTGTAATTGCAGAGTACAACAAAGGCAAAGCAGAAAATGCTCAAATTAGTACAGATAAAGTAAGTGTAGATGCACTTGTCGCTGCATACGGCACAGAAATGACAGACGCTGTTAAAGCAGCTGCTAAAAACAGCTACACTAATTCTGTATACAACTATGCAAGCGCTTATGCTAAGTTCTTGGATGGATATCTCTCCACTTATAAATCTGAATGGAACTATGGCGTAGAATTCACTATCAACGGTAAAAAATACACCAAGATGTGCGTACCTAACATGATGATGTTCAATGGTGAAGGCGAAGGCAAAGCTGCTTTGGTAGGTCTTGCTGAAGCTGAATACACTTGGGGTAACGTATCCGAAGAAGGTACTGCTGAAAACGTTGAATGGAACGCTGCAATCGAAGAAATCTTCAAAGCTAACCCATATCACGTTTACAACCCAATCCCTGACGCTCCTGAAGCTGACGACAGCGCAGCAGCAGGCGGCAGCACAGGCGGTTCGGCAGCAGCTCCATCTGCTCCGGCTGCAGATGCAGGCGGTTGCTAATTGGCTAATGCCCGATGTCTTGTTTGTGTTCAATGACATTCATACTGCTCATGTGTAAATTGTCTTCCTTAATTGATGATTTACCTTTTGTCAAAAGGACACCGACTGACATATATCGAGAGGACGGATTTCCGTCCTCTCTTTTTTTATTTTTTGCGTATTTTTTACACTTTTTTGGCAAAAAACGGTATTGTAAATATACCATTTGTTTGATATAATGATTATTGAAAAAGTCTGCCGTATATGGCGGACGAAGAAGGTTTTTTATGATTGACAACAGAATGACTAAACTCGCGCAAAACCTTGTTAATTACAGTTGTGCCGTTCAAAAGGGCGAAAACGTTTTGATTGACGTTTACGGCGTGGACAGTCAAATGACTTCCGAACTGGTGAAAGCCGTTTATGCGGCAGGTGGTTATCCTTTCGTTCAGATTAACGATCAGAAAATCAACAGGCAGCTGCTTTTGGGAACTAGTGAGGAGCATCTCAAACGTTGGGCAGACTTCGACGCTTACCGTATGCAGGGCATGCACGCTTACATCGGCATAAGAGGTGGCGACAACGCTTTTGAAAACAGCGACGTATCGTCGGAAAACATTAAGCAATACGGCAAATTTTATCAGGACAAAGTTCACCTTGACATACGCCTCAAAAAAAAGTGGGTTATTTTGAGGTATCCTAATCCGTCTATGGCGCAGCTTGCGCAAATGTCCACGGAAAAATTTGAGGATTTTTACTTTGACGTTTGCAATCTTGATTACGCAAAAATGGACAGGGCAATGGACCCTCTCAAAGAATATCTTGCAAAAACCGACAAGGTACGCATAGTATCGCCCAATACCGATTTGACTTTTTCGGTTAAGGGAATCCCCGGCATAAAGTGCGCCGGCAACATGAACATTCCTGACGGCGAGTTTTATACTGCGCCTGTCAAAAACAGCGTAAACGGCGTAATTACCTACAACACGCCTACCGTAAACAGGGGGCTTCGTTTCGAAAACATTTCGCTGACCTTCAAGGACGGCAAAATCGTCAAAGCAACATGCTCGAACGGACTCGACAAACAGCTTAACGAAATTTTCGACAGCGACGAGGGTGCTAGGTACGTGGGTGAATTCGCAATAGGCGTAAACCCTTATATCAACAAGGCAATATGCGACATCCTTTTTGACGAGAAAATTGCGGGAAGTATTCACTTTACTCCGGGCAACGCCTACGAGGATGCCGACAACGGCAACCGCTCATCAGTGCATTGGGATTTGGTTCTTATTCAAACTCCGGAATACGGCGGCGGCGAAATTTACTTCGACGACAGGCTTGTCAGAAAAGACGGCAGGTTCGTAATAGACGAACTGAAAGGTCTTAACCCTGAAAATTTAAAATAAATATTAAAGTGTTTTGTTATTAACGGAGGTGTAATATGACAAAAGTTGCAAAAATGGGTATCAACGGCTTCGGCAGAATCGGCAGATTGGTTATGCGTGCCGCTCTTACCCGCGATAACGTTGAGGTTGTCGCTATCAACGACCCTGCTTTTACCGATTTGGCTTACATGTGCTACGTGTTTAAATATGACACTATTCACGGCCAGTTTAAAGGCACTGTCGAACCTATCGAAGGCGGTATCCTCATCAACGGCAAAAAGATAGCCGTTTACAACGAAAGAGAACCTAAGCTCGTTCCTTGGGGTAAGGAAGGGGTTGATTACGTTGCCGAATCAAGCGGTTTCTTCACCACTACCGAAAAGGCAAGCGCTCACCTCGAAGGCGGGGCTAAAAAAGTCGTTATCACCGCTCCTAGCAGCGACGCTCCTATGTTCGTCATGGGCGTTAACAACGACAAATACGACAGCAGCATGAAAGTCGTTTCAAACGCAAGCTGCACAACCAACTGTCTCGCTCCTTTGGCTAAAGTCGTCAATGACAATTTCGGCCTTGTCGAAGGTCTTATGACTACCGTTCACTCGACTACCGCTACTCAAAAAACAGTTGACGGTCCTTCCCTTAAAGACTGGCGCGGCGGCAGAGCTGCAAGCGGCAACATCATTCCTTCTTCTACAGGCGCCGCTAAAGCAGTAGGTAAGGTAATTCCTGAGCTTAACGGCAAACTTACGGGTATGGCTTTCCGTGTTCCTACTTTGGACGTTTCGGTAGTAGACCTCACCTGCAAACTCGCTAAGGAAACTACATACGACGAAATCAAAGCCGTCATGAAAAAAGCTGCCGAAGGCGAACTTAAAGGCATTTTGAAATATACCGAAGACGCAGTCGTTTCAAGCGACTTCATCGGCGAAACTTGCACAAGCATTTTCGACGCTTCCGCAGGCATCATGCTTACTCCTACTTTCGTAAAACTCGTATCCTGGTACGACAACGAAATGGGCTACAGCAACAAAGTGGTTGATCTCATCTGCCACATGAACAAAGTCGACAACAACTGACAAAAAAAGCAAACCCGAAAGGGTTTGTTTTTTTTGTTGTTTTGCGGTATAATCAGTCTGTCTTTTTGACAGACTTTTGCACCCGTAGCGCAATTGGATAGAGCGTCGCCCTCCGACGGCGAAGGCTGTGGGTTCGATTCCCGCCGGGTGCACCATAATATTTAACATTTTTTAAAATTGTGCACGATAGTTATGAGAGTATATACAAGAGATGATGTTTATAAATTTTTCCCTAATACGCCACATCCAAATAATATAATATTTGGTGTCGGTCCAAGATGTTGTGACAACGGAGACATATATGTTTTTCATGAAGAAGGCAGTCTTGGGTTTATATATAATTTTTCACACGAAATGGTACATCAATCTTATAAAACTGACCGTTTAGTAATAAAACCAGAATTTTTATGGGTTGAAGAAGTGATAGCGGAAAAAATATCAGAGTTAATTATTTTTTGGGTGACTAATGTAAAAATGATTTCTTGTCCTATTAAATATTTTAAAGAAATAATTGAAAATGAAAAGGATTCTGTCGAGTATGATCCATTAGAAATGGAAAAATTATTTAAGCGGGGTGCTAATAATTCCAATTGCGAGCGACCTAAAATTAATTTAAGAAAATATAAAGATCTTATTAAAAGTAACAATATAGACGAAATAATGAGTTTAAAAACACAAAAAGAAATTATCAGTTTGTCTGAAACGATGAAAAAAACTGGATAATATAACAAAAATAGCCCTTCGGAAAACCGAAGGGCTTTGGTTTACTTTTTAGGGTCATATTTTGTTGTGTATCCGCGGTTTAGGTCAGGACGCAGTTCGTTAGGGTAGTAGGTGTCGGTTTTTATGTCGTTTACTATTTTTTGAAGCTTGGTGGTTATTTCGTACGGATTATCTATGTCCCACAAAACCTGTGCCTTGCTTGCACTCGAAATATAAATGTCGCCTACTCTGCAAAGTTTGTCAATTAAACCTACTTTAAGGTTTACGCTGTTGATGTCCGCGTAATATATGTTTTTTACGTCAATGCCTATAACACCGCTTTTGATGATAATCCTTGTGTTGGTAAAAACGTATTCAATATTTTTATGCTGGATACTTGCGGTTACTATGTTTCCTACCCAAATCCACACAGGAATGAGGTGTAAAGCGAAAAACACTATTATGAAAATCAAAAGTCCGACCGGCATCTGTTCAAATGCTCCCGTCGATACCATCAGGAGTATAAATGTCAGGTCAAAGGCAAGCCATATCAGGGCGATAGGCATCATTTTCAAAATTTTTGACAAAATGAATGCCTTGCGGTTGGGGTGGCCTTGCCACAAAATTTGTTCGCTTTCAGAAACCAGTTTTTTTATGTCGTATGCTTTTTCGGGCGGCGGTCCGAAATTTTTTTCGTTGAATTTTGCCATAATGTTCTCCTTATTTTGCAACTTCAGCATAGCAAAAAATTTTCGGCAAGTCAATGCCGCATTTTTGATTCCGCTTGCCTATTGTTGACGAAAGGTTTTTAAGTTATAATAAAATCATGAAAAGGATAATCAGAGCGGCCACGACAGACGAAATTTCTGCTCGTGAAACAGCTCACATTAAAACAGCGCGACAAATTGCGGCTGAAGGTATGGTTCTCATCAAAAACGACGGCGCACTTCCATTAAAAGGCAAGGTTGCGGCTCTTTACGGCTACGGTGTCAGGCACACCTGTTTCGGAGGGGGAGGAAGCGGCGAAACAAGACCTCGGCACAACGTCTGCGTCGAAGAGGGCTTTTTGAAAAACGGATTTGAGGTCTCTACTCAAAACTGGCTCGACGATTTTGATGCTTCATACAAAAGTCATTTCCTAAATTGGGAAGAGCAAATGCGACAAGGAATGAAAAAACTTTCGCCCATGAAGCAAATGGACTATGCCGCTTCTCACGTTTTTGTGCCGCCCGAAGGAAGGGAAATTACTTTTGAGGACGCCAAAAATTCCAAAACAGACACTGCCGTTTACATTTTGACAAGGCAAACAGCGGAAGGAGCAGATCACAAGCTTGAAAAGGGTGACTATTACCTTACCGACGGCGAACTCATGCACCTTAAACAGCTGAAAAAGCTTTATTCAAAAGTGGTGCTTGTGCTTAACGTGGGCGGAGTAATTGACCTGAAACAAGTTTTTGACCTTGACCTTTCGGCAGTTCTCGTTATGTCGCACGGCGGAATGACATCGGGGGACGCTTTGTTTGACGTATTGACGGGTGCCGTGTCGCCCTGCGGAAAACTCACGGCAACATGGGCGGAAAACTACGGCGACTACCCGTGCGCTTTTGACTACTCCTATCTTGACGGAAACACAAAAGAGGAAACCTACCGTGAAGGCATTTTTGTGGGATATCGTTATTTCGAGGCGTTTGACAAAAAACCTTTGTGTTGTTTCGGGTACGGTTTGTCATACACAACCTTTGAAATAACACCGTTAAATTGCGTTGCCTCAAAAAACGAAATAAAACTAATTGTCGAAGTAAAAAACACAGGCGATTTTTCGGGGAAAGAGGTTGTGCAGGTTTATCTTGGGCTACCTGACGGAAAAATTACAAAAGAAAAAAAGTCTTTGGCTGCATTTGAAAAAACAAAAAGTCTTTTGCCAAATGAGTCGCAAAGGCTTGAACTTTCCTTCGATTTGACTAAATTTGCGTCATTTGACGAAAACGCAAACTGTTTTTTGCTTGAAAAAGGGGATTATGTCGTTTGCGTCGGAAACTCTTCCGAAAATGCGAAACCGTACGTTAAACTGCGGCTTGAAAAAAGCACGATTGTCCAAGAAGTTCAAGGCGTGTGTCCGCCGAAAGAAAAAATCGTTGAAATGTTACCTCATCCTTTTACCGAAAAATTTTTTGATTTGCCTGTTGTAAACGTTGATTTGGCAAGCTTTGAAAAAAAGGTTCACGACTACTCAGAAATAAAAAGTGTTGCAAACAAAAAAGCCGCGGAATTGGTAGAAAAACTGCCTTTGAAAAAGCTAGTGAAGCTTATTGTGGGCGCTAGTTATGTGGGCAGAGTTAAAAACACTTGTTTCGGGGCTTGTGGGCGCACTACGTCGGTGCTTGATAAGTTTGGTATTTCAGATATGCCTATGGCAGACGGACCGCAGGGGTTGAACCTGACGCCTGTGTCGAAAAAACCGCGTCAAAACATGTTTACCGTGCCTGTTTTGCCTGAGGCTTTAAAATACGGCAGTTTCGGCTTTTTGGCAAAACTTGCTTGTGCCGACAACAAAAAAGGCAAAAAGTATTTTCAGTACTGCACATCCCTGCCTTGCGCTACCCTGTTGGCACAGACATGGGACAAACAAGCCGCATTTGATTTCGGAAAAACGGTAGGAGTCGAGATGGCTGAGTTTGGGGTTGCTTTTTGGCTTGCGCCCGCGCTTAATATTCATCGAAATCCGTTGTGCGGAAGAAACTATGAATATTTTTCCGAAGACCCGCTGCTTAGCGGAGTTATTGCCGCCTATGCCGTAAAGGGTGTGCAAAGCGTAAAGGGACGTTTTGCCGTATTGAAGCATTTTGCCTGCAATAATCAGGAGTGTGACAGGACGTTGTCATCGTCAAACCTCAGTCAAAGGGCATTGAGGGAAATTTATCTCAAAGGTTTTGAAATAGCGGTTCGCGAAGGAAAAGCAAAGGGAGTCATGTCGTCGTACAACAAAATAAACGGCGTTTACGCTTCAAACAATTTTGACTTGTTGACAAAGGTTTTGCGTTGCGAGTGGGGGTTTGACGGAGTTGTGATGACGGATTGGTTTGCGACAGGGCATGACCAAAGCCTTGACGAGCTTTGCTGCAAATGCGGTTGCGATTTGGTTATGCCTGGAACTCCGTTTGTCAGAAGAAAGATAATGAAAGCGATAAAAAAAGGAGTGATAACCCAAAATGACGTAAGGATTGCCGCTTCAAGAATAATTGCCGCGGCGTTGGAATACGGCGAATATATATGACAAAATTAAACAGTCCTTGCGGACTGTTTTGTTTTGCCTTTATTGACATTTGGGTTGTAATGTTAGATAATAATAAATTGAAAAGTATCGAAATTCAGAGGTAAAAATGAAAACCGTAGTGGTAGGTATGAGCGGCGGTGTCGACAGTTCCGTCGCGGCTCTGCTTTTGAAACAGCAAGGGTACAACGTTATAGGCCTTTACATGTCCAATTGGGAAGAAAAAGACGAAGGCGGACATTGCACGGGTGAAAGCGATTTTGACGACGTCAGGCGTGTTTGCAATGCCATTGACATACCTTACTACACCGTAAATTTTGCAAAACAGTATATGGACAGGGTTTTCAGTTACTTCCTCGACGAATACAAAAACGGCAGGACGCCTAATCCCGACGTACTTTGCAACAGGGAAATAAAGTTTGGCCCTTTTTTGCAGTATGCGTTGAGCCTTGGCGCCGATTTTATTGCTACAGGGCATTACTGCGGCTGCGAGAGAAAAGACGGTTTTACTTTCCTCACAAAGGCAAAGGACCAAAACAAGGATCAGACTTATTTTTTAAATCAACTAAATCAAAAACAGCTTGAAAAAGTCATTTTTCCTTTGCAGAACCTTGAAAAAAAGCAGGTGCGAGAGATTGCCGAAAAATACGGTCTCGATACCGCCGAAAAAAAGGATTCAACAGGAATATGTTTTATAGGTGAAAGAAATTTCAGAAACTTTTTGAAAAACTACCTGCCTGGGCAGGAAGGAAAAATCCTCACTCTCGAAGGCAAGGAAGTAGGCAGGCACATAGGTCTCATGTACTATACTTTGGGGCAACGCCGCGGACTTAACATAGGCGGACTTCACGAGGGAAACGGCGGTCGCTGGTTTGTGGTGGAAAAAGACTTGAAAAACAATATTCTTTACGTCAGTCAGGGGGACGAGTCGCCGCTTATGAGCGACTGGCTTGAAGCCGACACCTTCAATTGGATACCGTTCATGCCGTCAGACGAGTTTGAATGTTTTGCGAAATTCAGATACCGTCAGCCTGAACAGAAAGTAAAAGTCAAAGTTGAGGGCGAAAAGGTAAAGGTGTTTTTTAAGGAAAGACAACGTGCCGTCACTCCGGGACAGTTTGTAGTTTTGTATGACGAAAAAAACTGCCTTGGCGGAGGAATAATTCAAAAAGTAGTTAAAGACGGGAGTGCAAATGGCTGAAAACACCATTTTGACAAAAGGCACGGACAAAAAACGGCGTGTCTGGGAAATAGATTTTTTGCGTGGTTTTTGCATGCTTTTTGTCATGTGGGACCATTTGATGTACGACATCTGGGCGCTGTTTGCTCCGGAAATCACTACCTCGTGGGGAAAAGCGGTGGCGGCCTTTGCAAAATCATATTGGACAAGCGGCATAAGGACTGCAACTCACCATTGGTTTGTGGGGGTGTTCGTAGTAGTTTCGGGACTTTCGATTGTTTTTTCGAAAAACGATTTGCTCAAAGCCTTGAAAGTTGCCGCGGCGGCGCTTCTTATTACGGTGGTAACTTTGATAGCGCAGGACGTCATGGGTTCGCGCACGCAAATTTTGTTCGGAATTTTGCATATGCTTTCTTCATGCGGTTTGATATGTTGGCTTTTGAAAAAGCTGAAAACTCCCGACTGGGGCGTTTTTGTGGTGGCGGTGACATCGCTTGTTATAGGCTACTACTTTCAAAGTCAGCACCTGACGCTTCCGCCTAACGACTGGATGTTGTTTTTGGTGGACAACCTCAGGGGATATGCCGTTTCGTCTGACTTTTTTCCGCTGCTGCCGTGGCTGGGCTGGTTTTTGCTTGGGTATCTCGCAGGAAAGTTTTTGTACAAAGACAAAAGCACGAAAATCCCTTGCGTAAACGAGAAGTACGTCTCACCAATTACTTTTGTGGGAAGGCACTCGTTGATTTTTTACCTTGCAAGTCAGGCGGTAGGTATTGTTCTTTTGGGATTTTTGGTTTTGGTAGGTCTGATGTAAATTATGTCTGTTAACGTTGGTATGTACGACTACCTTATGCACAACTTTGAGGAAAAAAAAGACGCATGCGCGACGTCTTTTCTGCACAGGAATTTTTCCTATGCCTTTATGGCGGATGAAATTCAGAGGGTAGCCGCTTTTTTAAAAAAACTGGGTATAAAAAAGGGGGACTGTGTCACTCTGGCTTTACCCAATATTCCCTCCGCGGTAACGGCTTTTTATGCCGTCAATCTTTTGGGCGGTGTGGCAAACATGGTACATCCGCTTGTGCCATATGAAGTTTTGAAAGAATACATGACAAAAGCAAACAGCAAGCTTTTGTTTGCTTTCGACATTTTGCTTGACGGTTATTTTGACAAACTTGAAAAAGACGGATTTGATGTAGTCGTGTGCAGGGCAAACGATTATCTCAACGGTTTCGAATCCTTTTTTTACTCGGTTTTCGGTAAGAAAAAATGCAGAAACATAGGTAGGTGCCATACCTTCAAAAGCGCACAGAAAACTAAACCCGAATCACTTTCCTGCGTGTCGCAGGGAAATGACACCGCGGTAATAATGCACAGCAGCGGCACTACCGAAAAATCCAAAAGCGTATGCTTATCAAACGAACAGTTAAATAACATTGCCGAAAAAACGATAGAAATTTTGCCGTGGAAGAAAAAACCCGGCATTGGGCTTGCAAGTCTTACCGTATTGCCTCTTTTTCACGCGTTCGGGCTGGGTGTTTGCATTCACACGGTTTTGTCTTACGGCTACGAAAGCGTGATGATTCCTAAATACACCACAAAGCTCATTGTCAAAAAAATTAGACATAAAAACGTTGCGGTGATAGCAGGTGTGCCTACTATGTTTGCAGGCATGGTCAACCAAAAAGGTTTTGACGGAAAACACCTCAAAAAACTCAAATTTGCCTTTTGCGGGGGCGACGCGCTTAACGAAAAAATAAAAAAGCGTTTTGACGAGACAGTCGAAAAAAACGGCGGAAGTTGTCTTTTGGACGAAGGATACGGTCTTACCGAAACGGCGGGTGTTTTTTCGGTAAACACGCGTGAAAACAACAAACAGGGCTCTGTAGGAAAACCGTTGGGAGACGGCTGCGCAATAGTGACCGACGAAAATGGCAACGTGCTGCCGCCATATACGGTGGGCGAAATTTGCCTTTCGACCATTTCGGTTATGCAGGGGTACCTCACCGAAAGAGGGCATGACAAAAACACGCTTTTCGAAAAGGACGGAAAAACATTCGTGAAAACGGGTGACCTTGGTTATCTGGACGAGGAGGGTTTCATATTTTTTAAGCAACGGCTTAAAAGGGTGGAAAAAGTTTCGGGAGTAAACGTTTTTCCTGCCGAAGCGGAAAAAGTGTTGTCAGAACCCGAAGGCGTCAAGGCGTGCTTCGTGAAAGGTGTGGACGACGAGAGAAAAGGCAAGGTTTTGAAGGCTTTCGTTTTGAAGGAAGACGGCTTTAACGAAAGAGAACTTGAAGAAAAGTTGCGTAAAACAGCCACGGAAAAACTGGACAAGTGGACGCAGCCGAAATATTATCAATTTATCGAAAAAGTACCTGTCAACAAGTTTGGCAAAACAGATTATTCTAAACTGAGGTAACTATGGCAAAACAAACAGTCGATTTTGAAAAGGCGGAGAGATTTTTTCCGTCGTCTGAACAAGGGTTGAGCTCGGCGCAGGTCTCGCAAAGGAAAAGCGACGGCTTTACAAACAAGGTGGAGCGTAAAGTGGGTAAAAGTTATGCTTCGATTTTTTTGGGCAACATTTTCACCTTTTTCAATATGCTTGGGCTTTTCATAATGGTTTTGATGTTTGCTTTGGGGTCATACGACAACCTGTTTTTCAGCGTCGTAATTTTGGCAAACACTTTTATCGGCATTATTCAGGAAATCAAAGCCAAAAAGAGCATTGAAAAGCTTTCCATTTTGTCGGCGCCGGTAGCGGTTGTCATACGCGACGGCGAGGAAAAGAGCATTGCCGTGTCGGAAGTAGTGCTTGACGACATAGTCAAATTTGAAACGGGCAAACAAATCATCGCCGATTCGCAGGTGGTAAAAGGCGAAGTCGAAGTTAACGAGGCGTTGCTTACCGGCGAAAGCGTGGCAATCAAAAAGAAAGAGGGCGACATGCTGCTTTCGGGAAGTTTTGTTGTCAGCGGAAGCTGTCTTGCCCGCGCTCAAAACGTAGGCGAGCAAAACTATGTCGAAAAACTCTCGGCAAGGGCAAAGAAATACCAAAAACCGAAAAGCGAACTCATGCGTTCGATAAACGCCATAATCAAAGTTTTGGCGATAATCATTTTCCCTTTGGGCATAGGTACTTTTTTTGTTTCGTACAACAACGTGCATGACGTCACCGAAGGGCTTTTGAAAGCCGCTGGTTCTATGATTGGCATGATACCTAGCGGAATGGTACTTTTGACAAGCGTTGCATTGGCGGTGTCGGTAATTAAGCTTGCGAGAAACAAGGCGTTGGTTCAGGACTTGTACTGCATCGAAATGCTGGCAAGGGTAAACGTGCTTTGTCTTGACAAGACGGGAACGATAACCGACGGCACGATGACTGTGGAAAACGTCGAGATGCTGGGAGACGTAAAGGACTTCGAGTGTCTTATGGCGAATTATCTCGGGGCTAACGAGGAAAAAAATCAGTCGTCGCTTGCCATGGCGGAAAAATTCGGAGAGAAAAAGGACTTTGAAGTAAAAGAAAGGATAGCTTTTTCGTCAGCGAGAAAGTTTTCGGCGGTAAGCTTTAAAGGCAAAGGAACCGTAGCGGTAGGCGCTCCGGGATTTGTTTTGAAGCCTTGCGAAAAAACTGCGGAAAAAATCGAGCAATATTCACGTCAGGGCAAAAGGGTGTTGCTTGTAGGCGTTTCGGACGGATACATTGAAAACGACGTTATGCCTTCTCTCACAGAAGCGGCTCTCATAGTAATCGAAGACAAAGTACGCGACGATGCCGTAAGCATTATCGACTGGTTTAAGAAAAACGACGTTGCGGTAAAAGTCATAAGCGGCGACAATCCGCTCACCGTGTCGGTAATAGCCAAAAAAGTGGGTATTGAAAACGCGGAAAAATATATCAGTCTCGAAGGGCTTAGCGATGCCGAAGTTATCGACGCGGCAAACAAATATACCGTGTTCGGCAGGGTAAATCCGGATCAGAAAGCTTTGCTCATAAAAACCATAAAATCGGACGGAAACACCGTTGCCATGACGGGGGACGGCGTCAACGACATACTGGCAATGAAGGAGGCGGACTGCGCCGTGGCTATTGCGGCGGGAAGCGAGGCGGCAAGGAGCGTTGCGCACCTTGTGCTTATGGACAGCAAGTTTTCGTCAATGCCGAAAGTAGTCAGGGAAGGCAGACAGGTAGTAAACAACATTCAAAACTCGTCATCGCTTTTCCTTATGAAAACCACAATGACGGTGTTTACGACTTTGCTTATGATCATTTTGGGTCAGGCTTATCCGTTTGAACCTAAAAACCTTTACATAATAGAGTTTTTGGTAATAGGTATTCCGTCATTTGTGCTTGCGCTTCGAACAAACCACGACCTTATCAAAGGCAGGTTTATCACAAACACTTTGATAAAAACAATTCCTAGCGGATTTTCGCTTTCGATGTCGGTGTTTATAGTTTATCTTTATTCGTCGGCAAACGGCATAGTGGTAAGCGGTACGGGCAACGAGCTTTTTGTTACTCTTGCGGCAATGGCTATGACCCTTTCGGGCGCGGTGGCTCTCGCGGTGATGTGTTTCCCTTACACCAAAGTGACTTTCCCTGTGGCGTTTTTCTCAATGGTTCTTTCGGTTTTGTGCTTCCTTATACGCCCGATAGCCGATTTTATGGATTACGTTCAAATTGGGGAAAGCTGGTACATAGTCGCTATTTGCGTGGCAGTGTCCGCAATTATTATCGTTGCGGGAAGAATTGTTCTTTCCAAAATAAACGTGTCGAAAAAATCCGCATGATTTTTTCAAAGCTTATTTACATAAAATATCTTCAAGGTTATAATAATAACAATAGGTTAAGACTTTTTACAGCTGTCGCTGTCTGATTACGGAGGTGTTGTTATGGCTAAAAACGGTTTTGTAAAAGTTATGGACGATTTGCCTTGGATTGTTAAAATTATCCTTTGCATACCTGCTCTTGACATTATTTGGGGTATTTACCGTATCATCAAAGGTGCATCGCAGGGGAATATGCTTACGCTGGTGTTCGGCATTTTGTGGATTATCCCGGGAGCCGTCATCTGCTGGTTGATTGACCTTATCACTACGATTTTTGCAGGAAAACCTATTGTTTTCGCTTGAGTGACAAAAAACAGCCGCTTTTCGCGGCTGTTTTTTTGTGCCTTTTTATAATTTGCGCATATGCGCATTTTGTGATACAATATCTAATTATTATGTGTTAAGGGGTTGTTATGCAGACAAGTATACTTATCGTCTTTATCTTGTATCTCGCATCAATGTTGCTGGTCGGTTTTTTCTTTTATCGCAAAAAAATCAACCTCAACGAATACGTATTGGGTGACAGAAAGCTCAATCCTTGGGTAACCGCAATGTCGGCGCAAGCGTCGGATATGAGCGGCTGGCTTCTTACCGGTATTCCCGGACTTGCTTACGCAAGCATCATCGGAGCAAAAGAGGCTATCTGGACATCCATCGGTCTTTGCCTTGGTACCGTTCTCAACTGGCTGCTTGTCGCAAAACGTCTTCGCGTTTACACCGAAATTTCAAACAATTCGCTTACCATTCCGAGTTACCTCGAAAACAGGTTTAAAGACAAAAAGGGGATTATAAGCATTATCACCGCCGTCGTAATTTTGTTTTTCTTTACAATTTATACTTCTTCCATGTTTTCGGCGGGCGCAAAACTCTTTTCAAACATATTCGGTCTCGATTACACCCTCGCTCTCGTCATAGGCTCAGTTGTTATCGTAGGGTACACTTTTCTCGGCGGCTTCCTCGCGGTTTCATGGACTGACCTCATTCAGGGACTTTTGATGTTTTTCTGCCTTGTTTTCGTGCCTTTGTTTATGCTCGGAAACTTCACTGGCGGACAGACAGACGAAGTGGGACTTCTTTTCGAAAGTATTTTAAAACTGTTCCCGACCGGCGATGAGTTCAGTTACGGGTGGCTGGGTATAATTTCCGCACTAGGATGGGGACTCGGCTACTGCGGTATGCCTCATATTCTCGTAAGATTTATGGCGTGCAAGGACAAGCGTACCATCAAACCTGCTACCGTAATTGCTTTGGTTTGGGTAGTCATTACAATGGCTGCGGCTATCGTAATCGGTATTTGCGGTTCGGTTTATCTCGGACCCGGACTTGCCGACAGCGAGCAGGTATTTATGGAAGTTGTCAAAAAGCTTTTCCCTCCTATTGTGGCAGGTATCATGCTTTCGGCTATTCTCGCGGCGATTATGTCCACCGCGGATTCGCAGCTGCTTGTCGCTTCCACTTCCTTCTCGACGGATATTTACAAAAGGCTCATTAACAAAAATGCCTCCGACAAACAGGTTTTGTTTGTTTCAAAAATTACCGTTCTCGTGGTTGCCGTCATCGCTTTTGTCATAGCTCTTGACCAAAACAGCACAGTCTTCACCGTCGTTTCCTACGCTTGGGCAGGACTTGGCGCTTCCTTCGGTCCTATCATCTTCCTTTCGCTTTACAACAAAAACGTTACATCAAAGGGGGCTGTCGCAGGTATCGTCACAGGTGCCGTCGTAACTATTCTTTTCAAATACGTCCTTGCGCCGCTGGGTGGCTTCTGGTCTATTTACGAAATTATTCCGGGCTTCGTGCTTTCGCTTATCGCCGTTCTCCTCTTCTCAAAACTCGACAAGCCTACAGACGAAATGCTTGCCGAATTTGAGGAAATGAAAAGACAAATTAAGGAAAAAGACGACGGACAGTCTCAAAAAGCTTCGGCTTGAACATACTAAAAAAAGTCCCGCGTGACGGGACTTTTTGTTTTTTACGGTTTTAGCAGTTTGAGCTTACGTTGACTGCGCCGCAGCAATAAAGCAATGCCGCAATCAAAATCAGGCAGCAAGGGTTGATGCGCATATTGATGATTTTGTTGTTTCCGCAGCAGCAGCAAAGGAACAAAATCAAAAGTATGATCCATGTGCAGTCGCAGCAACCGTTGCCGTTATTATTGAATAAACCGTTAAACATAAGTAATTACCTCCTGCAAGAAATCATTTTTTTCTTTTCGAAAAAATATGTTTACATTTCACAGTATGGTTATTTTTTAAAAAGTGTTACATATTGCGTTTTTTATGCTATAATGTCCTCGGCACGTATGACCTTGTCAACGTGACTAAAAAACGACTGACACCTATTTGGGTCAGAACGGAGTATATGTTATGTCTAAAATCTCTTCTCGCAAAATTGCCATTACTTCTTTGTTTTTGGCACTGCTCGCCGTATTTTCATTTACGCCTTTGGGTCTTATGCCTATTATTCCCGGCGTCATCGATACGGCATTTTTGTTAATATTGATTGTTACCGTTGCCGTGCAGACGGAAGGTCTTTGGGTAGGTGTTACCTGTACGACCTTTTTCGGTATCGCAAGTTTTATAAATTCGTTTATCAGACCTAGCGTCATGGCATTTTGCTTCCAAAATCCGCTTATCTCGATTTTGCCGCGTATTGTCATGGGCTTTACTACCTTTTTCGCAATGAAAGGTATGCAAAAGGTTTGCTCCAAATCGCAAAAATCTTTCGTCAGGGTTCAGCTACCTTCAGTTGTCAGCGCAATTGTGGCTGTCGTTACCAACACGCTTCTCGTTTTGGGCTTTATTGCGTTGGGTTACGGCAGCACAGTCGTTAACGTGGGGGGAGAGTCAACTACTCTGCTTCAAATTATCACAGGTTCGGTACTTATTATCAACTTCCCTGTGGAACTCGCGGCAAACGTTATCCTTGCGCCTGCGATTTACTCTGTAATATCAAAATACGCTAAAAAAGGAGTTTAATATGGTTTTGGCTCTCGACGTTGGTAATACCAACATCAAAATCGGTCTTTTCGACAATGACGAAATGATTCACAGCTGGCGTATGGCTACCGACCTCGTCCGTACCGCCGACGAATACGGTATCGCTCTTATGCAGTTACTAAGCAGCGGCGGAGTGACTCCTTCGCAAATCGAAGGTACAATTGTTTCGTCTGTTATTCCGCAGCTCAATTACACAATTGAGCATATGTTGGATTATTACCTGCATATGAAGCCTATCATGGTAGGTCCCGGCATTAAAACAGGACTTAACATTCAATATGAAAACCCTAAGGAAGTGGGCAGTGACCGTATAGTTAATTCGGTTTGCGCTTTCAACAAGTACGGCGGACCTGTAATCGTCGTCGATTTCGGCACCGCCACCACCTTCAACGCCATAAGCAAGGACGGCAGGTTTTTGGGCGGATGCATTTGCCCCGGCGTAAAAACTTCGGTAGAAGCGCTGGTAAACGCTACGGCAAAGCTTCCTACTATCGAGCTTGTCAAACCAAGCAAAGTAATTTGCAAAAACACCATTACCAACATGCAGGCAGGCGTTACCTTCGGCGTGGTGGGGCAGGTGAGATATATCCTTGAAACCATGAAAAAGGAAATGGGCGAAAAAAACATCAAGGTCGTTGCAACCGGCGGTTTGTCCGAACTCGTAAAAGACGAAGTGGGACTTATCGACGTGGTGGACAGACGACTGTCGCTTTTGGGTATCAAAATGATTTACGACCTCAACAAAGGTTAAAATTGCTTCCGCCTTTTGGCGGAAGTTTTTTTTGACTATTTTACAAACAAATGTTCAATTAATTGCTAAAAATATATAATTAGGTTAAAATAAGCAGTATGGAGCAAAAAGACTTTAAATTAAATTCCGCTTACAAGCCTTGCGGCGACCAGCCTCAGGCAATCGAAAAGTTGGTGGAAGGCATAAACAACGGCTTGCGTACTCAGGTACTTAAAGGCGTCACCGGCAGCGGAAAAACCTTTACCATGGCAAACGTCATAGCAAAGCTCAACAGACCCGCTCTCGTGATTTCGCACAACAAAACGCTTGCCGCCCAGCTTTGCAACGAGTTCAGAGAATTCTTCCCTGAAAACAGGGTGGAGTTTTTTGTTTCATATTACGACTATTACATGCCTGAAAGCTACATTCCTTCGCGTGACCTTTACATCGAAAAGGAAATGTCGATAAACGAGGAAATAGATAAGCTTCGCCACTCGGCAACTTGCTCGCTATTCGAAAGACGCGACACCATAGTAGTTGCTTCCGTATCCTGCATTTACGGTTTGGGCGCCCCGGGCGAATATTACAAAATGAGCCTTTCGATAAGACCCGGACAAAACATGTCAAGGGAACAGCTTATTTCAAAGCTTATCGAAATTCAGTACCAGCGAAACGACATGGATTTCAAAAGGGGAACTTTCAGGGTGCGCGGCGATATTGTTGAAATTTTTCCTGCTTCCAACAGCGAAGTGGCAATTCGCGTCGAGTTTTTCGGCGACGAAATCGAAAAAATTTCCGAAATTGAGGCAATTACGGGAAGTACAATCGCAACGCTCCTTCATTCCATTATTTTCCCTGCTACTCACTATGTAGTGGAAGGGGTTACTCTTGAAAAATCCCTCGAACAAATCAAACACGACATGTGGGAAGAAGTTGAGGCTTTGAAAAGTCAGGACAAAGCCATCGAGGCTCAAAGGCTGTTGCAGCGTACAAGTTACGACATGGAAATGATGGCGGAGCTGGGGTACTGCAACGGCATAGAAAACTATTCGCGTTACTTCGACGGAAGGGCAAAAGGCGAAACGCCTTACACTTTGCTTGACTATTTTCCGAAAGATTTTGTCACTTTCATTGACGAAAGCCACATGACGCTGCCGCAAATACGCGGTATGTACAACGGCGACAGGAGCAGAAAGGAAAATCTGGTAAGTTACGGTTTCAGGCTTCAAAGCGCATTTGACAACAGACCTTTGAGATTTGAGGAATTTGACGCACGTATAGGTCAGATGATTTGCGTTTCGGCGACACCCAACAAGTACGAGCTGGAACAAAGCGGTCAGGTGGTGGAACAGATTATACGTCCGACGGGACTGCTCGATCCTGAAATCGTCGTAAAACCTGTAGAGGGGCAGATAGACGACCTGATAGGCGAAATAGACAGAGTGGTGAAAATGAGCGGCAGAGTGCTTGTGACCACTCTCACAAAACGTATGAGCGAAAGCCTTACCAAATATCTCACTGAAAGGGGAATAAAAGTAAGGTACATGCACAGCGACATAGACACTCTCGAACGAATCGAAATACTTACCGACCTCAAAAAAGGCGCTTTTGACGTTCTTGTCGGAATAAACCTTTTGCGTGAAGGACTTGACTTGCCTCAGGTAATGACAGTGGCAATTCTCGACGCGGACAAGGAAGGATTTTTGCGAAGCGACTCCGCGCTTATTCAGACGATAGGCCGCGCGGCGAGAAACGTTAACGGCAGAGTAGTTATGTATGCCGACAATATTACCGACAGCATGAAGCGCGCCATAGACGAGACAAACAGAAGGAGAGAGCTTCAGCACAAATTCAACGTCGAGCACGGCATTACTCCGCAGACGATAAAGCACAACGTTGAAAATACTCTTGAAATAACCAAAAAGGAAGAAAAACAATTTACCAAAAATCAATTGCCTAAACAGATTGAAAACGTCAGAAAACAAATGCAGCAGGCGGCAAACAATCTGGATTTCGAAAGGGCTATTGTTTTGAGAGACGAACTTAACAGACTTGAAAAGCAACTGAAAAAATATGAGAAATGACATTTTTATAAAAAACGCTAAGGAAAACAATCTTAAAGGCATCGACGTTTCAATTCCGCGCGACAAGCTGGTGGTGTTTACCGGAATTTCGGGAAGCGGAAAAAGCAGCCTTGCATTTGACACCATTTTTGCCGAAGGACAAAGAAGATACATCGAAAGCCTTTCGGCGTATGCCAGACAGTTTTTGGGGCAGATGGAAAAACCTGACGTGGAATACATCGAGGGACTTTCGCCTGCTATTTCGATAGACCAAAAGACAACTTCGTCAAATCCGCGTTCTACGGTGGGTACTGTTACGGAAATTTACGACTATCTGCGTTTGCTTTACGCAAGGGCGGGTACTCCGTATTGCCCTAAATGCGGCAAAAAAATCGAAAGACAGACAGTCGACCAAATTTGCGACAGAGTAATGGAAGCGGAGGAGGGCAAAAAGTTTTTGGTGCTTGCTCCTGTAATTAGGGGAAGAAAGGGCGAGTACTCAAAATTGTTTGCCGATTTAAGAAAAAGCGGTTACGTTCGCGTAAACGTTGACGGAAACGTTTATCTCCTCGAAGAGGAAATTAAACTGGACAAAAACTTAAAGCACAACATCAGCGTGGTCGTCGACCGTCTTGTGGTAAAACCCGATATGCACAAGCGTCTTGCCGACAGCGTGGAAACTGCTTTAAAACTTGCCAACAACCTTGTAATTATTGATATGGAAGGGGAGCAGACGCTTTATTCGGCGACTTACTCATGTCCTGACTGCGGCATTTCGATTGAAGAGCTTGAACCTAGGATGTTCAGTTTCAACAGTCCTTTCGGAGCTTGTCCCGACTGCAAGGGCTTGGGGTTTGTCATGGAGTTTGACGAGGATCTCGTAATTCCCGACAAATCCAAAAGTCTTGCCGACGGCGCAATCAAACTTTTCGGAATTTCCATTGACGGCGGCGTGCTTTACAAATATCTCGAAGGGCTTGCAAAAAGATATCACTTTTCGTTGAACACTCCTGTCGAAAAACTCAGCAAAGAGGCGTACGACATCGTTATGTACGGCAACAACGGCGAAATTCTCGATTTGGAGTATGTTTCAAAAACATTTTCTGGAAGCATGACTGTAAGCTGGGAAGGAATCATGCCTATGCTTGCAAGGCGTTACGCGGCTTGTGCCAGCGAATACGCAAAGCAGGAATACGAAAAGTTTATGCGTACGCGTCCGTGTACTACCTGCAATGGCAAACGACTTAAAAACGAAAGCCTGTCGGTAAAAGTCGGGGGCAAAAACATAGCCGAAATAAGCGACATGTCAATTGACGATTTGTCTGATTTTTTTGACAATTTGAAGCTTGACTCCACAAAACAGAAAATCGCCGAAGTGGTGCTTAAAGAAATTAAAGCGCGTCTCAAATTTTTGCGTGACGTGGGACTTAACTACCTCACGCTTTCGAGAAGCAGCGGAAGTCTTTCGGGCGGCGAGGCACAACGTATAAGGCTTGCTACCCAGATAGGCAGCGGACTTATGGGGGTTCTTTATATTTTGGACGAGCCTAGTATCGGCTTGCACCAAAGGGACAACGAAAAACTCATTGAAACTCTCAAACGCCTGAGAGACCTCGGCAACACTCTCATAGTGGTCGAGCACGATGAGGACACAATTCTTGCGGCAGACCACGTAATTGACATAGGTCCCGGAGCAGGTATTCACGGCGGAAACCTTGTTTATGCGGGGGATGTCGAGGGCTTGAAAAAATGCGAGGCAAGCGTAACGGGACAGTATCTGTCGCACAAAAAATACGTTGCCACTCCTAAAAGCCGCAGACAATGCGACGGCAGAAAACTTGTGCTTAAAGGCGCAACCCAAAACAACCTCAAAAACGTCGATGTGGAAATTCCGCTGGGTATGTTCAACGTTGTAACAGGCGTTTCGGGAAGCGGAAAAAGCAGTTTGATAAACGAAACTCTGCTTCCTATTTTGACGGAAAAACTCAACCGCGGAAGAAAAAACTCCGCTTCGTACAGTGAAATAAGCGGACTGGAATATCTCGACAAAGTTATCGCTATTGACCAAAGTCCTATCGGAAGAACGCCTAGAAGCAACCCTGCGACTTATACGGGTATGTTTACTCCTATCCGCGAGCTTTTCGCTTCCACTCTCGACGCTAAAGAAAGAGGTTACAAGGCCGGCCGTTTCAGCTTTAACGTAAAGGGCGGCAGATGCGACAACTGCGACGGCGACGGTATCATAAGGATTGAAATGAACTTTTTGCCTGACGTTTACGTGCCTTGCGAGGTATGTCATTCCCAAAGGTACAACAAGGAAACTTTGCAGGTTAAATACAAGGGCAAAAATATCGCCGAAGTGCTTAACATGACGGTTGAGGAAGCGCTTGACTTTTTCCAAAATATTTCCGCCGTCAGAAACAAAGTTCAGACTCTTTACGACGTGGGACTGGGCTATATCACTTTGGGACAAAGCGCAACCACTCTTTCGGGCGGCGAAGCTCAAAGGGTAAAGCTTGCGACGGAACTTGCAAAACGCAGTACGGGAAAAACGATTTATATCCTCGACGAACCTACCACAGGTTTGCATGCGGCAGACGTAGACAAACTCATTTCCATTTTGCAGAGGCTTGTGGCGGCAGGCAACACGGTAATAGTCATCGAGCACAATCTCGACGTGATAAGGGTGGCGGATAACATTATCGATTTGGGACCTGAAGGCGGCGACGGCGGCGGACGCATTATCGCGCAGGGTACCCCTGAGGAAGTTGCCAAGGTCGAAGGAAGTTACACCGGAAAATTTTTGGCAAAAGCGCTTGAAGATTACAAAAAAGAAAATTGATTTAAAGGAGGCAAAGCGCCTCCTTTGTTTATTCTAAAAAGGCGTGTCCCTTTCATAAAATGAAAGGATGAAACTGCGAGTAAAAAACACGCTTTTAATAGGCGTTGCCTTTCTTTCGATAACGGTTTTGTGGCAGGCATACAACTGGCTTGTCCCGATGTATCTGGACGGTTACCTGAGGGGAGTTTTTGGCGGAAACGAATTTTTGATAGGGCTTGTCATGGGCGCCGACAATTTGTTTGCCGTTTTTATGATACCTTGGATAGGCAAGATTTCCGACAGGCAAAAAAGGGAAACGGGAAGCAGAATGAAACTTATCGTCTGGGGACTTGTTTTTGCGGGAATTTCCTTTTTGATTTTGCCTTTTACCAAAGACAACATATTTTTGATGATACTTGCCCTTTTTGCCGTGCTTACGGCAATGAACGTTTACCGCGCGCCTGCGGTGTCGCTTATGCCTGACATTACGCCAAAGCCATTGAGAAGCAAGGCGAATGCTCTCATTAACATAATGGGGGGAATTGGCACAGGTATAGGCTATATTCTGTTGCTGGTAGGCGGCGTCCTTGGGGTCGAAAGCGGTTTTATCGTAATCGGTGTAGTTGCCGTCATGTTTGTCTGCCTTGCGGTGCTTATGACAAAAGCGGACGAAAAACAGTTTGCTATTGACCTTGCGGCAGACCTTGAAGAATACCGAAAAAATGGGATTGACACCGAAGGACAGGACGAAATGTTAAACTGCGGCGGCAGCGTGCAGAAAAAAAATCTCATTTTGGTTTTGCTTGCCGTATTTTTTTACTTTATGGCAACCAATTCGGTGGAAACTTTCATGTCTCTTTACAGCGGACAGGTTTTAAACGACACAAATGCGGGGCTCATTTTATTCGGAGTGCTTGCTTTAGGTTCATTTGTGTTTTTGTATCCGTCGGCGGTGTTTGCCGACAAATACGGTTTTCGAAACGCAATGCTGCTCGGGGCGTGCCTTATGGCGGGGGCAAACGTTTTTATCGCTTTTTTTACTTGTTATTCACATTTGCTCATTCCTGCATTTTTCATTTGCGGCGCGGGTATGGCTTTCATGATTTCAAATATGTATCCGCTTGTAGTCGGGTTTTGCGACAGGGACAATTTTGCCAAATATACGGGGTACTACTACGCGGCGACAATGACGGCTCAGGCGGTTACTCCCGTGTTTGCGGGGCTTTTGTTCTCAAACTGGGTTTTTGGCACCATGAAGGTTTTGATGCCTTATTCCGCGGTGTTTATGGTGTTTTCCGCGGCGACATTGTTTATGGTAAAACCACAGCAAAAAAACGGCTAGACAGCCGTTTTTTTAAAGTATATGCTCAGGTGTAGGCAACAGAGTGTGTGGAATATGTTTTGTCATTTCGACTATCACGCCTATCTGCACCGCCGCCGACTGAAAATTTTTTTCCGCGACGTAAACTTTGCATTCCGCCATTCTCAAATCAACTTCGGTAAAATCCTGATGGTTTATAAAAAACTCGATGTTTTCGCGAAGATTTATCCAATACTTGTCAAGTTCGTCAAATTCTTTTTCGGTCAGCGTTTCGCTCACCGCTTTTTCGTAACACTCGGAAAGTCTGTCGCCGAATTGTCCGAAATTGTTTTGCATAACGAAAATTTCAGTCAGTCCCGCGGCTATAAGAACAAGCATTATAAAAAGAGTTGCCAAAAATTGTTTAATCACGGCACACCTCGTTTCTTTCCACTCTGAGAGTAAAATACTCGCCTTGTTCGGGATACAAAAGCATTTTTCCTTTGTCGTCGATTGTCGCCAAAATCAATTTGTCGGTTTTTAAATCGAAACTTTCAATCATGCTTTCAAGCTTTTTTCTGTCCAAATTGTAATAGGTAAGGTCTTCCTCCGACCATTGACCGTCAACGATAAAGGGGACGGGAAGGCTGGGCTCTGCCGTTTCCTTGCCTTCGTTGGGAATTACCGAAAGCTGTCCGTTGGTTTCGAAAATGGCGTACGCTACCTGCTCTATTGAAAAATAACCCGCCGCACGCATTGCTTGCAGCAAGTCGTTGGTGTGCATGTTCATTTTTCTTAGCGCGTCAAGGCGTATGCCTTTTTTGTCTATCACGATTACTGGCTTGCCGCTTAATACGTTTTGAAATTTTTTGCTCTTCCTCGAAAGCAAAACTATTATTTGGTGTATCACGTACAGACACAGTATCGATGTTATGCCGTATGTCAGCGGTATGGATTTGTCCGACATGGGGATGCACGCAAGGTCGGCTATGACAAGCGTTATCGTAAGTTCGAAAGGCTCCATTTCGCCAATCTGTCTTTTGCCCATGAGCCTTATGACAACGAGCAGTATGACGAATATTATAAAGGCCCTTATGATTACCGTAAGCATATAACCTTATTTTGCGTTTAATTGTTTTTAATATGCGTAAACGCTTTACATAAAAGGCGGTTTGGCATAAAATAAACCTTAGCAAAGTAGGTTCAGCGCGTAAAGTGTTGCGGGATGGGAACGTTGCCCGCAAACGAAGGATTTTCCGCGATGCTGAATTGCGTCCGTTGCAAAATAGCGGCTTTGTCCGCGCTTGTTATGGGCCTGCCTATTTTCGGGGAGGTTTTTTTATGGCAAAAAATTCAAAAACTATTGCCTATATGGCAGTGTTTACCGCTCTCGCCACCATTGCCAACATTTACGTAATACCTTTGGGCGGCGGCGGAAACTTTCTTTCTCTCGTGTACATTCCTTGCTTTTTTGCGGGAATTTTCCTCGGTCCCGTTTGCGGTTTCGCGGTGGGACTTATGGCAGACGTACTGGGAGCAATCATAAATCCTTTGGGACCTTATCTCATTCTCGTAGGATTGGCGTCGGGTCTTTTGGGATGTATTCCAGGTCTTGTTTTTAAGTTCGTTAAACTTAAAAGCGACACCGTTAAGCTTTTTATCGCGATAGTGTTGTGTCTCATTATTTGTACCTGCGGACTTAACACTTTGGCGACTTTCCTTGCTTACAGCAAAGGAAAAACTTTCTGGGCGTACCTTGCCGTACGTATTCCTACACAGCTGTTGGTGGCAGCCGTCAACTTTGTCGTAATAGGCATTTTGCTTAAAGTAAAGCCGCTTACCAATGCTTTGAAATTCAGACAGGAAAACGTTCAGACCGAAAAATAATGTTCATAAAAAAATGCCCCGTCAGGGGGCTTTTTTTATGTCCTTTTACGCCTTGCGGAAAGAGTTGAGGCATGAGTGCGGGTCAACGCAGAAATAGAGGTTTTTCCAAAGAGTGTTGACTCCCGCGGTGTCAAATACGCTTGTCAACAAGAGGTAAACGGTTACGGCGGCGAGACAGCCTATAGGAAGGGCAGACAGCGGAGTTAACGCAAGCAAAAGCAAATTGTAAGCAAGTTTGCCCGACAGCGCCGAAAGGGCGGCAAAGGCTACTATCGAAGTGAGTGTTTTCAAAAATCCGCCGTTTAGTTTTACGTGCGAGCAAATCATGAAGATGTTGAGAAGCGCCGTAACGGTCATGCCTATTCCCGTACCTACGATAAGGGAATATGCTCCTATGAACTTAGGCAAAAACCACACTGCCGAAAGCATGCACGCCGCGCCCGCAAAATAGTTGACGAGGCTTTTGTATTCCAGCCCCAATGAGTTTTGCAGGCTGGTGGTGAGTGAGGAAACCGCGAGAGGAATCATTATCCAACAAGCGTTTTGAACGTATGATCCTGCGTCGGGATTAGAAAACACAAGTGTGCATATCTGCCTTCCGAAAGAAAGGTAAACACCTATCGCGAGTCCTCCGAAAAGCATGGTGTAGTCTATTGCTTTTTTAAGATGTCGTCTTACGGTATTTACGTCGTGTTTTTTCATGTTTCCCGAAATTTCCGGAACCAGTGTGGTGGAAATGGCGCATGTAAAAATAACGGGGAAAGCAATCATAGGCAGCGTCATGCCTGTAAGAATACCGTATTCCGCCATTGCGGCGTTTAAAGTGTAACCTGCGGCAGTCATTCTCGAATTGAAAAGGAGGGCTATTACCGTGCTGAACAAATTGCCGGCAAGCCTTATGCCTGAAACGGGAACGGCGCTTTTTATGATAGGCTTTATGTGGTCTGACGGTTTTTTGAATTTTCCGCCTGAAAAGCGGTAAATCAAAAAAGATAACGAAGCCGTGATTACGCAGGTAGTGGAATATGCCAGACATGCTCTAAGTGCGCCCGTATAAGCCGTAAAAAGCCCCTGAAAGACGAAAAGCGCGATAGTTATTCTTATTACTATATCGATTATTTCAAGGGAACTGTGCGCGAAGTAACGCTTTTTTCCCCATATCGCTCCCCTGAAGCAGGCATATGCCGAGTTTGCAAAAGCCGCCGGAAGCAAAAACAGGCACATCGTGGCAATTTGTTCGGATTTGGTAACCGTTACAAGCAAATTTTTGTTAAGCAAAAAAAATACGCAGGTGGCAGTGGAAATACTCAGTCCTACCAAAAGCGCGGCGGTGGTGGAAGCGTGCTGTCCTTCGCTGTTTCCCAAAGCGTCGAATTCGGCTACCCGTCTGCCAAGCACGAAAGGAAGTCCGCTTGCCGACAATGCCACGGCAAGACTTACCAGGTTTATCGCAACCTGATACATACCTATTCCTTCTGCTCCTATCGCCCGCGAAAGAATTATCGTGTATACGAATCCGCCTATCTGGTCAACGGTGGAAAACAAAGTTATCGTTATCACCGTTTTGTATATGTTGCCTATGACTTTGTCCTCCTTTATGTGTTACCAATTTATTCGGTCAGTTAAAAAATTATAATTATTATAAAAATGAAATTTGTTTATTATTACTTGCGCGTCAAAAAATTTTAAGATATAATTATCAAAAACCTAAGGAGGCTTTATGGTTGAAATTAAAGTAGTGGACCCTACGAAAAAAAGAGAGTTTAAGCCTTGGGTCGATTTTGTAAACAAGCTTTACGAAGATTGCCCGCATTATATCCCGTATCTTTTCGGCGACGAGATGAATTTGGCAAATCCTAAAAAGAACGTGGCTTTTGACGAATGCGAGGCAAGATACTTTTTGGCATATAAGGACGGAAAAATCGTCGGCAGAGTAGCGGGTATCATTCAGCATACTTCAAACGAAAAGGAAAACAAAAAAAATATGCGTCTGAGTAGGCTTGATTTCGTAAACGACGTCGAAGTAGTAAGGGCGCTTACGCAGGCTGTCGAGGACTATGCCCGCGAAAAGGGTATGGATACCGTACACGGACCTTACGGATTCAACGATATGGACCGCGAAGGTTTCAGAACAAAAGGTTTTGACAGAGACGCTACTTTTGCGACAAACTACAACTATGACTACTATTTGCCTCTGCTTCTTCAATGCGGATACGAAATAGAAAACGTCTGGGATGAATTCAGGCTGACAATTCCTGACAAGCTGCCTGACAAAGTTTTGAGAGTTGCCGAGATTGCCGAAAAAAGATACGGACTTTATGTTCCCGTTGAAAAAAATCTCGATGTTTTTATCGAAAAATATCTGACAAAGCTTTTTGACGTGTATGACCAGGCATACAGCGTTCTTCCGGGAACCTTGCCTATGTCCCCTAAAATGAGGGTGCAGTTGAAAGACCAGTTTAAATTGGTAATCAACAAAAATTATGTTGCGGTTGTACTTACTCCCGAGGGCGATGCTGTTGCTGTTGCGCTTGCTTTTCCTCATCTTGCAAAGGTGTTCAAAGGTTCGAAAGGCAGGCTTACGCTTAAAACGATTTTCAGGTTGCTTAAGGAAGTCAAACATCCTACCGAGCTGGAATTCGCGATTATCGGAGCGTTGCCGGGTTACGACAAAAAGGGCGCAGCCGCTTTGCTTTTGAAGTATATTCACGAAAATGCGGTGAAAGACGGCATCAAGTTTGCCGAGTCAAACCCTGAACTTGTGACCAACGTAAAAATGCAGTCGCTGTGGAACGTGTTTGAAAGAGAAAAACACAAGGAAAGCGTAACGGTAATTAAAAAACTGTAAAATTAAATCCGCCGAGTTTCGGCGGATTTTTTTGTAAAACAAAAGGCGGAAAATTTTCCGCCTTAATTTGTTTTATTTTTTGTATTGCTGTGTTTCGGTGTAATCAGGTTTCTTTTTAACCGTGAATTTTTTTACTATCATGGTTACAACGAACACAACCACAACAAGCGAGAAGATGAGGGATGACAAGAGCAACCAGTCTACCGGAGCGGCAGGAGCAGGGTCTTCTTCGTCTTCCGTTCCGTCGTCAGGAATTGCGTCTGATTTGTCGGCATAAGTCAAATCTCTTACCCAAACGTTTTTCATTTCGGTAGTGTAAGTAACGTCTTTGATTACTTCTTCCTGAGTTACGTTGCCCTCTTCGTCTTCAACGTCTTCGGTACCTTTTGTTTCGGTTTTGGTAAAGACGTTTTCTTCGCCGTTTTTGCTGTTGACGATTTCGTTAAACTCGTCTTCTGTGAGAGTTTCGGTTTTTGCTTCGTCAAAGGCTACGTAGCTGCCTGCCTGAGCAAGTCCTGTCCAACCGTTTTGGTTGCTGTATGAAGCGTCTTTTTTGCCAACCCACAGTTCAAGCGCAACCGATTTGCTGCTGTCGCCTGTTTTGATTACGATGTTGTATTTGCTGTATTCTCCGATAGAACCGTCGGTTTCTCTGTAAGCGAAGTAAGTGTCGTCGGTAAGGGAGGTCAAGTCAAACGCGCATTCGATGTCGCCTGTGAGATAAGCGTTAAAGTTGTCGCAGTTTCCTTTTGCGAGGAAGCTTATGATATAGTAGCTGTTTGCTTCAAGAGTAAATTTGTTTGAAACAAAGCCGATTGCGGTGTTTGTTTTAAGGTTCACGCCAAGCACGTTGTCTTTGCCGATGTGGCTGAAGTAGCTGTCAGTGTCGCCGCCTGTAAAGTATTCGTTTTTGTTTGAAGAGTTGTTTGAAACGATACCGAAAGACAAATCGCTTGAGCCGTGAGGAGCGTAAACGTATTCTCCGTCGACGAGCGTCCTAGGAACTTTGATGCTCCAACCGTTAGGGTCAAGACCTGTAGGGATGTCGGTACCCGTTACGTAAGCGTTTGTGATAGGGCTGTCAAAGTTTCCGTTTGTGATAAGTCCCGTCGAAGTTGTGGAGGAAACGGAGACTTTTTGAATATTGTCTCCTGCCGAAGCGGAAGAATATTCGCTCTGATAAATTTCCTTAAGCTCGAACTCGGTAACGTGAAGTTTGCCTGTTGTTTTAAGATCGCTTACCACAGGGTCGTATTTACCCGGTTGCGAAGCCGAAGGTTTGATGTCGCCAAGCGAGAAGATAAACTCGATTTCGTAAACGCCGTTGTTGGAAGGCTGGAGGAGGAAGCTGAATTCTTCCCATCCGCTGTTGACGTCGTCAGATGCGGTGGATGTTTTGACAAGGCTGAATGAAACGCATTTGGACTGGTCGAGAACGCCGTTGACGTAAACGTTTGCGTAGAAGTAAGCGCCTGTGTTGTTTTGCAGTTGTTCCGTTTTTGCCCAGAAGCTGAAACGGTAGTAAGGCGTAGCGCTGGATTGCTGTACGGTGAACTTAGTGCCGAACTTCATGTATTTGCTTGAAGCGTTGGCGTTGCTGCTGTTGTCAACCGTAAAGATGTCGATATTGTCGCTGTCGGCAAAAGGAAGTTCGCCGTTGAAATCGCTTCCTTTGACAGGGGAAACGATTGCGTCGTTTCTGTCAATCATGGAAGGATTAAAGGAAGTTCCGAAAAGGTTTTCCGAAGAGGATTCTTTAACGTAAGAAATTGTCTTTACGTTGTCGGCGGAAAGTTCCGCGTTGTCCATGTAAGTAACCTTTTTGGTGTTTTCGGCTTTTGCGTAGTCGATTTCAGCCCAGCCTGCGACAGGTTCGTCGCTGGTGCCAAAGCCCGCGTGCAGGTAAACAGTGGTAGAGGAAGTTTTGCTTCCTTCGATGTAGAAGGAATATTCTTTCCATTCACCGTTGGTGTTGATACCTGTGAAAACTTTTTCCCAGTCTGCCGATGAGGATGTCGAAGTTTTGAAACCTACGAAAGCTCCGCCTGAGGTTACGCTTGACCTTATGCGTACTTTGATTTCAAGGTATCCGCTGGCAGGCACTGTGAAGGAGTTGGAATAAATCCTCGAATAGCTTGCAGTCGAATTGTAGAAGAGCATTACGTCGGCGTTTGCGTCTTCCGAAGTAAGGTCGCTTGCTTCGAGAAGGGTGTCGATGTCGCTTTGTGCGACTCCGTTTGCGAGAAGGCTCTTTTTAACTTTTTCCTTTTCGTCTCCTTTACGGCTGATGATACCTGCGATCGAGTGGCTGTCGCTTGATACCGTCCAGCTAGAAGGAATGTAAGGATATTGAAGATTGTCGCTTGTCAGCCCGTTGTAAATAAGTTTCGAAAGACTGAATTCCTCGTTTTTGATGATGCCTTCGTCAGCCACGATGTCGGGAGCGGTGTTTCCTTTTTCCTCGTAAAGAGTAGGCGAATACGTCGCAAAAATAAGCGAAAGCGTAAGCACCAATACAAGGCTCAGTGTAACTACCGACAAAGTCCAGATGCGTTTTTTGAGGAGTTTTGACTTTTGCTGTTCAGTAAGGTTGCGGTAATCGTTTGATTTGCGATTTTTCTTGGCCTCTTCCTCTTTTTGCGCAGCCGTTTTTGCCGACGCAGGGACGTAATAGAGTTCGTTTTTCTTTTTACTCATTTCCCACCTTTTAAGAAATAATTATTTTTGCTTTGAAGTGATAAATAAACTCCGCTTTGGGAAAAATCACTAATATACATTCTAAAATTCAAAGTCTGAAATATTTTACTTCATTTCGGCAAAAAAATCAATTGTTTAAGGTAAACAAAAAGCACAAGGAAAAAGAAATATGCAAAAACGGCAATGGATACTTGCGGCATTGGGCACGGCGGTAGGAGCGGTAAACGGATTTATGGGAGGGGGCGGCGGAGTTTTTGCTGTAGTGGCGCTGACGGCGGTTGCGGGATTGCAGCAAAAAAACGCGCAGGCAACGGCAATACTCATCATACTTCCCACGAGTTTGGTTTCGGCTGTGATTTATATCTTTTCGGGAAGCGTGGACTGGACGGTTACTCTTTACTCGACGATAGGAATTACGTTAGGCGGCGTTTTGGGAGCACTCTTGTTAAAAAAGCTCAACAACGATACTCTCAAACTCATTTTCGGGTTTGTTCTGATTCTTGCAGGCGTAAGGATGGTGGTGTGATATGTTGCTTGTTTTACTGATGGGGCTAATCGCCGGCATTGCGGGCGGTATGGGTATGGGCGGAGGAACCTTTCTCATACCTCTTTTGGGTTTTCTCGATATTCCTCAAAAAGCCGCTCAGGCGGCAAATCTCATAGGTTTTTTGCCTATGGCGGCGGTTGCCTTGTACTTTCACTTTAAAAACAAACTGGTAAAAACAAAGGACGTCTGGTTTGTCATAATTCCCGCGCTTGTGTTTTCGGCTGCGGGGGCATTTTTCATGAACCTTGTTCCGCCGCAGGTGCTGAAAATTTCTCTCGGCGTGTTCTTTTTTGCGGTGGGCGGACTTGAGATTTTCAAAAGCATAAAACAAATGTCGAAAAACAAAAAAAAGTGAAGTATTGCACGCGAATTTTTGACTTTTAAAAAACTGTGTGGTATCATTTCAAATGATTATGGGCTTTTATGCCCTTAACGTATGTTTGTGTAACAAAGAGGAGTACTATGGAAAAGTTTGTGCAAAAGACATTTCCGCACGGCGTGCATTTTCACGACAACAAAGAGCTGTCTAAAGACGTGCCTCTTGAAAGAATGCCTGCTCCGTCGGATGTCTTTATTTCTGTAAGCCAGCATATCGGCGCTCCGTCATCTCCTGTCGTTGCAGCGGGCGACAAAGTCGTCAAAGGACAGCTTATCGCCGAAGCAAACGGAGGACTCGGGTCAAAAGTTTATTCGTCTGTCTGCGGCGAAGTTGTGGCCATTGTCAAAAAAGCAGGCGCTACCGGCGCTGTTTCAGACCATATCCACATTAAAACCGTTGAAAGCGAAGAATGCATGACGCTTGCCGATATTGACAAAAACGACGCTCAAAGCGTCTTGCAAAGGATTTTCGAAGCAGGTATCGTCGGCATGGGCGGCGCCGGATTTCCTACCAACGTAAAGCTCAAACCTTCAAAACCCGTTGACACTCTCATCATCAACGCGGCGGAATGCGAGCCTTACATAACATGCGACTATCGTCTGCTTTTGGAAAAAGCCGACCAAGTCATTGCGGGCGCCAATTATCTCGCAAAAGCCTGCGGTCTTGACAACGTAGTGTTCGGCGTCGAGGCAAACAAGCTTGACTGCGCCGAGTTGCTCATGCAAAAAGGCGCGAAAGTTACGGTGCTTAAAAAGAAATATCCGCAAGGCGCCGAAAAAGAATTGATTTACGCAGTCAACGGAAGAAAAGTTCCTTGCGGCGGACTTCCTATGGATGTCGGCGTCATCGTTCAAAACGTGGCTACTGCGTTTGCGGCTTACGAAGCGGTGGAACTTAACAAACCGCTTTACGAAAGAGCTATGACGGTAAGCGGCAGAGGGGTGAATAGTCCTAAAAACCTTATCGTGGCAAACGGCACTTCCTATCAGGATATTTTCGATTTCTGCGGCGGACTTAACGAGGATGCGCTCAAACTTATTTCGGGCGGACCTATGATGGGCTTTGCCTTTATCGATACTTCGATTTCCACTACGAAAACTACGGGTTCGATTTTGGCTCTTACCAAAAAGGAAACTTCCCTTATGCAGCCGTCCCCGTGCATCAACTGCGGCAGATGCGCAAGGGCTTGTCCTATGAACCTTATGCCTATGTATATCGACTTTTACACGTTGGCCGGGGACTACGACACGGCTGTCAAATACGGCGCTCTCAATTGTTTCGAATGCGGTAGCTGCGCATTTTCCTGCCCTGCCAAACGCGCAATCGTTCAAAGCGTAAGGCTTTGCAAAAAGAAGTTAAAGGAGAGAAAGTGATATGTCTAAATTCGTTTTCGGCGGCTCTCCGCACATAAAATCGCCTAAGACAACAAAAGGCATAATGATTGACGTTTGCATCGCTCTTATGCCTGCCGTTATCGTAGGTATCGTGTTTTTCGGCTTAAACGCGCTTATCGTAATGCTTATTTCTGTTGCAAGCGCCGTTCTCGCCGAATTCCTTTACAAAATTTGCTTTATGAAAAAGTCGCCTCGTGATTTTGTCAACGAGTTTGATTTTACCTCGATGGTCACGGGACTTCTCATAGGCATGAACATGCCTCCGCTCGCTAACTGGTACATACCCGTCATCGCAAGCTTTTTTGCCATCATGATTGTCAAAATGCTTTTCGGCGGCACAGGCAAAAACATCGTAAACCCTGCAATCGCCGGACGTATCTTCGTGTTTTTGAGCTTTGGTATCGTTGCGGCAAACGGCTTTATCGAACCTATCACAAACGCCGGCAGCGGATTTTTCGCTACGGGGGACGTGGTAGTCGCAGGCTCGACGCCTCTCGGTTCCATGCTTAAAGACGGCGATTTTTGGGCAACCAATCTTCAACTGTTTTTGGGTAACGTTCCCGGCTGTATAGGTGAAACAAGTGCGGCGGCTCTTATCGCCGGCGGTCTTTACCTCGTGTGCCGCGGCGAACTCGATTTCAGATGGCCTCTTATTTATATCGTAGTTACGGGACTTATGGCAGTGGCTCTCAACGGTTTCAACTTCAACTGGTTCCTGCCTTCTATTTTTTCAGGCGGTCTCATGCTTGGCGCCATCTTCATGGCGACCGACTACGTCACTTCGCCAAACACCGTCCTCGGCAACGTCATTTACTTCATCGCTTTGGGCGTCATTACGGCGGTACTCAGACACAACAACGGCACGGAAGTCGTTTCGTTTGCGATTCTCCTTATGAACCTTACCGTTCCGCTTTTCGACAAATACATTGTGCCTAAACCTTTCGGCTTCGTAAAAAAAGCCAAACAGGCTAAAAAGGAGGCTTGATTATGGTTCACGAAAACAGAAAAAAATCAGTCAATCCTTCGGTAATCGCAGTCATCGTTTTGCTGGCAATCGCTCTCGTTTCGGGACTTCTCCTTTCGGTGCTTAACGATATTCTCTACATCAGCGACGAAGAACGTACGGCTCGCGACCTCAGCAAGGTTTATCAAAGCGAAAGCTTCACTCAGCTCACCATTAACGAAAACTTCAAAAGTAAAGACGAATACGGCGAGATCGTTTACGTCTATCAGGCGGCTGACGGCGCTTACGTCATCAAAACAATAGGTACGATGGGCTACAAAGGCAAGTCCGAAATAGTTATGGCAATCAAAGACAACACAATCGTCAACATGATTGTTTCCTCTTTCGGCGGTGACGACAAAACTACCACCATCAAAGACAAATACCTCGCTCAGTATTACGGCATGGCAGTTACAAATGACCTTGTGTTCGTTATGAATCCTACCGGAGGCAGCGGCGAAGTAGACGTTTCCGCCGGCGCTTCGTCAAAATACACAATGACGTCAATCTGCGCCGCGGCTAATATGTCGGTTTATTACTATAATAACGTTTTGAAAGGGGGTGCCGAAGCATGAAAATAAAAGATATAGCTCTTGACGGCGTCGTAAGACAAAACCCTGTTTTTAAACTCGTTTTGGGCACCTGCCCGACACTGGCTGTCAGCGTTTCGCTGGCAAATGCGGTGGGTATGGGCGCGGCGGTTCTTTTCGTGCTCGTATGCTCAAACGTGCTTATTTCGCTTATGCGAAACATCATTCCTGACAAAGTGCGTATTCCGTGCTTTATCATGATTATCGCGACTTTCGTTACCATTGTCATTATGGTGTTCGAAAAATATCTGCCGGATTTGTACTCGTCGCTGGGTATTTTCCTTCCGCTCATCGTAGTTAACTGTTTGATTCTCGCGAGAGCCGAATCTTTCGCTTCGTCAAACAAAGTGGGTTATGCCGCTCTCGACGGATTGTTTATGGGTATCGGTTTCACTTTCTCGCTTATGATTATGGCTCTTATCAGAGAGTTCATCGGCACAGGCTGCATTTTCGGTGTGGAAATCATGAGCTTCTCAATTTCCGTTTTCGCGACTTCGGCAGGCGGATTTCTTGTGTTCGGTTTGCTTATCGCGGCTTTCGTTGCGGCAAACAACGCAATCAGCAACAAAATGAAACACAAACAGCACGAAAAACAAATGCTTGTCGAAAAAGAACGCGAACAGGCTATTGCGGCGGCAGACGCGGAGGTGAAGTAATATGTCAGGTATCATCGCTTTGTTTGTAGCAGCCGTCTTTACAAACAACTTTATCCTCGTTCAGACGGTAGGTATCTGTCCGTTCCTCGGCGTTTCCAAAAAGACCGAATCCGCTTTGGGTATGGGCGTTGCCGTTACTTTCGTAATGGTTTTGGCAAGTGCGTTTACATACGCTATTTACACTTGGGCGCTGTTGCCTCTCAACGTAACATTTTTGCAGACAATCGTTTTCATTTTCGTCATCGCGGCACTCGTGCAGATGCTTGAAATGATTATCAAAAAGGTTTCGCCTTCTTTGTACTCTTCGTTGGGCGTTTACCTTCCGCTCATTACCACCAACTGTGCTATCTTGGGTGTTGCGGTCGCAAACCTTACCGACGCTTTGGTGACAAACCTTTTCATGGCAATTCTCAACGGTTTGTTCTGCGGTATCGGTTTTACTCTCGCAATTTTCCTAATGAGCGGCATCAGGGAAAAACTCGACAAGGTTAACGTTCCTAGATGCTTCAAAGGTTTTCCTATCACGCTTATCACTGCGTGCTTCATGGCAATGGCTTTTGCCGTGTTTGCCTGAGGAGGTGCAATTATGTTGTTGTTTCAACCTGTCAACTGGGGAACTGTAGGAATTACTCTCGGAATTATGGCGGCTCTTGCCATTTTGCTTGGCGTTGCGATAATGGTTATTTCGCGTTACTTCAACGTCGAAAAGGACAGCCGTATCGATGAAATCGTCGAAAATCTTCCTAAGGCAAACTGCGGTGCGTGCGGACATCCGGGCTGCGAAGGCTTTGCAAAAGCTTTGCTTGAGGGAACGGCTTCGCTTGACGACTGCAAAGTAAGCAAAAAAGAACAAAAAATCGAAATAGCAAATATTCTCGGTCAGTCGTTCAGCGGCGGAGAAGAAACCGTTGCCGTGGTTGCTTGCAGCGGCGGTATAAAATGCGAAGACAAATATACATATCAGGGATACGGCAACTGCCAGACTCAGGAAATGCTTTCGGGCGGAAGAAAAGCTTGCCCGGTAGGCTGTATGGGTGCGGGAAGCTGTGTGGACAGCTGTCCTAACATGGCGGTTTGCGTCAAGGACGGGGTTGCGGTAGTCGATCCGGATTTGTGTATCTCATGCGGACTTTGTATTTCTGCTTGTCCTAAAAAACTTATCAAGCGTATTCCGAAATCAGCAAAAGTTTACGTCGCATGTTCGACGCAGTGCAAAGGCAAGGAAGTTATGGCGGCTTGCAAATCGGGTTGTATCGCCTGCGGACTTTGCGAAAGAGCTTGCCAGTACGGCGCAATTCATTTGGTAAACAACGTTCCTATCATTGATTATTCAAAATGCACCGGCTGCAAAGCCTGCATGAACAAGTGTCCTCGAAAGGTCATTAAGGAAAGGGACGTTTGATTTTTAAACGTTACAAGCCGCTAAAAGCGGCTTGTTTTTTTGCCTTTCTTAAGTAAAAAATTTGATAAATTTTAACAAACTATCTTCACAAAGGTATTGTCGTGTGCTACAATTTTATCGGACGAGATTCACACGACGGTTTTATTCGAAAAAGAGGTATTGCATCATGGAAAGAGTTGGTTTTATTGATTTGGGTTCAAATACCGCAAGGCTGGTTATCATTGACATCATGGACGGCGGTTATTATACCGTAGCAAGCGAAACTAAAGAGGCCGTCCGTCTTGGCGATATGGAGAAGGACGGAACTTTGAAATCTTCCCGTGTCATACAAGCCATTGCAACTCTCAAAGTTTTTAAAAAAATATGCGAGGTCAACAACGTTGACAAAATTATAGCCGTTGCTACCGCGGCGGTCAGACAGGCACGCAGTCAAAAGGTTTTCCTTAACGACGTGTTTGTCGCAACAGGCATTAAACTTCGCGTTCTTTCCGAAACGGAAGAAGCAAATTACGTTTACCAGGGCGTCATCAATTCCATGGAAATTCCTAAGGGCATCATCATGGAAATCGGCGGCGGCAGTACAAAACTCATTTATTACAACAGACGCAACATTTTGAAAGAAACCATTTTGCCTTTCGGCGCGGTAACTCTCAACGAAATGTTTGTTGCCAACGAGGAAAAACCTGAGGAACAGGCTGCAAAAATCGAGGCGTTTGTCAAGGAAAAACTTGCCGAATTCCCATGGCTTAAAGAAATCGACCCTGACGCTCAGTTTATCGGCGTAGGCGGTTCTTTCAGAAGCCTATCGAAAATTTCAAGAAAAATCAAAAAATATCCTATCGACATGGTTCACAATTACCAGATGTCGCGCGCGGATTTTTACAACATCTACGACATGATTAAGGTTTTGGACCTTGACAAAAAAATGAAAATCAAAGGTATGTCAAGTGCCAGAGCGGACGTGTTTCCTTGCGCGCTGTCGGTAATCAAGGCTTTCGTCGATTATATGGATTTTCAAATTATCACGACAAGCGGCTGCGGTTTGAGAGAAGGCTACATGTTCAACTACGCCGTTCCGCAAACTCTCGAAAAGCCTATCAGCGACATTTTGGGACACAGCCTCAACACTTACATCGGCTTTTTGAAGGAAAACAAACAGCATTGCGAACAAGTATTTAATCTTTGCGTTCAGCTGTTCAGACAGCTCCGCGTTCTTCACAAATTCCCTCGCGCTTACGTCAGGGTTTTGAGAGTTGCGGCGCTTATGCATGACAGCGGCAAGTGCTTCAAATTTTTCAATTATCAAAAACACTCGGCGTACATGATTTTGAATTCAAACCTTTACGGCATTTCGCACAAGGACCTTGTTTTGGCAGCCTTTGTTACCGATATGTTCAATAAAGAAGAAATCAACATGAACGATTGGGTCAAATATAAGGAACTTTTGACTGAAGAAGACGTCGAAGCAGGCAAAAAACTTGCGGTCATTTTGAAACTTGCGGTTGCTTTGGACAGAAGCATGAACAACGTCATTGTTGAAATCAACTGCGACGTTTTGGGTGACAGCGTTATTATGAAAACAGAAACAAGCGGCGCAGACAGCACTCTTGAAATCAAGGAAGCTATGGGCGCAAGCGCAGATTTCAGGCGAGTTTTCAAAAAGAACCTTGAAATACTTTGATATGAAAATTAAAACGTCGGGGTTACCCGACGTTTTTTTTGTTTGTTGCAAAAGATTGTTTGGGTGTGTTATAATAAATTTTATGAAAGTGATTTTGGCGTCGGCGTCGCCTCGGCGAAAAGAACTGCTTAAAAAATTAGTAAAAGATTTTTCCGTCATACCGAGCGAGTTTGACGAAAACATACCTTTTGACGAGCCGAGCGAGTATGCGAAAAAACTTTCTTTTTTTAAAGCGGAGGAAGTTTTCAAGCGTTTTTTTAATGATATCGTCATAGGCGCCGATACAATCGTCGTACTTGACGGCAAAATTTTGGGCAAACCGCATGACGAAGCACAGGCAAAAATTATGCTTGATGAGCTTTCCGGGATGTCGCACTCGGTAATTACCGGCGTTACGGTTATGTCAAAGCAAAAAACCGTTACTTTTGCCGAAATTTCTACCGTTACATTTAAAAAACTTGCCGACACCGATATAGAAAATTACATAAAAACAGGTTCAGCTTTTGACAAGGCGGGCGGTTACGGAATTCAGGACAGCGGTTTTGTAGAAAAAATTTCGGGAAGCTTTGACAACGTTGTCGGACTTCCCGTCGAAAAACTCGGCGAAGTGCTTAAACAATTCGGAGGTTTAAATGGCTAATTTTGATTTGGCTATGGACTTGGGGTCTGATTTTGTCAGCGTATTGACAAAAAACAGCGACGTTTTGATTAAACAATACAATTACATCGCATTGAAAAACGATGACAGCAATGAAATTTTGGCATGCGGCAACGGTGCTGTGAAGCTTTTTACTCACAATCCGCAAAAAGTCAGGCTTGTACGTCCCATTGACGAGTGCAACATAAAAAACAAGGAATGGGCTGAGTGTTACTTCAACTGGCTTTTTTCGATAATAAATGAGGAAGCTTTCGACAATCAGCGTGTCAGGATTTTGTGCACAGTTCCGTGCGGCATAAATTCCAACGAAAAAAAGCAACTTGAAACTTTGTTTGTCGACCTCGGAGCAAAAACCGTTGTGTTTGTTGAAGCGCCAAAAGCATGCGCGATGATTTTTAATCAGGAGTACAAAGCCGATTGCGGTATAATCGTTGACCTGGGCAGTTGTATTGCCGATTTCGGCTGCGTAATAGACGGCGAGCTTAAAAACGGTTGCAGCTTTTATCTGGGCGGACGTCAAATAGACGTCGGTATCAAACAGTTTATCGAAACGCAGTATAACATGTACATTGATTTGTCCGAAGCTGAAAAAATCAAAAAGCAATGCAGCCTTTACGAAAATAACGTTGCGCAGATTTTTGTGGAAGGCACCAATTACGAAAATAAGTGCCTCGACAAAGTTGAAGTTCCGCTGAGAGCTTTGTATGACGTTTTAAGTTTTTACGTCGGTAAATACTGCGGGATAATCAAAAGCATGCTTAAAATGGACGACCTTGCAATGGTAGAAAAAATCAAGCTGGGCGGCATTTATCTCTGCGGTGGGCTTAGTAAAATCGAGGGCATTGCCGACTTTATTTCAAAACGCACCGAGCTCAACGCAAAAGTTTCGGCATACGGACAAAATTCAACTATATACGGTGCAAGATTGCTACTTGACGAAAAAATTTTTAAATAATTGCCTTATTTTGTCGCAAAAAGGGTTTTTTTGGTTTTATGCCGAAAAAGCCCTTGTTTTTTTGTATAATGTCTTTTCGATAGCGGAGGTATTATGGCACGTAAAATCGTTGTTACCAGCGGAAAAGGCGGCGTGGGAAAAAGCACTTTTACCGCCAACCTCGGTTTAAGGCTGGCACAAAGAGGTCTCAGAGTATGTATGATTGACCTTGATTTGGGACTTAACAATCTCGACGTCATAATGGACGTGGAAAACAAGGTTATTTTTGACATAGTGGACGCGGTGGAGGGAAAATGCCGCATAAAACAGGCCTTGGTTCAGGACCCTTACTGCAATTCGCTTTATCTTTTGCCGGGAAGCAGAAACGTTTCGAAAGGAGTTGTAAGCGGTCAAAACGTCAAAGTTTTAATAAACAAAATCAGTCAAATATTTGACTATATTCTAATAGATTGTCCGGCAGGGGTGGGAAACGGTTTTCATAGGGCAGTTTCCGCAGCCGAAGAAGCAGTTGTGGTAATGACGCCAAATTTACCAAGCGTCAGGGACGCGAAAAAGACCGTTGCGCTTTTGAAAAGCTATGACTTGATTTCCGTCAAGGGAGTGGTGAATAGGCTGAGGGGCGACATGGTAATGAGCGGCGACATGATGGACGCGTTCGAAATTTTTTCGCTGCTTGACGTCGAACCGCTGGGAATCGTGCCTGAGGACGATTTTTTAAGTTTTACGGGGCCTGTCAGACCGCAGAATACGCCTTCTGACACTGCGTTTGAAATGATTGCCACAAATTTGCACGAAGGAAAAAAAGACATGTACGACTGTGTTTCAAGATACAGCGGATTTTTCGGCAATATTCGCAGAAAAATAAAGCGCAGGGCGTGAAAAAAAGTATATTTGTTTTTTGCCTCTCATACATTGTACAAAAATGTTGTCGGAGGGAAAAATGAAATACGATGATATCGGAATGTGTCCGAGCGAAGCTGTTGAAAACGACTGGCTTGACGTAACTTTTACGCAGGCTCAAAGACCTGATGAAAACGCTATGGCGGCATTGGGGCGCGAAAGTAAAATTCAAAGGAAAAATCCTTTTGCAAAAGTGAAAATTCTTTTTGCAAGGAAAAAAGAGGAAAAGGCTCAGTCAAAAAATTCCGAAAACGCTTTGCCTTTCGAAGTCAAAAAAACGGGAAGGGCAAAATCGGTTTTCAAAAGAGTGTGGAAACCTGTTGCGGCATGCGCGGTAATAGCTCTTGTGCTTGTAGGCATGAGATTTGTCGATACCGGGTTTGTAGGCGACGTCTTCAATTACGCGCAGACTACCTTTACTTCAAACATTAACGGCGAAAGTCAAAACGAAAACATAATGACTTTGCCTTCCAACGCAAACGTTACCGTTGAAAACGGCGACATCACTTTGTCGGGCGGTACACTCGCGCTTAATCTTCAAAACGGTAAGGTGAAAAACGTTTCAGAAACTTCCGTCACCGTCAGTGTTTCTGACAATTTCGACATTGTTTACTCAAATCTTAGCGAAGTTTTGGTAAACGCCGGCGACGAAATTTCAAAATATCACGTTGTCGGTAAATACGGCGAAAATGCCGTCATCAATTTTATCGTTGACGGAAACAAAGTCATCGACGTCACGGCTGACGGTTACACGGTTACATGGAACGAATAAAAAAACAAAAAGTCGTTTTTAAGGTCGGCGCAAGCTTTTTTGTGCTGGCCTTTTTAATGATTTTTTTAAAAAACGCATACTTTTTTTCCGTCTACGTTTTGGCGGTGCTTATTCACGAGTTCTGCCACGAATTTGTCGCGCGAAAACTGGGCTACAAGACGGAAAAAATTTTTCTTTCGGCTTTCGGCGCAGTTCTTTACGGCGAGTTTGAGGGGGTCGAAATCAATGACGAAATTAAAATAGCTTTGGCAGGTCCGTTGTCAAATTTGTTTTTGAGTGTCTTAACGCTTGCGGCATGGTGGATTTATCCTCCGTGTTACACTCTGACGCAGCCTTTTTTTGAGGCAAACCTCGGGGTTTTTCTCATCAACATGTTACCCTGTTATCCGCTTGACGGGGGCAGAGTGGTTTTTTCGCTGTTAAACAAAAAGACAAACGAAAAAACAGCCGAAAAAGTTTTTAAAGGTATAGGGTTTGTCCTTTCGCTTTTGTTTTTCGCGGTTTTTGTATATTCGGTTTTTAACCGAATAAACGTGACATTTGCTCTGTTTGCGATTTTTTTGTTTTTGTCGTCGCAGGACATGTCCCACAAAAACATGGTTCAAAAAGCCGTTGGCGTCAACCTCAAAACTAAAAAACTTTTGAAAGGCATGGAAGTAAAAACCGTGGCTTTTTCGGAAAACTGCAAGGTGTCGGCTCTTTTAAAGGCAAAAAACGCGCATTATCTGACTAACGTTGAGGTAGTGGACGACAAGCTTCGGGCGGTGGCTTTTTTCGATTACGACAAAATTGACGACATATTGTTGACCTTTCCGCTTTCGACAAGGCTCAAAGACTTGCCTTTTGATTGATTAAAACGCCGCATTTTGGTATAATCTCCTTGTTTTAAGGAGATTTATGCTGTTTAACCAAATTCAAAAACCTTCGCGTTACGTGGGCGGCGAGTACGGCGTGCCAGAAATGAAAGCCGATGCTACAACGACATTTTGCATGTGTTTTCCCGATACTTACGAAGTGGGTATGTCAAACCTCGGCATACGCATTTTGTACTATATGCTGAACGACCTTCCTTTCGTCAGGTGCGAAAGGTGTTTTGCTCCGTGGCCGGACTATGCCGAGTACCTCAGGCAAAACAAACTTGAACTGACAAGTATCGAAACGAAACTTCCGCTCAAAAATTTTGACATTTTGGGTTTTTCGCTTCAATATGAATTGAGCTATTCAAACATTTTGTACATGCTTGACCTTGCCGGAATTCCTTTCAAGGCAAAGGACAGGGACGAAAGCATGCCGCTTTTGATAGCAGGCGGACCTTGCGTCGTCAACGTTGAGCCTGTTGCCGATTTGTTTGACGTGGTGAACGTCGGCGAAGGGGAGGAAATGCTCAAAAACATCGTCAAAGCTTACGACGAGTGCAAGGGCAAAATGTCGCGAAAAGAGTTTTTGAAATATATAAGCGACAACATAGAAGGCGTATATGTACCGTCATTGGTAAACATCGAAACGGAAAACTCGGTAGTAAAAAAACTTGAAGCGCCGCACAAAGTCAAAAGGGTGTTTGTCAGGGACATGGACAAGGCGTTTTTCCCGGACAGAGCAATCGTTTCAAACATCGAGCTTGTGCATGACAGGGCGGTTGCAGAGCTTTTCCGCGGCTGCTCCAACGGCTGCCGTTTTTGTCAGGCAGGATTTATTTATCGCCCCGTAAGGGAAAGAAGCCTTGACCGCATTACCGAAATTTGCACCAACCTCATAAAAAACACGGGCTACGACGAATTGTCTCTCAACAGCCTTTCGACGGGGGACTACACAAACCTAAAAGGGCTCATCAAAAATTTGCAGCCACTTGTTAAGGACAAAAACGTCAAGCTTGCGCTTCCAAGCCTCAGGTTGGACACCTTCGAGGGTGAGTTTGCTCAAAACAACAGGCTGTCTTCATTGACTTTCGCTCCCGAAGCAGGTACGCAAAGGCTCAGAAACGTCATAAACAAAAACATTACGCAGGAAGACATAATTTCAAGCGTTACCACCGCATTCGAAAACGGGTTTTCCACCGTAAAACTTTACTTTATGATGGGGCTTCCTACCGAAACGATGGAGGACATCGACGGTATCTGTGAGCTTGCATATGAAATAAAACGTCTTTTTTACAAACACAGGACAAACAAAAAAGACATAAAAATCAACGTCAGCGTAGCTACTTTTATTCCGAAGCCGCACACTCCTTTTCAGTGGGAAGCTTTCGATTCGGAAGAAAACGTAACCAAAAAACAAAACTACATGCGTTCAAAGCTTAAAAACAAAAATATTTCGTTGTCTTACCACGACTACCGTTGTTCACAAATGGAAGCGGTGTTCGCGAGGGGAGACAGGGATTTGTGCGACGTGCTCATACACGCATACAAAAACGGCGCGTTTTTTGACGGCTGGACAGAGTTTTTCAATTACGAAGCTTACAAAAAAGCATTTGAAGAGTGCAAAGTTGACATGCTTTCATACCTCAGGGAAAGGAGCGAAGATGAAATTTTGCCGTGGAACTATCTCGACATGGGGGTTACCAAACAGTTTTTGCTGAGAGAACGTCACAAGGCGTACAACGGAGAGTGTACACTCGGCTGCAACAAAAAGTGCAGCGGCTGCGGCTTGCAAAAAGAGGGGTTGTGTCATGTTAACCATTAAATACGAAAAAAAATCCACCGCTTCTTTTGTGTCGCATATAGACGTTTTGAGGACGCTGGGAAGAATTTTTGCACGTGCCGACGTGAAAGTCGGATTTTCCGAAGGGTTCAATCCGCACATGTTGATTTTTTGCTCTCCCGCAAATGCCGTCGGGGTAAACAGCGAGTGCGAATACGTGACCATTGCCTCGTCTGAACAAAAGGACATATGCGAAAAGTTTAATACGTTTGCGCCCGAAGGATTTAAGGCGGTGAAACACTTCGTCACCGAAAAAAATCCAAACCTCGCGAAACACGTGACAAATGCGGAATATATTTTCAGGGGAAAAGGAATAGGCAAGGCGGATTTTAATAGGCTTTTGAAAAGCGACGTTTTTGAAATTAGTTACGAGGACAAAAACGGGGTAAAAACGAAGGATTTTCGCTCTTACGTAATTTCACTCGAAAAGGTAGACGACGACGCTTTCAAAGCCCTTTTGAAGTTCGGAAACGATAACCTTCGTCCCGATAGGTTTTTGGAGGGCTTTTTCAAGTTTTTCGACATGCCGCCCGTTGAGGTCGATTGTCTTAAGACCCAGGCTTTTTGCGGCGATAAAACAGTTGACGAATTTTTGGAAACATCGGTTTGACCGATGTTTTTCTTTTGCCTTTTCATAACCTAGGCTTTGTCCGAATAGACTTGTGAAGAGGTGTGTTATGTCTGATTTTCACAGTCTTTCGCTTAACGACGTTTTTAAAAAACTCAATTGCACTTCAAGGGGGCTTGGTGACTTTGAGGCCGCCGCGAGGCAAAAAAACTGCGGCGTAAACGCTCTTTCCGAACAGCACAAGACAAGTGTGTTCAAGCTGTTTTTGGCGCAGTTTAAGGATTTTATGGTGCTGCTTCTCATAGCGGCGGCTTTTATTTCGGCGCTTATAGCTTATTTTTCGCAGGACGTTCGCGAACTGTTCGATACGGCAATAATAGTATTTATTATTGTGCTTAACGCTACTGTCGGCTTTATTCAGCAATACCGCTCGGACAAGGCGATTGAAAAGCTGAAACAAATGTCGGTGTGCCGTGTAAAAACACGCCGAAACGGAAAGCTGGTTTTGACTGACAGCAAGGACCTTGTTCCCGGGGACATAATTGTTTTGGAAGAAGGGGACATGACGCCTGCCGATTGCAGGCTGATTTCAAGCAAAAACCTGAAATGCGACGAGTCGTCGCTTACCGGCGAATCGGTGGCGGTGGAAAAAGACGCAAATGCCAAAGTTTTGCCACAATCGGGAATAGGCGACAGAAAAAACATGTTGTTTTCCTCATCCTTTATTTTAGGCGGAAGCGCGGAAGCTGTTGTCGTGGCAACGGGAATGAATACCGAAATAGGCAAAATTGCCGAAATGCTTGACGTTACCGAAGAGGCTGAAACGCCGCTGCAAAAAAGCTTAAACAAGCTTGGCAAAGCCATTTCGTACGGCGTCATTTTTCTGGCGGTTGTCATTTTTGCTTTGGGAGCGTTTTTCAAGCACAATCCGCTCATTGAAAACTTTATGTCTTCTGTGGCGGTGGCGGTTGCCGCAATCCCTGAAGGTCTGCCTGCGGTAGTTACCATAATCATGGCTATGGGCATGCAGAAAATGAGCAGGTCAAAAGCCATAGTGAGAAAACTTCACGCAGTTGAAACGTTGGGTGGCTGCAACTTTATTTGCAGCGACAAAACGGGAACTCTCACGCAAAACAAAATGAAAGTAGTTTCTCTCTTTTGCGGAAACAGACGTTTTGACGACAAACTTTATGCCGACCTTTCATCAGAAAAGTCGCTCATGCTCGAGTGCATGAAAAACTGCTCGACTGTCAGGGGAGAAAAAGGGGATTATCTCGGAGACCCTACTGAAATAGCATTGCGAGTTTGTTACGACGCAAGCGGAATGAACCCAAAAGACTGCCGTGAGATATGGCAGATACCTTTTGACTCAAACAGGAAACTCATGAGCGTATGCGTAAGCTGTGATGACGGGAAAAAAGTATTTACCAAAGGCGCGCCGGATGTGCTTTTAAACAATTGCAGCCGCATAATGATAAACGGCCAGACGGTTCCGCTTGACCTGAAAGCAAAAAGCGAGGTTTTGCGTCAAAACGAAAAAATGGCGTCGGAAGCGTTGAGAGTTTTGGGTTTTGCGTTCAGGCCTGACGGCGAAAAGAAAGAGGACGGCCTTGTGTTTTTGGGGCTTGCGGGAATGATAGATCCGCCTCGCGATGAGGTTTTTGAAGCGGTGAAGCTTTGCAAAAGAGCGGGTATCGTTCCGGTTATGATAACGGGCGACCACAAAAACACGGCTTTTGCAATAGCCAAAAAAATAGGAATAGCAAACTTGCCTTCCGAAGTAATCACGGGAAGTGAAATAGACGGTATGAGTGAGGACGCTTTCAAAAAAGCGGTTGAGAACTGCCGTGTATTTGCCAGAGTAAGCCCTAAACACAAGTCTATGATAGTTTCGGCTTTGAGGGCAAAGGGAAACGTGGTCGCAATGACGGGGGACGGAATAAACGACGCGCCGAGCATTAAAAACGCAGATATAGGCATTGCGATGGGCATAAGCGGAACCGACGTTACCAAAAACGCATCGGATATGATTATAGCCGACGACAACTTTGCAACAATCGTGTCGGCGGTCAAAGAGGGGCGGCGCATTTTCGCAAACATCAAAAAGACGATACAGTTTTTCCTCGCGACAAACGTGGCTGAAGTTATTTCGATATTTTTGGTGTCGGTTTTCTTTTGCAGATACGACTTTTTGCTTTCGGCTCAGCTTTTGTGGATTAATCTCGTTACCGACAGTTTTCCCGTGCTTGCGCTGGGGTGCGAAAAAGCAGAAAAAGACATTATGTTCAAAAAGCCGGAACGTGCGGAAAAAAGTATGTTCAGCACTTCTTCCGTGTCGTCGATAGCGGTGTTCGGCGTAACAATAACTTTGATTACCCTTGCCGTGTTCTTCGGGGTGTTGAACGCTTACGGAAACGAAGTGGCTACCACAATGACCTTTTTTACTCTTTCCTTTGCGGAACTGTTTCACGCTTTCAACATCAAAAGCGAAAAAAGGTCGGTATTTTCCTCTGACTTCTTTTCAAACAAAGTGCTGTTGATTACCGTTATCGGCGGAATACTCGCAAATGTGGGAATTTACGCGTTGCCTGCCCTTCAATATGCTATGGGTGTGGCAAACCTCACAACTTCGGAGTGGATTACCGTTTTTGCGGCGGCGCTTGCAGTTATTCCTGTCGGAGAAATTTACAAAATGATTTTGAGGAAAAAAGACAAAAAACAAGGTCTTCCTATTTATATGGCTTCTTTGACCGAATAACCTTTTTTGTTTTACGCATACTGCCCATATGGAGAAATTTATGAAAAAATTTGTTTTTTTCGTGCTTGCTCTCTTTATGGGCATTTTTTGCATGATTTCTTCCCAAAACGTTTGGGCTCTCGAAACGGTTGTCATAAAGGAAGTTTACGGAAACCTTGTTTCGCCAAACAGTTGCGAAAAGGTTGTGCTTAAAGGTCAAAAGGACAAGGACAGTTTTTACTTTTCAAACGTATGGATTGAAATTTACGACAAAAACGACAAGCAGTTGGGTGTCATAGCTCCCAAAGAAAGGGGCGGATACGAACCCGACGTAATCGTGGAGAATTTTACCGACAACGGCACAAGTCAGATTTTTTATGCGGCTTCATCGGGGGGAAGCGGCGGTTTCGGATATTATTACGTTTACGACTTTTCCGCGTGTGTCCAGACTACGCTTTTCGATTTTGCGGAATTTTCCAAAAACAACAGGCTTGAAGGAAAATATCTCGACTGTTTCCGCGCGCAGGTTTCCAACTCCGACGGGGGAAGATATCTTATCGATTTGTCGGACAGGGAAAAACAATACAAAAACAGCATCTGGCAGGAAAACGGAAAACTAATTAAACCTATTGACGTAAACATTTCGGGCGTAAATGCCGTGTTTCCTTATTACAGTCATTACGGCGAAATTTGCAATTTGAAAGTTTACCGCAGAGTCACGGGGCTTTATAACGCCGATTTGCTGGGATACGTTTTGACAGACATCTCTCTTTTGGGCGGTAAAAGCGAAATTACCTCTGAAGGGCTTCTTATCTGACGAAAACAGCGCGTTTTTAAGGACTTGTGAACACTAAAAAATTTTTGTAAAAAAAATAAAAAAAGTCGAAAAAACTATTGACAATACCCGAAGTGTGTTGTAATATAAATAAGCTGTCGCGGAAGTGGCAGCGACGGAGATTGACAAGAGAATAAGCGAACGAAAAGAAACACAGTC
>CALVLA010000005.1 GCA_944336125.1 uncultured Clostridia bacterium | reverse complement strand
CGGGGTGTAGCGCAGTTTGGTAGCGCACGTGGTTTGGGACCATGGGGCCGGGAGTTCGAGTCTCTTCACCCCGACCATTTTTGGGCCTTTAGCTCAGTTGGTCAGAGCGGTCGGCTCATAACCGATTGGTCCGGGGTTCGAGTCCCTGAAGGCCCACCATTTTGAAACAGTCAAGGTAAATTAATCTGGCCCGGTAGTTCAGTTGGTTAGAACGCTAGCCTGTCACGCTAGAGGTCGAGGGTTCGAGCCCCTTCCGGGTCGCCAACATTTGCCTCGGTAGCTCAGTCGGTAGAGCAGAAGACTGAAAATCTTCGTGTCGGTGGTTCAATTCCGCCCCGAGGCACCAAAAAGTTGGTGCATTTTTTTTAAAACAAAATAAGCTGGTGTAGCTCAACTAGGCAGAGCAACTGACTTGTAATCAGTAGGTTGTTGGTTCGATTCCGATCACCAGCTCCATGCGGAGAGGTTCCCGAGTGGCCAAAGGGAGCAGACTGTAAATCTGCCGTCCGAGACTTCGGTGGTTCGAATCCACCCCTCTCCACCAAAGCCCGTTACTTAGGTAACGGGTTTTTTGTTTTCAATCAATATAAAAACCATATTGAATGTGCCTCGAAAAAATGGTAAAATAAAAAAAACGAGGTAAAACTATGGCAGAAGAAAAAGTTAAAAAAACTAAGGAAAACGAAAGCAAAAGCAGTAAAGACACTGCTAAAAATTATCACGTAGCAAAACGTCCGGACGGTAAGTGGCAGGTAAAATTTGCAGGCGGCGAAAAAGCAATAAAACTTTTTGACACTCAGGCGGAAGCCATAGCATACGCCAAAAAACTTGCGGTAAATCAAGACGGAAGCATTTCAATCCATAAAAAAGACGGAAAGATGCGTAAGCAAAAATATTAAAAAAATCCCGATGGTTTCATCGGGATTTTTTATTTCTTTTCGTTTTCTTTGATGTGCTTTAAAATTTCTTCCTGCCTTTCAAGAATTTTATTCAGCTTGTCGTGCAAGTCCTCTATCATTATCTCTGTCTTTAAATTGACTTTATAGTCGTTTTCCGCCCTTGTTCTGTCTTTTTGATCCTGCCTGTTTTGGCTCATCATTATCAGAGGCGCCTGAATTGCGGCTACGCATGAAAGCACAAGGTTGAGCAATATAAACGGATATGGATCAAAAGCATTGCTTGCCATTATTATATTGATTACCATCCACGCCAAAAGCACGCCTACAAAAGCAAAAATAAAAGCCCAGCTGCCGGCAAACCCCGCAATTTTGTCGGCGGCTTTTTGTCCCAAAGTATATTTTGTGCTTTCCTCACTGTTCGTATTTTTTGATACCTTGCTTTTTGCGAGAAGAGAAAGTATTTCTTCATCTGACATATCCCTTTTGACTTCCTCTATTATTTCACTGATAAGTTTTTTGTTTTCCTTCATTTTTAATTACCTTCTTTAAATGATAAAAGACAAGCCGATCATAAGCGCAAGCATAACAATGTTTGCCACAGTGAATATCAGCAAAAATTTTCCGCTTTTAGCTTTAGGAGTATTTGCGTAAAACTTAAACGAAATGAGGCTGGCAAGCGAAGCAACGATAGTTCCCAGTCCCCCTATGTTTGTTCCTATTATGAGTGAAGAATAGTCAGTTGTGAAGTTTGAAAGAAGTACTGCCGCAGGAACGTTGCTTATCACCTGACTGAAAAGAACTGAGGAAAGCAATGTACTTTGTTGAGTAAGGTTTTCGATAATGCTTTCAACTTGCGGAATTTTTGCAAGGTTGCCTGAAAACACGAAAAAGCAAACAAAAGTAAAAAGCAGACAATAATCGACGGTTTTGAATGAAGCGCGCGAAAAAACAAGCAATGCGACAAGCACTATGCCCAAAAGAATTCTGTAATCCAAAACACGCAAGACCGACAAAATACATAAAACAAACATTATAAGAAAGAGCGCAAGGCTTTTTTTGTCGGTAATTTCGGATTGTGTTGAAGGCAAAGTCAACGATACTTTTTCCTTGCTCAAAAACAATGTGGTAACAAAAAGCAAAAACATGCTTAAAAGAGCGTAAGGAAGAATTATCGAAATGAACTGTGAAAAAGACAAGTTAAACTTAAAATACAAAAAAAGGTTTTGCGGATTGCCGAAAGGAGTAAGCATGCTTCCAAGGTTTGCGGCAAGTGTTTGCAAAACTATTATAAAAATCAGTTTGTCATGCTTCCCTATCGAATCCAACACGAGTATCGCAAAAGGAACAAATGCTATAAGCGATACGTCATTTGTAACAAACATTGAAAAGAAAAAAGGCAAAGCGACAAGATAAAGACTTACTACCCAAAACCTTTTTTCGCCTGAAAACATTTTTTTTGCGACAACGTTAAAAAGTCCGCATCTGTAAAGACCGGACACAACAGTCATAAGGCAAAAAAGCAAAACTATGACCCTAAAATCTATGTAATCGATGTATTCTGCCGAAGGCGTCACAAAGAACATCGAAACGACAGCCAAAACAAAGGCGATGCAAAGCACCATTTCTTTTTTTGCAAAGTGAACGAATTTACCGAAAAAAGTTTTCATTTTATTTTGCCGGTCCGTTTTTGAATTTCTTTTGTCTTTTTTTGAAGGAAAGATTTAACCATACAATAGAAATTACCGTCAGAATAACGCATATGAGAAGCAAAACAACTATGCACAGCAACAACGGTTGATCGTAGCAGGCATTTTGTGTTTCGGGTATTGCGGGAAACAATCCGTTTCTGTTGAAAACCTGACCTAATGCCGAAAGTCCCCATCTGCTCACGCAGAAAATGCTGAGAGTTTCCAAAAAACCTTCAAGTTCCACAATGTTGCCTGACATAACCACTTGCATAATCAACACCAGCAATACTGGCAAAATTGCGCTGTCGGAGCTTTTAAGTATCGAAGAAATAAATATTCCGGTTACGCTTGAGGAAAACATAATCAAGAACAAGATAATCCAATAAAGCACCTGGGTAAATACAGGCGACGGATTTGGAAAATCTATAACAAGATAACTGCCGGCAAACAAAATAAAACTTTGAACGAGGCAAACCGAACCGAGAACAAACAGTTTTGAAAGTATGTATGCGGTGGTATCAAGTCCTGCGTCGTATTCTCTGGCGAAAATATCGCGTTCCTTGCACACTTCTCGGTAAGAATTCAAAAGCCCCATCATGGCAGCCATAACGACTATAATAAAGAGAGTGGTGTCAGACTGCCACAGAATTTTTATATTGGTAAAGCAATCACGCGGGCACACAAGCGAAAGAATTACAAGCATAAGAGGTGCCTGAAGCAAAAGCATGACCATGCTTACTTTGTCACTGAAAATAAGCTCGTAGTAACGTTTTACGCAAACTTTAAATTGTATGTAATTTACGCTGAATTTTTTTTCTTTCATGTGAAGTTATTTTGAAAACCTCGGAATTTCGATATATTGATAAATTTTTCCGTATTCCGCGACAAGGCTTTTGTAATAAGGTGTAGCGCGATATTTTGAAGCGTATTCCACTGCCGTCTGCTCATCGGTCAGCATGTAGAATATTTTTGAAAAATCTTTTGTCTTGAAGTAATTTTTGATTTCCTTAGGCGAGTCGTAAAAACAAAGTTTGCCGCCTCTGCCTAGAAAAGCCACTTTGTCGCAAAAACCGATATTTTCCATCGCATGGGTAATCATGACGATAGTACGTCCTTTTTTGCCGAGTTCTTTAAGCAGCGTCATAATTTCAAGGTCAAGGTCGGGACTTAAACCGCTTGTAGGCTCGTCGAGAAAAATAATTTTCGGGTTTGAAAGCAGTTCCATGGCGATGCTTACCCTTTTTTTCTGTCCGCCGCTAAGAGAAGAAATACGCAAATGTTCTTTTCCCTCAAGTTTAACTTCCGCTATTACTTTTTTAACTATTGATTCTATTTCCCCACGCGGAGTTTTGTTTCCGATACGCATTGTAGCAGTATAGCAAAGGGAATGAAAAACCGAAAGATTTTCATGCAGAATATCTTTTTGAGGTACGTAGCCCACTACCGACTGATAGCAGTGCATGTTTTGATAAAAATCGTTTGTATCGAAGTAAACTTTTCCGCTCGTACAAGGACGACTGCCGTTTATGCAATCAAGCAAAGTGCTTTTTCCTGCGCCGCTGCCGCCGACGATTGCAACGAAGCTTCCCATATCGATACGCATCGTAACGTTATCTACCAAACGAATAATTTTGCCTTTGGCGCCGTTGTCCAAAACGTCTTTTGTAACGTCAACCAAATCAACCTCGATGCCTGTTTCGCATTTGCTGGACAAAAGTTTTTTGTCGATGTAAACGTATGCCGCTGACGGAACTTCTATTCTGTCGCCGTTTTTTAGCATTACACGCTTGATTTTTTTGTTGTTGACATAAGTGCCGCGAGTTGATTTTAAATCTTCGATATAGTGAAATTCGCCGTCAAAAATAATTCTCGCATGAAGCTTTTCAGCCTGCGGATTGTCAAGCAAAATGTCACATGATGAGTCGCGACCTATGTAAAATTCGTTTTTGGAAGTGAGCTGAATTGTGCGTTTTTTGTCTTTGGATGATGATTGAGCTTTAATTTCTTTCATCACCTCGATAATCAGGCAGTTTTCCTTGTTGTTGTTTTCAAAAACCATGATTACGTCGCCTGACGTAATTTTTTTCGTTTCGCCGAATTTCAGCTCTTTGTTGTTTAACGAAACTACGGATTTGCTTTTTTCGCAAATATTTTCGACGCTCCAATAACGCGGCTGTCTCTTAAAAAGAAACTGATCCATTGCAACGGCTTTTACCGTTGTTGAAATATCGCTTGTTTTTCGGCGTCCCAAAGTAAATTCTTTCTTCTCGGCAGAACCGAAAAAGAAGAACTGTTTGTCATCAATTATTTTCAAATGTATCATAATTTCCCCGTATCTAATTGATTATACAAAAAAATTATACAATTTACAATAAAAAAACCTGCTAAAAGCAGGTTAATTTTTAAGCCAGCAAAGCCAAAGCGATGTTGCAGTAAATGATGAGCGCCAAAGCGTCTACAATCGTAGTGATGAACGGACTTGCGACGACGGCCGGATCCAGTTTACATTTTTTTGCGAGAAGCGGCAGCGTGCAGCCGATAACTTTTGCCAAAACAACAGTTATGAACATGGCAAGGCAAATAACGAAAGCAATATTAAGCTGGTCATAAAGCTGATTTATTAACATAAGTTTTGCAAAGCAAGCTACTGAAAGCGTCAAGCCCAGCAAAACCGAAACCCTGACTTCCTTCCACAATACTTTCAAAATGTCCTTAAACTCAACCTCGTGCAACGCCAGACCGCGAATAATGGTTACCGAAGCCTGACTTCCGGCATTTCCGCCGGTGTCCATAAGCATCGGAATACTTGCGGTGAGCGTTATGGAAAAGGCAAGGGTTGCTTCGTTTTGTTCGATAATTATTCCGGTAAAAGTCGCCGAAATCATAAGAAGCAACAGCCAAGGAACCCTGTTGAGCCAAATCCTCCAAACGCTTGTTTTGAGGTATGGCTTGTCGTTCGGCGTCATTGCCGCCATTTTCGAGATATCTTCGGTTGTCTCTTCCTGCAAGATATCCATAGCGTCGTCAATGGTAACGATACCTACAAGGCGGTTTTCCTTGTCGACGACAGGCATTGCCAAAAAGTCGTATTTGTCGAATTTTTGAGCTACTTCCTCTTTATCGGTATCGGTTTCTACCGACACAATATTAGTTTCCATTATGGAGGAAATTTTTGTGTCAAGGCTGCTGAGCATCAATGCTCTTGCGCTGACTACGCCCAAAAGTTCCCTTCTTTCGTCAGTGACATAACATGTGTAAACCGTTTCGCTGTCAACACCGGTACGTCTGATTTTGTCAAATGCGTCTGCAACGGTATAGTCCTTTTTAAGGCTCACGTATTCGACGGTCATTATGCTTCCGGCGCTGTCCTTAGGATATTTCAAAATTTCATTGATTATATCCCTTGTTTCTTTGTCGGCCTGCCCCAACATTCTTATCACAACGTTTACAGGCATGTCTTCGATAATATCTACCGCGTCGTCGATAAAAAGTTCGTCCATCATGACTTGAAGCTCTTTATCGCTGAACGCTTTTATCAAAATTTCCTGCAAGTCGCTGTCAAGGGCGACAAAAGTATCGGCGGCAACGTCTCTCGGCAAAAGTCTGAAAACAAAAGGAAGCTGTGTTTCAGGAATTTCCTTGAAAAATTCCGCAAGGTCTGACGGCTCCATTTCGGCAAGCAGCGGTTTCAAATCGATGAAATATTTGTTTTCAAAAAGATCCTCTACCAAAATTTCGCGTTCTTCGACTTCCATCTCGACAAAGGTTTTGAGTGCAAGACCTTTCGGGAGTAATCGAAAAACGTCCACGAGATCTTCTCTCGGTACGGCATTTAAAAACTCCGCAACGTCGCAGGGTTCTTCTTTGCTGAGTATTTGTTTAAGTTCGTCAATCTGATTGTTTTCAAGCAAAGACAACAACTCTTTCATTGCACCCTCCTTCAGTGATTTTTGGCATAAAAAAACCTTGCCGCTTGACAATGGCAAGGTCAAATAACCCTGAAAAATGCCATCGTACAAGCTTTAGCATCATAGGGCAATGAAACTGCATTAGGTTATGCCTTAATGTCGACATAGCCTGCTGACCAACTCAAAGTGTCTCCACCTCTCTGCGGTAGCAGTCCGTATCCCTATGGTAGCCTTACCTACCGAAATATCACTAATTAAGTTATATGCAAAATAAATATTTTTGTCAACTGATTAAACAGCCGAAAAACAAAAAACCTCTCTTTCGAGAGGTTTAAGTTTTATTCTGCGTGGTGTCTTTCAAGATTTGCAGGCTGTTCCATAGTTGCTTTTCTTGAAAGGGTGATGCGTTTTGTTTCAGGATTGAATTCGGTAACCACTACTTCGATTTCGTCTCCGATGTTCAATACTTTTTTGATGTCGTCAACCCATTCCCAAGAAACGTTGGAAACGTGAAGCAAACCGTCGATACCCGGTTCGATTTCAACAAAAGCGCCGAAAGGAAGAATCCTTGCAACTTTACCCTTAATTACGCTGCCAACAGGATATTTTTCGTAAGCAACCTGCCAAGGATCAGGAATGAGCTGTTTGTAACCGATAGAAACTCTGTTAGCTTCTCTGTCAAGTTTCAAAACAACGAATTCGTATGTTTTGTTGAGTTCCAATACTTCGGAAGGATCTTTAATCGAGGACCAAGACAAATCGCTGATGTGAGCGAGGCAGTCAAATCCTCTTACATTTACGAATGCGCCGAAAGAAGCAAACCTTACTACTTTTCCTTCAACGATTTCGCCTACTTCGATGTTATCCCAGAAATTGTCTTCTCTTGCTTTCTTTTCAGCTTCCAAAACGACTTTTTGGCTTGCGACGATTTTCTTTTTGTTGTCGTCTACGCCGTCAGGAAGAGCAACGAGTCTCAATTTTTTACCTACGTATTTCGAAAGGTCTTTTACAAAGCCTGAACGAATTTGCGAAGCAGGAACAAATACTGTGTAACTTCCGATTTTTGAAAGCAAACCGCCCTTTACTTCTTTGCCGGCAACGATTGAAAATTCCGCGCCTTTTTTGATTTCTTCGACGAGTTCGTCGTCTTTATAAAGCAATTCAACAGCTTTTCTTGAAAGAATCAATTCTTTGTCGGATGCCAAAACAACAACTTCGATTGTGTCGCCAACTTTCAAATTGTTTTTTACCGCTTGAAAATCTTCTTCAATGGTAATTTCATCGTTAGGAATAAAACCTTCTCTCTTTGAAAAATCAAAGTTAAGGTTGATGCCGTTTTCGCCGATGTAAGAAATCCTGCCTTTAAGCTTTTGACCTTTTCTTACTGATTTTTTGTTGATTTTGTTAACGGCATTGATAAACATTTCGCTGTCAGCGTTAACGTTGGTAATGTTGTTGTCTTTTGTTTGTTCAGCCATACTTGCTAAAACCTCCTCAATCAACTCACGAGGAGTTGACGCTCCTGCTATGATTCCTAAATTTTCTGTTTGCGAAAAGTCAAAATTTTGTAATTCGTCGGCGGACTGAACGGATATGACGTTGCCGCACGCAGACGAACAAATTTCCGCAAGACGTCTGGTATTTGAGCTGTTTTTGCCCCCTACAACCACGACCGTATCGCAAATTGCCGAAATTTGATGTGCAAATTTTTGCCTTTCCGTTGTAGTATAACAAATTGTATTGAAAATTTCAAGCGTTTTGTCCTTGTCAACAACAAGATTTTGAAGCGCAGGCTCCACTTTTTCGACATTGAAAGTAGTCTGAAACATCACAAATACTTTGTCAAAAGAAGTCAAGTCAAGTTTTGTTTCGCCGCTGCTTATAATTGCCGAATTGTCACACCAGCCGTTTACCCCTATGATTTCGGGATGCTTTTCGTTGCCGAACAATACGACCTGAAAGCCTTTGTGAAAAAATTCCTCTGCTTTTTTTTGCAAAACTCTAACAAAAGGACACGTGGTGTCAACCACTTCGATGTCGTGAGCTTTACAAAACTCAAAGACGCTTTTGGGTGCTCCGTGTGCCGTGATAATGAGAGTGTCACCGCTTTTAAGCAACGACAAGTCCTTTTGAACGGCAACTCCGCTTTCGGCAAGTCTTTTGACTACAAGCGGATTGTGAACAATTTCGCCGTAGCAAAACACATTGTTTTTGTTTTTTGCGGTTTTAAAAGCCTTGTCGACGGCATTTTTCACGCCGAAACAAAATCCATTGTTTTTAGGTTGAAAAATCCTCATTTTTTCTTTAATTCATTTACCATTACCGAAAGTTTTGATGCCGCTTGGTCAAATTTAGATTGAATAAATTTTGATGCGTCGGCAAGCACGTCAGCAGAAATTTTCTTTCCGAAAAATTCGTCCAGAGTAAACTCGTCGTCTATATATAAGTAATTTTTTCTCAAAAACTTCGGTTTTTTGTAAATAATAGCAAGTCTTATCGGTGCCTGCGATTTTATGGCAAGCAAAGCCAAACCGTTTTTCAAGTCCAGCATTTTTTCATCTATGCTGTCGTTTTTGTTTCGTGTTCCTTCCGGAAACAAAGCAAAAATTTTTTCGTTTTTTAAAATGGTCAACGCGGCTTTTACCGACGCTATGTCAGGTTCTCCCCTGTTGATTGGCGTGACACCCAGTTTTCGTAAGAACCAACCTATCAGCTTTTTGTCGAACAATTCTTTTTTGCCCCAAAAATAAAGCTGCGGTTTTAAATTGCATCCGACTATGACAGGGTCTATCAAAGACATGTGATTTGCGGCAAGCAGAGTCTTTTTTTGTTCAAGTTTTTTCGGACCGAAAACTTTTGTCGGAAAAAACAATTTAAAAAACCAGCCCACCAAACATCTGCAAAAAGCATAAAATTTGGTCATTTTTTGTTACCTATAATGCTCAGCAATTTTTCGACAACTTCGTCGATTGACATTGTAGTCGTATCAAACTCAAATGCGTCGTCTGCTTTTTTAAGAGGAGCAAACTCACGGGTAGAGTCGTTTTTGTCACGAGTAACAATGTCTTTAAGCACGTCCTCGTAAGAAACGTCCTGTCCCTTTTCCAAAAGTTCCTTATGTCTTCTGTTTGCCCTTTCCTGTGCCGTTGCGGTAATGTAAAATTTAAACTGGGCATCAGGCAAAACGTAAGTACCGATATCCCTTCCGTCAAGAATGCAGCTGTTTTGTTTTGCTATTTGACGTTGAAGCTCTACTAATTTAAGACGTACGGCAGGAATTGCGGATACATCGCTTGCCGCCATTGAAACGTTATGTTCCCTGATAAGGTGAGTTACGTTTTCGCCGTCAAGAAAAATATTCTGCGTTTTGTCGATATGTTTAATTTCAACAACCGTGTCGGGAAGCATTTGGGCAACCTTTTCAGCATCGCGGGTATTGATACCGCGTCTCAATGCTTTAAGACCGATAGCCCTGTACATAGCGCCGGTGTCAAGATATAAAATTCCAAGTTTTGCCGCTACGATTTTAGCGGCAGTGCTTTTGCCTGCGCCGGCAGGACCGTCAATGGCAATATTAAACATAAAAACCTCACTTTTCTTGTGTACTTCCGACGCCGGCAAGATAACCGGTAGAAAAAGCTATTTGCAAATTAAATCCTCCGGTAAAAGCGTCTACGTCCAAAACTTCGCCGGCGAAAAACAAATTGTCAACAAGTTTGCTTTTCATGGCAGCAGGGCTAATCTGCTTAGTATCCACCCCGCCGCATGTAATGATTGCGGTATGAATATCTTCGGTGCCCAAAAGTTTAAACTTCAAGTTTTTCAAAAGCTTAACCAAATTTTTTCGTTGCTGCGAAGTGATTTGATGTACTTTTGTATTATTTGCAATTTCAGACTTGTTTAGTATAACCGAAACAAGACTGCGTGGCAACAAATTGTCCAAAGAATTGGAAAACTGCTTGTTTGAAAACTCTGCAAAATCTCTTTGAAGTCTTAAATCCAGTTGTTTTTCATCAAGAGCAGGTTTGAGATCTATGGACAAAAACAGTTTTGAAAAATCGCACCTCGATATTTTCGAAGAAAGCGTCAGTATTATAGGTCCCGAAACGCCTTTATGTGTAAAAAGCATTTCGCCGAATTCCTCGTGCAAAACCTTTTCGCCGTCTAAAATTTTTGCGTTTACGTTTTTTAACGTAAGTCCTGCAAGTTCGCTCGGCGTGTCGGCTAAAAGACCAATAAGTCCGCCCTTTGGTTCAATAATATTATGCCCGACTGCTTTGGCAAATGACAAACCGTCACCGGTGCTTCCCGTCGAAGGATAACTTACGCCTCCCGTACAAACTATAAACCTGTCTGCACAAAAATCTCCAGATTGGGTTTGAACTCTTGTGATTTTGCCGTTTTCCAAAACCAAGCCGTTTACTTTTGTGTTAAGCAACACATTAACTTTATATTTTTTCAAAAGCTTTTCAAAAGTTTTGGTAACGTCGCTTGCCTTGTCTGAAACGGGAAAAACCCTCTTTCCTCTTTCTGTTTTAAGTTCCAGCCCCGCATCTGAGAAAAACGAGTAAGCGTCGTCAGGCGAAAAAGCATACAAAGCACTCATCAAAAACTTTTTGTTTGTATTTACGTTTTGCAAAAACTCTTCGATGTCACAGCAGTTAAGCAAATTGCATCTGCCTTTTCCCGTGATATAAATCTTTTTGCCCAGCTTTTCGTTTTTTTCGAGCAAAGTGACTTCCGCGCCGTTTTTAGCGGCAGAAACGGCTGCCATCATTCCTGCGGCGCCGCCGCCGATGACCAAAACTTTCATTTAAATAATTCCTCTGTTGATTTAAGGCTTTCGAAATGCGTCATACTGTAGGTTAACGGCGTTATCGTAATGTACCCCAAATCCAAAAATTTCACATCGCTTTCTACGGGATGGTCGGCATAAGATTTTGGAGTGCCTTTAACAAAAAAGCCCTCTTTTATTTCAACGTAATGGTCGCCGTAATCTCTTATTGATTGTTGGGCAACTTTGACTCCGCGAATTTTTGTAATTTTGCTGTCAGGAACGTTTACGTTAATTACTTTATCCGGCAAAGCCGCTTTGTACAGTTTTTGCAAATTGTCAAAGATAAAATCTGCGCATATACCGTATTCATCATCGTCATACGATGCAGACGAAACGGCAACGGAAGGAATTCCTAAGATATTTGCTTCTACCGCTGCGCTTACCGTTCCCGAATAAACCACGTCTGAGCCGACGTTTGCACCTTTGTTAATTCCCGAAATCACCAAATCAGGCTGAAAATTCAGCTGTTTTACGGCAAATTTTACACAATCGACGGGAGTTCCCGTCAAAGCATAAGCATTTTCGCCGTATTCAGGAAATTTTTCGCAAAAAACGGGAGTTCGCATGGACAAATGATGTCCGACAGAAGACATTTCAAATTTAGGCGCCACTACCGAAACATCAAAATTGTTTTTGAGACGGCGAAACAATGTTTCAATACCTTTGGCTTTTATACCGTCATCGTTTACAAGCAAAATTTTCATGTCAAATCCTTATTTAAAACAGTCGGGAAATCCCGACTGTTTTGATTATACCGGTAAAATTTTATCCTTTTTATCGAAGTTTACGTCAACGCCGAATTTTTTGGCGCGGCGGTTTTTGAAAAAGTTTGTAGCAACTTGCGGGAACAAAGCGTAAGACAAAACGTCTTCTTCCTTTTCGTAAAACTCTTTCATTTCCTCTTTAGCTTTTTCAAACTCAGGCTCAAGACTATCTGCAGGTCTTGCAGTCAAAATCTTTTCGTCACCCAAAACGGATTTTAAAATTTCAGGATCAGGCGAAGAAGGCAGAGTTCCGTATTCACCTTTGAGCATCGCCTTGCTTTCTTTTGTGACCACCGCATATCTCTTTCCGTTAATAATGTTAAGAGAAGCCTGCGTGCCGACAATCTGACTTGACGGAGTAACAAGCGGCGGATAACCGAAATCTTTCCTTACGCGAGGAACTTCAAACAAAACTTCCTGCAATTTGTCTTCCTTGCCCTGTGTTTTAAGCTGACTGATAAGGTTTGAGAGCATTCCGCCCGGCACCTGATAAATCAACGCGTTAACGTCGACTTTTAAAACTTTAGGTGACAAAAAGCCGTCTTTTTTAAGTCTTTCCGCTACTTTTGTGAAGTGAGCGTTAATTTGAGTAAGCAAATTGAGGTCAAGTCCTGTGTCATACGGAGTGTCTTTCAATGCGGCAACCATCGATTCGGTAGAAGGCTGACTCGTACCGTCGCCAAGTGCCGAAATTGCCGTATCGATAATGTCAACTCCCGCTTCAATGGCTTTCATATAAACCATGTTGGCAATACCTGCGGTGTTGTGCGTGTGAAGCCTTACAGGAACTTTCAAGACTTGTTTTAGCGCCTTTACCAGCTCGTAAGCCTCATAAGGAACAAGAATACCCGCCATATCTTTGATACAAACAACGTCCGCGCCCATATCTTCCATGGTTTTTGCAAGGTTTACGAAATATTCGCGAGTGTGAACCGGACTTGTAGTGTAAGCCATTGCGATTTCACAAATTCCGCCGAATTTCTTTGTTGCTTTAACGGCGGTTTCGATGTTTCTCACATCGTTAAGCGCGTCGAAAATCCTTATTATGTCAATTCCGTTTTTAATGGAAAGCTCTACGAATTTTTCTACTATGTCGTCGGGAAAATTTCTGTAACCAAGCAGATTTTGTCCTCTCAAAAGCATTTGCAGTTTGGTGTTTGGCAAAGCTTTTCTGAGTGCCCTAAGTCTTTCCCAAGGGTCTTCGTCAAGAAATCTCAAACAGCTGTCAAAAGTCGCGCCGCCCCAAACTTCCAAAGAATAGTAGCCGACCTTGTCAAGCATTTCGCAAGCGGGAAGCATTTCGTCCAGTCTCATACGCGTTGCTGCCTGAGACTGATGAGCGTCCCTCAAAATTGTATCGCAAATCAAAACTTTTTTCATAATAACTCCTAAACGCCGAAGAATGCCAGCAATACGCCTGCTGCCACAGCCGAACCGATAACGCCGGCAACGTTAGGTCCCATGGCGTGCATAAGCAGATAGTTTTCGGGATCTGTTTCCTGTCCTACTTTTTGTGCTACCCTTGCTGCCATAGGCACAGCCGAAACGCCCGCCGCGCCGATGAGCGGATTGATTTTTCCGCCTGAAAGTTTGCACATGAGTTTGCCGAACAAAACGCCCGCCGCTGTTGCGATAGCAAATGCGCAAAGTCCCAAACCGATAATTCCCAAAGTTTTAAGTTGCAGGAAAGTCGGACCGTAAGCTTTTGCTCCGACAACGACTCCCAAGAAAATGGTAACTATGTTGATAAGCTCGTTTTGCGCTGTTTTGCTTAGCCTGTCGCAAACTCCGCTTTCGCGCAATAGGTTACCAAGCATAAGCATACCTATAAGAGGAAGCGCGGAAGGAAGAATGATACCAACTATCAAAGTTACGACAATCGGGAAAATGATTTTTTCTCTTTTGGAAACGGCACGAAGCTGTTTCATTCTTATCGCCCTTTCCTTTTTTGTGGTAAGCGCTTTCATTATAGGCGGCTGGATTGCAGGAATAAGCGCCATGTACGAATAAGCCGCTATCGCTATAATAGGAAGCAGATCCGGCGCAGTCTTGGTCGTGACGTAAATTGCCGTAGGTCCGTCCGCACCGCCGATAATAGCGATTGCAGCCGCTTCCAATGCTGTGAAATTAAGTAAAATTGCGCCGACATATGTGGCAAAAATACCTATTTGAGCTGCGGCTCCCAACAAAATACTTTTCGGGTCGGCAATCATAGGTCCGAAATCGGTCATCGCGCCTATACCCAAAAAGATGATAGGCGGAAAAATTACAAGGTCAACGCCTTTGTAAAGGAAGTAAAACAATCCGCCTTTTTCAACATCGCTCGGCTCGGCAAACAAAACTTCTTTTGCGCCGGGGATGTTGACTATAAACATACCGAAAGCGATAGGAAGTAAAAGCAGCGGCTCGAATTTTTTCACCACAGCAAGATAAAACAAAACCGCCGAAATTGCCAGCATGACATAGTTTTCCCAACCGGAAAGAACAATGCCCGTGCTGTTCCAAAAATTTATCAGCGATTCGATGATATCGCTTTCAAGCAATAAAGTCGAAATACTTAACATAAACACACCTTATCAAGAAATATAAGCCAAAACGTCCCCTGTTTCAACGCTTGAGCCGGTTTGAGCAACGAAATTAATGGTACCGTCGCAGCAAGCCGCGATTTCGTTTTCCATTTTCATGGCTTCGAGAATCAAGACGCATTGACCTTTTTTAACTTTATCCCCGTTTTTTACGTTGTAACGCATGACCACACCCGGCATAGGAGTAGTCAAAGGAGTGCCGTTACCCGATGGTTTTGCTGCCGGCTGAGCGACAGGAGCGGATGCCTGAACGGGAGCGACAGGAATAGAAACCTGACCGTCGGAAGAAACTTCTTCAACTTCAACGCTGTAACTGTTTCCGTTAACGTTTACAATGAATTTTCTCATGATTGTCTTTACCTCACCAGTAATCAAAGTTTAACTATGTTTTTTACGACGAAGTCTATTTCTCCGTCTTCGTTGTCTTCGCTTAACAGCTGATAAACGGCAGCCGTAATTGCAGCGACGATTTCTTCATCGTTATTTTTTGTCGGTTGAGCCGGAATTTCAACTGTATCGGCACTTTTTGCTTTTTTGGTTTGGCTATTTTTGTCAAGGTAAGCAAAAAATTTGCTTTGCAAACTCAAAAACACGATAATTATCGCAAGCACGCCGAAAACAATCAATGTTCCCATTATCGCCAATGTCCAGGCGTCGCCGATTGTAAAATTGCTTACGTCCATATAAACACCTCGTGCGTCAACCGATATCGGCATAAGTCTGCAATGCCGCAATTAAGTAAACCCTTGTGTATTTAGGTTCTATGACATTGTCGACAAGTCCCAAAACTGCAATGTTGTAAGGGTCGGCATCCGAAAACCTGAATTTTTCTATTGCATCCTCTCTTGCTTTGACAGGGTCAGCAGCATTTGCTATTTCGTCGGCATAAATCGCAACACCGCCCGTAACGGCAGGCACGGCTGAAATTTCCGCACTGTCCCAAGCGATAACGTTTTCAAATCCGAGCTGCTTTGACGCAAACACGGTATAAGCGATACCCGACGCTTTGCCCTTTATCAATGAAATTTTAGGAAGACATGTGTCGCTCAAAGCTTTGATAAGTTTTGAAATTCTGGTCAAAACAGGCGAAGTTTCTGTTTTTAAAGAAATTTCAGCACCGTCGCTGTCTATAACCGAAACCAGCGGAATTTCAAGTTTTTCGCAAAGTTCGACAAAACGAGTCGCTTTGTCTAAACCTTTACAGCTGATTGCCCCGTTTTGCGAAACAAAACCTACCGAAATGCCACCGAGTTTTCCGAAACCGGTAACGCATTCAGGCGCAAAACCGCATCCGACTTCCAAAAATTCCTTGTCGCAGATTTTATTCAAAAATTCCGAACCGTCTGCTTTTTCAAGCCTTAAAACTGTTTTGTTGAGTTCTTTTTCGTCCAAAGACTCTTTAGCACTGCTTTTTGTATACGGTATATAACTTATAAGATTTCTGATATGCGCTGCAAATTCTTTTTTGGTTACGGCAAAATCGCAAAAACCAGTTGTTTCACAATGAAATTTACCGCCGAAAAGATTTTTGTCATCGGCTGCTTGCTCTTTTGCTTTTACTACCGAAGGCGAATTCAACGACGAAATTCCGTTTTCGGTCATATAAACAAAATCACAGACAGAAGCAAAAACAGACAAATTGCCTACTGCTTCGCCCTTTATCACACAAACGGTAGGAACTATTTTTGAAATAAGTTCTGCCTTTGCAATCAACGTGGCAAAACCGTTTAAAAGGTTCATTCCTTCCGCAACAAAAGCACCTTTCGAGTCCAAAACGTAAATTACCGGCAAGCCTGCTTTAAGAGCCGTGTCCATTGCTTTAGAAAATTTTTCGATATGGCTTTTTCCCACGCCGCCGTTTAAAACTTTTGCGTTTTGAGCGATTACGTAAACAAAAACGCCGCCGATTGAGGCTCTGCCGCAAATCACGCTTTTGCCCGCGTTGTCCCCGTCCGAAAAATAAAACGCGTCGTTTTCCACAAAACTTTTTTCGTCGACAAAACCGTCAAGAAAACTTCTGATATCTTTCGTCAACTCTTTGTGCGAACGTTTTCTTTCGGACAAAAGTCCTTTCCTTTCCATAAATCCTCCTAAAGACCCAAAATCTTCATTAAATACAGTATAAGCAAAAAAGCAAGATTTTGTAAATAGCGTTTAGCTAATTTAAAAGAAAAAAACCGATAAAAATCGGTTTTTGTTGAAATGTCAAATTTTATTGAGATATTCCAGTTCTTTTTCGTTGAGATATCTCCACGTACCTCTCGTAAGACCGCCGAGTTTGATTTCCCCTATTTCGGTTCTTTTAAGAAAAACAACCTGCTTTCCGACGGCTTCGAACATTTTTTTAACCTGCCTGTTTTTACCCTCGTGAATCATTACTTCCACTTTTGTAAGCTTGTCGTCCTTTCCGCTAACTTTTACTTTTGCAGGAGCGGTTTTTTGACCGTCTATTACAACTCCGTTGCGAAGAACTTCAAGTTCGCTTTCAGAAATTTCTCCTTCGATTTTTGCAAGGTATTTTTTTACTACTTCGTGTTTAGGGTGAGTAAGCTTGTAAGTCAGCGAGCCGTCATTTGTCAAAAGTAACAGTCCTTCGGTATCGTAGTCAAGACGACCGACAGGATAAATCCTTGTTTTTACGTCGACAAGTTCCATTACCGTTTTTCTGTCTTTTTCGTCTTTGACTGTAGTGACGTAACCTTTAGGTTTATGAAGCATGATGTACACGTTTTTAGTTTTAGGCTTGATTTTTTTGCCGTCCACCGTAACGGTATCGTTAAGTTCGTTAATCATAAAACCCAATTCGCAAACAGGCTTTCTGTTTACCCTTACTCTGTTTTCGGCGATGATTTTATCGCAGTTTCTTCTGCTGTCAACTCCGCAGTCCGCCATGTATTTGTTCAGACGAATCATTTTGTTTTTTCCCCGAGTTAAAAATATTGTCAAAAAAGCCTGCTTTTCCGACTGCGTTAAGTGTACAGATTTTTGAGGAAAAAATCAACTGATTGTCAAACGAAATATCTATTTCGCCAATTGTTTTGCCTTTTTCGACAGGTGCGATTAGATTGTGTATTACTTTTGAATTTACCGAGACCTTACGCTTTTCGCTGCCGTCTTTTTTGAGCGGATAAAGTAAATTAGTGTTTTTAAGGTTGGTGTCCGCAAAATTTGCCTTACCTTTAATGACCTCAACTTGCTCAGGAATATTACATATTGTTTTTAAATCACACATTTGGTATTGTTCAAAAATATCGTCCATAAGCTCAACGCTTTCTTCAAACATAGGTCCGCAGTTTAAAAGTACTACAACAAGCTGCATTCCGTCGCGCTCAGCCGCCCCTACAAAACATCTGCCGGCTTTTTTGGTGTAACCTGTTTTTACACCGTTTGCTCCGTCGTAGTTAAACAAAATTTTATTTTTGTTTTTAAGCAGTCTGTCGTAAGAATATCCTTCGTTTGCTATTGTTTTGCTTTTTGTCGAAACAATTTCTTTGACAATCGGGTTTCTCATAGCTTCACAGGAGATGAGCCCCAAGTCCTTTGCGCAAGTATAATGGTTATCGTCAGGCAAGCCGTGAGGATTTGTAAAGTTTGAATTTTCACAACCCAAACTTTTTGCCTTTTCGTTCATCATTTTGGCAAAATTCTCAATGCTGCCCGCGGCATGAAGCGCCAGCGCCACCGCACAGTCGTTTCCGCTTCGGAGCATCAGACCGTAAAGAAGTTCCTTAACCGTCAAATGTTCTCCCTTTCTGAGGTAAACCGATGAACCCTCCACGCCAACCGCTTTTTGAGGAATTTCAACTACGTCGTTTAAATTGCAGTTTTCTGCGATTACCAATGATGTAAGAATTTTAGTCGTGCTTGCAAGCGGCAAATGCTGGTATTGATTTTTCGAGTAAAATACTCTGCCGCTGTTTGCTTCCATAACTATGCAAGCCTTTGCCGAAGTGTTTAATGCTTCGACGTCAAAGGTAAACAAAGAAAATACAGTCAATACCGCAAGAAACACAAAAGCAATGATTTTGTTTTTCATAATTTACCTGTTTAAATTCACAAAAATATCCTTTGCCAGTTCCGCAAACTTGTCCACTTCGGTTTTTTCACCGCTTTCTGCCGAAATAAGCTGAACTCTTTGCTGAGTAACAACAAGAAAAGCGACCGGAGTAATAGTTGCGCCTCCCCCCGAAAGTCCGGCAAAACGGTTTTGACCGTCTCCGGACAAAAATCCTTTTTTTCCGTAATCTCCGCCGCCTGCGGCAAACCCGAATGAAACTTTTGAAACAGGCAGAACAGTGCAGCCGTCTACAGTGACAAAAGGCTTTCCTATTACGTTGTCGCCTTCGGTAAGTCCTTTCATCTGATATGTCAAACCGTCGACGATTTCTTTAATTTTGTTTTTAGTGTTTTCCATAGTTTTTCTCCGAAAAAAATCAGTGTTCTAAATATAATTTTTGCAAAACAAGTATAAAATATACTTTTCGCGGCAATAATCGTATATTTACCCCATGCGGTCAAGTAAACTGTCTTTTTGTCGGCAAACGCTTTTTGAAAAAGCAAAAAAAGTTCACCGCATACAAATACCATGAAATACGGAAACTCCTCTTGGGTTTTTGCTTGAAAAACAACTTGTGTCTTTACGAAATTAAAAAATTTCAATTTCGCGGGGTTGCCGCCTTTGTCTATTTTCACGGGTTTTCCTTTTTTTTCGTCTATAATTTTCAAACCCTGCATAGAAAATGTTTTTGAAATTAACGGAATGAAACCGAACAGTTTTATTTTTAAAAACAGTTTTTTGTTTTTTGGCAGCAGAATTGCAAATCCGCTGAAAACAAAAGGAAAAAACAAAAATAACAATAAAAAAAACAATGCCAACATAAAGTTAGCATCGTTAAAAAATCAAAAATTATTCTTATTCAACTACTTCGATGTTTTCTTCGCCTTTCAAGAAGTCAGGAATTTCTTCTTGTTCGGGAGGCTGCTCGAAATTAATATTTTCGTTTGATTTCATATCGAAAAGTCCGGAATCCTTGTTTTCCACAGGAATTGTTTTAATACGTTCCGCAAGCGCCTCAAAATCAGGCAATTCGTCGATATCGTGGAGCGAAAAACGTTTTAAAAATTCGTCGGAAGTTCCGAAAAGCAACGGTTTGCCTACTGCGTCTTTTTTTCCTACGACTTCGATAAGATTCATTTTGGAAAGAGTCTGGACAGCGTAAGAACAATCAACGCCTCTGATTTCTTCTATTTCAAGACGAGTTATCGGTTGTTTGTAGGCGATAATCGAAAGAGTTTCAAGCATCGCTTTGGTAAGTTCTTTTTCCCTTATCGGGTTAAGCACGCTTGCGACTTCTTCAATATATTTAGGATTTGTCGCAAACTGAAGTTTGTTTTTAAATCTTAAAAGATTTATTCCGCATTCTCCCGAATACTTTTCCTGCAAAACGGCAACCGCTTTTTCAAACCTGGCTTTTGTGACCTGAAGCTTTTCCATAAGAAAATCAATTTCGACTTCCTTTCCCGAAGCAAAAAGAGTGGCTTCGAGAATGTTGGACAAGTCTGCCGAAGTTTTTTGTTGAGTTTGTTTTGATTGATTACTCATTGTTTGCGACCTCTTCTTCCTCAACGGAAATGTAAACGTCCTGATAATCAGGATTTCTCTCTATATAAATTTCTTCAAACGAATCGCTTTGACTTACGAAAATATACTGAAATTTCAACAGTTCCAGTAAAGCCGAAAAAGTTACTACAACTTCCATTTTAGTCACACTTTCGTCAAACAGAGATGAAAACGTTATCTTTTGATTTTTGTTCAAAGCGTCCTGAATGAAAATAATTTTGTCCTGAACGTTGAACTGATCCCTTTCGATATGTTTGGCTCCGTCGTCAGCTCCTTTTTGCCCTACTTTGTGAAGAAGTTTTGCAAAAGCGTCGAGAAGATTGTCCAAAGACATGTCTTTTGCCACAAACCTTACGTTTTTGTTTGAATTGTCTTCGGGCTTGTACAGCCTGTCCACAGTTTCGATATCTTTCAGCTTTTGAGAAATTTCCTTAAACTTTTTGTATTCTTCAAGGTTTCTGATAAACTCCTGTTCAGGCGATACGTCGGCTTCCTCTTCTTCCATTACAGGCAAAAGCGAATGGGATTTAATTTCCATAAGAGTAGCGGCTATTGCCATATATTCGCTTGCCTTATCGACGTCAATTGACGACAACTGGTTCATGTAAACCAAAAACTGGTCGGTAACTTGAGAAATAAAGATATCTTTTATTTCAATTTTAGCTTCTTTTACAAGGTGCAGAAGCAAATCAAGCGGCCCTTCGAAGTTTTCAAGTTTAAGCTCAAGCTCGTTTGTGTTTAAAATTTGTTCTTCCACAAATAACTCCTAGACAAACAGTCCCCAAAAAAGATTGAACAGCCAGTAAAGTCCTCCCGCACAGGCATTGACATACCAACTGAAAGGCGAAAACGGCAGATATTCCATAAATATAATAAGTATAAACAAAATGAAACTGTATTGTCTCAAAAAAATCATAAATTTGCGTTGGCTTCCGACAAAGGCTTCGAGCACCCTGTATCCGTCGAGCGGAAAAAGCGGCAAAATGTTAAACAATGCCAAACCGATGTTGATTGTCGAAGAAAAATAGCAAAAATAAATTGCCAGATAAACCAACATATAAAGGAAGCGGTTTTGGACAAGCGCGTCGGCAGGGATATAGTTAAGCATCAAAAAGTAGATGCCGTAAAAGAAAAACGACGCAATTATATTGAAAATAATGCCTGCCAGCGAAACCCAAACTATGTCCGAACGAGTCCTTTTCAGCTTGTTCACGTCAACCGGAACGGGTTTTGCCCAACCGAAGCCGGCCACAAGCAGCATGACAAAACCAAGCGGGTCAATGTGCCTTAAAGGATTGATTGTAAGCCTGCCGTAAAGCCTTGCAGTGTCGTCGCCCTTTTTGTATGCAACAAAACCGTGGGCAAATTCGTGAATGGAAAGACCAAACATAATTGCGAAAATAAACGCAACTACACACAAAATGCCTTCTGCGGTAGAAGGAACAATCGTGTTTACAAGCCCCGGCGGATTTGAAATGTATCTAAAAATCATATTGTCACCTATAAATAAATATAGCAATAAAAGTCAATGCTGTCAATTTCAGAATAATACAAAAGGCGCTTTCGCGCCCTTTGCTTTATTTTACCATATTTTTAAGATAATCCCAGAAAGTAGCTTTTTTAACGCTTTGTGCCGCAATTACTTTTACCGATGCGACCTTTTTACCGTTAACAACTACGTGTGCATAGCCTATTTTATCTCCCTCGGTCACCGGAGCCTTAACTTTTTCAGGCAGTTCCAAAACGATTTCGCCCGCAGACTGCCCTTTTCTGCCGAAACAAGTCAAATCTTTTTCAAGCTTGACACTCAATTCATTTTGTTTGCCGCCAATTACTTTGACCTTTTGTTCGATAGGCTTTTCGGCTGACAAATAAAGCTTTGACTCAAAATTAGCAAATCCGTAATCGAAGAGAGCCTTGTTTTCGCTGAAACGAGTTTTACTGTCGACACCGCCTACAATTACCGAAATAAGTCTTGTGCCGTTGCGCTTTGCAGTAGCGGCAAGACAGTGTCCTGCTTCGGCTGTGTAACCGGTTTTTCCGCCGTCACAGCCGTTGTATTGTCTGATGAGCTTGTTTGTGTTTGTAAGCCCTGTGACTCTGCCGCTAGGATGAAGGAAATCATCCATCCAGATGTTTGCGTACTCAAAATATTTTTTGTGCTTTATGAGCTGTGAAAACATAATACCGACGTCATTTGCGGTAGAAAACTGTCCCGCCATAGGAAGTCCCGTGCAATTGGTAAATACGGTATTAGTCATTCCCAAATCTTCGGCTTTTTTGTTCATCTGTTCCACAAAACCCTCAACGCTGCCTGAAATTGTTTCGGCAAGCGCCACACAGCTGTCGTTAGCCGACGCAATAATTACGCTTTTGATAAGATTTTCGACCTTATAGGAAGCTCCCGCGTCAAGAAAAGCCTGTGATCCGCCCATAGACGCCGCTCTTTCGCTTGCCACGACTTCGTCTTCAATCGAAATTTTGTTTGCGTCTATGTTTTCAAAACACAACAGTAATGTCATGATTTTGACCATGCTGGCTATCGGTCTGCGTTCATCCTTGTTGTGCTCAAACAAAACCTCGCCGTCACAATTCATCAAAACGGCAGATTTTGAAGTCAGCTTCATATTTTCAGCATTGACTTTGTTTACGTTTAAAGAGTAACAAAGAAAAACGGCGGCCAAAAAACAAAAAAACAGAGTAAAAATTTTTTTCATATACCACCTCTGTTTTTAGTTTTTGCATTAACCTGTTTTTCATACGAAAGTAAGTATCGGACGAATAATCAAAAACAAAATTATCGAAACTGCCAATGCTAGGACAAGCGTCTGGATAACGAAATAAATCAAACAACAAGAAAAATTGCAGCAATTTAAATTATTATTTCTGACATAGTAGCATAAAATTGTTGTTAAACTAAACAACAAAGCTGCTTGTTGAACAAAAAATATCAAAATTACTATAAAAATAGCAAAAAACGAAAACGGCGTAAACAAAGTTTTTATCGCCGCCGCAAACAGATATCCCCTAACGAATATAACAGGAAAACTCAAAAAAAACAAAAATCTGTTGAGCGTAAAAACAAAAAATATGACGCTAAACAACAAGCACGTAAAAAAGAAGTTAGTAAATATACCAAAGAAACTTCCTACATACAAAAAGCGATAAAGGCTTTCGTAAGTGTTTTCAAAAAGCCAGCCAAAAGTGAAAGTGTTTGAAAAAATTAAGCCGACAATCAATCCCAGAACAAAAGCCGATACAAATATTACTGCCGTGACAAAGTTTCGCTTTAACGAAAAAATCACGTCATAAAAGCAATCGCATATACGAGAAAAACAATTCGTCAACATACGACATTTTATGACGCGAAAATTTGTTTTATACTTATTCGGTAAGCATCCACTGCGCAAACATTCCGAAGCCTTGCGTAGGATCGTTTACAAACACGTGCGTAACAGCGCCTACAAGTTTGCCGTTTTGCAATATCGGACTTCCGCTCATTCCCTGCACTATTCCGCCTGTTTTTTCAAGCAAAGTTTTGTCAACAACTCTTACGACCATACCCTTGTCGTCTTTTTGGCTTTGATTTGTTACCTTTACTATTTCGATGTCATAAAACTTTGGCTCGTTTCCTTCAACAGTCGAATATATTTGCGCCTTGCCAGGTTTAACTTCACAAACATTTGCCACTTCCACTTTTTGTGAGGAGTTTAGTTTTTCAGGCATTGTTTCAAATTTGCCGTAAACACCGAATTTGTTGTTTTTATAAATTGTTCCTATAGGTGTTTTCCCGGAAAAAGCTCCCTTAAGTTCACCGGCGTCTCCCTTTACGCCTTTGTTCACTCCTAAGATAAGACAATCGTAAACTTTCCCGCCGGTTATTTTGATAATTTCACCGTTTTTATCGGCAATCGGATGTCCCAAGCAACCGAAGTAATCGTTTCCCCTGACAAATGTAAGCGTCCCGATACCGTTGCTTACGTCCTTTGCCCAAAGCCCGAGCTTATATTCCTCGGTAAGAATATCTTTTTGCGGCAAAATTTGAGTTCTCTTTTGTTTACCGTCTCTCAGGTAATCAACGACAACGCTTTTTCCATTTTGGCTGTTTGCGATTTCGTTGAGCCTCTTTACTTTTGAAACGTTTTCGCCGTTGATTTTTATAATTCTGTCGCAAACTTCAAGTCCGGCGTCCGCCGCAGGGCTTTTGAGTCCGTCTTGTGTAATTATTTCCGAAAAACCTATTACCTCTATACCTTCGTTGTCAAGACTAATGCCGATAGGCACGCCACCCAAAACAACTTCTTCTAAATTTTGCTTTTGATTTTGCTTTACGAAAAGTCCTTTGATGTCATCCAGCAAATCAGCCGACGCTTCTTCAGCCACTTGCTTTGAGTTTTCGTTTACCGTCGCTTCGTCGGTTGCTTCAAGCGCAAACACATTTGTCGGCAAAACGGCAAAAATAAAAAGCAAAATGCAAAGTATCAAAACAAAATTAAACCTTTTCATCGTCACCTCACAACAAGGTTTAGTTTGATTAATTTTTGTTTTAATATGCAAAAAGAGCGGCAAATCCGCTCTTAATTTTTGCTTTTTACTTCATTCGCCCAAAACAACATGTCTTTTGCGTGCAGTATTCCGTAACTCCCTATATCACCGCCCAAAAGACGAGCAACTTCGTTGATTTTTCCTTCCTCATCAAGCAGCCGAACGTCGGTTACCGTTTTTTCGCCCACCACACTTTTTTGAATTAAAAAGTGCTCATCTGAAAAACAAGCAATTTGAGGCAAATGGGTTATTACCAAAATCTGATAGTCCTTTGATACCGCACACAGCTTTTGCCCGACAACTTCGGCGATTTTTCCGCTTATTCCCGTATCTATTTCGTCAAACACCATTGTAGGTATTTTTTCGATTTTTGCGGTTACGTTTTTCAACGCAAGCATAAACCTGCTCATTTCACCGCCGGAAATAATTTTTGCCAAAGGTTTTTTCGGCTCGCCCTTGTTTGCCGAAAAATAAAATTCTACAATGTCGGCGCCATTTTTATCGCAGCCGTTGAACTTGTATCTTTCAGGAAACGGTTGAAAATTTACTTCAAATACGGCATTTTTTATGCCCAAGTCCGCAAGTTCGACCATTATCTGCTTTTCGAATTCCTTTGCCGATTCTTTTCTGAACTCCGAAAGGCTTTTTGCCGCCCGATACATTTCGTCAAGCACTTTTTCTCTTTTTGCGTTTAATTTTTCTATTTCGGCATCGGCATTTATGATGTTTTCAAGTTTATTTTGAGAGTCTGCCAAAAATTCAAGTACGGCGGCAATACTTCCGCCATATTTTCTTTTCAGGGCCTTAATTTTGTCCAAGCGGCTTTCAATTTCATCCAAAGCAAAACTGTCAAACGAAGTTTCAGCCATCATGCTTTCGGCTGTTTGAGCGATGTCCTGAATTTCATATTTTGCCGATTCAAGCCTGTCTGCAAGCGATTGATACCCCTCGTCAAGTTTTCCTATCTGCGCCATAAAACTTTGAGCCGAACTTATTTGACTTAAAGAAGGTGTCTGACCGTCATAAAGCAAATTCAATACATTTTGCAAAGCGTAATTGATTTTTTCCGCATTTTGAAACTTTTGCTTTTGTGCCAGCAGCATTTCGTCTTCGTTTTCTTTAAGCTCTGCGTCGGAAATTTCCTTAATCTGATAAGACAAAATGTCAATCAGCCTTTCCCTTTCGCTTTTATCACCGCCAAAAGTTTTGAGTTTGCCGTTAATTTCATCCAGTTGTTCTCTTGATTGCGAAATTTTTTCAAACAACTCCTTGTTTTGTCTGAATCCGTCAAGAATTTCGATATGATTTTCAGGCTTCAACAAAAAAGTTTGTTGATTTTGACTGAAAATATCAACCAATTCGGAAGTTATTTCTTTAAGTGCCGCAAGTGAGGAAAGTCTTCCGTTTATACGTATTTCGTTTTTGCCCTGAACGGACATTTTTCTGGAAATGACGCACAATTCGTCCCCCTCCGAGTAATCGGCAAATGCTTTTTGAGTTTTCTCATCGTCGCACAAAAACACGGCTTCAACAAACGCATCGTTTTCCCCTGACTTAATGAGCGATTTGTCCGCCCTTTCACCCAAAACAAAAGCAAGCGAATCGATAATTATCGATTTGCCTGCGCCCGTTTCGCCGCTCAAAACGTTAAGTCCTTTTTCAAACTCAATTTTAACTTCCGTTATCAGAGCTATGTTTTTTATATAAAGACTTTTTAACATCTTACTCTGTAATCTCCAACAGCTTTTTGTGAAGGTCTGCCGCTCCTTCATTTGATTTTGCAATCACAAGCAAAGTGTCGTCTCCCGCAATGCTTCCGAACATTTCGGGAAAATGCATTTGGTCAATAACCATTCCGACCGCGTTTGCACTGCCGCTCAAGGTTTTAACTATAACCATGTTGTTGGCAGATGCGATTGTAATTACCGCTTCCTTAAAAACATTGAGCAATTTCGCAGAGACTTTCAAATCACGCGATTTTACCGAAGTATATTTGTATTTGTTGTTGGAGGCAAGTGTTTTGACAAGCCCCAGCTCTTTGATATCGCGGGATATTGTCGCCTGAGTAACGATTATGCCGCAATTCAAAAGTTCACCTACAAGCTCTTCCTGCGTTTCGATGTCCTTTTTTGCTATGATATCCAAAATTTTCGATTGTCTTGTGCTACGCGACATAATTTCACTCCTTTGTCAGATTGTTCCATTGAACAAGTTTGTTGTACATTCTTTTATAAAAACTTTGACTTGTTATCCTCACGAACTTAACAGTCAAATCAGATTTTTTAATAATTATTTTGCTGCCGGGTTTGATTTTAACGCCGATTTCCTTACCGTCTACGTAGGCAACGTTTTTATCGTCTCTACTGTCGATTTCAAGTTCCACTACTTCGTTTTCATTTAACACGATAGGTCTGTTGTGCAGCGAGTGAACGCAAAGCGGTGTCAAAAGCAAAGCGTTGATGTTGGGGCTTAAAATAGGTCCTCCCGATGAAAGCGAATACCCCGTAGAACCGGTAGGCGTTGACAAAATAATGCCGTCACCCTCATAGGTATCGATATAAACTCCGTCACATTTGATGTCAATAGTACTAATACCGTTACGCTTGTCCCTGACCACCAAAATTTCGTTAAGTGCGCTGTACTTTTTTCCGTACGCTTCCATTTCCACCATCATTCTTTCCTCGATGCGGAAATTTCCTTGCTTAATCTTGTGCAGCGCTTCAGGAACTTCAAACAACTCGATTTCCGTCAAAAATCCCATTCTACCGTTGTTTACTGACAAAATTGGTTTGTCGAGGCGGGCAACCTGATCACACAAGTTTAAAACAGTGCCGTCGCCACCCACTATCAGCACTATATCGACGCTTTTAATCAACTCTTCGTTTTTTTCAACTTCGGTGTGTTCTTCAAGCAAAACGCAATCAATACCTTCTTCTTCGGCATATTTCCCGATGTTTTTTGCAATTTCAAGAGTTTCGTCTTTTAGTCTGTTTGTGTAAATACCGAGCCGCATTTGTTCCTCCGTTTCGTGTATATTTAATTATACATGAAAATTTATAAATATACAAGCACAGTAAAAGAAAAAGGCAAAATATTATTTGCCTTTAATCGTTGATAATTTTTAAGATGTTGTTTTCATCAAAGCCGCTGTTTTCCATTTGCTCCTCGATTGTTGCCTGAGGAACAAATTTGTCTTTTACAGAAACGGAACGAATTTCAGGTTTAAGTTTGTTCTCCGAAGCAAAAAGAGAAATTTGCGAAGCAAGACCACCGTTTTGCTGATTTTCTTCCAAAACAACCCAAAGCCTGTCGGAAGAAAGCTCAAGTAACATGTTTTCGTCAATAGGTTTGACAAATCTGGCATTGACAACATTTGCATTTGTTTTTTGTGCGACTTTTTGAGCAAGAGCAATCATATTTCCGCCAACCGCAAACAAAGTCACATCGCTTTTGTTGTCGGCAAGTTTTTCCCATCGTCCCAATTCAATTTCACTGTGACTGTCAAACAGAACATCTGTTTCCTTAGGATATCGTATCGCAAGCGGATGATTTTGTTGTGCCGCCCAAACAATCATGTTTTTCAATTCCTCTGTGTCTTTTGGGCAAAGAACAGACATATTTGGCATTAGAGAAAGGTAGCTCAAATCATAAAGCCCCTGATGAGTTTCGCCGTCACTGCCTACAAACCCGGCTCTGTCAAGACAAAAGGTTACCGGAAGGTCATCTGCGCAAACGTCGTGCAAAATCTGATCAAATCCCCTTTGCAAAAAGGTTGAGTAAACGCAAACAAATGGTTTCATGCCTCCTTTTGCCATGGCTGCGGCAAAAGTAACGGCATGCTCCTCGGCAATTCCCACATCGAAAAATCTGTCGGCAAACTTGTTTTTAAATTCTTCCAAGCCTGTTCCGCTTGGCATAGCCGCACAGACCGCTGCTATCTTGTCATTTTTTTCGGCAAGTTCGCAAATAGTTTTTCCTGCGGTTTCGGAATAAGAATACTCTTTTGCGGCGTGATTTTTCGGAGATATTCCGTGGAATTTTTCAGGATTTTCTTCAGCCTCGGTCATCCCCTTGCCTTTTTTTGTTACCAAATGCAAAAGTACGGGTCTGTTCAAATCCTTTTTAACCGCCGTAAGAATTTTAACCGTCTTTTTAATATCGTTGCCGTCAAATGGTCCTATATATTTGATTCCGAAGTTGCTGAAATAAGTATTTGCCCCGAAAAGACCTTTAAAAAAGTTTTTGACGCCTGTGAAAAAATTAATCAAAAATTTGCCAACAAGAGGAATCGAGCCGAAAAATTTTGTCATTCCCGACTTAAACCTATTGTAGTTTTTTCCCAAACGCAATTTTGAAAGTGTGAGCGAAACTTTTCCCACGTTGCGAGAAATTGACATATCGTTGTCGTTTAAGACAACCAGTATTTTTTTGTCGGCTATGTTATTGAAAGCTTCGTAAACAAGACCGCCGGTAAAAGCCCCGTCACCTATTACCGAAATGACATTGTAGCTTTCACCTTGCAAGTCTCTTGCCGCGCACAGTCCCAACCCTGCCGAAATCGAAGTGCTGGCGTGCCCCGTCAAAAAAGAGTCGTATTCACTTTCAGACGGCTTAGGGAAACCGCTCAAACCGTCTTTTTGCCTTAATGAAGCCAGTTTGTCCTTTCGTCCCGTCAGAATTTTATGCACGTAACTTTGGTGTCCCACATCCCAAACGATTTTGTCCTTTTCGTCAAAAACATAATGCAAAGCAACGGTCATTTCAACCGCTCCCAAATTTGAAGCAAGGTGCCCGCCTGTTTCTTTGACAGTATCTATAAGATATTGTCTGATTTCACGGCACAGCACCTCTAACTCCGAAATATTGAGTTTTTTTAAATCGTTTGGCGAATTTATTTTTTCAAGATACATATCAATTCTTTTTAAACACAGACAAAACTCTCGCTACGGCAAAGATGATTTTGTTTGAATTCGTCATAGCGTAAGTTTTTCCGAAAGCCTTGCCCGACACGGTAATAGCGGCGATAACGGCACTGAAAAGAACGCTTACAAAAATGGACGTTCCGTCAACAAACTGCTTGACTACGATCGCAGAACCGCAGGCACCGCTGACTATTCCGCAAATGTCGCCTATAATGTCGGCACAAACCGAAGAAACTTTTTCGGCATTTTTTGCAAGCCTTACCGCCATTTTTGACCCTTTGACTTTCCTTGCCGACATTGCCAAAAACGGCTCGATATCACAAGCTGCCGCAGCAGTACCTATCATATCGGTAACTACCGCGATCACAACAAGCAACACTATAAGCAGATATGCTACAGCCAAAGGCGCGTTGCCTATTACAAGCTCGGATATAAGGCTGAATGTAAAGGACAAAATAAGCGTCAAAAAAAGAGCCTTGACAAACCAAGTATTCCTTTTCTGCGGCTTTTTGAGCTGCTTGTCATCCTCCTTCTTTTGCTTGGAGGAAGACGGTTCACATTTATTTTTCAAAATTTACCTCAAAAATAAAAAAGGTGGTGATAAATCAGGTAAACCTTACGGCATAGGTTCAGTAGGATTTCCCTGCAAAATACTTCCCGTCGCCGAAGAAGCAGTTTCCTTTTAAATTTCGCATTGCGACGTCACCGTTCGCAAAACTGAATCGCCACTAAGTCCGTACTATAATCCCCGAATTACCGATTACAGCCTAGAAGATTTCCTTAACAAGCTCGTTTTCATTTAGCCTCTTTTGCAACGCAAATTTCATCCCGCGATCATCCGCACGTTGTCGGCCAACAAAGCGGCGGACGTGTTCGGGAATCCCGAAGCTGTCACTCAAGGCAGGCTACTCTGTACACAGCATTAAAATTTAATACCGCATAGCAGGTTCAACCTTATTCAGTAGTCAAAAATTGACAACCGAGATAAGTCTCCACGGAAAATGGGAATCGGCCGTATGCCATTACAGCTTACCCACAGTCCTTAACTTCCAGCATCAGCCCCTGTTTGGGCAACAAAGGCCAACACAAGAAACTTCATCGATATGCCCTTTGACGATTGTTTAATCCCGTCCTGGATAAAAACAAGTTTGACTAGGATACTGCACCACCAGTAATATTATTTTATCATAACTGTAAAAAAATATCAAATAAAAGAAGCAAGGCGAATACCTTTATATAATATTCGCCGAAAAATCAAATTTTTCTCAAAAGATTAAAATCACACAAACTTTTGAAAAATCCATCCGAGTCGTAAGTCTCGATTAATTTTTTTGCTTCATCCGAAAGCTGTTTTAAAATGTCCGCCGCATCGTCAATACCCAACAACGAAACGTAATTTAAGTTTTCGTCTGTTTCTTCGTCAAGCATGTCGTCTGCAATCTGAAAAGCTTTTCCGAACTTTTCGGCAAAAGAAATAAAACAATCAAACTTAAAGGCAGAAACGTCAAAGTACAAACAAACCGCACCTACGCAAGCCATAATAAGTTTTGAAGTTTTGTTTTCGGTAAGAAAATCCAGCGTTTCATAATCAAGATTTTTCGTTTTGGAAACATCAATTGCCTGTCCGCCTATCATCCCAAAAATTCCCGAGCATGAAAAAACAAATCTTACGGCATTTATATAATTTAAAGAATACTTTCCTTCAAGCAGCAATTCTGCAGCGCAGTTAAGCAAAGCGTCCCCCGCAAGAACAGCATTGTCCTCTCCGAACTTTTTGTGACATGAAGGCTGTCCTCTTCGAAAATCGTCGTCGTCCATGCAAGGCAAATCGTCATGTATCAGCGAATAAGTATGAATCATTTCTATTGCCGCTGCCAAACGCATTACGTTGTCGTCGATTTTGCCCAAAACTTTTGCCGTTTCAAGCACAATTGACGGGCGCAGTCTTTTTCCGCCCGACATAAGGCTGTATCTAACTGCCTCGCCTACAGTATTTTTTGGCAGCGAGCCGCAATAATTTTCGAGATATTCGTTGATGATTTTCGTATCGCATTCAAGCGTCTGCAAAAATTTTTTCATTTCATTCACCGATTTTGTTTTTGATAACCTCAAATTTACCTTTGTATTCGTCAAGTCTGTCAAGACATTCTTTAGTCAGTTTTACGCCGTCTTCAAACAATTTTAAACTTTCCTCAAGACTTACCGAACCGTCTTCAAGTTTTTTTAAAATTTCCTCGATTTTTTCAACGTTTTTTTCAAAATTCATAATTCACCTTAATTTTCCATTTCATCAACGGTTACTTTTGCCCTGCCGTCGAAAAACACAACTTCCACTTTATCCGATTTTTTCAGCTGCTTTGCCGAAAAGACTTTTTTACCGTCCTTCTCCGCAACGGAATAACCTTTTTTCAGTATATTTAAAGGATTTGCTCCGTCAAGTCTTGCCAGCAAAAGCTTAACTTGAGCTTCGGAATTTAAAAACTTTTTTTCAAGCGCAACTTGGCAAAAGGAAAAGAGATTTTTAATTTCCGCTTGTTTTCTGTCGCAAAGACTTGTTGACTCCATTTTTAACTTTTCGTCGTAAAGTTTCAGTCTTGAATAGTTTTCCGAAATTCGCGAACTCAAAATTCCGGCGCATTTTTTTAGTCTTTGCGTCAGCTCCGCTCTAAAAGCAACAGTGTCCCTTGTGCAAATTTCTGCGGCGACAGACGGAGTAGCTGCTCTGGCGTCGGCAACAAAATCGCAAAGAGTAAAATCCGTTTCATGTCCGACTGCAGAAATAACAGGTTTTTTGCTGTCGGCAATAGCGTACACGAGTTTTTCGCCGTTAAATGACGATAAGTCCTCCGCGCTTCCGCCGCCTCTGGCAACGATGATATTGTCAACATCGGTATTTTGAAAATATTTGATGCCATCAATAATAGTTTTTTCGCTTTCGGCTCCCTGCACACGACAGTCATAAACAATTATATCTACACTAGGGTCTCGGCGATTACATACTTTATGTATGTCATGCATGACCGCACCTTCGGAAGACGTGACTACCCCAAGTTTTTTGCAGTTTTTGACAATAGGTTTTTTACGCGACAAGTCAAAAAGACCTTCTTTTTCAAATTTTTCCTTGAGCTGCAAAAACGCCAAAAAAGAATCCCCCTTTTTGTCCTTCCTTTTTACGTTTGACACCGCAAAGGAAAGGTTTCCGCCTTTGACGTAAAAATTCGGTCTGCCGCTTACTACGACTTTATCTCCGTCGAAAAAATTAATTTTGGGTGAATACCAAAAGCAGTTTATCTGCGCATTATCATCTTTTAATACGAAAAAAGCAACTTCACTGCCAAGCCTTAGGTTTGAAACTTCGCCTTCGACGTTTAAGTCGTAAAGCAAAGTTTCGCTGTCCACCATAGCTTTCAGAAAGTTGCCTAATTGAGTAACAGTAATTGTCATGATTATTTAGATTCTTTACTTTCGACGGCAGCCGCATACGTATTGAACATAAGCATAGTGACTGTCATCGGTCCGACGCCGCCCGGAACAGGAGTAATGTAACTAGCAACAGGCAACACGTCGTCGTATTTAACGTCGCCGCAAAGTTTTTTATCTTTAAAGTTGATGCCTACGTCAATGACGATAGCGCCCTCTTTGACATAGCTGCTGTCAATCATTTCGGCTTGTCCGCATGCCGAAATCAATATATCTGCCTGTTTGCAAATTTCAGCGAGATTTTTTGTTTTGTCGTTGCATACGGTTACGGTTGCTTCTTCACGCAAAAGCAACATTGCCAAAGGTTTGCCTACGATGTTACTTGCTCCGACGATAACTGCGTGTTTGCCCAAAATGTCTGTGTGAGTCGATTTGATAAGTTCCAACACACCTGACGGAGTGCAAGGCGCAAAAGCAGGAAAACCCGAAAACAAATTGCCGGCGCTTACCGGATTTATGCCGTCAACGTCTTTTGTAGGCTTGATTTTGCTTGAAATAAGCTGAATGTCAAGACCGGCAGGCAACGGAAGCTGTAACAAAATACCGCTGACCTTGTCGTCGTCGTTAAGCTGCTCGATTTGAGCGATAATTTCTTCCTGAGTTGATTTTGCCGACATTTTGTAAAGATTTGCGGCAATACCGACTTCCTTGCAAAGCCTGAGATTGTTTTTTACGTATGATGTGGCAGAAGGATTGTCGCCTACCTGAATGATAGCAAGCCCGACGGGATGACCGTATTTCAATTCAAACTGGCAGCACATTTCCGCTACCATATCGCGCATTTGTTTTGACAGTTCAGTTCCGTTAAGAACGTTTCCCATATTAATCACCCTTCCTTTTTGTAATTTTTAACATATTCAGCCAAAATACCGTTTACGAAGCCGACGCTTTTTTCGGTAGAAAATCTTTTTGCGAGTTCAACCGCTTCGTTAATACAAACTTCAACGGGAATGTCAGAATGAGACAGCTCGTAAACCGCAGTCATAAGAATGGCAAGGTCCACTTTAAAAATCCTGTCAAGCTTAAACCCCTTTGACAGACTGCCGACCGTTGCCATCAATTGGTCAAAATTTTCGATAATACCGCCGTAAGTTGATTTGATATATTCGAAATCGTCTTGCGTAAGTTTTTTGGAATCAAACATATCAAGGTCAAGCGAATTGACGTTTTTCGAAAACAGATATTCAAATGTAAGACTGAAAGTAACTTCTCTTGCGTATTTTCTCATAAAAACCTTAACAGCTAAATGCAGAATAAACCCTTTGGAAAACCAAAGGGTTTAGAAAGCTCAGGCAAATTCAACGTCGACAACGTGTACGTTAACATCCTTAACGTGGAAATTAGTGGCTGTTTCCAATTCGTTTTTGATGATTTGCTGAACCTTGTAAGCAACTTCCCTGACGCTTTCGGAAAAACGAACTTTCACGTAAACGTCGATGTAAACCAAATCGGAAACGCTTTCGACTCTTATTCCCTGATTACGCCTGCTGTTGACCGAACCTTTTTTTGAGGTGGCCAGCTCGACGCCGTCGATTTTGTCCAGCGAAAGTTTGACAATCGGAGCGATAATGTCGCTGTTGTAAATGACCTTGCCCGAATCGCTGGATTTTGAGACAATCTTCATAAACTACACTCCTATTGTGGCAATTATAGCACAATCGGCATATAATTACAACAACAAGGAATTATTTTGTTGACATTATTTTTACCAAGTCTGCCGAAGCATTTGTTTCGCTTTTGATTGTACCGTAAATTTTTGCGGTGTCTTCGCGAGTCAATTCGTCTGCTTTGACTATTACGTTGATGTTGTCGCTGCTAAGACCTACGCTTACCACAACGTCCTCATAACCTTTGGCTTTCAAAAGACTTTCGAGAAGCAATTCTTTTTCCATAATTTCGACAAGCTTCATTTTTTGTTCTACTGCAGTCTGTCTTGCATCGGCAAACTCCTCGCCTTCCATTGCGATTACCGAATCAAGATACAAAATTTCCTGATTGCGTTCGCTTTGTCTGGTTTCACGGTATGTAGCGAAAAAACTTGCAGAAGTGCTTTCGTTATCCGGATTGATTTTGTTGCCGAGCAGCGTAAAATTAAGCACTACCGCGACAGCCAAAACAAGCACCATTACTGATAAGACCAAAACCTTTTTCTTCTTAGACATAAAAACCTCCCTTTATGACCGCTTAAAAACTTCTATTTTTCCGTTAGGCACATCCAACAATGCCTGAACAGCCTTAATGATTTCAAGTCGAACCGACATGTTCCCCGCTCCGTCGGCAACTATCACCACACCTGAAATTTGTGGCATTTTGTCTCTTATGACTACGGGTTTTCCCGACACTAACGTAAGAGTGTTAGTTTCGGTAACCACACCGTTTTCAGTAACTTTTTCCGTTGTATAAGCGTATTCCTGTTCGACTCCTCCGGAAAACGTAATTACCATATCTACGTTTCCCGCTCCGTTGATTTGCGAGATTACTGCTTCAATTTTATTTTGCAAACTGCTCACATATTCCGAAAAATCGTAAGAAGAATTTTTTTCTTGTGTCGAAAAAAGCGAAAAGTTGCCGAAAAACACAAATAATGCTATCGCGCCCAAAACAAGCGCAAAAATTATTTCAATGTTTTTAACAGATTTTATCTTTGCAAAAATTCCTTTTTTTTCACTCATAAAAAACAACCTTATCGTTTGAAACATTCAATGCGTTTTCAATTACATTGAGGATTTCTTCTTTAACATCTATATTCGTCCCTTGTCCCTCAAATGACGCTTTGTCCAAATTTACCGAAATAGTTTTTATCTCAAAAACGTAATCCTTCATTTGACAAAAAACTTCAATTTCCACTCCGGAAATTTTTTTGCCTTCAAGTTCAGAAATAATCAGGTTTTCAATATAATCCGCTCGATAAGCACCAAGGTTTTCCAAATATGTTTCGTCCACATGAGCGGCACCGTCGCTTTCAAATTGCTTGTCAAAGGAAATGCTTTCGCTAAAAAGTTTTGGAAGCGGCGAAACGATCACGAAAACCGTAATCACCGCAAAGATGCTTTTGATGTATTTTGCCGTCTGACCTTCGGGCAAAAGTATGTCAACAATCAAAGTTAACACTACTATGCCTGTAATAGATAGTATCCAACTGCTTAAATTCATAGTAATTTTCCTTAAAAGAAGGCATTTGAGGTAAAAATGAGTAACATTATGCTGATAAAATACATAAACGCCACAGCAAGTATAGCCACTATCAACATGTTGAGATTTTTTGAAACCGAAGTCAAAAACGAAGTTATTCTTTCGTCAGTAGCAGGCTCTACTATTGCGGCAACGAGCTTCAAACCGAAAGTTACGGCTAAAATCTGAATTATAGGCGAAAGTATCGTGGACACCAAAAGCAATAGCCCCGCAACCCCCACGGAGTTTTTTACCAGCAAACCGCCTGCCAGAATCAAATCGAAACCGTCTGCCAAGTAGCCGCCCAAAATAGGTATGTAGCTTTTTGTGGCAAACTTGGCAGCTCGTATTGACACGGAATCAAAGGCACCCGCAGTAAGCCCCTGAACCGACATAAATGCCGTAAACACGGTGAAAGTTATAGCCAAAATAGTTACGGAAGTGCTTTTAAAAAAGTCAGTTAATTTTGAAAGTTTTACGCTTTTTGAAAGATTTCCCACTACCGAAAAAACAAGCGTAAAAACAAACAGCGGCAAAATCACGTTGGCAACAATTTCTGCCACACCGCCTGACAAAAGTGCCACCGCAGGCTGATAAGCTTTTGCGCTGACAACTCCGCCTACTCCTGCCATCAAAGTAAGCAAAATCGGAAAGGCTATGTTCATTTGCTTTTTAAGCAGCCGGACGGCATTTTCCGCGCTTTCTATCAGTCCTGCCGCACATGATAAAGTCAGAACGATCACAAGCGCAAAGCATGCAAAAAAAACAATTTCTCCCGTCGCCTGCGAAATAAATCCCGATTTCATGTTTGTTATTATTCCGCACAAAATCGCAACTACGGCAATGCCCGAAAGTACAGGCAAAAGCTTTATTATTCCGTCAAAAATAAGTTTTAAAAAGGCTTGTAAAAACCCCTGAGTATCTTCCGCAAACTCGCCGTCAAGTATGCTTTGCACCTTTTCGGTAAAGGTTTTATTTTCAAACAGTCCGCCGTCTTCCAATCCCAATTCTTCGAGAATTTTATCCAAGCCGCTTAAATCGAGCATTCCCAACTGCTCGTCCACACTTTGGTCAAGCTTGTCGAATATCTCATCATTTGACTCACCTGCCGCATAAATTCCTTGAGGAAGCATTATGCTTATCGCAAATCCGATTATTAAAAATATCAGTATCGAACAAAATACTTTTTTCACGGCAGTATCTCCACAATAAGCGACAGCAATCCCTTTATCACAGGCAAAGATAAAATCATAATTACTACTTTTGCCGCAAACAAAATTTTGTCCCCCACGCTTTTACACCCTGCGTCCGCACAAATGTTTGCCGCAAACTCCGTTATGTACCCTATGCCTATGATTTTGAGGACAGTAGTGAATATTTCGCCGCCTATACCCGTCATTTCCACTATTTCGTAAAACGAAGCCACTATCTCATACAGCTCGTCCACGACTAAAATGACAATTATTACGCCTGCCGCCACACCCAAAATTATCGCAAGCTCGGGTTTTGTCTCTTTCAGAAGCGTAATGAGTATTGCTGAAATTATTCCTATCGCAATGATTTGAAAAATGTTCATACTATATGCCGAACAATGCTCTTATCGTGTCGAACAGCTGCACAAGCATGTCGAGTACAATGAGCAAAACTAAAATCAAACCGGCAATCGTCGTCAAAGTAGCAATTTCGTCTTTGTCGGCTTTTTTTAAAATCGTGTTTATCATTGCGGTCAAAATTCCTATTGCCGCTATTTTGAATATTATCTCAACGCCCACCGATAATCCTCACAGACACAAAACTATCAAAAACAATCCGGCAAAAATCCCCAGTCTTTTGTAAAGTCCGCCTTTCTCTTTTGCGTTTTTTCTGTACTCCTCGTTTTTTTGCTCAAATATTTTTTCATATCCTTCTATCTGTTTGAGTTGCGAAGCACTGTCACTTTTTCCAAGGCAGGAAAAAAATCCCAAAATCGTGTCTTTTTCTTCATCTGTCAAAAAGTTTTTTGCAAAGTTTTCTTTTTTTAAAAGTTTATCCTCGGTGTTATTCAATGATGAAACACAGTTTTTACATATGTCAGAAAAATCAGAACCGCATTCGCTTTGTGATTTTTCAAATACGTTAAGAAGTTTTTCGTTAAAAAAACCTATTGAATTTTTAAGTCTCCAACAAAAAATTTTCAGATCTTCAAAAAGCCTTTCTTTTCTTTTCAACTTTTTTGCAAAATCGTTCCCTATGTAAACACAGGCCGACATAACAAAAATCATAAACAAAGCTTTCATAACGTTTGCAAAACCAAATTTTTATCGTATACGGCAGCTATTTCGCCCAGTTTATCGTCGGACAAAAACACAAAACAATCAAAAATTTTTTTTATCTTTTCAAATGAGATTTTACTTTTCAAATCTTCGAGATTTTTTCCGTGCATTGTAGCGTAAATATTTACTCCAGCCGAAGAAATTTCAAAAAGCGAAATTAAATCTTTTTCGTCTATTTCGTCGCAAGCTACGATATCAGGCGTCATGGTTCTTACTCCGCAGGAAAAAGCAAACCCCTTGTCCGCAAAAGTAATTACGTCGGCTCTTTCTCCCAAATCAAACTGACTTTTTCCGTCGCTCATACCCGCTATTTCGTTTCTTTCGTCGGCAACAAGTACATTCAGTCCTTTCGGAAAAAGCGAAGTCTGAAAAATCATATCTCGCAAAAAAGTTGTTTTACCTCTGCCAGGTGAGGAAATCACAAGTACGTTTGAATGCGGAAAAAAACTTGACGAGCAAAATTTTTCACTGCAATTCTTACATCGGTGAGGAAGCCTAATATTAAGCGCCGCAACGTCTTTAAATGCCGTAATTTCACCGTTATTTTTTACAGCTGTTCCGCACACACCAATCCTGACGCCGTCAAAAGGTGCCAGAAAGCCTTTTGACATCTGTTCGGCATAACTATGCATTGAGTGTTCACAAGCCGCCAAAAGCGCATTTTCGACTTGCACCTTGTCTGACGTTAAAGCCTTTTTCCTTTCGAGCGTAAGCCCCTGCGAGCACAAAAAGTACTTTTTGCCACCGTACAAAACAGACACCGGCTTGTCCGTCCTTAGCCTAATTTCCTGCAGTCTTTCAAAATCCAGTTTCGTTATTGCTTCAAACGTACTGATCGGCAAAATTCGTTTTAACTTTTGCATAGTGAAATATATTCTTTTCGGTTGGCGAATATGAGCATAAAAAAAACTCTCCGCTTTGCGGAGAGTTTTCAAAACAATAAGTTTTATTTTGCTCTTTCCATGTATTCGCCTGTTCTGGTATCGATACGAACAAAATCGCCTTCATTGATGAACATAGGCACAAGAATTTCATAACCTGTTTCAAGCGTAGCAGGTTTTGTAGCGTTGGTTGCCGTATTTCCCGCAACTGCAGGTTCGCATGAAGTAACCTGCAAAACTACAAAGTTTTCAGGTTCTACCGAGAAAGCTTCACCTTTGTAAAATTTAATGAACACTTTCATGTTTTCCTTTATGAAAGACAAAGCGTCTTCAACCTGTGAATGATTGAGAGGCAACTGTTCATAAGTTTCGGTATCCATGAAGTAATAAAGTTCGCCGTCGGAATAAAGATATTCCATTTCTTTACTTTCAATGTGAGCCCTTTCAAATTTATCCGATGGGTTGAAAGTTTTTTCAAGAACCGCGCCGGTAACAACGTTTTTGATTTTTGTTCTGACAAAAGCTGCGCCTTTGCCCGGTTTTACGTGCTGAAAATCAACGACAACATAAACGTTACCGTCCATTTCAAAAGTGATACCTTTTCTGAAATCGCCTGCTACTATCATATTATCCTCCTGATGTTTACTTGATTATTATAATATCTTTGGGGCTCTTTGTCAAATTTTTGATACAATCGCCGCAAATCAAAACCATATCTTCTATTCTGACGCCTCCGAGTTTCGGAAAATACAGTCCCGGCTCTACCGTTACTATCATGCCCTCTCGCAAAACGTCGTTGTTAAGCGGATGAAGTGACGGTGTTTCATGGATATCGATACCCACGCCGTGTCCTAGCGCATGTGTAAAGTTTTGCTGAACATTGTATTTTTCAAAAACCTTTTGCGCAATTTCGTAAGCTTCGCGGCAAGTCATACCGCATTTGAGGTTGTTTAAAACCTCTATTTGAGCCTCTTTTACTATTTCGTAAATTTTTTTGATTTTTTCATCCGGTTCACCGAAGAAAAACGTCCTTGTCATGTCAGAGCAATAGCCACCTACGACGCAGCCGAAATCAAGCAATACATTGTCCCCTTTTTTAAGCTTTCTGTCAGTGGGATGAGCATGAGGCTTGCTTGTGTTTTCGCCGAATGAAACAATCGGGTCGAAAGAGTTTTTTTCCGCACCGTATTTTAACATCAGACACTGCATCTGAACGGAAAGTTCTTTTTCGGTCATCCCCTCTTTCACCGTAGCCAACACTTCCGAAAAAACCTTGTCGGTTATCTTTTGAGCTTTTTCGATGCATTCAACCTCATAATCGTTTTTGTATTTTTTAAGCTCAGTCAAAGCATTTCCGCCTTCAACCAGGTTGAAATTTTTTAACGTTTCTTTCAAGTCTTTTACTTCGGCAAAGGTAAGTTCATTATCTTCAAAAGCTATATTCTTTACCTTTAAAGAGGAAAAAATTTCATTGAGCTTGTCCTTAAGGTCATATCTGCCTACAATATCAAGCTCAAACTCTACGCCCTGACTGTTTGATTCCTGCGCCATTTCAAAATAGCGTGAGTCGGTCAAAAAAATTTTTCTGTCCTTTGTAAGAATCAGATAACCGAAGGTAGAATCAAATCGAGTGAAGTATCTGCGATTTTTTTGCGTTACTACGAGAAATGCGTCAAAATTTTTGTCAAAATCAAACAATGTCATCAAATTGCCTCGTAAATATTTTTCATTTTCAAAGCGTCCTCAGCCTGTGTGCCAGCCGATTCACATATAACTACCGGACAGAGACCAAATTTCTTAATTGATGCTGCAAGCGGCTCAAATGACGGACCGTAATTTAAAGTATCGGTATCAAAAGTCAAATGTCTGACTTCACCGCCCTTTGTATACTCTATTTTTGAAAAATGTATGTGCATCATTTTAGTACGGTTTTCGCCTATTTCTGAAATGAAGCAACTTATAATTTCATCAAAATCTTTCTGAGTTTTAAGTCCTCCGAGAGTCCTTGCGTTTTGATGCCCGAAGTCAACCGTAGGCACAAAAACATCGTCTATCGAGCACAGTTTTGCAATTTCGTGAAAATCGCCTATCTGATTTATTTTGCCCATGGTTTCAGGACAAAAAATCATGTCTTCATATCCTGCGGCATAAATCCTTTCAGCAAGCTTTTTCATGTTTTCATAAGCTCGATTGAAAGCATCTTCCCTAAGAGCATTTTTTCCTACGCTTGCCGGATGAAAAACAACTCTTTTTCCTCCCATAAGTTTCAGCTTTTCCGCCGTGCTTAATACGTAACCGAAAGACTTTTCAATCATTTCATCGTCGGGATTTGCAAAATTTATGTAATAAGGAGCGTGAGCGGAAATTTCAATATCAAACTGAGACATTTTTTCTCCGATAAGCAACGCCTTTTTTTCGGAAATTTTTGTTCCGCGTCCGAAAGAATATTCAAAAGCAGACAGACCCATTTTACTCAGCCATTCTGCCGCCTGCTCGGTATTTTTGTAGCCTTGTTCATAAAAACTTTCGCTGTTGCCGCTTGGTCCGAACCTTACTTTACACATTTTGCATCCTCAATATCTTTTGAAATCTGATTTTTAAGCTGATTTAAATCGTCAAATTTTTTTATGTCTCTTAAAAATTCGTTGAAATAAACCGTTATGTCTTTACCGTACAAATTTCCGCTGAAATCCACAATATGAGCCTCGATTTTTACGCAGTCGTCGTTGAAAGTCGGTCTTGTTCCGACATTTATCACGCAGACGTATTTTTTACCATCAATTACGGTTTCACCTGCGTAAACTCCTTTTTTAGGAAAAAGCTTGTCGTCGGACACATCTAAATTGGCTGTAGGAAAAAGCTTTGAGCCGCCTATTCCGTATCCGTGCACCACCTTGCCGCTGACAAAGTATTTATGCCCCAAACATGCGGTTACTTTTTGCATGTCGCCGTCGGTCAACAGTTTTTTAATAAGTGTAGCGCTTGCTTTTTGCCCTTCAAAACCAACCATCGCCACTTCGTCAAAAGACATGTTGTTTGCTTCACAAAACTGTCTTAAAACCTTTGTGTCGCCTGCGGAGTTTTTTCCGAAAGTATAGTCAAAACCGCACACAACGCCCACTACGTTTCGTGTTTTTAACATGTTCAAAAACTCATCGGAAGTGATTGACATAAACTGTTTTGTAAATTCTGCATATACAACCCTGTCAATTCCCGCTTCTTCAAACATTTTCAGTCTTTCCTCAAAGGTGTTGACCAGTCTGTTTTTGCTCGGAAGCAAACTTCCGGGATTGTTTGAAAAGGTGAACACCGCACTTTCAACCCCCAGTTGCTTTGCTTTTTCGCAGGCTTTTTTAATGAGCTGCATATGACCGATATGTAAACAGTCGAAATAGCCCAAAGCTATAACGACAGGAACGGTATTTTTGTCAAAAAAATTTGAAATGACCATTTATTTTAAATAAAACTCCAAATCCAAAAAGCCTTTTTCGCTTTTTCCGACTCCGAAAAACTCTCCGCCGCAAAAAATTTTTCTGTAGCCGTCAAATTCGCATTGAATTTTAACGCCGTTGCAAAGTTTTTTGTAAAGCTTTTCGTCAACGATAAAATCCGACAAATCATTCAAAGCAAACTCAACAGGCACTAAAAGATTTTCTTTTTCTTTTTCTATCTCGTCAAGCGTAAATCCGTCAAGTACCGAAAACGGACCGCTTTGGGTACGAATCAATGCGCTCATATAACCCACGGTATTTAATTTTTCCGCAAGGTCCCTGACTATCGAACGAATATAGGTTCCCGAAGAGCACTCTATTTCGAAAACAAAAGTTTTTTCATCCTTTTGCCTAAAAAAATCAAATTTGAAAATTTCTATTTCGCGGCCTTTTAGCTCAACGGTTTCGCCTTTCCTTGCCAAGTCATAAGCTTTTGATCCGTTGACTTTTTTTGCCGAATACTGTGGCGGAATTTGAATTTGTTTTCCCAAAAACAGTTTGCACGCCTCTTTGATCTGTTCCGCCGACACTAATGTTTCTGATTGCCTGACTATTTGTCCGTCGCTGTCCAACGTGTCGGTTTCCGTGCCGAAGGTAAAAAACGCCAGATATGTTTTTCGCTTGTTCAAAAGCAAATTGAAAAGTTTTGTACCCTTTCCCACGGCAACAGGCAAAACGCCTGTAGCCAACGGGTCAAGCGTACCCAAATGTCCGACTTTTTTTTCTTTAAGCACTCTTCTCACAAAAACGACAACATCGCTTGCAGTCATGCCGCTCGGTTTAATTACATTGAAAAATCCGTTCATAACTCAAATGAAACAGCTCTGACTATTTTATCAACGACATCTTCAAAAAAGCCTGAAACCATGCAGCCCGATGCGTTTCTGTGACCGCCACCGCCAAACTCGGAACAAATTTTGCTTACGTCGATTTTTCCGCGGCTACGCATGCTTACCTTAAAAGTATTTTCCGCATGTTGGCAAAGCGAAATCCCCACTTCTGTGCCCTCGACGTTAGTCGCATAATCGATAAATCCTTCGGTAAAGCTTGCGTCTGCCCCCACTTCCTGCATGTCAGATGTCAAAGTGTAAATTAATGAAATTTGACCGTCTTCGTATCTACGCATTCTTGAAATGACTTTTCCCAAAAGTTTAGTCCTTTCATATGAAGTGTTCCTGTACAAAACAAAATTCAATTTTGCGATATCTATGTCGTATTTTACAAGTTCGCGCGCAGTTTCGAAAGTATGTTCGTTAGTGTTTGAATGAGCAAAATTTCCCGTATCCGTAGAAAGTCCCGTATACATACAAATCGCCGACTTTTCGTCGATTTGCACTTTCATAAATTTCAACAGCTCAAAAACTATTTCACAGGTACTGGAGTATTCCATGACGCAGTTAATTGCCGCAAAATTGTCGTTTGTCATGTGGTGATCTATGTTTACGGTATTTTTTTCACGCGTAAAAACCTGAAAATTTTCACCAAGTCTTGCAAGCTCACCGCAATCGACCGCAATGTATAAATCATACTTTTCCTGAGGGAACAACATAAAACTGTCAGCTTCGGGCAGATAGAAAAATTTTTCAGCAATATTGTTGTCGCAGAAAGCGTCGCAATGTTTTCCGATACTTTGCAAAGCGTTTTTCAACGCCAAAACGCCCCCGATGGTATCACCGTCGGGGCGCGTATGTGAAAACAATGCAATTTTTTGAGCTTTAAAAATTACTTTAGCGATTTTGTCAAAATTCATTTTTTGTTAATCTCACTCAAAATGTCGTTTATCTTTTGACTGTATTCCATCGAAGTGTCCATCAAAAATTCAAACTTCGGGACCGTTCTTATGTGCATGGACTTTGACAAAGTCTGCCTGATAAAACCTGCGGAGTCTTTAATCGCTTCAAAGGTTTTTGCGGCTTTTTCTTGATCGGTTGAAAACACACTGACAAAAACTTTCGCGGTTTGAAGTTCTTTGTCGACACGCACTTCGAGTATGGAAAACATTTCGGTAAGACGCGGATCTTTTACCTTTTTCGTCAAAATTTCATATATGCTTTTTTGAAATTCGGAATTTAATTTATCCGTTCTGATACCGCTCATAATAACCTCTGATTATTCTTTGACTTCCTCTACAAGGTAAGCTTCAAATACGTCGCCTACTTTAATATCGTTGTAGTTTTTAATTGAAATACCGCATTCAAAGCCGGAAGCCACTTCTTTAACATCGTCTTTAAAGCGTTTAAGCGCCAAAATCTCACCGTCATAAACAATGACGTTGTCGCGGAATACTTTAATTTTGCAGTTACGCGAAATTTTTCCGTTAGTGACGTAGCAACCCGCAACGGCGCCGACGCCTGTGATTTTAAACACTTCTCTGACATCTGCCGAACCGGTAACCGTATCCCTAAATACAGGAGCAAGCATACCCTTCATTGCTTTTGTAATGTCGTCCACAACGTCGTAAATAATGCTGTAAAGCCTGATGTCAACTTGTTCTCTTTCGGCAGCTGCTCTTGCGGAAGCATCTGCACGAACGTTAAATCCGATAATAATTGCTCCAGACGCTTTTGCAAGCATAACGTCTGTTTCGTTGATTGCGCCTACGCCGCCGTGAATAGGACAAATTTTAACTTCGGCATTTGAAATCTTTTCGACGGTGCCTTTAAGCGCTTCGAGAGAACCTTGCACGTCTGTTTTAATGATAAGGTTGAGATTTTTGGACTGTCCTTCGCTGATTTTTCCAAACAAATCGTCAAGCGAGACTTTTGCGGAAGCCTTGAATTTGTCGCTGCGTTCCTTATCCTTTCTTTCGTCGGCAACTTGTTTTGCGAGTTTTTCGTCTACTGCATTGAGCAAATCGCCGGCGTTAGGCACATCAGAGAAACCGAGAACTTCGACAGGCATAGAAGGTCCCGCGCTTTTGACGCTTCTGTTTTTATCGTCGAACATAGCACGGATTTTACCAACTGCCGTACCTGCTACGACGTTGTCCCCAACGTGCAAAGTTCCGTTTTGTACAAGCACGGTAGCGACAGGTCCCCTGCCTTTATCGAGTTTTGCCTCGATGATTGTGCCTCTTGCGCGTTTGAGATGATTTGCTTTCAAATCCTTGATTTCAGCAACAAGCAACACTGCTTCGAGCAATTTGTCTATTCCGGTTCCTGCTTTTGCGGAAACGTTAACAAAAATAGAATCGCCGCCCCATTCTTCAGGCAATACGCCGTGCTCGGTAAGCTGTTGTTTAACCCTGTCAGGATTTGCTTCAGGTTTATCGATTTTATTAACCGCAACGATAATAGGAACGTCAGCCGCTTTTGCGTGGTTAAGAGCTTCAATAGTCTGCGGCATAACGCCGTCGTCGGCAGCAACTACGAGAATAGCGACGTCGGTAACCTGAGCGCCCCTAGCACGCATTGCTGTAAACGCCGCGTGACCAGGAGTATCGATAAATGTAATAGGTTCTCCCTTTGCCTGAACGGTATAAGCACCGATGTGCTGTGTGATACCGCCCGCTTCGCCCGAAGTAACGTTTGTTTTTCTGATTGCGTCGAGAAGCGAAGTTTTACCGTGGTCAACGTGACCCAATACCGTAACGATAGGAGGACGTTTTTCGTTGTCCGCAAGGTTATCATCATCGCTTGCGACTGCGCTTTGCATGACTTCCTCAAAGGATTTGTCGAGTTCCTGAGTAAGTTCGACGCCGAAGTTGGAGGCGATAAAAGCAGCATAGTCAAAGTCGATTGAGTCGTTAATGGTTTTTACGATGCCTTCCTTGAAAAGCTGTTTGATAATTTCAGATGCGGTAACGCCGATTTTTTCGCTGAGTACTTTGATTTGTACTTCCTGCGTATTGACAACCGCTTTTTCGATTTTTACCGCTTCTTTTTTAACTTCCTGCTTTTTGACGCGAAGTTTTCTTGTTACGAATTCGTCGTCAAATTCGCTTATGCTGCCTTGATTGATATAACCTTTTTTAAGCAGCGATTTTGCCGAAAGTTGTTTTTTGGATTCAGACTTTTCAGGAGTTTTATTTTTATTGCCGAAAGATTTACCTTGCGGTTCTTTTGGCATACTTGGCATGTCCGAAAAAACTTTCGGTTTTGCCGCTTGTCTGTTTTGATTGAATTTGTTTGCGGAGTCCTGATCCTTGTCACCAAAAGGCTTGTTTGCACCGAATTGTTGACGAGGTTTGTTTTGGTCAAACGGTTTTCCTCCGAAATTTTTGTTGCCGCTCTGTGGTCTAGGCTGATTGAAATTTACACGCTGCTGCGGTGCGGCCGGCTGTGGCTTTTTAGGCGGAAAACGGTCGGTAATAAATTTTCTGACGATTTTATTTCCCTTTTCGTCAATGAAAATTTTAGGTTCGTTTTGCTGAGGAGTAGAAATAAGCGGTTGAACTCGAGTAATTTCGATTTTAACAGAGCTCTTCTTTTCTTCCTGCTTAACTTCTTCTTTATTTTCCTGTTGCACAGGTTGCTGTTCAACAACAGGTTTCGAAACTTTTTCTTCCGGTTTTTCCGCAGGCAAAACTTCAGGCTGAGGTTTTTTGAGCTCCTCTTCCTGCGCCGATTTAACCTGCTCGGCAAAAAGTTTTTGTTTTTGTTCCACTGCCTGAGAAATACCTGCAATTCGCTTTTTGATTTCCCTTACGTCGCTTAAAAGCGTATTTGCTTCCTTTACGGTCGTGGACTTCAAGGCCTTCAATGAATCAAAATTTTGCACAGCCTGATTGTTTTGACTCATATTGTTGTTACCGTTTGTCAATTGACACCTCCGCACACATCTTCTTCGTCTGAATTTTTAATAATTGCTTGAGCAAGGTTAGTGTCGGTAATAGCCAACACTTTTACACCGTTCCTGCTTGCCAACTCTTCAAGAGGAACTGCCGTTTCCAGCAGTCGGATATTCTTTTTTTTACAAAACTCCGCCGCTTCTTTTCTGGTGTTTTTTTGAGTGGATTTGCACAACAAAACAAGTTTTATTTTCAGTTTGCTTTTGACGATGTTGTCAATCCCGAAAATGACGCTTCCCTTGTTGATTGCAAATCCGATGTAAGCTTTAATTTTGTTGTTCATTTAATAAATCTGTCAGCTGTTGATAAATCTCATCGCCAACCTGACATTCAAACTGTTTGTTTAGCGTTTTTGCTTTTTTAGCTTTTTCAACGCATTCTTTGCAACGGCAAATATATGCGCCCCTTCCGTTAGCCTTGAAAGTCAAGTCCACAAAGATGTTTCCCTCATTGTTTTTTACGACTCGGAAAAGCTCTTTTTTAGGTTTCATTTCACGGCACACGGTGCACATACGCATAGGGATTTTTTTAACCATGTTATTCTCCTGCGTCCTCGGCAGATATTTCTTTCATTTGGGAAAGTATATCGTTTATGTCGTCAGCGGAATCTGATTTTTCTTCTTCATTCTTTTCGCCTTCGATAAGCCCAAGCTTGACTGCATTGGAATAAGACTTAACGTCGATTTTCCAACCGGTGAGGCGAGCTGCAAGCCTTGCGTTTTGACCTTCCTTACCGATTGCCAAGGAAAGCTTGTCGTCAGGAACGATAACTTTTGCTTCCTTTGTTTCCTCGCTGCCCTGAACCATAAATACTTTGGCAGGACTAAGTGCGCTTGCGATAAAGTCAAGGCTGTCTTCGCTCCAAGGAATAACGTCTATTTTTTCGCCGTTTAGCTCATTGTTGCTTATTGCATTGATACGAACACCCTTTGAACCGACGCATGCGCCTACGGCGTCGATATCCGACTCGGAAGACCAAACAGCGATTTTTGTACGGTAGCCGGCTTCACGAGCGATTGATTTAATGACTACAATGCCCGCGCGGATTTCAGGAACTTCGTTTTCGAAAAGCCTTTTTACAAAACCGATGCAAGCACGGCTAAGCAAAACCTGAACTCCTTTCGCCCCGTCTTTAACGCGTTTTACGTAAACTTTGATTTTGTCGCCGAATTTAAAGCTTTCTCCCGGAATTTGGTCAGACGGCATCAAGATGCCTTCCATCTGATTTTTTCCGATTTCCACAAAAACGGTTCCGTCGTCTTTAACTCTGCTGACTACGCCTACCAGCAATTCGTTTTCTTTTTCGGAAAATTGATCATAAGTCTGGCTTTTTTCAATTTCCTTCAAAGTCTGCATAATTACTTGCTTTGCTGTCTGGGCAGCAATTCTGCTGAAATCTTTCGGAGAAATTTCTTTCGCAACTTTGTCCCCGAGCTCATATGTTTTTTTGATTTCCTGAGCTTCTTCGAGCGAAATTTCCTTGTCCGGATCTTCAACCGTTTCTACAACGTTTTTGTAAGACAAAACCCTAATAGTACTCTTTTCGGGATTGAGTTTAACCTCAACGTTGGTAGCTTCGCCAAAATGTTTTTTGCAGGCGAAAGTCAAAGCGTTTTCAAGTGCCTTGATAAAAACGTCTTTTGAAATACCTTTTTCTTTTTCGAGGTCATCCAACGCCAAAAAGAAATCCTTGCTAATCATAATTTTCCTCCGATTAAAATCTTAACAGCGGCGTAATAATAGCCGTTTTGGCAATTTCGAACTGCCTTAATCCGTCATTGGTGTTTATTGTAAAAGTTTTTTCGTCATAATCGGTCAAAAAGCCTTCAAAAAGTTTTTTGCCGTCAACAGGTGCGTAAAGTTTTACGACGATTTCCTTGTTCAGGTTGCGTTTAAAATCTTTTTGATTTTTAAGCGGTCTGTCAAGTCCCGGCGACGAAACGTTCAATGTGTACGCCGCACCCTCTGTAGGATCCAATTCGTCAAGCGGCTCGTCAATGAGACGGTGAAGTTTCTCGCAATCGTCAAGGGTAACGCCGCCCTCTTTGTCGATAACAATGGTAAGATTCATGCCGTCGGCTTTTTTCACATATTCGACATCCAAAATGTCAAGTCCGCACTGTTCGGCATACGGCTGAATAAATTTTTCCACCGATTCACAAATTTTCAATGCCATACAACACCTTTAAATGATTTGAGAGCAGGGGCAACCCTACTCTCATATAGTACCAATATAAGCATTGTTAGTATATCATAAAGAGATAAAAAGTACAACATTTTTTGCACAATTTGGGCAAAAACTTATCAAAAATCAAAAATCCGCACCCATTTCCACCAGTTTGATAAAAATATCCGCAGCCATGATAGAGTCGTCTGTTGCCCTGTGCGCATTTTCACGGCTTACACCCAAAAACTCTGCAAGAGTACCAAGCTTGAAGTTTTTAGGAGTATCCACGCCGCCCTGAAGCGAGCGGAAATATTTTCGCGAAAGAGCAAGCGTATCGATTTGCGGATTTGAAAAATTAAATCCGCTGTCTTTGGTATTGAACTTTAAAAACCCTATATCGAATTCGATGTTGTGTGCAATAAGAGTTGAGCCGTAACAAAACTTGTAAAAATCCGAAATGATTTCAGGAAAAGTAGGCGCATGCTCAACCATATCGTCGGTTATGCCGGTAAGTTCGGTAATTTCACGTGAAATTTTGCATTCGGGGTTTACAAACGTCGAAAATGTTTCCGTAATAACTCCGTCTACTACTTTCACTGCGCCGATTTCGATTATTTTGCAGCTGAGATAATTTTTGCCGGTTGTTTCAAAGTCAAAAACGACGAAAGATTTTCCCAAAAGTTTAGGCGAAACTCTTTTTTCCGAAAAAAGATTGCCCTGCTCCTCTTTTTCGAATTTTTCAGGTTTTACTATTACGTACGCTTCGGGAACAGGTCTGGAAAGTGAACTTTCAAACTTTTCTTCGAGGATTTTGCATCGACAAATCCTGTAAGCGTGCATTTCCAGCTCCTGAGAAAAAGAGTTTTCCTTTACCTGTCCGTTAAGTAAAATTTGGTCTCCGACCTGCAATTCTTTAAGTTTTAAATAAATTTTGTCGTCGGAAAAAACTATTACCGAAATTTTGCCGGTAAAATCAGACAAATCAAATTTAAACAAAGTGTAGCCGCTGTTTGTAACTACTTCCTTTATTCCCTCGACTATTCCGCAAAGCGTAACAGATTTTTCGGGACGGGTAACGTCGATAATATATTGCGGTTTTTGATTTATGAAATTTCCGAAAAGCGGTTGCACATCCTCTACGTCGATTTTTCTCTGAGGCTTAAACAATGCTTTTGTCACTTGGGTTTCACGCATTGTCTGAGTGGCTTTCATAAGATTTTCCACGTCAACGTCGCTTTCCACCACGTCGAATTTGCATTTGACCTCAAAGTTTGTTATATCGGCAAAATGTTTTTCGACACAAGGCAAAAAGTCTATTTGAACAAGCATTTTTTCAAGCTCCGGCGTAACTGTTACGGTAAGTACAAATACGTCGTCGGTTTTTGACACGCAAACGTTGTCCTCGTCAATTCGAGTGGAAAAAAACAGATATTCCCTTTTTATGTAATTGAAAAACTCGCCTTTTACTTTTTCTTCGTCAAAATAGTCTTTAAAAAACTTAACCGAAGTTTTTACTCCGCCTTTCATTTGACTTTCGACAAAGGCAGAAATTTCCCTTTCCAAACTTTCGTCAAGTTTTTCCTTCGAGGCAAATTCGAGATTTAAAGTCCTGTCTTTTTTACTGAAAACGGCTTTTGACAGTTTCAAATCTTTAAGTTGTGTTAGGTTTAGTTGCTTAATGTCGTCCAACAGCATTTTTCACCTTAGTTTGTCTATTTCCTCTTTAAACTTCTGCAATGCGTCTTTTTCTTCAACGGTGGAAAACACTTCACCCCTTTTGAAAAACACGACTTTTCCTTTTCCTCCGGCAAGCCCCAAATCGGCTTCCCTTGCCTCGCCGGGACCGTTTACCACACAGCCCATCACCGCAATTTTCAGCGGTTTTGAAATGTCTTTGACGTAGTCCGAAACTTGTTTTGCCGTCCCGATCAAGTCAAAACAGCATCTGCCGCATGACGGACATGAGATAACTTCGCAAAAATTTTTATCCTTTTCTATAGCGCGCAGCAAAATTTTTGCAAACTTTACTTCCTCGACGGGGTCATCCGTCAACGATACCCTTATCGTGTCGCCTATTCCGTCAATCAAAAGACTTCCTATTCCCACAGCTGACTTTGTCAAGGCAATTTGCCCGGAACCGCTTTCCGTAACTCCGATGTGCAAAGGATAATTTGTTTTTGATGACAAAATTCTGTTTGCTTCGACGGTTTTTAAAACAGAACTTGATTTTATCGAAATTACGAGGTTGAAAAAGCTCTCTTTTTCGAAAAACTCAACGTAACGCAAAGCGCTGTCAACAAGCGCGTCAACTCCTCTGCCGTACTTTTCCTCTGAAAGCTTGTTGAGAGAACCGCCGTTGACGCCAATCCTTATGCAAACGTTTTTTTCTTTTGCCTTGCATATTATTTGTCTTAAAAAATCCTCGTTTGCTATGTTGCCGGGGTTAATCCTTATTTTATCGGCACCGTACTCAATTGCGGCAAGCGCAAGCTTATGGTCAAAATGAATATCGGCGACAATAGGCGTCGAAGTGTGTTTTTTAAGCTCTTTTATCGCTTGGGCATCTGACAAATCAAGCACGGCAACTCGTATTATATCACAGCCCTCTTTTTCCAGACGAAGCATTTGCTCGGCTGTTTTTTCAATGTCGGCGGTGCGGGTGTTGGTCATTGACTGCACCGCGATTTTGTTTCCGCCGCCTATGGTAATTTTTCCTATTTTAACTTCCTTAGTCATAAATCAACCCAAAATTTTCATGAGGTCAATCAATATCACGAATCCGAAAAGCAGTACCAGCCCTGCGAAGTGAATGTATGCTTCCACCTGCCTGTTGAGAGGCTTTCCCCTTATCCACTCGATGATGACAAAAATGATTTTCGAACCGTCGAGCGCAGGAATAGGCAAAAGGTTAAACACGGCAAGGTTTACGGAAATGAGCGTAATAAGCATCAAGATATTGGCAAATCCGCTCCTTGCTATTTGACTTGTGATATCAATGGTAGTTATAGGACCGCCTATCTGGTCAAGACCGATAAGTCCCGTGATAAGCCCGCCCAAAGTTTCCAGCACATAACCGCCTGCCCTAAGACAGTAAGGTAAACTGCGCTGCAACGATTCACCGAAAGAAAAACGCACTCTTTCGCCACCGCCGAGAGCTATAGTAGCACCCCAGCCGTAATATGTCGTAGTTTTTCCGTCGTCGTCAGTAACTGTATAGTTGGCCTTAGGAACGTCTTCAAGCAAAACCTTTTGCCCGTCGCGCAACACCAAAACGTCTGAAAACTCTCCGGCGCTTTGAATCATATTTGAAAGATCGACAGTCAAAAGAATGGCTTTTCCGTCAATTTCGAGAATGACGTCGCCTTTCTCCAAAGGGCTTACGATAGCATTTCCCTGAGAATCGGCATCGAAATCGTATTTTGAAACAATGGTCGGTAAATAATCACCGAAACACGAAAACGCAATGATAACGATAATAAGCGCGGAAATAAAGTTCATAAACGCGCCTGCAAACAAAACGATAATACGTTTCCAAGGCTTTTGATTGTTGAAAGCCTGAGGAGAAGGATTGTCCTCGTCCTCTCCCTCAAATGCGCAGTAGCCTCCCAGCGGCAGCCAGCGCAAGGAAAAGATCTGGTCGTTTTTAAGTCTTTTTGAAAAGATTTTCGGTCCCATACCAATGGAAAACTCATTGATTTTGAAACCGAGTATTCTGCCCGCGATATAATGCCCAAGTTCGTGAACGGTAATCATGAACATCAGCACAACCAAGGCAATCAAAATGTAAAACAAGTTGCTTAAAACCGTCATAAAACTCCGTCGATAATATTTTGAGTGATAATTTTTACTTGTCTGTCAGTATCGAAAATACTTTTTACGTCAACTTTGTCATATTGCGGAAGAAATTCGTTCAAAACTCTTTCGATTGTATCGGCAATATCAAAAAATCCGATTTTTCCTTTTATAAAATTTTCGACACAGACGTCGTTCGCGGCATTTAACGCCGTAGGATAAAGCCTGTCTTTTTTAATTGCCTCACGGCAAAGGCTCATACATTTAAATTTATTTTCGTCGGGAACAAAAAATTCTAACGGCGACGAAAACAAGTCCAAAGGCTTTATGTCGCAGCCAAATCTTTCGGGATAAGTCAAAGCATACTGAATCGGAAGTTTCATATCGGGACTTGCAAGCTGCGCCTTGACGCTGCCGTCCGCAAACTCAACCATTGAGTGAACAATGCTTTGAGGGTGAACGACTACTTCCACTTTGTCCTCGCTTACGTCAAACAGTCTGCACGCTTCGATAATTTCCAATCCCTTGTTCATCATTGTAGCACAGTCTATAGTAATTTTTTGACCCATGCGCCACGTAGGATGTTTTAATGCGTCGGCAGCAGTTACGTTTTTCAGCTGTTCATACGAAAAATTTCGAAACGCTCCCCCGCTTGCCGTCAAAATGATTTTTGAAACGTTTTTTTTGTTTTCGCCGTTTAGGCACTGCATAACGGCAGAATGTTCGCTGTCCACCGTCACAAGCTTTCCGCCGTACTTTTTTGCGTATTCGTTCACAAGCTTTCCGCCGCAAACCAACGTTTCCTTGTTTGCAAGCGCCACGGTTTTGCCTTCTTTCAAAGCTTTTAAAACAGCCGGCAAAGCCACAATTCCGCGAGTTGCGACAACTACGGTGTCCGCGCCTTCCACGGCTTCAAGCAGACAGTTTTCCCCAGTGTGAACGCCTTCCGTTTGCTCATGAAGATTAATTACTCCGACGTATGGTACCGAAAATTCGCGTTGCTGTTCCAAAACCTTTTTAATATCTGAAAAAGCCACGAGGCTGAAAACATCAAACAATTCCCCCTTGGCTTTTAACACATCGAGCGTTTGCACGCCTATCGAACCCGTACTTCCCAATACAGCGATTTTTTTCATAATACGATAAATGTAAATATCAGCGAAACGAAACAGGAATTAAGCATAATTCCGTCAACCCTGTCAAGCATGCCTCCGTGATTCCCCAGCATTCTGCTGAAATCCTTTATACCCAAACTGCGCTTGATAAGGCTTGCGACAAGGTCGCCTATTTGTGTAAGGCAGGAGCCACACACCGCCATCAATGCGTAAGACAGATATGTATAGGATTTTCTGAGTCCCCAGGCGAAAAATCCGGGACCCAAAATTCCGAAAATTTCAAACACCAAAAATACGGCAAATCCGCCCACAACACCGCCGAAAAGTCCTCCGACTGCACCCTCTATCGTTTTTTTAGGACTGATGAGCGGAGCGAGTTTGTGCTTTCCGAACAGCATACCGAACACAAGCGCAAACACGTCGGACATGGTCGACACCAAAAACACGATGGCAAGACCCAAACTTGCAAGCGGCGAGTTGTTGATAAAAAACAACGACGAAAGCGTTAGTCCCGGATAAATAAGAATAAAGGCAAAATGCATCAATCCGTCGAGATGAATATTTTTGAATACGGCAAGAGTGGCGCCAAGACCGAAAATCAGCAAGGTATAGTAAACTACACCCATAAATCCGAGTTTCAGGTAAGGCAAGCCTACAGTCAGGGAATATGTCAAAAGCAGCGGATTAAATTCCTTTGGCATTTTGTCTTTCAATGCCTTGCGCATCTCGTTTACCGAAAAGAAAATGACTATGGTAATGAGAGCGTCCATAAAAAGTTTGCTGACAAAATATCCCAATAGATATGTTCCCGCAAGAACGATACCTATTAAAATAGACACAATTACTCTGTTACGCATCAGTTACTTAATATCTCCGAATTTTCTCACTCTGTTTTGATATGAGAAAAGCATTTTTTCAAATTCGTCTTTATCGAAGTCAGGCCACATGACGTCAGAAAAATAAAGTTCGGCATACGCGGCGTCAAACAGCATAAAGTTTGAAAGTCTGACTTCTCCGCCGGTCCTGACAACCAAATCCAGTTCCGGCAAAAAGGGATTGTAAAAATAATTTTTAAAACTTTTTTCGTCGACGGGAACGCCCGAAGCCACCGCCGCATTTACGGCATGAACTATTTCGTCTCTTCCGCCGTAGTTAATACACAAATTGAGAGTAAGCGATTTACAGTTTGCGGTTTTTGTCTGCACGTCGAAAATTGCCCTCTGCAAGTCATCGGGAAGTTTTGTTTTATCTCCCGACACGACCACTCTCACGTCCTTTTTTAAAAAAGCCTGCGCTTTTTTCAGGTAAACCCTTGCAAGATCAAAAAGATTTTCAACCTCGGACTGAGGTCTTGACCAATTTTCGGTAGAAAAAACAAAAAGGCTTACGTATGAAATACGGTATTTCAGACACAAATCAACCACGACGTCAACTTGCCTGACGCCGGCTTTATGTCCGCTGATCCTAGGCATACCTTTGGCTTTTGCCCATCTGCCGTTTCCGTCCATAATAAACCCGATATGTTTGGGCAACGATAAAAATTCCATAAAACTCCTATTTGTTTACGTTAAATTTAAAATCCCCCACAACAAGCTCGACGGGCAATGTTTCTCTTACCGCAATAACCAGCCTTTCGTCATACTGACGCAATTTTTTCGACTGACAAAAAGTGAACTTGAAATCGACGCCGCTGTCTGTCAACACTTTGACCGCCTCGTCAACTTCAAGCCCGATTAGATTTTTAAAATACATGTGTTAAACCGACATAATATTTTTTTCTTTATCGGCGGACAGGCGATCGACTGATTCGATAAATTTTGCGATATCCTTGTCCACGTCTTTTTCGGCGTTAGACGCTATATCTTCAGATATTTGTTTGTCATTTTTAAGCTTTCTTATACCTTCGATGGCATCTCTGCGAGCATTTCTGATCGCTACTTTGCAATCTTCCGCCATTTTTTTGACTTGTTTGACAAGGTCTTTTCTGCGTTCTTCCGTAAGCTCAGGAAAAACAAGTCTTATGACATTGCCGTCGTTTGAAGGCGTAACACCGATGTTTGCGGCAAGAATTGCTTTTTCGGCTTTACCCAAAGCGGACTTATCCCAAAGCGTAACGACAAGCATACGCGGTTCAGGTGTAGAAACGTTGCCCATTTGAGTAATAGGAGTCATCGTGCCGTAATAGTCAACTAAAACTTTGTCGAGAATTTTCGAATTTGCGCGTCCGGCTCTCAACAAGCTGTATTCGCTTTTGGTAAAATCGATGGCTTTGTTGCACTTGACAGGCAACTCATCGCAAATTTTTTGCAATTGTTCATTTTCATATAACATAATCTGCACCTCGTAGTACACATTTTACTTTATTTTGCCACATTTTTCAAGCTTATTTTTTTATTTTATGATAGTGCCGATTTTTTCGCCGCGTACAGCCCTGATAATGCTGTCTTTTTCGTTTACGGCAAAGGCAAGGATAGGAATGTTGTTTTCCATGCACATTGAGATGGCAGTAGTATCCATTGCTTTAAGGCCCTTTTGAATAACGTCCATGTAGCTCAATTCGTCGTATTTTTTTGCGTCAGGATCTTTTTTAGGGTCTGCTGAATAGATACCGTCTACGTTTTTTGCAAGCAACAGAATATCGGCATGAATTTCAGCCGCTCTCAAAGCGGCTCCTGTATCGGTAGAGAAATAAGGATTGCCTGTTCCGCACGCGAAAATAACAATCCTTCCCTTTTCTAAATGACGAATCGCACGCCTTAAGATGTAAGGCTCCGCAATACGGTTGATGTTGATCGCCGACTGAACGCGTGCCGGTACGCCCTGGGCCTCCAAAGCGTCCTGCAAAGCCAAAGCGTTAATAAGCGTTGCCAGCATGCCCATGTGGTCGGCAGTGCTTCTGTCCATATGCTCCCCTTGGCGTCCGCGCCAAAAGTTTCCGCCGCCGATGACAATGCCTACCTGTATGTTTTGCTCATTCAATGCCTTGAGCTGGTTGACAAGGTTTTCAATGGTTTTTGTACCCAGTCCGAATCCGTTTTCGTCAGCCAAGGCCTCGCCGCTGACTTTAATCAAAATACGATTGTACATGGTTTTCTCCTTTTTGAAAAAAAGGGAACAAGAAAACTTGTTCCCTTAAAAATTACTTCACTTGGTTAACCTGTTCCATGATTTCCTGAGCGAAATTGTTTTCTTTCTTTTCAAGACCTTCGCCTACTTCGTATCTTACGAATCTTCTGACCGAAATCTTTTCGCCGATTTTAGCAACTGTTTCGTTAATCAAAGTAGCAATGGTTTTTGAAGGATCCTTAACGAATTCCTGTTCCAAAAGACAAACTTCTTTGTAATATTTTTTGATTCTGCCTTCAACCATTTTTTCGATAACGGCAGCAGGCTTCGGTTTAGGTTCGTTCATAGCCTGAGCAGTCAAAATTTCTCTTTCGGCAGCAACTTTTGCAGGGTCAACGTCGTTTACGGAAACAACTTCAGGTTTTGCCGCAGCAATTTGCATAGCGATGTCGTGAACGAGTTCTTGGAAAGCGTCGGAGCGAGCGACAAAATCTGTTTCGCAGTTAACTTCAACCAAAACACCGATTCTTCCGCCCATGTGAATGTAGCTGGATACGATACCTTCGGAAGCGATTCTGCCTTGTTTTTTAGCAGCGCTTGCCATGCCCTTTTCACGCAAAATTTTGATTGCGGCTTCGATGTTGCCGTCAGCTTCAGTCAAAGCTTTTTTGCAGTCCATCATGCCTACGCCGGTCTGTTCGCGAAGTTTCATTACATCAGCACTTGTAAAGTTTGCCATATTTTCACCTCTTATTATTCAGTTACTTCTTTGCTTTGTTCAGCAACGTCGGTTTTAACGGCGTCGTTCATAGCGATAGGTTCTTCATCGGTAACGTTTACTACGATACCTTCTCTTGCTTCGATAACTGCGTTTGCAATGATCGAAGAAATAATTTTAACAGCGCCGATAGCGTCGTCGTTACCAGGGATAACGTAATCAACATCGTCAGGATCGCAGTTTGTATCAACGATTGCGACGATAGGAATGTTGAGGTTTTTAGCTTCTTTAACGGCGATTGCTTCCTTTTTAGGGTCTACAACGAACATGCAGCCAGGAAGACCTTTCATATCTTTAATACCGCCGAGGTTGAGTTGAAGCTTGTCTCTTTCCTCTTTGAGTTTAGCGACTTCCTTTTTAGGCAAAAGATCAAATTCGCCGAGTTTTTCCATCTGGTTGATTTTGTTGAGTCTTTCGATACGAGTACGGATTGTCCTGTTGTTTGTGAGCGTACCGCCGAGCCAACGGTTGTTGATGAAGTACATACCGCATCTTTCGGCTTCCTGCTGAATTGCTGCCTGAGCCTGCTTTTTGGTACCTACGAACAATACCGATTTACCGCTTGCCGCGATATCTCTTACAAAAGCGTAAGCCTCTTCAGCCAACTGAACGGTTTTCTGCAAGTCGATAATATGAATATCGTTTCTTGCGGAGTAAATGTACTTTTTCATTTTTGGGTTCCATCTTCTGGTCTGGTGACCGAAGTGAACGCCCGCTTCGAGAAGCTGTTTCATCGAAACTACTGCCATTTTTTGTTTCTCCTTTTCGTTTTTACTTTTTGGTTTACAAAAAGCCCTCCCCCGTTCCTTTTTGCTCCGCGACCAACCGCAAGGTACGGCAACGATACGCGAATAGACACAGGGTGCGTAATAAACCTTGCATAGTATATCACAAGACAAACCGTTTGTCAAAAATTTGAACAAAAAAAACACCCTTTAAAGGGTGCAATTTTGTCAGTTGTTTTTGCAGTCGCAGTCCGAGCCGCATCCGCAGCCGCACGAGCAACCATCTTCTTCGTCGTCTTCTTCCATAAGCTTGTTGTACTCGTCGAAAACTTTGTCGAGAAGTTCTTCGTCCTCGATCGGAACGAAAAGGTCTTCGCCGTTTTCATCGGTGTCAAGTTTGAATATAACGACTTCGTCTTCGCCGATATCTTCCATTTCCTCGGCAGGTTGAAAAAATACGTACCAGTTGTTTTCGTATTCGATTGTGGCTACGTGATAAAATTCAACGGTATCGCCGTCTTCGTTGATAAGCTGAACTACTTCGCCGTCTTCGAGTTCTTCGTCCTGAAGAAGATCTTTGTTTTGTTCTTCCATGGTTCCCTCCTATTTTTTGGTATCGAGATAAGTCTGCAAAATAATGGCGGCAGCCACTTTGTCGACGACCTTTTTCCTGTCGCCGCGGCGGACGTTACCTTCAATCAAAACTCGCTGAGCAGAGGCGGTAGTAAAACGTTCGTCCACAAAAACCACCTTTTTACCCCATTTTTCCTCCAATGCAGAAACAAACTCGCGTACTTTTGCCGTCTGAATGCTTTCGCCGTTGTTGAGGCTTTTCGGCAAGCCGCTTACGATCGTATCGACTTCCCTTTCCCCGGCCAGTTTTACGATATAGTCCACATCGGCGGACAATTCTTTTCTGTTGTACGTTTCAAGCGGATTTGCGATAATTCCCATGAGGTCTGAGACCGCAAGTCCGATTCTGACGTCGCCGACGTCCAAAGCCAAAACTCTGCCCATAGTTACCTACCGAAAAAAGTATAACATAACTGCGCCCTTTTTTGAAGCGTTTGAAAAAATAAAGGCAAAGAAAACTTTGCCTTTTATTTTGTCATGTTTTTAATTTGTTCGGCAACCGCCTGCTGACTGTCCTTTGCGATTTGTTTTGCTTGAGGACTAAGTTCGAGAAGTACGGCGCCCATCATCGCACCGAGAGCAATGCCTGCGAAAAATCCCCCTTTCATAACACACCTCCCTTTGAAGGTAGTATGAGCAGGTGAAAAAAATATATTCTTATTTATTTTGTTGTTTTTCGCGATAATTTTTAATTGCTTCTCTGATGGCGCCTTCGGCAAGTACCGAGCAATGAATTTTTTGAGCAGGCAAACCTCCGAGATTTTCGATAACGTCGGCGTTGGTGAGTTTTTCAGCCTCGTCGATTGTTTTGCCGATAATCATTTGCGTAGCGACTGAACTTGTTGCAATTGCCGCAGCGCAGCCGAAAGTTTGAAATTTAGCGTCGGTGATGACGTTGTCCTTAATTTTAAGGTACATTTTCATAATATCGCCGCAGGTAGCGTTTCCCACAGTTCCGACACCGTCCGCATCAGGAATCTGTCCCACGTTTTGAGGATTTGAAAAAACTTCCATAACTTTTTCGTTGTACATACTAGACATTTGAAACATCTCCTTCTTTCAAGTTAAACAACGGCGACATTTGTCTGAGCGTTGAAACCACTTCTTTAATTTTATCTACGGCGTAATCGACTTGCTCCATAGTATTGTCCTTGCCGAAAGAAAATCTTATCGAGCCATGACCCATAACTACGTCAACTCCCATTGCGAGAAGTACGTGCGAAGGTTCAAGAGAACCGCTGGAGCAAGCCGAACCGCTGGAAACGGCAATTCCCGCAAGGTCGAGCCTGTAAAGAATACTTTCGCCTTCGATAAATTCGAAGGAAAAGTTTGCGTTGTTAGGCAATCTGTTTTCGCGCGGACCGTTAAGTTTTACATAAGGCACTTCGCTTTCGACACGCGAAATAAATGTGTCGCGGAGTTTTTTGCAATGTTCGGAATAACTTTCGAGGTTATTTACCGCGTCCTCTATTGCCTGCCCCATACCAACGATTGCAGGAGTGTTAGATGTACCGCCGCGCATTGCTCTTTCCTGCCCGCCGCCAATAATGAGTTTGTCGATTTTCAAACCGTTTCTGATAAACAGCGCGCCTATTCCTTTAGGTCCGTAAAATTTATGCGCCGATACCGTAAGCATGTCGCAACCTATTTCCTTTACGTCAACTTTTACCGCGCCTACCGCCTGAACGGCGTCTACATGAAACAACGCGTTGCTGTTTTTCTTTACTATTTCGGCAATTTTCCTGACAGGCTGAATTGCGCCTACTTCGTTATTGGCAAACATTATCGAAACGAGAATCGTGTCTTTTCTCAAAGCTTTTTCAAGTTCGTCGAGCTTAACGAAACCTTCGCCGTCGACAGGAAGATAAGTCACTTCAAAACCCTGTTTTTCAAGCCATTTGCAGCTGTTGAGAACGGCAGGATGCTCAATTTGCGAAGTAATGATGTGCTTTCCTCTAGACTGCCTTGCCCACGCGCTCCCTTTAATTGCCCAGTTGTCGGCCTCTGTACCGCTGCCGGTAAAATAAATTTCGTTAGGCAGACAGTTAAGAGCTTTGGCAACCTGCGAGCGGGCGAAATCCACGCCTTTTACGGCATTTCTGCCGAAAGAATGCTGCGAATGCGAATTTCCGAAATTTTCGGTAAAATACGGAAGCATTTTTTCAAGCACGTTTTTTGAAACGGGCGTTGTAGCCGCGTGGTCAAAATAAATTCTATCCATTTAAATCCCCCTTGGTCAAACTGTATAAAGAAATGGAATCAAGACAATTATTGATAGAATCATGCAAATTTTGCCACACTACGAAGGACTGACAAGGCGTTTCGCATTTGCAATCGTTCGTAAGGCAGTCGACTATTTGCAAATTATCTTCAAGGCAACGCAAAATCTCACCTACGGTTGTGTCCTTGGGACTTTTTGTAAGCGTATATCCCCCAAAAGCCCCCCTCGTACTCGTGACGATTTCGGCCTTTTTAAGCATGGCCATAATCTGTTCCAAAAATTTTTCCGAGGTGCCGGCTTTGGTGCTCAGCTGTGAAACGGTGAGGTTTCCCTTTTGATAGTTTTCCGCAAGCTGTATGCAGGCGGAAAGTCCGTATTTTGCCTTAACAGATAACTTCATAATCTCCAGTAATCTAATTCCGATTATTTTACTGGGATTTTATCATTGAGATATTCTTTTGTCAACAAAAAAGTGCCGAAATCTTATCGATTTCGGCACTTTTTTTAATGAGAAAGTTATCTCAAAATATCGTTTTCGTAAATAGGGAATTTCTGTGTGAGTTCAAGCACTTTTGCAGAGCTTCTTTCAACTGCAGCTTCCTTATTTTTGATCATATCTGCGATGATTTCACCGATAATAACCATTTCGGCTTCCTTCATACCGCGGGTTGTAACGGCAGGAGTACCGATACGGATACCGCTGGTAACGAACGGACTTTCTTTGTCGAAAGGAATACCGTTTTTGTTGACGGTGATGTGAGCTTCGTCAAGGAGATGTTCAAGTTCTTTACCTGTGATATCGTCGTTGGTGAGGTCAACGAGCATGAGGTGGTTGTCAGTACCGCCGGTAATGATGTTGACTCCGTTTTTCATCAAAGTGTCGGCAAGAGTCTGAGCGTTTTTAACAACTTGTTTTTGATACTCAACAAATTCAGGTTGCATAGCTTCTTTCAAGCAAACTGCTTTTGCTGCGATTACGTGCATCAAAGGACCGCCTTGAGTACCAGGGAACACAGCCTTGTCGATTGCTTTTGCATGTTTTTCTTTGCAGAGGATAAGGCCGCCGCGAGGTCCTCTCAATGTTTTGTGAGTTGTAGTGGTTACAACGTCAGCGTAAGGAACAGGGCTTGGGTGAATGCCTGCAGCGATAAGACCTGCGATGTGAGCGATGTCAACCATCATGATGGCGCCTACTTTGTCGCAGATTTCTCTGAAGCGTTTAAAGTCGATAACCCTGCCGTAAGCGCTTGCGCCGGCAATGATGAGTTTAGGTTTGCACTCCAAAGCGGTTTTTTCCAAAGCGTCGTAGTCGATGCGGAAATCTTTTTCGGAAACGAAGTAAGGAACAACGTTGAACCATGTACCCGAAACGGCAACAGGGCTACCGTGAGTAAGGTGTCCGCCGTGAGCAAGGCTCATGCCCATGTAAGTGTCGCCAGGTTTCATGAAAGCGTAAAAAGCAGCGAGGTTGGCGTTTGCGCCGCTGTGAGGCTGAACGTTTGCGTGTTCTGCGCCGAACAGCTTTTTAGCTCTTTCGATAGCAAGGTTTTCGGCAATGTCAACACACTGGCAGCCGCCGTAATACCTTTTGCCAGGAAGACCCTCGGCATATTTGTTGGTCAGGTGTGAACCCATTGCAGCCATAACAGCCGGTGAAACAATGTTTTCGCTGGCGATAAGCTCAATGTTTTGTCTTTGACGGGTAAGTTCCAGTTCGAAACTTTCGCAAATTTCAGGATCAGCCGCCTTAAGAGTTTTGAAATCAATCATCTTGGTATATCTCCTTTATTATTTTTTCAATTGTTTATCCAAAAATTTTTCGATGTCTTTTTTTGGTTTAAAGCCGACAAGCCTGTCAATAAGTTCGCCGTTTTTGAAAAGACAGATGTTAGGAATACTGAATACGCCGTTTTTAAATGCCACTTCCTGATTATCGTCAATGTTGATTTTTGCAAAAGCGACTTTACCCGAATATTGAGCTTCGAGTTCGTCAAGTACGGGAGCCACCATTTTGCAAGGGCCGCACCAAGGAGCCCAAAAATCGACCAAAACAACTTCGTTTTCTTTTAAAGTTTGTTCAAAATTGTTGCCGGTAATTTCTACCATTTCAACCCTCCTCACTAAAATCCGTATTGGATACAACTCTGATAATTTCCGGTTTACCCTTTTTGCTTAAGCGGTAAAATTTATCGATAACCGCAAGGGAAAGGAATCCCAATCCCAACGAAGCCACAAAAACAATAAGCTGAACAATTTCGGAGGCTTCAAGCAGGTAAGAAATCAAAAAGCCGACAAGGCCGACAAAAAGCGGCAGGAAATAAACCAGGACAGAAAGCTTTAGGACCGTGCTGTCGGTGATGTTAACTTCTACGCTGTCCCCTACTTTGCAGCCGACGGTGTTTTCCATAGTAATGTCAACATGCGAATCATTCGGCTTAAAAGCACACATGTTGCAATGTTCGCAAGTGGATTTTCTTGAAAAACGCACCGTAACCAGGTTGTTTTTTTGTTTTACTACTTGACCTGTTTCCAACATATCAACCTTTGATGATTTCGTTTAATACGTAAGCGCAAATGACTGACGCGCAGGCAGGCGGATAATAGGAAATACTACCCACGACGCCGCTGAGTTTTATCGCCTGCGATTTTGCGCACACACAAGGAAGTTCACTGACTCCCGCTTCGCGCAGATTTTTTCGCATGACTTTTGCCAGCCCGTCGTTTTGCGTTTTGAAAATATCTTTGACTTCGAAAGACGGAATATCAAAGCGGTTGCCCGCGCCCATCGCGGAAATCACTTTAAACCCCGCCCTCTTTGCAGAAAGGATAAGCGAGGTTTTGTCTTTTACCGAGTCGATTGCGTCGACCACGAAGTCAAATTTTTCACCAAGAATTTTTTCAGCGGACTCTTCATTGAAACGCTGAGTAAAAATCCTGACTGAAATGTCGGGATTAATTTCAAGAAGCCTTTGTTTTAAAACTTCCGTCTTAAACTCCCCGACGGTTTTCGAAGTAGCGATAATCTGTCGGTTGATGTTTGAGTTTTCCACTTTGTCAAAATCAACCAAAACAAGGTTTCCCACGCCGGCTCTGGCAAAAAATTCTGCCGCATAGCCGCCGACGCCGCCTACTCCTACAATCAGTATAACACTGTTTTTTATTTTTTGGTAGCTTTCGCAACCAATTAATTGCTCAGTTCTTTGACAAAAATCAGTCATTTTGCTTTTTTGGCACTTCAAGTCCCAATTCTCTGAGTTGTTTGTCGTCAACAACGTTAGGAGCTTCCGTCATAAGGTCGCAAGCATTTTGCATTTTAGGGAAAGCGATAACGTCTTTAATAGACGAAGTATGAGTCAAAAGCATTGTCAACCTGTCAAGGCCGAAAGCAAGTCCGCCGTGAGGAGGAGTTCCGTAATTGAATGCATTTACGAAGAAACCGAATTTTTTTGCGATGTCCTCATCGGTAAAGCCCAATGCTTCAAACATAAGTTTTTGAATATCACGGTTGTAAATCCTGAGGCTGCCGCCGCCGGCTTCTTCACCGTTAATTACAAGGTCGTATGCCTTTGCTCTGACTCTGGCAGGGTCGGTAAGCATAAACTCAACGTCCTCGTTTTTAGGAGAAGTAAACGGATGGTGTTTTGCAACGTATCTGTTCTCTTCTTCGCTGTACTCGAAAAGAGGGAAATCCTTAATCCACAAAATTTCAAACTTGTCTTTGTCGATAAGGTCAAATTTTTCCGCGAGATGACATCTCAAAGCGCCAAGTGACACGCAAGTGATTTCGTCGTTGGAATCGGCAACGATAAACGCAGTATCGTTGTTTTCCATTTCGCAAACTTCGAAAAGTTTGTTCAAAAATTCAGGCGAAACGAATTTTCCGAAAGAGCAACGCCCCACTTGTCCGTCGGCAGTTTTGCCGAGATAAGCAAGTCCCTTTGCCCTGTATGTTTTGACAAGCTCTCCCAGTTTGTCCATTTCCTTTCTGCTGAGGTCGCTTTCGTGATTTTTAAGAACAATGCACCTGACGCTTCCTTTTTCAGCCGCGCTTTCAAATACGCCGAAGCCGCATCCCTTGACTGTATCGGTCAAATCCTTGATTTTCATGTCAAAACGAAGGTCAGGTTTGTCTGAACCGTAGTAAGCCATAGCGTCGGCATAAGGCATTGTGTTGAAAGGACGTTTGAGATCCATATTCAAAACATCTTTGAATATGCCTGCAATAAGTCCCTCGATGATTTCAAAAACGTCTTCCTCTTTGTCGACAAAAGACATTTCAATGTCTATCTGAGTAAACTCAGGCTGCCTGTTTGCCCTGAGGTCTTCGTCACGGAAGCATTTTGCGATTTGAAAATATCTGTCGAGTCCCGCAACCATAAGCAATTGTTTGTAAATTTGCGGAGACTGCGGCAAAGCATAGAATTTGCCTTGGTGAACGCGGCTAGGAACAAGATAGTCCCTTGCGCCTTCAGGTGTAGATTTTCCCAAAAACGGAGTTTCGATTTCCAAAAAGCCGTTTTCGGAAAGATATCTTCTGGCTGACTGGGCAATCTGACTGCGAACGATGAGATTGTGCTGCAAATCTTCCCTTCGGAGGTCAAGATAACGATATTTCAAACGAAGCGCTTCACCCGCGTTTGAATCACCTACGTTAAACGGAGTTACTTCCGCTTCCGAAAGAATCCTGAGTTCCGAAACCTCAATTTCGATTTCACCCGTTTTCATGTTTGGGTTGATGTTAGGCGCGGTTCTTCTTACTACCTTGCCTTTTACTGCGATTACGTATTCCAGTTTGATGGTTTCGGCTTTTGCAAAAAGTTCTTTCGATACTTTCGTGCTGTCGATTACCGCCTGAACAATACCCGATACGTCACGAATTTGAACAAAAATCAAAGCGCCCAAATCCCTTCTTCTGTTTGTCCAGCCCATTACAGTTACTTCCTGTCCCACAAATGCGGTTGAAACTTCTCCGCATCTGACAGTCCTTTTCATACCCGACAAAAATTCAGCCATTTTTCACCTTTTGTTTTTTACAAAATATATTTTTTAATGTTAAAGTTTTTTGTTTCCTTTGCAAGATTTTTATCGACAAATTCCTTGTCGACAACGACTTTTTTAACTTCGCCGCTTCCGTCAACGTTGTATGAAACATCGTTGAGCAACAGTTCGAGGACGCCTTGCAAACGTCTTGCTCCGATGTCTTCCGAAGTAGTGTTCAGTTCGTATGAGATTTCGGCAATTTCCTTGATGCCGTCCTCGGCAAATTCAAGCTCGATGTTGTCAACCGCAAGCAGTTTTTTGTACTGACCCGTAATGGCGTTGGTAGGCTCGGTCAAAATTCTCACAAAATCATCTTTCGTGAGGCTGTTGAGCTCAACCATGACGGGAAAACGTCCTTGAAGCTCAGGAATCAAATCCTGAACTTTCGCAACCTGAAACGCACCGCTGCCGAAAAACAAAATGAAGTCGGTTTTGATGTTGCCGTATTTTGTCGTAACGTTGCAACCTTCGACTATAGGAAGAATATCTCTCTGGACACCTTCGCGCGAAACGTCGGGGCCGCTGCCGTTTCCTTTTCCTGCAATTTTGTCAATTTCGTCGATAAAGATGATGCCTTCGTTTTCGGCTCTTCTTATAGCTTCGGAATAAACCGCATCCATATCGATAAGCCTGTCCGCTTCCTCGTTGGTGAGAATTGTCAAAGCTTCTTTAATGGTTACGCTGCGTTTTTTAGTCTTTTTAGGGAACATATCCCCAAAAATACTACCGATGTTTATTTCAGCACCGCTTCCCGGAACAAGTTCCATAGGCTTAGGAGCGTCGGCAACTTCGATTTCGACATGCATGTTGTCGAGATTGTGCGACAAAATTTCCTGTTTAAGCTGTTCCTTTGCTATGCCCTCGGGAATTTCGTCTTTCTTTTTGTAAAGAATGTTTACGATTTTGTTGACCGCAGTGTTTTGCGCCCTTTCGGAAACGTCCTTAAAAGTTTCTTCCTTTACAAGTCTTATCGAAACTTCGACAAGGTCGCGAATCATCGATTCGACGTCGCGTCCTACGTAGCCTACTTCGGTGTACTTGGTTGCTTCCACTTTCAAAAACGGAGCTTTTACCAAACGCGCAAGACGCCTTGCGATTTCTGTTTTACCTACGCCGGTAGGTCCTTTCATTATGATGTTTTTAGGAGTGATTTCTTCCCTGTCGCTTTCGGAAAGTTTGCTCCTGCGGTATCTGTTTCGAAGAGCTACCGCAACGGCTCTTTTCGCCTCGTCCTGCCCGATGATGTATTTATCGAGTTCGGCTACTATTTCTCTCGGTGTCATGCTCATTTAAACCACCTCCACCGTAATGTGCGAATTTGTGTAAATGCAAATTTCTCCCGCAATTTCAAGAGCGCGTCTTGCGATTTGCTCTGCCGAAAGATTTGTCTCGGTGTAAAGCGCCCTTGCTGCCGCAAGCGCAAAGTTTCCGCCGCTTCCGATTGCGCAAATTCCGCCTTCGGGTTCAATTACTTCGCCCGAGCCGCTGACAAGCAAAACCGTGTCCTTGTCGGCAACTATCATCATTGCTTCGAGCTTTCTTACCGCTTTGTCGTTTCTCCAAAGTTCGGCAAGTTCAACCGCGCTTCTCGTGAGGTTGCCCGCATACTTTTGCAGCATCCCTTCAAATTTTTCGCTGAGCGAAAATGCGTCGGAAACGGTACCTGCAAAGCCGATAACCACTTTCGAGTCAAAAATTCTTCTTACTTTTACGGCGTTGTTTTTCAACACTACCGATTGCGAAAAGGTGACTTGTCCGTCACCTGCGACGGCGATTTGTCCGTCCTTTTTTACGGCGCATATGGTCGTGCCTTTAAATGCGCTGAAATCGTATTCTGCCATATTGCCTCCTATCTTATCTTGGATGCTATATCCCTCATCGTCTGCAAAGACCTTTCGGCAAGCAGCTGTTTTTTCTTACGTTTGTCCCTCTCGTTAAAATCCAGCCCTTCCAAAATGCCGAAATTTGCATTCATAGGCTGAAAATACTTTCCGTTTGCCGACGAAATGTAATTTGCGAGAGAACCCACTATTGTACGGTTTGTAAAATCAATCTGCGGTTTGCCTTGCAGTTTGTTGACTACGCTTAAGCCCGCAACAAGTCCGCTGGCAACCGACTCGACGTACCCTTCTACGCCTGAAATCTGCCCCGCAAAGTATACATTTTGATTATCTGTCAAAGCAAAATTTTTGTCCAGCAAATCCGGAGAATTTATATAAGTGTTTTTGTGCATAACCCCGTAACGCACGAATTCCGCATTTTTGAGAGCAGGAATCATTGAAAACACTCTGCGCTGTTCTGGGAAAGTCAGGTGTGTCTGAAAACCCACGAGGTTGTACATTGTGTTGTAATTGTTTTCCTTTCTGAGTTGCAGCACTGCCCAAGGACGTTTTCCTGTTTTAGGATCTATGAGGCCTACCGGCTTCAACGGGCCAAAACGTATGGTATCGGTACCGCGTTTTGCCATGACCTCCACCGGCATACATCCCTCAAAAACCTTGTCATCCTCAAAGTCCTTTACATGCGCAGTTTCAGCATTTACCAGTTCGTGCCAAAAAGCTTCAAACTGTTCCTTGTTCATAGGACAGTTTAAATAGTCGTCGGTACCCTTGTCGTAACGGCTGGAAACAAAAACTTCGTTCATGTCGATACTGTCAAAGGTAACGATAGGAGCCGCCGCGTCGAAAAAGTGCAAAAATTCGTTTTTACAAAGCCTTGCGATTTCCCCGAGAAAAGCCTCGTCGGTGAGAGGCCCAGTAGCTATTACGTTTATCTCACCCTCAAAAATTTTGTCGCAGATTTTGTTTATGACTTTTATGTTTTTGTTGTTTTTTACTTTTTCGGTTACTTTTTGTGCAAAAAGTTCTCTGTCTACCGCCAAAGCTCCGCCAGCGGGAACAGCCGTCTGGTCGGCACATTCAATCACGTGCGAGCCGAGTATTCTCAGTTCTTCCTTTATGAGTCCGCCTGCCGTGCCTATGTCATTGGATTTAAGTGAATTGCTGCACACCAGTTCGGCAAACAGATCATTTGTGTGAGCAGGTGACTTTTTGAGCGGTTTCATTTCATAAAGGTTTACTTCAAAACCCCTGTCAGCTATTTGCAAGGCGCATTCGCACCCGGCAAGCCCCGCTCCGATGACATTAATTTTCATCATTTTCCTCTTTTACGTATTTGCAGTCCTTGTTGCCGCAGCGGACAACAGTCTTTTTGTCTTTAGTTGTTTTTTTGATGAGATAATGACCGCATTCCGGACACTTTTCGGCAAGCGGTATATCCCAGCTGACAAACTGGCAATCAGGGTAATTTGCGCAGCCGTAAAACACGTTGCCCTTTTTGCTTTTTCTTTCAACGACGTCTCCGCCGCATTCAGGACAAACGCCCACAACTTTGTTTATGCTTTTTGTGTTTTTACACTCAGGATAGTTTTCGCAGGCAAGATACTTTCCGAATTTGCCTGTTTTTTCT